>NZ_AUWQ01000114.1 GCF_000455205.1 Mycobacterium sp. UM_CSW | reverse complement strand
GGTGCGCTGCCGGGTGCCGCGGGGGCCCTGCCGGGCGCTGCCGCCGGTGCGCTGCCGGCCGCCGCGGGTGCGCTACCGGCCGCGACCGGTGCCACCGGCGCTTTGACCGGCGCCGCCGCGCCGGTTCTGCCCCACTAGGACCGCGAGGAACCTGTCCCCTGACGGCACCGCAGAGCCCGCCCTCTGCGGTGCCGTCGAACAGGTTTTCGTGGTCCTTCAGCGCGCTAGATCGTGTCGCCTCATTAATAACACCAGAAACACAAGTAACATCAGCTGGTGTCCCGGAGTCGCGCGCCGACGATGTTGCTTACCGCCATCGCGGCGACGGTCGTCATCGTCTGCTGGGTCGGCGACGCGACGCGCGACCGGGGAACGCCGAAACCCCCGCGGCCGCCCGAGACCCAGCTGGCCGAGCAGCCACTGATCGGGCTCGGGGGTGGGGTTACGGTTCGCGAACTCAGCCAGGACACCCCGTTTTCCTTGGTGGCCCTCACCGGGGATCTCGCCGGTACGTCCACCCGGGTGCGCGCCAAGCGTTCCGACGGCTCCTGGGGCCCCTGGTACCAGACCGAATACGAGACCGCGGCCCCCGACGCCGGACCGGCGAGCGCCGGAGCCACCGAGGGCCCGCGCAGCACCGATCCGGTGTTCGTCGGCACCACGACGACGGTCCAGATCGCGGTCACTCGACCGATCGATGCGCCGACGACCCAACCGCCCCCGGCCCCGGCCAACGAGGCGGGCCTCGGATATAAGCCGGCGTCCAGGGAACAGCCCTACGCGGAGAACATCTCGGCGATCCTCATCTCCCCGCCGCAAGCGCCGGCCAGAACCCAGTGGACGCCGCCGTCGGGGGTCATGATGCCGGGCCAGCCGCCCGCCATCATCAGCCGGGCGGAGTGGGGCGCCGACGAGTCGCTGCGATGCGGTAGTCCCCAGTACGACAATGGGATTCGCGCCGCCGTCATCCATCACACCGCGGGCAGCAACGACTACTCCCCGCTGGAATCGGCCGGGATCGTCAAGGCGATTTACACCTACCACAGCAAGACCCTGGGCTGGTGCGACATCGCCTACAACGCGCTGGTTGACAAGTACGGTCAGGTCTTCGAGGGCAGCGCGGGGGGCCTGACCAAGGCCGTGGAGGCGTTCCACACCGGCGGCTTCAACCGCAACACCTGGGGTGTGGCGATGATCGGCAACTTCGATGACGTGCCGCCGACCCCCATCCAGCTGCGGACCGTGGGCCGGTTGCTCGGCTGGCGGCTGGGCATGGACGGCGTCGACCCCAAGGGCACGGTGGCCCTGGAGTCGGCCGGTAGCCACTACACCACCTTCCCGGCCGGCGCCATCGCGAACCTGCCGACCATCTTCACCCACCGCGACGTCGGCAACACCGACTGCCCCGGCAACGCCGCCTACGCGCTGATGGATGAAATCCGCGACATCGCATCGCATTTCAATGATCCTCCGGAGGAGTTGATCAAGGCGCTGCAGGGCGGCGCCATCTACGAGCACTGGCTCGCGCTCGGCGGCATGAACAGCGTCCTCGGCGCACCCACCTCGCCGGAAGACGACGCCGAAGGCGGCGCCCGCTTCGCGACCTTCGCCAAGGGCGCGATGTACTGGTCGCCCGAGACCGGCGCGCAGCCGGTGACCGGCGCCATCTATGACGCCTGGGCCTCGCTCAGCTACGAGCGCGGCCCGCTCGGGTTGCCTACCAGCGCGGAAATCCAAGAGCCGCTGCGCATTACGCAGAATTTCCAGCACGGGGTCCTGAATTACGAGCGGCTCACCGGAAACGTCACCGAGGTCGTCGACGGCATCACGACGCCGCTGCAATCGCCGAGCGGTCCCGAGGTGCCCTCCGAACACTTCTCGCTGCCGGCGCACCCCACCGCCACCTAACGACACTTTGACCGCCATTCCGGGCCGGATGTGGGCTCCGTCACACTAGGCTCGGCTTTGCCTGGCAATCACCCGGTTGATACCGAGTCGAGGGGAGACGGCGATGTCGTTCGTGATCACAGAACCGGAGCTGGTGACGGCGGCGGCCGACGACCTGGCGGGTATCCGCTCCAACCTGAGCGAGGCGACCGCGGCGGCGGCGGCCCCCACCACCGGGATCGCGGCCGCGGCCGCGGACGAGGTGTCCGCGGCGATCTCGCAGGTGTTCGGCACCTATGGCCGCGAATTCCACGCCGCCGCGGCGCAGGCGGCGGTTTTTCACGACGAGTTCGTGAGTCTCTTGAACGGTAGCGCGGCGGCGTACCTGGGCACCGAGATCGCCAACATCGAGCAGGGCCTGCTGAGCACGGTGAACGCCCCCGCCCAGGCGTTCGGCGGTGCGGCCGCCGCCTTCGTCCCGGGCGGCGCGTACGGGCAGCTGATCGCCACGACTTCGGCGAACCTGCAGTCGGTCTTCGGCGCCTGGGCGGCCGACCCCTTCCCATTCCTGCGCCAGGTCATCGCCAACCAGATGGGTTACTGGCAGCAGGCCGCGACGGCGCTCACCTACACCATCCAGAACTTCCCGACCGTGCTGGCGAACCTGCCGGCGGCCTTCCAGGCCGCCATCCAGCAACTTCTGGCGTTCAACCCGGTCACGGCCCTGCAGGGGTTCGTCACGACCCAGATCGGCTTCGCCCAGGAGTTCTTCGTCAACCTCTACGCCGCGACGACCGGCATTATCGCCGGCCTGCCCGCTTTCGGCGCGCAGCTCCAGGTGGCCCTGCAGGCCGTCCTGGCGGGCAATTACTTCGGCGCGGTGCAGGACGTGGCGCAGGCCTTTGCCAATCTCCTCGTCACGGGAGCCGACCCGGGCACCCCGCTGATCACCATTACGGGGACTCTGCTCAATCCCATTGTGAACGCCACGGTGACCCCCACACTGCTCGGCCCGCTGGGAAATCTGTTCACGCTCGCCAACATTCCCGGGCAGGAGGCACAGTACTTCACGAACCTGATGCCTCCCTCGATCCTCCGCCAGATGTCGCAGAACTTCACCAACGTGCTCAATGTGCTTACGATTCCCAGCATTTCGGCGACGGCTTCGTTACCACTGACCAATCCCACGACGGGATCGCTGAGCGCCTTCTTCGGGTTGCCGCTGGTGATCACCTACGCGGCCGCGGGTGCGCCGCTCGCGGGGCTCACCGGGCTCGCGACAAGCGCGACCGCGGTCCAGACGGCCCTGTTGGCCGGCAACCCCGTGGGGGCGCTCGGCGCACTCGTGAACGCTCCGGCCGTCGTGGCGAACGGCTTCCTCAATGGCGAAACCATCGTGGACATGACGGTGCCGGTGCCGATAACCACGCCGCTGCCGCCACCTTTCGCCAGCTTTAACGTGCCGATCACCCTGCACTTGCCTTTTGACGGCATTCTCGTTCCGCCGCACTCCATCACGGCCACTGTCGATTTCAGCGCCCTACCGCTCGGCTCGAAGGTTGATGTGACTATCTTCGGCACGCCGTTCATGGGACTGGTCCCGCTGATGGTCAATTACCTGCCCCAACAACTAGCAGCCGCAATCACGCCCGCGGGCTAGAGCCACCAGCGTTCCAGCACGCGTCCCACCCCGTCGTCGCTGTTGGGCGTGGTGACCTCGTCGGCGGCGGCCAGCACGTCGGGATGCGCGTTACCCATGGCCACACCGTGGCCCGCCCACAGCAGCATCGGGATGTCGTTGGGCATGTCGCCGAACGCCACCACCTCGTCGCTGGTGATCCCCTGCGGCTTGGCGACCTCTTCCACACCGCTGGCCTTGCTGATCCCCAGCGGCACGATCTCGACCAGGCCATTATTCGTCGAATAGGTGATATCACCTTCGATGCCAACATGTTTGGCGAGTTCGGCAGCCATGTCCGAACTGCGGGCGCCGGCCTTGCGGATCAGCAGCTTGATCGCCGGGGCGCTCAGCAGATCGGCGATCGACACCTCGGTGTTGTCCGGGTTCAGCCACGCGTGCTCGTAGCCCGGCGAGCTGATGAACTGAGGCGTCGCCGTGTCGTGGGCGCGTTCGCCGATCCGCTCGACGGCCAGCCCCGCGCCCGGGATGACGCGCGTCGCGAGCTCAGCCAACTCGGCCAGCGTGTCCACGGCCAGCGTTCGCGACGACAGCACGCGGTCGTTCGCGGGGTCGTACAGGACGGCGCCGTTGGCGCACACCGCGATTGGCGCGAAGCCGAGCGCCTCCACCACGGGCCGTATCCAGCGTGGCGGCCGGCCGGTCGCCACGACGAACTGCGTCCCGGCGGCGACGGCGGCGCGCACGGCGTCACGGGTGCGCGGGGAGATGGTCTCGCTTTCGTCGAACAAGGTGCCGTCGACGTCGCAGGCGATCAGCGCCGGCAAGGTCATTGAGCGAATCCGCTTTCTCTCAGTGGATTCCGCTTTGGGTCTGGCCCGGTCGCGTCACGCCGTCGGTGCCGGATCGTTGGATCCGCTCCTGCAATTCGGCCAACCGGATCGCCCTGGAATCGTCCTGGTTTGGCGCGGAACCGCCCAGCCGGCGCGGGACCCAGAACTCGCCCTCGGGGTGCGGATACTGCTCCTGCACCCGGTAAAGCATCGCGTTCATGGTCTGGCGCACCGCCGCGATGAGCTGCTCGGCGTTGCCCTGCGGTGCCAATGGCCGCCCGGCGGCCACGGTGATCGGAACCTTGTTGCGGAACACCTTCTTTGGATGGTCCTTGGGCCAAATCCGGTGCGCGCCCCACACGATCATGGGGATGATCGGCACCTGGGCCTCCAGCGCCATGCGGGCCGCTCCCGACTTGAACTCCCGCAGTTCATAACTGCGGCTGATGGTGGCCTCGGGATGGAGCCCGACGAGTTCACCCTCGCGCAGCTTCTGGACTGCCACCGCGTACGCCTCTTCGCCGTTCCGGCGATCCACCGGAATCAGCTGGCAGTGCTTGATCACGAAGTTGACGGCCTTCACGTCCGCCATCTCGGCCTTGATCATGAAGCGCAGCCGCCGCTTACGTTCTTTGGCGGCGATCGACGCGGGCATCCAGTCCAGGTAGCTGGTGTGATTGAGCGCGATCAAGGCGCCGCCGCGCGCCGGAATGTTCTCCAAGCCTTCGTAATTGAGCTTGGTTCCGTTCATCGCAGCGAACGCGGGAACAACGATCTCCGCCAAGCGGAAAAACGGCTCTGCCATGTTCCTCTCCTTCCCCCTAACGCGGCTGATGCGGGGCACGTTGGGCGGCCCTCCTGGCCGACCGTGCCGCCGCCTCGTCGGCCTCTATCTGCGCCGCCTCGGCCAAGGTCGGCGCGCTGCCGCCGAGCCGGCGCGGCACCCAGTAGGCGCCGGCGGGGTGCGGATAGTCTTGCTGCGCCCGGTGCAGCAGCGCCGTCATCGATTCGCGCAGCGCGGCATTGGTGGACTCGATGTCTCCGGCGGCCCGCAAGGGCGCCCCCACCTGCACGCTGATCGGCAGCTTCTTGCGGCCGACGTTCCGAGGATGGTCCTTGGTCCAGATGCGATGCGCACCCCAGACGATCACCGGGACAATCGGGACGTCGGCCTCGGCGGCCATCCGGGCCGCGCCCGTCTTGAACTCCTTCAGCTCGAAGCTGCGGCTGATCGTGGCCTCCGGGTAGACACCGACCAGCTCGCCCTCGCGCAGCCGCCGCACGGCCACCGCGTAGGCATCCGCACCGGCGCCACGGTCCACGGGAATGGTGCGGGTGTGCTTGATCAGGAAATTGACCACCTTCACCTGCTGCATCTCGGCTTTGATCATGAATCTAAGCCGACGGCGGCGGCGATGCACGGCTAATGCGGCAGGAAGAAAGTCGACATAGCTGGTGTGGTTGATCGCGATCACGGCCCCGCCGCGGTCGGGAATGCTCTCCTCCCCGCTGTAGCTGATGCGCGTGCCGGTGGCCAGGACGACGAGCTGGGCCAGGATCTCGAGCGCGCGAAAGGTCGGCTCCGCCATTACTGCTCCGGTGGTGGCCCGGCGGCCCGGGCGCGGCGGGCAGCCCTCTCGGCGGCCTCCTCGGCGTCCATGCGGGCCGCCTCAGCTAACGATGGGGCGCCGCCTCCCAACCGGCGCGGCACCCAGTATTCCCCGGCCGGGTGGGGTCCATACTGTTCCTGGGCCCGCTCCAGCAAATGCTGCATCCGGGAATGCAACAGCCCCTTCAGTTCCTCGACGGCCAGCGTCGGCTCGATCGGCTCGCCGGCGAGCACCACGATCGGCACCTTCGGGCGCCACAGCTTCTTGGGGTGCCCCTTGGTCCAGATCCGCTGCGCGCCCCAGACGATGTGCGGAACGATCGGGACGCCCGCGTCGACCGCCATCCGGGCCGCCCCCGACTTGAATTCCTTGATCTCGAAGCTGCGGCTGATCGTGGCTTCGGGGTAGACACCCACCAGCTCACCGTCTTTGAGGTTCCTGACGGCGGCTTCGTAGGACGCGGCCCCGTCCTGTCGGTCCACCGAGATGTGCCGCAGGCTGCGCATGATCGGCCCGGTGATCTTGCTGTCGAAGACCTCCTGCTTGGCCATGAACCGCACCTTGCGCCCGAGGCCCTGCTTGTAGGCGGGCAGTCCCGCGAAAGTGAAGTCCAGGTAGCCGGTGTGGTTGATCGCGATGACGGCACCGCCGGTCTTCGGCAGGTTCTCGACGCCCGAGACGGAGATCTTGAGACCCTGGATGCGCCAGACCAGGCGGGCGAGCTGGATGACAGTCCCGTATACCGGTTCCACAGCGCTTCAGCCTAGTGCTCCGGGCTGTGCAACGCCTCAAGCGCTGGAGCCCGGCGACGCAGGCCGCCCGAAGACGCGGCGTCGCGCTAAGCTCGGGGCCTGACGAGCCGTCCACCCCCAACGTCCCCGAAAGGCATCAGTGCAGGTCACGAGCGTAGGCCACGCCGGATTCCTGATCGCGACCCGCGCGGGCAACATCCTTTGTGACCCCTGGGTCAATCCCGCCTACTTCGCGTCCTGGTTCCCGTTCCCGGACAACAGCGGGCTGGACTGGGACCAACTGGGCGACTGCGACTACCTGTACGTCTCGCACCTGCACAGGGACCACTTCGACGCCAAGAATCTGCGCGAGCACGTCAACAAGGACGCGGTGGTGCTGCTGCCCGACTTCCCGGTGCCCGACCTGCGAAACGAGCTGCAAAAGCTGGGGTTTCACCGGTTTTTCGAGACCACCGACTCGACCACGCACCGGCTCAGTGGGCCCAAGGGCGACCTGGACATCATGATCATCGCCCTGCGCGCGCCGGCCGACGGCCCGATCGGCGATTCGGCGCTGGTCGTTTCCGACGGCGAGACAACGGTTTTCAACATGAACGACGCCCGGCCGGTGGATCTGGAGGTGTTGGCCGCGGACTTCGGCCAGGTCGACGTGCACCTGCTGCAGTACTCCGGGGCGATCTGGTACCCGATGGTCTACGACATGCCGGCCCGTGCCAAGGAGTCGTTCGCCAGCCAAAAGAGGCAGCGTGGCATGGACCGCGCCCGTCAGTACATCGCCCAGGTCGGGGCGACCTGGGTCGTGCCGTCGGCCGGGCCGCCGTGCTTCTTGGACCCCGAGCTGCGCCACCTCAACGACGACCACGGCGATCCGGCCAACATCTTTCCCGACCAGGTGGTGTTCCTCGAGCAGATGCGCGCGCACGGGCACGAGCGCGGCCTGCTGATGATGCCCGGGTCGACCGCGGACTTCACCGGCTCGACGCTGAATTCGCTGACCCATCCGCTGCCCGACGACCAGGTCGAGGCCATCTTCACCACCGGAAAAGCGGCCTACATCGCCGAGTACGCCGAGCGGATGGCCCCGGTGCTGGCCGCCGAGCGCGCGAGCTGGGCCCCGGCGGCGGGCGAGCCGCTGCTGGAACAACTGCGCGCGCTGTTCGAGCCGATCATGCTGCAAAGCGACGAGATCTGCGACGGCATCGGCTATCCCGTCGAACTGGTCATCGGCCCTGAGGCGGTGATCCTGGACTTCCCGAAAAGAACTGTGCGCGAACGGATTCCCGACGAAAAGGTCCGCTACGGCTTCGCTATCGCGCCCGAATTGGTGCGCACCGTGCTGCGCGATCACGAACCCGACTGGGTCAACACCATCTTCTTGTCCACCCGGTTTTCCGCCTGGCGGGTGGGCGGCTACAACGAGTACCTGTACACGTTCTTCAAGTGCCTGACCGACGAACGCATCGCCTACGCCGACGGCTGGTTCGCCGAGACCCACGACGACTCCGCGTCGATCACCATGGACGGCTGGGAGATTCAGCGCCGATGCCCCCACCTCAAGGCCGACCTGTCGAAATTCGGTGTGATCGAGGACGACACCTTGACCTGCAACCTGCACGGGTGGCAGTGGCGGCTGGGCGACGGCCGCTGCCTGACCGCGCGCGGGCATGAGCTGCGAAGCACTCGGAAATGAACGCCAGCTACGGCCACTCCTACGACGACGGCCTGGTCCAGCTGGATCGCGCGGCGATCACGTTGCGCCGCTACCACTTTCCGTCCGGCACGTCGAAGGTCATCGCGCTGGACGCCATCGACGGCTACAAGGCCGAGGGGTTGGGCATGTTCATGCAGCGCTTCCGCATCTGGGGCAGCTCCGACCTGCGCCGCTGGCTGCCCCTGGACGTGCAACGGCCGTTCAAGTCCACCTTGATCACCTTGGACGTCCCGGGGACCTGGCCCAGCCCGGCGTTCACGCCGGCGCGCCCGGACGAGTTCGTCGCACTGCTGGACGAACTGCTGGGCGAGCGCGGTTAGCGGCCCAAGTCCTCCAGCGCCGCGCGGGCGGCGTTGTAGCCGGGGATGAACGTGATTCCCGGGCCACCGTGGCAGCCGGCACCGCCGAGGTACAGCCCCTGGATCGGGATCGGTTGGCCGCGAAAGCCTCTCGGGCCCGGCCGGTTCGGCCCGATCTGGTCCGAGCTCAACAGGCCGTGGCAGTAGTCGCCACCGGGGGCGCCGAACATCACGCCCATGTGCCGGGGCGTGAACGTGGTGTGCCGGATGATGCTGCGCTCGAAGTTCGGCGCGAGCCGGGTGATCTTGTCGATGACCCGCTGGCCCATTTCGACCTTCGTTTGGCCGTAGTCCGCCCCGCCCTCGATCGGGAACCACAGCGCGAACGCCGACGCGGCGTGCTTGCCCGCGGGCGCCAGGTCCGGATCGTTCTGCGAGGGGATCTGCAACACCACCGTCGGGTCAGCCGGCACGATCCCGCGCCGGGCATCCTCCCACTGCTGCTGGACTTCCTCGGGGGTGCAGAAGAGGCCGATCGAGGCCTGCATCGCCGGCTCGTTGAGCGCCTCGTACGGCGCGGCGAACTGGGGGGCCTCGTCCAGCGCGAAGTGCATCTGCAGGTAGCTGCCGCGGTGGTCGATCCCCGCGTACCGCTCGCGGATGTCCGCGGGCAGCGCCGCGGGGTCGATCATCTCGTTGAGCGTCAGGTCCGGCGCGAGGTTCGAGACGACGACCGGTGCGGTCACGGTGTCGCCCGCCTCGGTGCGCACGCCGGTCACCCGCCCGTCGGCGACCAGGATCTCGGTCACCTTGGTGCGCAGCCGCACCTCGCCGCCCAGGCTCTCCAGCAGCCGGGCGAGGTGCGCGGTGAGCGCGCCGATGCCGCCGCGCAGCTTCTTCATCTGCATGGTGTCCCCGTCGGGAACCCCGAGGCCGAAGGCCAGGGCGGCCGCGCTGCCCGGGGTGGACGGACCGCGGTACAGGGTGTTGACGGCCAGCACGGTCATCGAGCCGCGCAGCGCGCCGTGCTTCTCGCGGTCCGGCAGGTAGCGGTCCAGCACGTCGGTGACCGACCCGAACAGCATGTCGTCGATCGCCGAGCGCTCGAATTCGTTGGTGGCGCAGGCGTACATCTCGTCGAAAGTCTTGGGCTCCGTGCCCGCCTCGAATCGGCCGAGCGCCCGGGTGGGCGCCTGGCTCCAGGCCATCAGGCCGGCCATCCCGTTGACGGCGTCCGCGCCGTGCACCTCGTTGAGGTGGGTGAACAACTTGATCGGGTCGCTGTACTGGACCAGCGGGTCGTCACCGACGCCGCGCACCGCGACCGACATCACCTCCAGGTCGAGCGTCTCGAGGGTGTCCAGGCCCAGTTCCTCGACGACCACCGACGCCGTCGGGAACTGCACCGAGCCGGCGATCTCGAATTGGTACCCGTCGAAAAGCTCGACGGTGGAAGCCATCCCACCGGCATACAGCTTGGCGTCCAGGCACACCGTTCGCAGCCCGGCCTTCTGCAGCAGCACCGCCGCGGCCAACCCGTTGTGTCCCGCGCCGATGACGATCGCGTCGTATTCAGTCATGTCCCTGCCCTCCAGGAATGGAGGCTGGCATGCCCGCGAAGTTTTGTCAATTATGACGAAACCGGGGTCACGTCCAGGCGTCGGTGATGCCGGCCCGTAGCGACTCGAGCGCGACGTGGGATACCCGCGCCAGCTCGCCCAACGACCGATCGTCGCCGAGCATCCAGAACTCCATCGCACCGAACACCGCGGCCGCGATGCAGCGTGCGGTGACCGCGGCGCGCAGCCGGGCGTCCGGCGTGGCGGCCGCGGCGCAGCTACGCCGGTGCAGCTGCTCCTGGACGGCGTTGGCGAAGTCGGCCTGCACTTCCTGGATGTGGCGGACGATGCGGCCGGGATCGATCTCGCCACCCCGCAGCGCGGCAATCTTCGTCACGGCCTCAACGTCATACGGGAACGAGAAGACGGCCGACTGCACGGAATCGATGATCGGTTCGTCGGCGGGACGGGCGTCCAGCGCGGCGCGGAACCAGTTCAACCCGGTGTAGTCGGCAAACAGCAGGTCGTGCTTGGACCGGAAGTGGCGATAGAACGTCCGCAGCGACACCCCCGCGTCCGCCGCGATCTGCTCGGCCGACGTCTCCTCGACGCCCTGCGCGAGGAACCGCACCAGGGCGGCCTGTATCAGCGCCTCCCGGGTGCGTTCGCTGCGGGCCGTCTGCGCGGGCCTGACCATGCTCAGTAAGGTACCCCAGGTTTTGTGTGTCAATATTGACAAAACTTCGGGATGAGGGTGACACTTCGCCCATGATCTGGCTCTACATTCACGCAATCCTCGGGATCGCCGTCATCGGCTGGATTATCGCGTCGAACCCGAAGATTTACGCCAAACCCGCCGACGGACCGTGGTTCTCGCCGCTGGAACTCGTGTACTACGCGGCGGGCATCGCCTCGATCGTGCTGGGCTGGTACTTCAACATCCACTTCGTGCTCGCCGCGCACGGCGAGGGCAGCATCGTCTCGGGTCCGGCCAGCTACCCGCACTTCCTGGCGCAGCAGTTCGGCAACCCGGCGGCGGGTTCGGGTAGCCAGGACTACATCATCGCGAATGTCATTCTGCTGCCGGTGTTTACGATCGTGGACGGCTACCGGCGCGGCGTGCGGCGGCCGTGGTTGTTCTTCGTGGCCAGCTTCTTCACCAGCTTTTCCTTCCCGCTGGCCTGGTACTTCGCCACGGCGGAACGGGTGCGCCGCCACGAGCGCAGCCGCGAGCCGGTGAACGCCTGACTCAGCGAGCCGTCTCGGCCCATCGCGCGGCCCAGCGCTCCAGCGGGGTCAGGGCCTTGCCGAGGGAGCGGCCCGCCTCGCTCAGTTCGTAGCTCTGGTCGTCCCGTTGGACGACCAGGCCCGCATCGGTCAGCTCGCCGAGGCGGTCGTAGAGAACGCTGGGCGACATGCCGTCGCAGCGGTCGCGCAACGAGCGGGCCCCGAGCGGGCCGTCCCGAAGCTCCCACAGGATGCGCAGCGACCAGCGCCGCCCGAGCAGGTCGAGGGCGGCCATCAGCGGACGCCCCGTCGTCGACCCGCGCACTGGGGTGCCCGGGCGGACCCCCGATTGACGTTTCGATTTCCGTAACGTAGTTTCGTCTTTCATGGTTACGGAAATAGTAACGCCTCGGATCGGCGCGCTCGAACCCCCGTATGAGCCGGCGGTGGCCGCTCAGCTGGACAAGATGATGCCGCCGGGCGTGCCGCCGATCGCGTTGTTTCGGGCCGTGGTGCGGAACCTGCCCATGGCCGAGGCCATGACGCTGTGGGGCAGCTATGAGCTGAGCCGCGCGCTGTCGCTGTCGCTGCGCGACCGCGAGATCGTCATCGACCGCACCTGCGCGCGGTGTGCGTGCGAGTACGAATGGGGCGTGCACATCGCCTTTTTCGCGGAAAAGGCGCGCCTCGGCGAAGACCAGGTCCGTTCCCTGACCCATGGGGGTCCCGAGGACCCATGCTGGGCCGCCGAGCGCGATCGGCTGTTGATTCGCGCGGTCGACGCGCTGTGCGACCACCGCGACATCGGCGACGCCCTGTGGGCGGCCCTGCGCGACGAGTTCGACGAACGCGAGATTCTCGACCTCACCATGCTGTGCGGCTGGTATCACGCGATCAGCTTCACCGCGCGCGCCGCCCGCGTGCCGCTGGAGGCGGGCAGCCCCACCTTCGCCGACGTCGGTTAGGGCTCGAGCAGTTCGGTGCCGACGAACGGCACCAGCGCGGCCGGCACCCGCACGCTCCCGTCGGGCCGCTGGTGGTTCTCCAGGATCGCCACCAGCCACCGGGTGGTACCGAGCGTGCCGTTGAGCGTGGCGGCGATCTGCGGCTTGCCGTTGTCGTCCCGGTAGCGCGTCGCCAGCCGGCGCGCCTGAAACGTCGTGCAGTTCGACGTCGACGTCAGCTCGCGGTAGGTCCCCTGGGTGGGAACCCATGCCTCACAGTCGAATTTGCGCGCCGCCGACGAGCCGAGGTCTCCCGCGGCCACGTCGATCACCCGATACGGCACCTCGATCAGGGCCAACATCTCGCGCTGCCAACCCAGCAGCCGCTGATGTTCGGCCTCGGCATCGTCGGGGGTGCAGTAGACGAAGCCCTCCACCTTGTCGAACTGGTGCACCCGGATGATGCCGCGGGTGTCCTTGCCGTAGCTGCCGGCCTCCCGCCGGAAGCACGAGGACCAGCCCGCGTAGCGGCGGGGCCCGCCGGACAGGTCCAGGATTTCGTCGGAGTGGTAGCCGGCGAGCGGTACCTCGGAGGTTCCCACCAGGTAGAGGTCGTCGGCCTCGACCCGGTACACCTCCTCGGCGTGGGCGCCCAGAAATCCGGTGCCCGCCATCACCTCCGGGCGCACCAGCACCGGCGGGATCATCGGGACGAAGCCGTTGTCGACGGCCAGCCGCAGCGCCAGCTGCAGCAGGCCGAGCTGCAACAGGGCGCCCCGGCCGGTCAGGAAGTAGAACCGCGATCCGGCCACCTTGGCGCCGCGCTGCATGTCGATGAGGCCCAGCGACTCGCCGAGTTCCAAATGGTCCCTGGGGTTTTCGATCACCGGCGGCTCGCCGACGACGTCCAGCACGCGGTAGTCGTCCTCGCCGCCGGCGGGGACCCCGTCGACGACGACGTTCGAGATCGCCATGTGTGCCGCGGTGAACGCCGCCTCGGCGTCGGCCTGCGCGGCCTCCGCGGCCTTCACCTGCTCGGCGAGCTCCTTGGCGCGCTGCAGCAGGCCCGGGCGTTCCTCGGGCGACGCGGCGCCCACGCTCTTGCTGGCGGCCTTCTGTTCGGCGCGCAGGCCGTCGGCGGCCGAAATCGCCGAGCGGCGCGCGGCGTCGGCTGCCAGCAGGGCGTCCACGAGGGCCGGGTCCTCGCCACGGCTGACTTGCGAACGGCGCACGGCATCGGGGTCTTCCCGGAGCAGCTTCAGGTCGATCACGGCCCCGACACTACTTTTGCGGCCCCGACGAGATGGCAGAGCACCCCGCCAATGCCGGCCCCACATACCACATCAGTAACTTTTGTCACGCCACTCAGGGGGCCCTGTCAGAATGGAGCCGATGTCGCAAGCGCCGGAGAAGGAAGTTTCGGAAGCCAGCGCCTCCAGTTCGGAGAACGCCGGCTCCCGCGACGACGCGACGAAGCAACCGCCGAGCAGCTTCCGCTGGCCGCGGGGGTTGCAGGCGACGGCGACCAGGCGGGCGCTGTTGCTGACCGCGCTCGGCGGCCTGCTGATCGCCGGACTGGTCACCGCGATCCCAGTCGGCGGCGGCCCGGGGCGGCTGGCCGGCTACATCGACCCGGTGCCCAGCACCGGAACCAAGAGCGACGCCGCGTTCAATCGCGCCAAGGGCGGCGATTGCCTGATGTGGCCGGACGCCACCCCCGAGTCCGCGAGCATCGTCAACTGCACCGAGGACCACAAGTTCGAGGTCGCCGAGTCCGTCGACATGCGGACCTTCCCCGGCTCGGAGTACGGGCCCAGCGCCGCTCCCCCGTCGCCCGCCCGGATCCAGCAGATGACGCAGGAACAATGCGAGCCCGCGGTCCACAATTACCTGGGCCCCAAGTTCGATCCCAACAGCAAGTTCATGGTCAGCCTGCTGTGGGCCGGTGACCGAGCCTGGCGCCAGTCCGGTGACCGCCGCATGCTGTGCGGCCTGCAACTCCCGGGTGGCAACAATCAGCAGCAGGCGTTCAAGGGCAAGGTCGCCGACGTGGACCAGTCCAAGGTCTGGCCCACCGGCACCTGCCTGGGCATCGACCCGGCGATCAACCAGCCCACGGATGTCCCGGTCGACTGCGCGACGCCGCACGCGATGGAAGTCACCGGCACGGTGAACCTGGCCGAGAAGTTTCAAGGTCCGCTGCCCGCCGAGCCCGACCAGGACGGGTTCATCAAGGACGCGTGCACCAAGATGACGGACGCGTACCTGGCGCCGACCAAACTGCGCACCACCACCCTGACGCTTATCTACCCGACCGTGTCGCTGCCGAGTTGGTCAGCGGGTAGCCGCGAGGTCGCGTGCAGCATCGGCGCCACGCTGGGCAACGGCGGCTGGGCCACGCTGGTGAACAGCGCCAAGGGCAAGCTGCTGATCAACGGCCAGGCGCCGATCGCCCCACCCGACATTCCCGAGGAGCGGCTGACGATGCCGCCGATCCCGGTTCAGGCGCCGAGCCAGCCCACCCAGGCCAGCACCGCGCCCGACGCCATACCGCCGAACAACCAGCACCTGCCCGGGCAGCAGCCGGCCGTAACGCAACCGCAAGCGCCCGCAACGCAGGCCCCGGCCCCGCAGGACGTCCCGCCCCCGCAGGACGGCGGGGCGCCCCCACCGGCCAACCCGGCGCCGCAGGCGCCCAACCCGCCGGCGGAGGCGCCGCCACCCGCGCCGGCCGAACCGGCGCCGGCCCCGGCGGGCTAGCCGCGTGCCCGTGCGGATGGATCCGCGCCGGTTCGACGAGCTGGTCTCCGATGCGCTCGATTTGATCCCGCCCGAATTGGCGGCCGCGATGGACAACGTCGTCGTGCTCGTCGAGGACCGCCACCCCGAGGACGCCGAACTGCTCGGGCTGTACGAAGGGGTGGCGCTGACCGAGCGCGACTCCGACTACGCCGGCTCGCTGCCGGACGCCATCACGATCTACCGCGAGGCGCTGCTGGACGTCTGCGACTCCGACGACGACGTCGTCGAGGAGGTGGCGATCACGGTGATCCACGAAATCGCCCACCACTTCGGCATCGACGACAACCGGCTGGAGGAACTGGGCTGGGCCTGACGGGCGCGGCAACCCGCTTTCGCCCGGACCGGATGTTATGAACGGGTCATGAGCGCTGAGTGCCGCGAGTGCCGGGCGGGCTTAGACCACTGCCACGGCACCATCATTCGTCATTCGTTGCACCGATGGGAGTGCACCGAGCCGGACTGCGACAGCCCCGAGCTGGTGGTGCACACGTTCGTCGTCGACTGCGACGCCGTCGGCTGCGGGTGTGCGGAAGAGTCGTCAGCCCATCGGATCGGTGCTTGAGCCGACCGCGTCGGCGACCGGGCTCGCGTCGGCCTGGGGGTAGAACGGCGGCGTCAAGGACCCCCAGCGCACGCAGCTCCACCGCCCGTCGGTGATCGGGGCGAGCACCACCGAATCGGCGTTCTCCAGGTGGTTGTCCAGCGCGAAATTGCCGTCCACCCCGGCCAGGACCGCGGAGGCCAGCCGGATCGCCGCGCCATGACTGACGACGACGATGTCGCCGTTCCAGCCGTGGTCGTCGAGGTAGCGCAGCCGCAGCTCGGTCAGCACCGGCACGTAGCGGTCCAGGACGTCGTTGCCGGTCTCCCCGCCCGGCAGGGGCACGTCGAGATCGCCGCGATGCCACTGCTCGTAGATCGCGTTGAATTCCGCGACCGCCTCGTCGTCGCTGCGGTCTTCCAGCTTGCCGACCTGCACCTCGTGAATGCCGGTGAACTGCACGGCGCCCATCTCGAGTTCGGCGCCGATCACCTGGGCCGTCTGCGACGCCCTCGTGGCCACAGAGTGCGCGAGCATCGCCGGGCGCCCCGAGCCGCGGGCGAACGCGCGGGCCTGGTCGCGGCCCAGCGGCGTCAGCTCGGCCCCGGGCGGCCTCGTGTCGAGCCGGCGCTCGACGTTGCCGTAGGACTGCCCGTGCCGCAACAACACCAAGCGACCGCTCATCGCGCCGACCCCCCGGTCTCGAAACTCTGCTCGGGCTTGCCTTCCCGCAGCCGCGCGAGCCAGCGCGCCGCCTCGTCCTCCGGCGGTGGCAGCACCCCGGCGGCCGATCCGGTCGGCCAGGAACCCAGGTATCTCACATCCGCACAACGACGGTGCAGCGCCTTGAGTGCCTCGGCGACGGCGCCGTCGTCGATGTGGCCGACACAATCGGCGAAGAACAGGTAGGTTCCGAGTTCCGTTCTGGTCGGCCGGGATTCGATCCGGGTCAGGTCGATGCCGCGGATGCCGAATTCGGCCAGCGCGGACAGCAGCGCGCCCGGCACGTTGTCGATGCGCAGCACCACCGACGTTCGATCCGCTCCGGTGCGGGCCGGCGGCGGCCCGGGCAGCCCGATCAGGACGAAGCGGGTGCGGGCATTCGGTTCGTCGACGACGCCGTCGGCCAGCGACCCCAGCCCCCAATGCTCGGCGGCCAGCGGCGAGGTGACCGCGGCGTCGGCCTGTCCCTCGGCCACCTGGCGCGCCGCGTCGGCGTTGGAGTAGGCCGGCCGCAGCTCGACGCCGGGCAGGTGGGCGGCCAGCCACTGCCGCACCTGCGCCACCGCCACCGGGAACGCCGCCAGCGTGCGGACGTCGGCCGCGCCGAGACCCGCCTTGACGACGATGCTGAAGGCCACGTCCAGGGTGGTCTCGGCGAACACCTGCAGGGGCGAGCCGATCGCCAGGCTATCCAGCGTGGGTATCACCGAGCCGTCGATCGAGTTCTCGATCGGCACGCACGCGTAGTCGGCGTCGCCGTCGCGGACCGCGTTCAGCGCCGCGGGCGTGCTCTCGAACGGCATCGTGCGCACGGCCCCAGGTCCCTGGTCGGGGACGAGGCCGGCGGCCGTGATTTGCAGCAGCGCCGCCTCCGTGAACGTCCCTTCGGGACCGAGGTATGCGATGCGGACCACGCCCCAACCCTAACGGCGCGCCACGTCAAACGGGTCTTGCGACGGGATGGGTCGTAAGTTAACTTAGGCTTACCTAATTCGCCTCGAGGAGTCCGATGATTTCGCTGAGCCACCCCGCACCGACGACCGCAGAACGCATCCGCAGCGCCTGCGCCAAGGCTGCCGGCGCGCTCCTGGCCATCGAGGGCGCGGACCCCATCGCCACCCCGGTGCACCACCTGCTGGCCGACGGATCCTTCGCGGTCGTCCTCCCGGCCCCGCGCGACCGCCTGATCTCCGGATCGCAGGCGCTGCTGGAGCTGACGGACTATGCGCCGCTGCCGGTGCGCGAGCCGGTCCGTTCGTTGGTGTGGGTGCGCGGCCGCCTGCAGGAGGTCCCGGACGACGCGGTGACCGGCACGCTGGACCTGATCGCCACCGAGGACCCGAATCCGGCCTTGCTAGAGGTGGAGACCCCGCGGTCGGCGGCGCGCGCGGGAGGGCCTCGGTACCGGCTGCTGCGCCTGGAGATCGACTCGGTGGTCGTCACCGACGCCACCGGCGCCGAGCCGG
>NZ_AUWQ01000113.1 GCF_000455205.1 Mycobacterium sp. UM_CSW | reverse complement strand
CGGCGCCGCCGTGGCCGCCGGCTCCACCCGGGCCTACCAAGGCGGCTCCGCCGGCGCCACCGGCGCCGCCGTTGCCGATCAACCCGGCGGCCCCGCCGTTGCCGCCGTTACCGCCCGTGGCACCGTTGGTTCCGGACCCGCCGGCGCCGCCGTTACCGATCAACCAACCGCCGTCGCCGCCGTTTTGACCGGTCCCCGCGGCGCCGTTGGCGCCGTTGCCGATCAGGGGGCGCCCCGTCGCGGCCTGGATGGGCGCGTTGATCCCATCGAGCACGGTCTGCAGCGGCGACACGTTCGCGGCTTCGGCGGCCGCGAACATGGTCCCGCTGCTGCTCATCGTCTGCGTGAATTGCTGATGGAACAGCGCCGCCTCGGCGCCGAGGGCCTGAAACGCCTGGGCGTGGCCGGAGAACAGGGTGGCCAACGCCGCCGACACCTCATCGGCGCCGGCGGCCAGCACCGCGGTTGTCGGGCCCGCCGCCGCCGCGTGGGCGGCGCTGAGCGCCGATCCGATGTTCTCCACATCGGCCGCCGCGGCCGCCACCAGTTCGGGGTCCACTATCACGAACGACATCGCTTTCCTCCCGGTCGCCATCAAGCAATCGACTCAAGGATGCGAACCATCGGGGCGATGAACGTCGGTCAAAGCTCGTAAATAGCGCGCGGCAGGGGGTCGTAGATCTGCCCGTTCGCGGTGCTTAGGCATATTTGGCTATGCCATGCGGCGCTTAGCCGCGGCCGGCCACTTCCTGGGCGAGTTGCACGCGAGACGTGATGCCCAGCTTCGCGTAGACGTGCGTGAGGTGGGTTTGCACCGTCCGCCGGGAGATGAACAGCCGGGCGGCGATCTCGTTGTTGGCCAGCCCGTCGGCGACCAGCCGCGCGACGTCCCGTTCGGTCGGGGTCAGCGACGCCCAGCCGCTGGTCGGGCGCTTGCGCTCCCCCCGGCCGCGGCGCGCGTAGGCGACGGCCTCGTCGAGCGATAGCCCGACGCCCTCGGCCCACGCGGCGTCGAAGTCCTGCGCGCCCATGGCCTCGCGCAGCGCCGCGACCGTGCGCGCGTGATCCGCGTCGTAGATCCGGAACCGCACCGCGCCGATCTGCCGCCGGATCGTGTCCGCGGCACCCAGCAGCCGCGCCGCGTCGCGATGGCTCTGGCCATCGGCGGCCAGTCGGCCCAGGCACTCGAGGATGTCGGGGACGGCGAGGTGCGCCCCGTACTCCGCAGCGCAGCCGAGCGCCTTGTGGGCGTCGCGCTCCGCCTGATCCGGCTCGCCCTTGGCGATCGCGACGCGCGCGCGCCGGGTCAGCGCCCGGGCCAGGTGCCAGCCCGCCGACGACGCGACCTGGTGGTCCGCCCAGCGTCCGGCCTCGATCAGATCGCCTCGGGCCAGGGCGACCTCGACGATCGGGTTGGCGATCGCCGCACCCAGCTCGCCCTCGACGGCCACCCGCTGCTGCGCCGCCTCGGTGGCCGCGGTCGCCGCCGCGACGTCACCGGCGGCCAGCGCCGCGGTGGCCAACACCGCATAGCTGAATCCCTCGTTGTAGGGCCACAAATCCGACGCGGCTTCCAGGGACGCGCGCGCCGCGGCCGCGGCCGCCTCCACCTCGCCCTGGAAGGAGAGCACCAGGCTGAGGCTCAGTCGCGCGCCCCACCGGAACAGGACATCGTGCGCCGCGTCGGCATCGGCGGTCACCTCGCTGAACTGCTCGACGGCCTTGACCAACTCGCCCTTCATCATGTGCGCCAGGCCGAGGGTCCAGCGGCACGAGCGCGCATGGAACCGGTCGCCGATCGAGGCGGCGAGTTCGCAGCCTTCGCGGGAGGTCGCCTCGGCGGCGACCGGATCGCCGGCGTAGAACGCGCCGTTCGCCTGCCAGGTCAGGATCTGGATCAGCCGCCATTGGTCGTCCAGCGTGCGGGCGATGCCGATGGCCTCGGCCAGATACGGGCGGGCCGCGTCGGCGCTGTAGGAGGCGATAGCACCGCAGGCGGTGAGCGCGCGCGCCAGCAGCGCGGGGTCGTCGATCTGGCGTGCGATCGCCACGGCCTGTTGTGCCTGCTCGAGGTTGTCGCCGATGCTGCGCGACGCGTCCAGGGCCGCCTTGTCCGCGAGGGCGCGCCCGCGCACCACGGCCGAGATCCCGGCGTTGTCCTCGGGGAGGGTGGCGTCGAACCACGCCAGCCCCTCCTGGATGCGTCCGCGGGTCTGCCACAGCGGCTGCAGCGACGACGTCAGCTCCAGCGCCCGCTCGATGTCCCCGGTTTGGCGGCTCCACGCGAATGCGGCCCGCAGGTTGTCGATCTCGATCTCGACCTGTTCGATGCGGCGCTGGTGGTCGGGGTCCGCGGGGCTGTCCAGCAGGGCCGCCAGCGCCGCGTAGTAGTCGCGGTGCCGCGCGTGCACCTCGTCGGCCTCACCGGATTCAATCAGCTTGGCCATCGCGTAATGGCGCACCGTGTCGAGCAGCCGGAAGCGGGTCCTGTCGCCGGCGTTTTCCGCCACCACGAGGGACTTGTCCACCAGCTGGGCGAGCCGGTCGAGGATCTGGAGTTGCTGCGCCGGGTCGCCGTCGCCGACGACCCGCGCGGCGTCGAGGTCGAATCCGGCCCGGAAGACCGCCAGCCGGCGGAACAGCACGCGCTCCGGCTCGCTCAGCAGCTCGTGGGACCAGTCGACCGATTCACCCAACGTCCGTTTGCGCCGCGTCCCGGGGCGGACGCCGGTGACCAGCCGGAACCGGTTACGCAGCCCGTCGAGGATCTCGGTCAGCGACATCATCCGCACCCGCGCCGCCGCCAGCTCGATCCCCAAAGGCAGGCCGTCCAGGCGCTCGCAGATCTCGCGCACCGCGGCGGTGTCGTCGACGGCGATGTCGAAGTCGGGCCGGGCCAGGCGCGCACGGTCGACGAACAGTTCGATCGCTTCGTCGGCGAGCGACAGCGACGGCACCCGCCAGGTCACCTCGCCGGCCACCCCGATCGGCTCGCGGCTGGTGGTCAGGACCGTCAACTGCGGGCACGCCCCCAGCAGCGCGACGGTCAGGTCGGCGCACTCGTCGATCAGGTGCTCGCAATTGTCCAGGACGAGCAACACCCGCCGATCGCCGAGGAACCGCAGCAGGGTGTCCGTCGCCGAGCGCCCCGGCTGGTCGGGCAGGCCCAGCGCCCGAAGCGCCGCGACCGGCACCACGTCGGGGTCGGTGACCGGCGTCAGGTCGACGAACCAGACATTGCCGTCGAACTCGGCCGCCGCCTGCGCGGCCACCTGGACCGCCAGCCGGGTCTTGCCGACGCCGCCAGCGCCGGCCAGGGTCACCAGCCGGTTCTCGTACAGCGCCTTGACGACGTCGTTGGTCAGGGTGACCCGACCCACGAACCGGGTCAGCTGCACCGGGAGGCCGTGCGGGACGACGCTGCCCGTGGTGCGCAGCGGCGGGAACTCGACATCCAGGTCGGAGTGGCACAGCTGCGCCACCCGTTCGGGGCGCGGAAGGTCGCCGAGCTGATGGGTGCCGAGATCGGTCAGCCAGGCGTCGGCCGGCAATTGGTCGACGACCAGGTCGCGGGTGATGCCCGAGAGCAGGATCTGGCCGCCGTGCGCCAGGTCGCGCAGGAGTGCCGCCCGCTCGGGGGTCGAGCCGACGTAGTCGCCGGCGTCGTCGAGCTGGACCTCGCCGGTGTGCACGCCGATCCGCAGCCGAATCGGCGCCAGCGGTGCACGCTGCAACTCCACAGCACACGCCACCGCGTCGGTCGCGTGCGCGAAGGCGGCCATGAAGCTGTCGCCGACACCCGGCTCGATCACCAGAACGCCGTCGTGGGTGGGGACGAGCTCGGAGGCGGCGCGGTCCAGCCGCACGAGCGCGGCCGTCATTTGCTCCGGCCGCGACTCCCACAGTCGCTCGGAACCCTCGAAATCGGCGACCAGCAGGGTCACCGTTCCCGTGGGCATGAACTCTCTGACGCCAGGGTCACTCCTATTCCATGACCGTATGCCCCCGCGCACATCAGTTTCGCTCATGCCGCCCACCCAGGGTCCAGTTCCAACGCAAATCCATTGAGGTCATCGCGGCGGGGGAGGAAGCCACGGCGGGCCCGCGGACATGGGCTGCCGCTTTGCCGTGGGCGGTCCTACGACCCCGGGCCTCGCTGCATTTACGACCCCTCATGCTCTGTATCTACGCGATACGACCGACGTTAGTTCGACGCAAACCCCCGCATATTTGACTCGTTTCCAACACACGTCGGGGGCCGGGTTCGCAATTCGCTGCGTTTTCACCCCTCGCCCGACGGCGAACGATCGGGAGGGACGGCAATGTCGTACGTGGTAGCGGCCCCGGAGATGCTGGCGGCCGCATCGGCGGATCTGGAGGGCATCCGCTCGGCGTTGAACGCGGCAAACGCGGCGGCGGCCGCTCCGACCTCCGCGGTCGCGGCGGCCGGCGCCGACGAAGTCTCGGCCGCGATCGCCGCCCTGTTTTCCGGGCACGCCGAGCTGTATCAGGCGCTGAGCGCACGGGCGGCGAGCTTTCATCAGCAGTTCGTTCGGGCCATGAGCGCCGGCGGGGCGCTCTACGCGGAAGCCGAGGCCGCCAACGCGTCCATGATCGGGGCGCCCATGCAGGCCGCCGCGCAGGACGTCCTGGCCAACTTGGGCATCGGCAACGTCGGCGCCGGCAACGTGGGCGGGGGCAACAACGGCAACGGGAACGTGGGCAGCGGCAACAGCGGCAACCAGAACCTGGGCAGCGGCAACATCGGCAGCGGCAACGTCGGCAACGGAAACAACGGCATCGGCAACATCGGCGACGGCAACCGGGGCAGCCAAAACCTGGGCAGCGGGAACGCCGGCAACAACAACACCGGCTTCGGGAACAACGGCGTCGGCAACGTCGGCGCCGGAAACCTCGGCAACACCAACGTCGGCAACGGCAATCTGGGCAGCGGCAACATGGGCAGCGGGAACCGCGGCGACGCGAACATGGGCTTCGGGAACCGCGGCAGCAACAATGTCGGCGCCGCCAACACCGGCAACCACAACATCGGCTTCGGCAACACCGGCAACAACGACATCGGCTTCGGGCTGACGGGCGACAACCAGATCGGTTTCGGCGCACTGAATTCCGGCACCGGCAACATCGGATTCGGCAACTCGGGCACCGGGAACATCGGCTTCTTCAACTCGGGCACCGGAAACGTCGGCATCTTCAACTCCGGCAACCACAGCTTCGGATTCGAGAACTCGGGCAGCTTCAGCACCGGGTTCACCAACTCCGGTCAGGGCGACACCGGCTTCCTCAACAGCGGATTCAGCAACTTCGGTGCGCTCAACGGCGGCTCGAACAACATGGGCATGTTCAACGGCGGCTCCCAGAACTTCGGGATGGGGAACTCCGGCTTCCAGAACACGGGCAGCGGCAACGCCGGCTCCCTGAACACCGGTGACTTCAACGCCGGCAACTTCAACACCGGATGGGGAAATTCGGGCGCGAGCAACACCGGCGGGTTCGACTCGGGCAACCTGAACACCGGCTTCGGCAGCGGCATCACCCCGGCCGGGGTGAAGAACTCGGGCTTCGGCAACACCGGCCTGGACAGCTCCGGCTTTTTCAACGCGGGCGGCGATACGTCCGGCTTCCAAAACGCCGGCCTGGCCTTCGAGTCGGGCTTCCGAAACTCGGGCAACGGCAACAACGTCGGCATCGGCAACTCGGGCAGTTTCCTTGCGGGGATTGGAAACACCGGCTTCGACAACATCGGCATCGGCAACTCGAACGTCTTCAACTCGGGCATCGGCAACTCGGGCAACGACGACTCGGGTTTCTTCAACAAGCGTGACGCGCAGTCGGGCTTCTTCAACTAAAGGACGTGTGATGAGTTTTTTGGTGTTGCCGCCGGAGGTTAATTCGGCGAATTTGTACTTGAGCGGTGCGGGGCCGGGTCCGATGTTGGATGCGGCGGCGGCGTGGGAGGGTTTGGCGGGTGAGTTGGGTTCGGCGGCTTCGTCTTTCCGTTCGGTGACGTCGGGGTTGGTGGGGGTGGGGTGGCAGGGTCCGGCGGCGGTGGCGATGGCGCGGGCGG
>NZ_AUWQ01000112.1 GCF_000455205.1 Mycobacterium sp. UM_CSW | reverse complement strand
CCGCTCCACACTGCCCGGAACCCCCGGAACGATTCGCGCCGCCATGCCCGAATTGGCCGAACCGGGCGCGGTCCGTTCCGCGGAGGCCTACTACGACGCGTTGGCCCGCGGCGGACGGACCACCGACGAGATCGAAGACATCAGCGGCAGACGCCCGAAGCGGTTCGTGCCGTTCATCGGCAGCGGCACCGGCGGGTCCTCGGCCCTGTACGGCATGGTCTGCGAGCGATTCTTCGCCCAGGACTTCACCCCGCGGCAAAACTTCCGCGACCCCGGGGATTCCACCGTCCCCGAGGCCTGGCCGATCACCTACGACCAGCTGAGTCCGTGGTACGCCGAGGCCGAAAAACTGCTGGGGGTCCGCGGCGCGCCCGACCCGCTGCGACCCGAGGCCGCCGGCGTGGGTTTGCCTGCGGCCCCGCCGTTTTCGCCCGACAACCAGCCGCTGGTCAACTATCTGGCGGGGCGCGGCTTGCACCCCTACCACCTGCCGATGGCCTGCGACTACACCGAGGGCTGCGCGACCTGCCAGACGTATCTCTGTCCCCGCTCGTGCAAGAACGACGCCGCCCGAAACGGCCTGCTTCCCGCGATTACCGAGCACGGCGCCCAGCTACTGACCGAATGCCGGGTCGTGCGCCTGGAGGCGGACAGCAGCCAGGTGCAGCGAGTGATCGCCCAGCATCGCTCCGACATGCTGGCGTTGAAAGGCAAGGTCGTGGTGCTGGCCGCCGGCGCGCTGGCCACCCCGCTGTTGTTGCTCAACTCCCGGTGCGGCGAGTGGCCGCGCGGACTGGCCAACGGCTCGGACTGGGTGGGCCGCAACCTGATGCGCCACCTGCTCGAGCCCATCGAGATCTGGCCAAACCCGAAACGCACGATCACGACGCCGAACAAGGAAATCGGGCTGAACGACTTCTATTTCTTCGATGGGCAGAAGTACGGCACCGTGCAGTCGTTCGGTGAGATACCGCCGCTGGAGTGGCTGAGCAACCGCCCCGGCTTGCGGGGGAAGGCGCTGCGCGCGACCAGCCTTGCGGGACGCCGGATGTATCAGCGGTTCGTCACCGGCGGGCTGGTGCTGGCCGGGATCATGGAGGACCTGCCGTATTTGGACAACCGGGTCCTGCCACCCGATCGGCCCGGCGCGGACGATCGCCAGCGGCTGCGGCTTCGGTACCGGTTACACCCCGGCGAGCTCGAGCGCCGCGCGGCGTTTGTGCGGCAGCTCAAAGAGGTGTTGCAGCCGTTCCGCAATCTCACCCTGGGCACCGGCAAAGACAACGCGAACCTGGGCCACGTCTGCGGCACCTGCCGCTTCGGCACCGATCCGAAAACCAGCGTGCTGGACCCGCAAAACCGGGCGCACGAAGTGGACAACCTCTACGTCGTGGACACCTCGTTCTTCCCGTCCAGCGCCGGTTTGAATCCCAGCCTGACGGTCGCGGCCAACGCCTTGCGGGTGGCGGCGCACGTCAACCAGGCGCATTTCGCCACCTGACGTCTCAGCCGTCGGCGAGCGAACGGTCGGCCAGGGCCCCGATTACCGGTGCCAACACCCGGGAGTATTCGTGCGTCACGTGACGCCAGTCCTGGTACACGAGGGTGTTGCCGACGATGACCGGGCAGCGGACCTTGGTGCAGAACAGCTCGGTGAGGTCGGCGTACTGTCCGCCGCCGGCTTTGGTGGCGGCGGACTCGGCCGCGATGCCGGTTTCGTTGACCGCGGACGACGTGGGCGGCGAGCAGGCCGCCGCGTCATCGAGATGCCCGGACAGGCAGATGGGCACCTCGGACTGCGGATCCGGGATCGGCCCGAGCACGAGCACCTTGGTGCCGATACCGCGCAGCTGCGCCACCAGACGGGTCAGGCTGTCGAGCCAGCCCGGGCCGAAAGCGTCGACGCCGAGCAGCCGATCGGTGTCGGCGCGGTAGCCCCGCCACATGCTGAGCACAACCAGCCGTGGACGCTCGGCACGCAACCGGGCGATGATTTGACCACGCCACTGCTCGCAGTGTGAATATCGCTCGGCCATCCGCTGCAGCGGGTTGGTGCTGGGCAGGTCCATCAACGGACACGCCCCCTTGGCCAGCATCTCCAGCCGCCAGTGCCGCTGCGGCGCGATCTGCTGGAACGCCGGATTCCACATCGCGGCGTTCGAGTCGCCGACCAGGGCGACTGTTGTCGTCGAGGCGGTATCGCCGGTCGCGCACTCGGGCTGTCCGACTTCGGCAATGTTGCGCAGGCAGCCGTTGAACAACAAATCTTCGGACGTCGCGAAGGGCGGGCTCAGGTTCGACGGGACTGCTTTGAGGTCCGCCGACGCCGCGACTGCCGCCTGCACTTGGCCGAACGCTTGCCGCACCGCCGCGTCGTAGGCGTCGATGTTGGATCCAGCGGGAACCGACGCCGCGGTGATGGTCAGCGGCGCGACCGCCGCGCCACGCCCGACCGGGGTCGGGACATGCTCCAGCAGCACCAGGCCCACGGACACCGCAACCGCGGTGGCCGCGCCGCCCAGCGCGAGACTGGCCACCGCCGACCGGCGTATCGGAGCAGCGAATCGCAGCGGGTTCTCGATAAAGCGCAGGGTGAGCACCGCCAACCCGCCGGAGAACACGGCCGCCGCCAACCTGGCGGCCAGGCCCAACGGGTGGCCCAGCAAAGCCGGTGCCAGTACCAGCACAGGCCAGTGCCACAGATACCACGAGTAGGAAATCCGGCCGATCGCTCGCATCGGCGACACTGCCAGGATGCGGCCGCACCCCTGCGACGGGACCGCACAGCCGGCGCCGATCACCAGCGCCGCGCCCAGCACGGGCAACAGCGCCGCGATGCCCGGATACGGCGTCGTCGGGCCCAACCAGGTGCAGGCCAACAGGATCAGGGCCAGCCCGACCCATCCGGCCGGCGCGGCAGCTCGTGGCGCCAGTCGGCGCCATTGATCGGCGGTGAGGGCGACCAGGCCGCCGACCGCCAACTGCCAGGCCCGGGTCGGCAAGGAATAGAACGCCACGGGAGGCAACCAGAGAGTGTCCACCAGCGACAGCGCCAAGGACAGGAGCGCGACCAGCGCGAGGACCACCAGATAGGGGCGTTTCGAGGCGGTGGCCTGGACCCTGCTGCGCCGACCCACCAGTCGGATGACCAAGGCCGTGCCGATGATCAGCGCCGGCCACACCAGGTAGAACTGCTCCTCGACACCCAACGACCAGTAGTGCTGGAACGGCGACGGCGGCCGGTGGCTGCCGAAGTAGTTGACGCTTCCGTTGATGAACCAGTAGTTGCTGACATACAACGCGCTGGCGATGCCGTCCCGCAGGACGCTGCCGACCTGCAATGGCGGTAGGAGGAGAAACGACCCGATCGCGGTGATCACGCCGACCGTGGCCGATGCCGGCAACAGTCGGCGGGCCCGGGCCCCGTAGAAGCCGCCGAGCCGGACCTTGCCGCTGGCATTCGCCTCGCGCCACAGCAGCCCGGTGATGAGGAAGCCCGAAATGACGAAGAACACGTCGACGCCGACGAACCCACCGTTGAGGCCGGGCACCGCCGCGTGGAAGAGGACGACGGCCAACACCGCAACGGCACGCAAGCCCTCGATGTCGGGGCGAAATCGCGGTTGTGCGGAGGGCCGACTCTGCGTCTCTTCGGTGGGTCTGACGCTGTCGGACTGTTGAGAGGTCACCAAGCGAGGATTATCACACGCGTGTTCAACAAGCTGCTAGGTTGGCGAAATCAGCTATCGATCTGTGGGGTCAGATCGAATTCGGCGAAGGTACGCGAAATGATCTCCCGCAGCTCATCTTTAGTATTTTCCCGGCCGAGAACATATGCGGAGATCCTGATGAAGATCTTCCCATTGCCCCGCCCCGAACCGACGAACAGTTGTCCGCCGATGTGCTCGAGGGTGCTTTTCTTGATGTCGGGCTCGTAGGAGCGCATGTACGCATAGTCGGCATCGCTGCCGTCGGGCCGGTTCACCGCCGCGGACAGGTCACCGAAATTGGAGACCGTCACCGGAAGGCTGGCACCGCCCGCAGCCATGCCTGCCAATCTCCGGTTCAGCCGCTTCGGAACCATCGCTGCGAGCGGGAATGTCGCCAAGAATTCTTCGTCGGGGTTTTCCATCCCCGCCAGAATTGCTCGGGAGATCTTGGCCTGCGTGTCCCTGAGGTCCGTGGTCGCGTGCGTCGGGTCGACCGCGACGTCGACCACCGTGAGCGCGTTGCCGCGGGTATCGCCTTCGGTGCGAAGCGATACCGGAAATCGGAGGGTGACGGTTCCGTCGTCCCGGACCCGCCCCACCCGCACCGCGAGCCTGCACGCGATTCCCGCCACCAGCGAGTTACTGCTCACATTAAGGCTTTTCGCGCGCGCATCCCACTCCGCCGGATCGATGTAAGCGGTCAGGGCAGGCACCTCCACCGCCTGATCGCCGCCTGTCGCCTTCGGGGACGACGGCGCCGCCTTGATCGACGATGCGAATTCCTTGCGGTCGGGCCAAGCCCTCCGGGCCGTGGCAACCAAGGCGTGCGCGATGTCGGGCAGCTCTTTGACGGTTTGCCCGAGATCCTCACGAAAGGCGCGTCCGACGGTGCGCGATCGCGCGGGCGGATAGCCCAGATCGTGGGTCCTGCCCTCGGCGGCGTCGGCTATTGCCTGGACCAACCCGATCCCGTCGACGATCGTGTGCGAAACCACGAGGCTTATCGCGGCCCCGCCGCCCTCGAGCGGAAGCACGCCGAGATGCCAGCCGGGTCCCCACTCCGGGTCGACCGGTAGGCGCACCCGCTCGTCCGCCCAGGCGCTCACGTCGGCGCGCCGCCGGGGCGTTGCGGCGATGTCGAGCTCCTCCGGGGCCGGAGCCATCACCCAGTGATCGCGCGCGAACGGTATCGGGGAACGTTCGACCCTGCGTCCCAACAACCCGCGGCCAAGGTTGCGCTGAAAACGCTGCAGCCCACCGATATTCACGCCGCGGTCGTAGACCCAGATGAACTGGACCTGCGTGCCGTGAACCGCTCGCATCATGAGAAATACCGCTTGATCCACGTGTGCGAGCCTGTTGTCCACCGGCTGGTGGTTATGCGCGCTGACCGTAACCGCCGGTGCCGCGCCCGCAGCGGTGTCGTTGAGCAGGTCGGCCAGGTGGCCGGCGAGCCTCGCCGGCGTGGGATGGTCGAAGGCCAGCGTTGCGGGCAGGGCCAGGCCGGTGTGTCGGCTGAGGGTGTTGCGTAACTCCATGGCTGTCAACGAGTCGACGCCGAGATCCTTGAAGAGCCCGTCTGGATCGAGTCCGGCGGGATCGGGATGGGCCAACACGGCGGCGGCGGCAGCGGTGACCATCGCGGTGAGGGTGTCAAGCCGTTGCTCAGGGGTCTGGGCGGCCAACGTGGCGGCCAGCGTGCCGGGGCTGGTCTGTTCCTGGCCGGCGTCCCAGTCGGCCGGGGCGGCGAGTGGCGCGGCGTTGCCGGTGGGAGCTGGGGCGAGCCAGTAGCGGCGGTGGTCGAAGGGGTAGGTGGGCAGTGGGACGGTGCGGGCGTGCGGGAAGAGGGTCGGCCATGAGGGGCTGTGGCCGTGAGTGTGCAACTGCGCCAGTGCCATGGCCAGGCTGTCGTGGTCGGGCCGGTCGCGGTGCAGGGTGATGACGACCGCGGATTGGGTACGGGCCGGCGTTTGGGCCAGCGTGTCGGCCAGCGCGGGCGCCAACACCGGATGTGGAGACAGCTCCACGAAGGTGCACTCGCTGGCGGCCAGCCGGGCGGTCACCCGGTCATGAAAGTGCACCGGTTCGCGCAGGTTGCGATACCAGTAGTCGGCGTCCATCGTGGTCGTATCCAGCGGCTCGGGCGAAACCGCTTGTCCCACGGTCGAATACAGCGGGATGCCGGCCAGGGCCGGGTTGAGCTCACCGAGGTCGGCCAGCAGGCGCTCGCGCACCGCTTCGACTTGGGCGCAGTGCGAGGCGTAATCGACCGCGATGGCCCGGATCTGGATGCCGTCGCGCTCACACTTTTCGGCGAACTGTTCCAGCGCGGCGGGCTCGCCACTGATCAGGGTATGGATGGGCCCGTTGATCGCAGAGATGCTCAGTGCCGGCCCCCACGGCGCCAGCAGGGGTTCGAGTTGGTCGGCGGCCAGCAGCACCGAGGCCATCGCCCCGCCCCCGCACAGGGCGCCCAGGGCTTGGCTGCGCCGGGCCACGATCTTGGCCGCCTCGGGCAGGGTGAACACCCCGGCCAGGTAGGCGGCGGCGATCTCGCCCTGGGAGTGACCGATCACCGCGTCCGGGACGATGCCGTAATGGGCGAGTACCTCGGCCAGCGACACCATCAAGGTGAACAACACCGGCTGAACCACATCGACCCGCTCCAACCCTGCGGCGCCGGGGACCTCCAGCAAGACGTCGCGCACCGACCAGCCGGTGAACGGGCGCAATGCCTCGTCGCAGTCATCGACCATCGCCGCGAACACCCGATGCCGCTCATACAGTTCGCGGCCCATTCCCGGGTGCTGGCCACCCTGCCCGGGCAACACGAACACGGTCTTGCCCCGCAAGTGAGCCAAATAGTGGTGCTGGGTCAGCTGGGGGTGGGGCTGGCCCTCACGCAACGCCGCCAGGCCGGCCAAGATGTCGTCACGCGCGGCGGCGGTGATTACCGCCCGATATGGGTGGTGGGTGCGGGTGGTGGCCAGGCTGTAGGCCACATCGGTCAGATCCAGCTCCGGGTGACCAAGCAGGTAGTCGTGCAGCCGGTCGGCCTGCGCGCGCAACGCTGCGGGCGTGCGCGCCGACACCGGCCACAACCCCACCCCCAACTCGACACCCTCGGTTGGGGCTTCAGCCTCCACCGGCGCGTCGGGGGCTTGCCGCACGATCACGTGCGCGTTGGTGCCGCTGATCCCGAACGAGGACACCGCCGCGGTGCGCGGATGATCGGCCTGCGGCCACGGTGTCGCCTCGGTCAACAGCCGCACCGTTCCCGCCGACCAATCCACATGCGGGCTCGGGGCCTCCACATTCAACGTCGGCGGCAAGCTGTCGTTGCGCAGGGCCTCGATCATCTTGATCAGCCCCGCCGCCCCGGCGGCGGCCTGGGTGTGTCCGATATTGGATTTGATCGAGCCCACCCACAGCGGGTGATCCGCCGAGCGGGCCGCACCATAGGTGGCGATCAGCGCGCCGGCCTCGATGGGATCGCCCAACGTGGTGCCGGTGCCGTGCGCCTCGACCACATCGACCTGATCGAGCCCGATGCCCGCGTTGGCCGCGGCCTGGGTGATGACGCGTTGTTGGGAGGGCCCGTTCGGGGCGGTCAATCCGTTGGAGGCGCCGTCCTGGTTGATCGCCGAGCCCGCGATCACCGCCAGCACCGGGTGGTTATTGCGCCGCGCATCGCTGAGCCGCTCCAGCACCAGCACCGCCGCACCCTCGCCCCAGCCGGTGCCATCGGCGTTGGCGGAGAAGGCTTTACAGCGCCCGTCGGCGGCCAATCCGCGCTGGCGGGCGAACTCGGTGAACACCGACGGCGTGGTCATCACCGTCACCCCTCCGGCCAACGCCAAAGAAGACTCCCCATTGCGCAGCGACTGACACGCCAAATGCGTGGCCACCAACGACGACGAACACGCCGTATCAATCGTGATCGCCGGACCCTGCAACCCCAGCGCGTAAGCGACCCGCCCCGAGGCCACGCTCGTCGACAAACCCGTCAGCGCGTAACCCTCGAGCCCCTCCGAACCGCCCGCACCATAAGCCTGTGACCAAGCCCCGACGAACACCCCCGTCTCCGAACCGACCAGACCGGCCGGATCAATCCGCGCTGTTTCCAACGCTTCCCAGCACACCTCCAGCAGCAGCCGCTGCTGCGGATCCATCGTCAGCGCCTCGCGTGCGGAGATGCCGAAGAACTCGGCGTCGAACTCCGCCGCCTCGGCCAAGAACCCACCCGCGCGGGTGTAGGTCTTGCCCACCGCATCGGGATCCGGATCGAACAACTCCCCCAAATTCCAACCCCGGTCGGCCGGAAACGCCCCGACGGCGTCGGTGCCGCTGGCCACCAAATCCCACAACGCCGCCGGCGAATCCACCCCACCCGGGAACCGACACGCCATGCCCACCACGGCAATCGGCTCGTCCACCCCCACCCGCGATTCCACCGCGGGAGCCGCCACGACGGACCCATCCAACAACCCGCCCAGGTGGGTGGCCAACTCGTCGGGGGTCGGGTAATCGAACGCCAGCGTGGGCGGCAACGGCAGCTCGGTTTCGGTCCTGAGCCGATCCAACAACTGCGTCGCCTTCACCGAGTCGAAACCCAAGTCCCCGAACGCGGATTCGGGGTCAATGTCGTCAAGGCTGGGACGCCCCAACACCGCCGCCGCCTGCGAGCGCACCACCTCCAGCAGCAGGTCGTGCTCTTGGCGGCGGAGCGTCTGCTGTTGGCGGCGAAGCGTGCGCAAGCGTTGCGTCCATCCGGAGTCGGCGCCGACGCCCGCGTCGGCGTCCTCGACCTTGGGCTGCTCGAGTCGGCGGATCGACCCGTCTAAGCGGGTGAACTCGTCGCGCAGATACAGCTGTACGCAGTCCCGTCGCCTGACCTTGCCGCTCGTGGTGATGGGAATCGAACCAGGCGGCACCAGAACGAGATCCGCCACGCCCAGACCGTGCGCCTTCGATATCGCCGTGGTGACTTCACGCCTTAGGACGCCCATCCGCTGCGTCGCGGCCTCGTCGGAGTCCGCATTCTTGAGTTCGGCGATGGCGACCAGCTGCTCGACGCCGCTGTCATCCGAAACCCCGATCGCCACGCACCGGCCTCGGGTGACCTCCTGGATCGTCGCCTCGATGTCGTCGGGAGAATGGTTGCGCCCGTAGATGATCAAGAGGTCCTTGATGCGGCCGAGGATGAACAGCTCGCCGTCGGAGAAGAAGCCCAGATCGCCGGTCCGCAGCCACGGGCCTTCGGATGTGCCGGCCGACGCACCGACCAGGGTCGCCCCGAACATGCCTTCGGTGCCCGGCGGATTCCCCCAATACCCTTGCGCGACATTGCCACCTTGCACCCAGATCTCACCGACGGTTCCCGCCGAACACTCGGTGCTGGTGTCGGGGTCGACGATGCGCACCGCCGGCGACCTTGGCACGCCGTAACTGACCAGGGGTGTACCGCCGTCGCTGGTGCATCGCTTCGCGTGGCCGGCGGTCAGCTTCTCGGACTCGAAGTGAACGACTTCCGGCGACTGGCCCGCTTCGCGCGTCGCGATGTAGACGGTTGCTTCCGCCATTCCGTACGCGGGCCGCAGCATGCGGTCATGAAAGTTGAAACGGGCGAACCGCTCCGCGAAGCGTTGCAGCGTCGTGGGCTGCACCCGCTCACTGCCGTTGAGGATGCCGAGCACGTTGCCGAGATCTAGCCCGGACATGTCCTCGTCTGACGTTTTTCGCGCCGCCAATTCGAACGCGAAGTTCGGCGCCGCCGAGAACGCGTGACTGTTGCTCGCCAGCGCTTGCACCCACCGGGCGGGTCGTTGCAGGAAGGACACCGGGCTGGTCACCAGGGCGGGAAACCCCGCCAGGACCGGAAATATAATTGCCAGATACAAACCCATGTCGTGATAGAAGGGCAGCCAGGAGACCATCGTGGTGTCCGGCGGGGCGGCCCCGCCGAAGATGTCCGCGTTGATCTGCCCGAAGTTGGCGAAGATGTTTTGGTGCGAGATCTCGACGCCCTTCGGAGCGCGGGTCGACCCGGACGTGTACTGCAAGTACGCGATCTCGGGGTGACTCTCGACCTCGGCAGGAGAACCGTTTTCGGAGTCCAGCTCCAGCAGATCGACCTCGATGACCGATGGCGCGGATTCGACCGGCTTGGACTTGAGGTACTCCGCGATGTTGCCCGCGACCGAGGAGGTCGTGAGGATCACCGACGGCGACGCGTCGCTCAGGACCGAAATGAACCGCTCGTCGGTGACGCCACCCAGCGGAACCGACAGCGGGACCGCGATGCGACCGGCTTGCAACGCGCCGAGGAAGCCGACGACGTACCCGAGTCCCTGCGGCGCCGCGATCACCACCCGATCACCCACTGACCCGCAACCTTCGAGTGCCGTTGCGAGATTGAGCGTCCGGCGATACAGCTGCGACCACGTCAGGCGTTCCGCAACGCCCTCCCAGTCCTGCTCGTAATCGACAAACGTGAACGCCAGGTCGTCGGGCTGGGAACTCGCGCGTTCCCGCAGCACAGCCTGGACGGAAGCCTCAATCACAGCTTGGACCATACCTCTTCGAAAACGGCGTTTTCGCACCCGGAATTGTGGAGCCAAATCGTCGCCATCCGACGCTCGGAATCGTGCAAAACCTGCACCCGCATTGGCATTCCTAGCGCCCGCACCCGTTTGATCACCCAACCCGCTGCAAGCGGGCGAAATTCTCGACAAGATCGGTGGCAGCCGCGACGCTTTCCGCAGGTTTGGTCATCCGTGGGGCAAGCTCGCGGGCCCGGCTGAGATATTGCGGGGCGAGGATCCGGCGTAGGTCTTTGACCAGTGTGTCCTCGGTGGTGGTCGAAAGGCGCCGAGAAGTGCCCACCCCCAACCGTTTGAGCGCCGCCCCCTCCAATGGCTGGTCGTAGAACGTCCAGAGCACCACCTGCGGGACTCCCGAGCGCAGGCACGTAGCCGTGGTGGCCGCGCCGCCGTGATGCACGACCGCGCGGCAGGCCGGAAAAATCGCCTCGTAATTCACCGCACCCACCACCTTGACGTGGTCGAACTCGTGGATGTCGCTGAAGTCGCTGACGCCGGCGCAAACCAGCGCCCGCTCGCCCAGCCGCGCGCAAGCCGCGGCGATCATGGCCAGCACGGAGGCCGCGGATTCGACCGCGAGACTGCCGAAGGCGAAGCAGATCGGCGGTGTACCCGCCGCGATCCAAGACAGGACCTCGTCGTCGGCGTCCTGGGAAAACCCCAACGTCAGCGTGCCGACGAGGGGGCGTTTGCCATCCCATTTCGCCCACTCGGCCTCCAGCCCGGGAATGAAAAGCCGGTCGTAGCCCTGGATTTCAAGGGATCCGCGCTCTTCGATCCGGCGCGGCCAGGGCCGCGTCGCAGCAGGCAGGCCGAGTAGCCGCCGTTGCTCGTCCTCAGCTTTCTTCGCCGGGCCGCCCCACGTCAGTCGCTCGTACCCGCGCATCGCGGCGCGGCCCAACGGCGCCGGCAGCAGTGGCATGACTTTCCCATTGGCCCGGATCGGGAACCAATGCAGCATGGCGAACGGAACGTCGTAGTACTCAGCGACGTTGAAGGGAAACTGCTCGAAACCGTAGCCGGAGATGATCAGGTCGGCGCCGTCCGCCAGCGACGTCAGCGTATTGAACGCTTCCTCAGTCCAGCACTGCGCCACGATCTCCGAGATTTCGCGTCCCAGCCTGTCCAGTTCCTGCATCCTCCAAGGCTTCCGAAATAACAGCGTCCAGTAGTCGCGCTGCACGTCCATGATGATCCGGGAGTCCAGACCGTAGCCGACGGCCGCAACTCCGGCCCCCTCGGCGAAGCCAACGAGGTTGGGGGGAACGGCCATGCGCACGTCGTGTCCCCGGCGCACCAGCTCACGGCCCACGACGACGGACGGCTCGACATCGCCGCGCGCCCCATAGCACGCCAGCGCGAATTTCATTGCGCGTCTTGACCTTTCGTTGCGTCAGTGTCCGGATTCGGCCGCGGCGCGGTAACCGCGGACGGCCAGCGGCCCGAGCAGCGCGGCCAAGCCGAGGCACCACACAAGGGTCACCAGGAGCGGCCACAGCACGGGACCCCCTTGGGCAAGTCCCCGCATCGACTCGATCGTTGCCCACAGCGGTTGAACGCGAATCTCCAGCCGTACCCACGCAGGCAGCGTTTGGGTCGGTATGACACCGGAGCTGGCGAACACCGCGCCGGTGGCCGGCACCCCCAGCCACATGAGCGCGGAACCGGTCCTGGCCCGCACCGCGATGGCGATCACCGCCATCGAGAAGACCACAACTACGAGCACCGGCACCAGGACGAACGGGATGACACCGAGCCAGCTCTTGAAGCGAAGCCCGAGCCCGACACCGACCGCCGTGATCAGCGAGGCACTTACCAGCGTGCGCGCGGCCTCGGCGAGCAGCCGGCCGGTCAGCGCGCTAGCCCGGTGTACGGGAAACACCCACAGTCGTCCGATCAGGCCGCTGTCGCGGTCGATCCACAGGCGGCGGCCGGTCGCGAGCGCTCCGAACATCGCACCGGCGACGGCACACATCGGCACGAGGCCGTAGAGGCTTTCGGTGCCGGTGATCCTGATTATCGACTTGCCTACCAACAGTTTGTAGGCGATCAGCAGAAAGGTCGGGAACACCAGAGCCTGGATCAGCACCATCGGCTGGCGCCGCCACCGGGTGAGCAAATGACTTGCGAACAGCAGAGTTTCGCCGGCCAGGGAAGTCCGCGGCGGAGCGTGCGCGGTCATTGCGGCCGACCCTGAACCCGCACCGCAACGGCACCGAACACCACCAGCAGCCCAAGACACCACGCCAGGCTGGTCGCCAGATTGCTCGCCACGACATGGCCGGTGGTGAATCCGCGCAGGGTTTGCGTCACCTGCGAAACCGGCTGGTTGCGCACGAACGGATGCAGCCAATCGGGGAACGAATCGGCCGGCGCCATCCCGGTGGACAGCATGACCAGCAGCATCTGGGGGACCAGGAGCAACTGGTCCAACACCCCGCTGCTCGCGAACCGGCCTTGCGAGGCTACGGACAGAACGCCGGCCGCATCGGCGGCGAGCGATAGCGCGAGCGTCAACACGAGAACGAGGACGGCGAAGGCGGCGGCATAGACCAACCCGCCGAACATCCGGAAGCCGAACGCGTATCCGATGGCGATCGCGGCGAACAGGCCGACGGCGCCGCGGAACAGGCAATAGGACATGCGGGCCATCAGCGGTGTGACCGCGGAGATGGGAAGCGTGCGGAGCCGATCCGCGAAGTCGCTCCGCTCGTCTTGGGCGGCACGGTCGATGGTCGTCAGGGCACCGAGAAAGATCACCTGGATGACGACGACCGGCAGGACGTATTGGGGGTAGCCCATGCCGCCGGTGTCGATCACGTTGCCCAACATGAAGTTGAAGACGACGAAGTTCAGGGCTGGCGACACCGCCGCGAATATCAGATCATTGCGCATCGCGTTCTGCACGGCACGCTCGGTGAGAGCGGCAAGCGCGGTCACGTGGTGACTTTCGCCGTGAGGTGCAGGAAGGCTTCGTCCAGGGACGGCTTGCGCAGCGCTATGTCGAGTAGCTCAACGCCAAGCCGGTCCACCCGGCGGAACACCTCGCCGAGCGTCGCGACACCGTCGGGCGAGAGCACCGACACGGTGTTGGCCTCGTAATCGGCTTCGGCGCCCTCGAGGTCGGCGACCGCCTCCAGGATCTTGGCCAGGTCGGCCGGATTCACCGGACTCACCGTGCAATAGCCCAAGCCGACGCGGCGCTTGAGGTCTTCGGCGGTCCCGTTGGCGACGACGCAACCCTTGTTCAGAACGACGATCGAGTCGCTGAGCACGTCGGCTTCTTCGAGATATTGGGTCGTGAGCAGGATCGTGACGCCCTGCGATGACAGGGACGACACCAGGTTCCACACATCCCGGCGACTGCGGGGGTCCAGCCCGGTGGTCGGCTCGTCGAGGAAGAGCACTTCGGGTGGAACCATCAGTCCGGCTGCGATGTCGATGCGGCGCACCATGCCACCGGAATAGGTGTGCACCGGACGGTCGGCGGCGTGCGACATATCGAACTCATCGATCAGTGCGTCGGCGCGCAGCCGCGCCTCTTTGCGCCGCATGCCCCGCAGCCGGCCGAACAGCACCAAATTCTCCCGGCCGGTGAGCTCGAAATCGAGCGCGGCCAGCTGCCCGATGCTCCCGATGCTTGCCCGCACCCGCGCCGGCTCCCGGACGACGTCGTGCCCGGCCACGATGGCTCGGCCGGAAGTGGGGCGCAGCAACGTCGAGAGGATCTTGATCGCGGTGGACTTGCCGGCGCCGTTGTGACCGAGCAGGGCGCACACCGACCCCGTCGGAACGAAAAAACTCACGTCCTGCAATGCGTGTATTTTTCCGCCGAAAGCCTTTGCTACGCCATCTAGCTCGATCACGAAGTCAGACCATACCCGTCGGTATACGCGTGTTGAATAGAAACCGGCTCTCCAGGCGCCGACCGGGCGAACGGACGGCCGTTGAGGCCCGCCAATGCCGCCATTAGCCGGGGTTACCGGGATTGCCGGGGGTGGCGGTTCCGATTCCCTGGGTCGTGGCCGTTCCACCGTCCCCACCAGGACCGCCGGGTGCACCGGTCCCACCGTCCCCACCGTTGCCGCCGGTGGCGGTAGCCGCGGAGAAGGTAGACGTGATTGCCGCAAGTCCGCCGGCCCCGCCGGTGCCGCCGACGCCGTTCGTGGCCGCGCCGCCGTCACCGCCACGGCCGCCGTCGACGTTTCCGAATCCGTTCGTGACGGCCTGCCCACCGATACCACCGGCGCCACCGGACGCGCCCGTCCCGCCCTTGCCAGCGGCGCCGCCGGTGCCGACGGCCGACGAGGTGGCGGTCTGGATGGTCACGTCACCGCCGTCGCCGCCGGCCCCACCGACTCCGAGGGTGCCGGTGCCACCGGCGCCGCCGTGGCCGCCGTCGACGTTCCCGAATCCGTTCGTCACGACCGCACCACCGGTCCCACCGGCGCCGCCGGAGGAGCCGTTTCCTCCGGCGCCCCCATCGCCCCCGGTGCCGACGGCTGCGGAGGAAGTGGTCTGGATGGTCACGCCGCCGCCGGTCCCACCGACCCCGCCGACGCCGAGGCTGCCGTCGCCGCCCGCCCCGCCGTGGCCGCCGGTGGTCACTCCCGTTCCGTTCGTGATGACCGACCCGCCGGCGCCACCGGCCCCGCCAGAACTGCCGTTACCGCCCTTGCCGCCATCGCCGCCGGTGCCGGTGCCGGAGGAGGTGCTCTGGATGGCCACGCCACCGCCGTTGCCACCGGCCCCACCGACACCGCTGCTGCCGGTGCCACCGGCGCCCCCATGGCCGCCGGTCGTGTTGCCCGTTCCGTTGGTTTGGACCGCCCCACCGGTCCCACCGGCACCACCGGAGCCGCCGTTTCCACCGTCGCCACCGTCGCCGCCGGTGCCGGTCGCCGAGGAGGAGGTGCTCTGGATGGCCACGCCACCGCCGTTGCCACCCGCCCCACCGACGCCACTGGTGCCGGTGCCGCCGGCACCACCGTGGCCGCCGGTGGTGTTGCCCGTTCCGTTGGTGAGGACGGCCCCGCCGATGCCGCCGGCACCACCGGAGGCGCCGTTGCCGCCATGACCACCCACGCCGCCCGTGACGGCGACCGACGAGGACGCACTCTGGATGGCCACGCCACCGCCGGCCCCGCCGGCACCACCCACACCGGTAGTGCCGTTGCCGCCGTCGCCACCCACGCCGGCTTTGACGGTTCCCGTGCCGTTGGTGAGTACCTGCCCACCGGCGCCACCCGCTCCGCCGGAGGCGCCGTCCCCGCCGATGCCACCGCCGCCGCCCGTGACGATGGCCGAAGAGGCAGCATTCTGAACAGCCACGCCACCGCCGGCCCCGCCGGCGCCGCCGACGCCGGTGCTGCCGGTACCGCCGGCCCCGCCATGGCCGCCGCCGGTGGCTCCCGTTCCGTTCGTGACGACCACCCCACCGGCCCCACCGGCACCGCCGGAGGTGCCGTTTCCGCCGGTGCCGCCGTCGCCGCCGGTGACCGCGGCCGTAGAGGCGGCATTCTGCAGCTGCACGCTGCCGCCGGCCCCGCCGACCCCACCGATGGCGCCGTTCCCGACGCCACCGCCGCCGCCATGGCCGCCGATGGTGACTCCCGTTCCGTTCGAGACGACCACTCCACCGGCACCGCCGGCACCGCCGGCGCTGCCCTGCCCGCCATTGCCGCCGGCACCGCCGGTGACCGCGGCCGTAGAGG
>NZ_AUWQ01000111.1 GCF_000455205.1 Mycobacterium sp. UM_CSW | reverse complement strand
GGGCTGCCCGGTTCCCGGTGCCCCGTCGGCCCCGTTGCCGATCAGCGGGCGGCCCAGCATCGCGTTGGTGGGCGCGTTGATCAGACCCAGCACGTCCGCCTCCAGGGCCTGCAAGGGCGAGGCGTTGGCAGCCTCCACGGCCGCGTACGCAGTCCCCGCGCCGTTCAACGCCTGCACGAACCGCTGGTTGAAGGCGGCCGCCCGGGCGTTCACCGACTGATAGGCCCGGGCGTAGCCGGAGAACAGCGACGCGATCGCGGCCGACACCTCATCGCCGGCGGCGGGCAGCACCGCGGTGGTGCCGGCGGCGGCGAGCGCATGGGCCGCGGTCAGTGTCGAACCGATGCCCGCCAGCTCCGTGGCCGCCGCGGCCACCGTCGCCGGTGCGGCAATGATAAACGTCATGGCGCCACCCGATCGTCGGTGTACTACGAGATCTGGCCGATGCTATTGAGCGTGGGTGAAACGCCAAAGACGCCGCCAGACAACCGTTATTCAACCGTTATGCAAGGCGTATATCTGCATGACACTACGCACGTTCGCGTCAAGCGAGTTGACAGTGATGTTCGAATTATCAGGCGAGCGTCCTGCCGATGAAATAGCAGCCGAGCAGCGCGACGGCCATGAGCACGACCCAGGCGTCCGTGAGTCGGCACAGCAGGGCCGGAGCCTGACGAACCTCCATGAACTCCCGAAAGATGATGCGCACCTTGACGAGTGCGATCACGATCACGCTCGACGTGACCACCGCGCTGGCCCTCAGCGTTCCGACCAGCGAGTGATCGATCCAAAGGTAGGCGAGTGTCAACGACGCCAGCACAAGCCAGACGATCAACAGCCTCTTGTTGAATCTGATGTCGATCACCTCACCACGTAGAGCAGCGCGAAGATGAGCACCCACAGGAAGTCGACGGTGTGCCAGTACGTGGCGCACGTTTCGACGATTTCCTGGGATCGCCTCGCCGTACTCCGAAGTTGGTAGACGATGACGCCGAGCACGACGAAGCCGATCAGCAGGTGCACGAAGTGGATTCCGGTGAGGAAGAAGTAGTAGGTGAAGAAGTCGTTGCTGTCCAACCCATTTCCCGCGCGGACCAACCGGACCCACTCAAACACCTTGAAAGACAGAAACACTCCGGCGAATGCGGCCGTGATGAAGGCGTCCCGCAACGCCACCCGGTAAGCGCCGGCGCGGGACGACTGGACGCACCGCGCCACCGACCACGAGCTCAGCAACAGGACGAGCGTGTTGAACACCCCGATACGCAGGTCCAGCTGCGCCTGGGAGTGCAGGAAGAGCTCGGGGCTTCGGGCGCGGTAGAACAGGTAGAAGCCGAAATAGCCTGTGAAGACCAAGGTCTCGAACAACACGAAGGCCCACATGTCGGGCTGGCCGGGCACGAACCTGGCGCGCTTGTCTGTCGGCGCGGTCATTGCGACGCCTTCGCGCGGTCTGGCAACGGGCCGTCGCCGAAGTCCTCGCGCTGGATCATCCGAAACAGCATGACGATGAAAGTGACTTGGTAGATGCCGAACACCACCATGTCCAGCCACCAGGCGATTTGGCCGTTCCACGCCAGCACGCCGCGCCGAAAGATCCAGCACGGCGCCACCACGACCTCGGTCAGCGCGTTGCACAGGTTGAGATAGCCGAACCACTTGGGGAACACCCGATTCTTGTCGAGCAGGATCGCGACCATCCAGATCAGCGAGCCGATCAGGAACACTCCCATGGTTCCGTCAAAGGACAGGAAGGCGAAGTCGTAGAGCCAACCGATCGCTTCGGGGTTTCGCTGTGGTCGCAGCGTCCCGACGACCAGCGCGATGTTGAGCAGCAGCATCCCGGGAACCGCACTGAACGTGTAGATGAGCAGATACGAGTACGCGAACGCACGGCTCACGGACATTCGTCGCATCGAATAGGCGATCAGGGCGTTGTTGGTCGCGATCAGGCCGCTGATTGCGAAGATGACGCCGAATCCAATGGGTATCCCGAGGCGGCGTTCACCGAACCAGTGCACCTGGGTTGCGAGATCCCAGGTGGGCTGCGGCGGCGGCTGGACCTGCGCGACGATGAAGAACACCGGGAAGAAGACGTTGTAGAAGACGACCAGCGCTCCCCACGCCAGCCACAGCTCCCGTTTGGGGCCGTGCCGCAAGTGCCAGGCGATCCGGTGGCGCAGCGGTCCCGAGGGTGGCGTGGCTTCAGAAACCGCCTGTGCCGCAGGGGCACTCATGCGCTGACCAGTTCGTCGCCGCCCTGACGGTTCTCGGCGCGCTCCCGGTAAATGGCTTGGCCGAGAACCACGCCCATCACGATGATCCACACGGCGATGGCAACGTTTTTCAACCAGAACGTCAGGAATCCGTCCCACGCGAGCGGTCCGGTCAACGACACACCGACGAAGGCGGCGGGCACCAGGGCAGCCGCCACCAGAAGGTTGAAGTGAGCCACCCAGCGGCTGAATATCGGCTGCGACTGATCATCGAAATAGATTGCCACGGCCAGGATTACGCTTTGCCCGATCAGGAACGGGACCACGATGGTGAACGTGATCCAGCCGAAGTCGTTGAGCAGCTGGGTCAGCTCCGGGCTTCTCTCGGGGCGGAAGGCGGCCAGCAGCCAGCAGACGTTGGCGACGAGAAACAGCGTCGGCCCGCCAGCCACGCAACCCAACATCGCGTAGGAGAAGATCGGCGTCCGATGCGCCATTCTGCGGATCTGCAGCACGATCAAAGTCAGGACCGGGACGAGGCAGACCCCGAACCAGTTGAACACGATCATGCTGTAGCGGATCTGCGGCAGGTGCGCGGGATCGCGATAGAACGCGGCCACTTGCTCGGCCGACATGCTGGGTGACATCGGCGGATTGAACCCCGGAAACAGGAAAAAGCACGCGATCCAGATGATCACCGTAACCGGCAACGTCCACAGCAGGATCAGCTCACCGTCGGTACGCCGCAACGCGGTTCGCGACGAGTGGCGGCCCGCTGCGTCGTTGTCGCCGACGTCGGACATCGCCTGGCTCCTTCTCTGTGACGGCATGAATCCATACCCCGTTAGTCAGCGAAACTAGCCGATCGGCTATCCTCGGGTCAATAGCCGATCGGCTACGCTTCCGGTGTGGTTTCCCCGCAGACCAGGAGCCGGTTCCGCTTCATCACGCGCAGCGCCGCGCAGACCCGCATCCTCGATGCCGCGCTGCAGTTGATCGCCGAGCACGGTGTCGGCGGCACCTCGCTGCAGATGATCGCCGACACCATCGGGGTCACGAAAGCCGCCGTCTACCACCAGTTCAAGACCAAGGAGCAGATCGTGATCGCGTTGACCGAGCGGGAACTCGGCGGCCTGGAAGAGGCCTTGGAGGCGGCCGAGGCACACGACCACCGGTCCACGGCACGGGAGGTGCTGCTCGACCGGGTCATTGACGTCGCCGTCGAACGTCGCGGCGCCGCAAGCACCCTGCAGTTCGATCCCGTCATCGTGCGGCTGCTGGGCGAGCACGAACCCTTCCAGCAATTCATCCAGCGGCTCTACAGCGTGCTGCTCGACGACGCGGCCGAGGACGCACGGGTGTCAGCGGCCGTGTTGTCGGGCGCGATCGCGGTCGGGGTCATTTCGCCTCTGGTGGCCGACATCGACGACGACGCCCTGCGCGCGCAGCTGGGCCGCATCACCCGCCGGCTGATCGACGCCGCCGACTGATCGCCGCACCTCCACAGAATTTTTGGTCCGGTTCGGCGGTCACTCGGGTACGGTTCTCCCATGAGCAAAGTCGCGCGTGTCGCCGCCGCAGCGATCATGGTCAGCGCCGGCTTGGGCACCGCGACGGTCGCTCACGCCGACAATCCGCCGTGGCCGTTCGTGGGCTATCACTGGTGCCCGGGCCAAATGTTCGATCCGTCGTGGGGACCGCAATGGGAACCGACCACGTGCCACGACGCGCACCATCGCGACATGGACGGCACTGTCCACAGCTTCGACTACTGGGGACCCAGTCCCTTCCAAGATTGGCCGGAGATCCCGAACACCCGGCCGTGAGTCGAGCCGAATCGGCCTAAGTGTCGCCGCGCTCCCAAATCTGTGTTCCGTCATGCGCATTGCAGACGAGGAAAAGGCCGTCCGGCGCCTGCGCGACGTAGTACTCCGGGAAATCGACGCAAGATGAGCCCTCGACCTTGACGCCGGCCATCGGGGGCGACCGGAACCACCGGGGCTCGTACCTCCTGGGCGAGCCGCAGAACATCAGTCGTCCCGGCTGCGTGGCGAAAGACACGTAATAGTCGGCGGTCCCGAATACGTAGTACGTGGTGTTGTCGCACGGCGCACCGAGCACCTGGTGCGGCATGATGCCCGGCGTGCAATCCGGGTAATCGCAATTAACCGGCGCTGCGGTGGCCTGCGGTGCCACGGCGACACCCAGGCCCTGCGAGAGGCCTAAGAGCACGGCGACCGCTGCCACTATGAATCGCACGGGATTACTTTAAATTACTTCGCCCACCGGTGGGAATAGAATTCTCTCACTCGGAGAAGACTTGCGTCTAAAGCCGCTATCTCCGCCGCCGGGCCGCCCGCGTGGCAGTGATAATGTGGCTCTCCTGTAGGCGCGACGAGGAGGTGATCCAGTGCCTCGGCGCAAGCTTCCCGCTGGGGCGACCGTCGCCGACGATCGAGACGTGGTGGTCCCGTCGATGTCACCGCCTACCCCTGTCCCAGAAATCTCCGAAATCGCCGAGGCGGACGCCCGTGCCGAGGCTGCTCGCGCCCGCGCGATGCGGTTGCGCCAACAGCTCGACGCAGCATCAAACGGTCAAGACGGCCGGGCCGAAACCGAAGAGACCGACTCGGCGTCATCGCGATGGCGCTGGCTTCGTCCCCATCGCCCGAGCCGAAAGGCGACGGCGGCGATCGCAGCGGTTTTGGTCAGCTGCGCGTCGCTGGCGGGCAGCGGATACCTGGTATGGCATCACCGCGGCGTCGAGCAGGAAAAGCGTCGCAGCGCGGAGTTCGCCGCGGCAGCCCGCGATGCCATTGTGACGATGATGACGATCGATCCGACCAAGGCGAGGGAAGATCTGCAACGTTTCGCCGATGACACAACCGGGACGTTCAAAATCAGCATCTTGATGGGCGGCGAGGATGCCGTGAAGGCGGTGGAGGAGTCCAAGGTCGTCTCCAAGGGCTCGGTGCAAGCGGCCGCCGTGCAGTCCATGACCCAGGATTCAGCGATTGTGCTGATCGCGGCGAAATCGGAGATCACCAAACCCGGTGAGACCAAGCCGGAATCGCGCCAGCTGCGGATCGTCGTCACCGTTCAACGCGATGCCGGGCAGCTCAAGGTTTCCAGACTCGAGTTCGTCCGGTGACGGTCGACAGAGCTGAGCACGAGGAGCGGCCGCCCGCCCGCCGCGGCGGCGCGCTCGGGCGCTGGACGCGTCGTTGCCTGGCGCGGTGGCGGTCAATCCTGTTGACGCTTCTGCTTATTGCCGCCCTCGGCAACGCGGCCCGGATTTTTTACTTCGATTACCGTCCGGATTTGCAGACCGACCGCGCGGCGGCGCACCAGGTAATCAGTGCAGCCAGTGACGGTGTGGTGGCGTTGCTGTCCTACTCGCCGGAAACGCTTGATCGCGATTTCGCCAACGCCAAATCCCGGCTCACCGAGGACTATCTGGCCTACTACCAACGGTTCGCCGACCAGGTCGTGGGGCCGTCGGCGCAGCGCGGCCAAGTCACGACGACCGCCACCGTGGTCAAGGCGGCCGTATCGGAACTGCAGCCGAATTCCGCTGTCGTGCTTGTCTTCATAAAACAAAAGACCACAAGCAAGGCGAAGCCGGAACCTGTGGTGACGTCGAGCAGCCTAAAGGTGGAGATGGCGAAGGTCAATGGGTCGTGGCTCATCGATAAATTCGATGTCCTTGAACGCCCCACCTAAACCATTCCGTGACATGCGGGGGCGGTGTTAGTCTGTGAATTCGATTCGCTTGGAATTGGCGGTATTTAACGCCTCGAGGAGCACATGATGCGTCCGATAAATATAGCGATAAGCGCAACCGTTGCAGTCGTCGGCGTGGCGGGCGGCGTGGGCGTCGCCCCGTCGGCATGGGCCTACGACCCCGCGATCAATGGGACGTACACCGCCACCGTGGTCGGCGACTGGGCCCGTACCAATGAAATTTTCCACCAGGAGGCGGTGGTGCGCAGCACGTGGACCATCACGACGTCGTGCTCCACCGCCTATCGGTGCGACGGCACGGTCGTCAGCGACCAGGGCTGGACCGCACCGATATTCATGAATGATGCCGCCACCTGGTTCGTCAAACGCGACATTCCCAATTGGACGACGTGTCAAGACGGCACCTCATACACCGGTCACGACGTCATCCATTTCTATCCGGCGAACCCGGAGACCGGCGAGAAAGTGCTTGGGTCGCCGGTCCTGGCCGGACGGGAGCAGACGTCCGGCCCCAGCGGCGCCTGCGGCACCAACAAGCCGCTGTACATCGACCAGCCATTCAGGCTGGACAAAATCAGCTGACCCGGTTCATCTGACGATGGCCCCGCGCGGGCATCAGGTGGCGAACATGTCCTTCCACGTTTTCGGCGCCTTGGGCGACGTGGGCTTGACCAGATCCGATTGCCGGTAAACCTGGCCATCCGGGGTCACATAGCTGCCGGTGCGAGGGTTGTACTGGGCGATCGCCACCGATGGACCGGTCTGAGACTCGTTGCGCCCGAACGCACTTGGCGCCGCCGAAGGCCCCGCGGGCGGCCCCGGCGGCGGGGCGCTCGCCGCTGCGGGCGCCGACCCGGCGGGAGCAGCGGGAACGTCGATCGGCGCTATCGGTGAAACGTCCCCCATCTGCGCCAGCGGGCTGAGCGGCGCCGCGGGCGGCGGCAACGCCGACGCCGGCGGCGTTCCCCGCGGAACCGCGCCCGGCGGCAGCGGCGTTCCCTCCACCGGCCCGAAGATCCTGTCTCGGTACCAGTTCATCCGGTCGTCGGGCGGGATGCCCTGCGCGATCAGATTCGGGTCCAGCGGGTAAGTGCCGAAGACGTGCTGCCTCATCGCCAACGGCTCGAAAGGCTTGTCGCTCTCGCAGATTTCGACGGTGGGCGCGCGTTTCCCGGGCTGTCCCATGCAGGGATAGTTTCGGGCGCCGCGCACCGCGATGGGCGAATCCTGCGGCAGTTTGCAGTACAGCCCGTCCGGCGTGTCGATGGTGCGGGTGTCGGCCGCGGAACGCCATTGGCTGGGCGGCAGGAAGCCGACCGTGCATGCCGGCGGGTCACTGACGATGAGATTGAAGGCGCCCGTGGCCAATCCCGTCGGCGACTTCGTGCCGACGAACGACTGAATCGCCGCGGTGAACGGCGGCAGCAAGACCAGGAGCTGTTCGATCGACGCGTGATAGGTCACGCCGATCTGGCCGATCGTGGTCAGGTTCGCAAGCAGCACCGGCAACGTCGGTTTGATCTGGTCGAGCAGCCGGGACGCCTCGTTGAGGGCTCCAGGCCCCTGTTGCAGCAGGGTGCGAAACTGTGGGTCATCCTTCGCAAACTGGCCACTGAATCCGGCGAGGCTGCGCGCCCACGTACGGATCGAATCCGCGGTCTGCGCTTGCGCATCCAAGAAGGGCCCGGTGTCTTCGGTCAGGTTCCTGGTTTGGTCGGCGACGCCGTTGAGGTCACCCGAGAGCCGTGACGAACTGTCGAACAGCGATCCGAAATCGTAACCGGAGCCGTTGAATGCCTGGAACGACTCGTCGAGCAATTGACCGAGCTTGCCCTTGGGGATGCTGTTGATCAATTTGCTGGACTGGTCGAGCACGGGACCGATCGGCTGCGGGATCGTCGCGTCGTTCATCGCGATGACCGAGCCGTCGTGCAGGTAGGGCGGCGAGTCGTTGCGGGGTCGCAGATCAACGTAATACTCGCCAACCGCGGAGATGCTCAGCACCTCCGCCTTCAGGTCCGCCGGTATCTTCGGCGAAGTATCAAGGGACAGCGTGGCTTTCGCACCATCGGGGGTTAGCCCGACCCCGGTCACCTTGCCGATCTGCACCCCGCGGTAGGTCACGTTGCTGAAGCGGTACAGGCCGCCGGTGGCGGGCAGTTTCAGCGTGACCGTCATCTTGCCGATGCCGAGCAGGGTCGGCGCCTGGACGTACCACAACGCCATGATCACCACACCGGCGATCCCGACGATCGTGAAGATCGCCAACTGGATTCGGACAAACCGGGTCAGCATCTACGAGCCCCCGTCCGTCTGGCTGGTCGTCGGCGTCGCGCCCGGCACCGGGGCGCCCTGGTCGGCCGGCGGCACGGCCCCAGCCGGCGGCGGTCCGGGCAGCGTCGCTGTCGGCGACTTCTGCGCATCCGGGCCGAGCCACGTCAGGCCCGCGATCAACGGCGACACCGGCGGCGGCGGTGGCGCGGGCGGTGGTGTGTCTGCCGACTGCTGGTTCACCGGCCCCGGCGCCGCGGACGGCGGCGGCCCCGGCAGCGGCCGCCCCCAGGGCGGCGGTGGCCCGAACGGTGCCGGTTCCCCTCTTGGGCCGGGCTTGCTCAGCGCCCCGGGCGCCCCGGGCGGTGCTCCATACCGGAATTGCAGGTATTCCGGATCCGCCGGTCCGGGTACGGCCTCGGCGCCGATCCGCTCCCAGTGGGTGCCGCGGAGGATGCCCTTACGAAGCCCGGCGTTCGTCAGATCGATGATGAAATACCCGTTGAGGTAGTCGCCCCGGATGTAGCGGTCGATGATGCCCTGGGTCCACGGGAACGTCGGCGCGTACGCGAGGGCGGCGTCCAGATCCGGGCCGATGTCGGCGAGCGCACCGAGTGCCGGCGCCAGATTCGTCAAGTTCTTCACCAAGTCGTCGCCCGCGTCGTTGACGAGTCTGGTCGCGGTGTTGCTGAATGTCCCGAGCTTGTTCAGCGCGGTCGTGATGCGCGGGCGCTCCTTGATCAGCACGTCCAGTGCGGGCGGAATCTTGTACAGCGCCTGGGTGATCACGTCGCGTTGGGCGGCGAACGTGCCGGCGAGGCGATTGAGGGCGCGGATCGACGCGACGAGGTTGTCGCGCTGCTGGTCGAGCGTTCCCACGAACCGGTCGAGGCGCTCGAGCAGATCGCGAACGGCGCCTTCGTTTCCGGACAGCGCGGCGTTGA
>NZ_AUWQ01000110.1 GCF_000455205.1 Mycobacterium sp. UM_CSW | reverse complement strand
CTGTTGCCGCCGTCGCCGCCGTGGCCCCCAGTACCGCCGGCGCCCACGAGGCCCGCGCCGGAGCCGCCACCCAGGCCGGCGGTCCCACCGTTGCCGCCCTTGCCGCCGTCGCCACCGGTGCCGGCCCCCAAGCCCTGGCCACCCTGGCCACCGTGGCCACCCTGTCCGCCCGCGCCGCCGTCACCCGCGTGGCCGCCGAACAATCCCGACACCCCCTCGGCGTTGCCGCCGGTCCCGCCCGTCCCGCCGTTCCCGCCCTGGCCGCCCCCGGTGGCGTTGATAAAGCCGGTGACGCCGGACCCGCCGCTTCCGCCGGTCCCGCCGGTCCCGCCAACGCCGCCCGTACCGCCGCTGCCGAAAATCAGCCCGCCGTTGCCGCCCACCCCGCCGGACCCACCGTTGCCGCCGAGGCCGCCGTTGGTGGGGCTGGCCCCCGCGGCGCCCGCGGTGCCGGTGGTGCCAATGCCGCCGGCCCCGCCCCTGCCGCCGTTGCCGAAGAAGAAAGCATTACCCCCGTTGCCGCCGGGCTGGCCGGGCAGCCCGGACCCGCCATCGCCGCCGTTGCCGAACAAGATCCCGCCAGGCCCGCCCGGCTGCCCGGTCCCCGGCGCCCCATTGGCGCCCTTGCCGATCAACGGGATCCCGAACAACGCATTCGTGGGCGCATTGACTACGGCCCGCACGTCTTGCCACAGGGGCGTGAGGGTCTGCAACGGCGAGGAGTTTGCCGCCTCGGCGGCCGCATAGGCGCCCCCGGCGGCGTTCAACGTCGACACGAACAGGGCATGAAACTCCGCCGCCTCGGCGCTGAGCGCCTGAAACGCCTGCCCGTGACTGGAGAGCACTGACGCTATCGCCGCCGACACCTCATCCGCGCCGGCCGCCAGCAATCCCGTCGTCGGGCCCGCCGCCGCGGCATTGGCGGCGGTCACCGCCGATCCGATCTTGGAGATATCCGATGCCGCCGAGGCCACGAATTCCGGGACCGCTATCAAATACGACATGGCTGCCCCTCCCCGCAGGTCGGGAGTAGGAGATGAAGAGCACTGAAGAGCGTACGCCGATTCCGACCCGATGTTTCGGCTTCGAGCAAACGGCCGCGACATTACGCCGGCACGGGCTAGGCGATCACAGCGTCTCGTCCAGCTCGCCGAGCCGGTCGGTCAGGCGCAGGTTCTCCGAGTAGTCGACCGGGCAGCCGATCAGCGACACCCCGTCGTCGGCCAGCGCGGCCTTGAGCGTCGGCAACAGCTCGGCGGCGCTGGTGATCCGATATCCCTTGGCGCCGAAGCTTTCCGCGTATTTCACGATGTCGGGGTTGCCGAATTTCACGTAGTAGTGGTCGCCGAGTTCGAGGTCCATCTTCCATTCGATCAGGCCGTAGCCGCCGTCCTCCCAGATCAGCACGACGAGCGGGATCCGCTCCCGCACCGCGGTCTCGATCTCCTGGGAGTTCATCAGGAAGGCACCGTCGCCGACGACGGCGAGCACCTTCGACTCGGGGCGGGCCAGCTTGACGCCGAGGGCGCCGGGCAGCGCAAAACTCATGGTGGACAAGCCGTTTGAGATCAGGCAGGTGTTCCGCTCGTAGGTCGGATAGAGCCGGGCCATCCACATCTTGGTGGCGCCCGTGTCGACGAGGACCACGTCGCTGCGGCCCAGCGCCTCGCGGGTGTCGGCGACCACCCGCGCCGGCGCCAGCGGATAGCGCGAATCCTGTTGTCCGCGAGCGAATTCCTCGGCCAGCAGCCCCGACCCGGGCACGTCGGCGGCGTGCTCGAAGCGGTGACCGGCCAGCGCGTCCGTGAGCGCGTTCAGCGAATCGCTGATGTCGCCGATGATCCCGACGTCGACCGAGTAGTGCCCGTCGACCTCGGCCGGGAAGCGGTGGACGTGGATGATCCTCTTGTCGGCCTGCGGGTTGATCCGCACGGGATCGAACTCCTGCAGCTCGTAGCCGACGGCGATGACGGCGTCGGCGTTGTCGAAGCCGAAGTTGACGTAGTCGTGCCGCATGAATCCCAGGGTCCCGATGCTGTTGGGGTGGTCGTCGGGCATCACGCCCTTGCCGTGGAACGTGTTGGCCACCTGGATGCCGAACTCCTCGGAGAACCGGACCAGGGCCTTGGTCGCGTCGGCGCGCGCGGCCCCGTGCCCGGCCAGCACCACCGGCCGCTTCGCCTGGCGCAGGATCTCCACGGCCCGTTCGACCTGCCGGGGCGCCGGTGCGTCGGGGCGAACGACGTTGCGGGGCAACGGCTTCAGGTTGTAATCGGTCTCATCGGCGTCGATGTGCTCGGGTACGGCCAGGTAGACCGCAGCCGGGCGTTCGGTCTCGGCGACCTTGAACGCCTTGCGGACCATCTCGGGGATGGCGCGTGGGGTGGGGATGCCCGCGGCCCACCGCGTGATCGGGGCGAACATCGACACCAGGTCGACGTACTGGTGCGACTCCTTGTACTCGCGATCCTGGCCCACCTGGGCGGAGATCGCCACCATCGGGGTGCTGTTGGTGGTGGCGTCGGCGACGCCGAGTTGCATGTTGATGGCGCCCGGGCCCAGGGTCGCCGATACCACCGCCGCGCGCCCGGTGACGCGCCCGTACATCTCCGCCATGAACGACGCCGCCTGCTCGTGCCGGGTGAGCACGTACCGGATGCTCGACGATGCCAGCGCCTGCACGAACCGGATGTTCTCCTCGCCGGGGACCCCGAACACGACAGAAACGCCCTCGTTCTCCAGGCACTTCACGATCAGCTGAGCGGCTTTACTCATCCCGGCACCTCCCTGAGGGGAACGATAGTGGCAGGCTGGTTGTTGGACCTCTTACCAACCCCGAAGCGAAGGATCTCAGCGTGCCCATCGCCACGATCAACCCGGCTACCGGCGAGACAGTAAAAACCTTCACCCCCGCGACCGACGAGGAAGTCGACGCCGCCATCGCGCGCGCCTACGCCCGGTTCCAGGACTACCGCCATAACACCACCTTTGCCCAGCGCACGGAGTGGGCAAACGCCACCGCCGACCTCTTGGAGAAGGAGGCGGACGAGACCGCGGCCATGATGACCCTCGAGATGGGCAAGACGCTCGCCTCGGCCAAGGCCGAAGCACTCAAGTGCGCCAAGGGTTTTCGCTACTACGCCGAGAACGCCGAGCAGCTGCTGGCCGACGAGCCGGCCGACCCGGCGAAGGTCGGCGCCAAGCAGGCCTACACCCGCTACCAGCCGCTGGGCGTGGTGCTGGCCGTCATGCCGTGGAACTTCCCGCTGTGGCAGGCCGTGCGGTTCGCCGCGCCGGCGCTGATGGCCGGCAACGTAGGCATCCTCAAGCACGCCTCCAACGTGCCGCAGACCGCGCTGTACCTCGCCGACGTCATCGCCCGCGGCGGCTTCCCGGAGGGCTGCTTCCAGACGCTGCTGGTCCCGTCCAGCGCCGTGGAGACCATCCTGCGCGACCCCCGCGTCGCCGCCGCCACCCTGACCGGCAGCGAGCCCGCCGGCCAGTCCGTCGGCGCCATCGCCGGCGACGAGATCAAGCCCACGGTGCTCGAACTCGGCGGCAGCGACCCGTTCATCGTGATGCCCTCGGCCGACCTGGACGAGGCGGTCAAGACCGCGGTCACCGCCCGGGTGCAGAACAACGGCCAATCCTGCATCGCCGCAAAGCGGTTCATCGCCCACGCCGACATCTACGACGCGTTCGTCGACAAGTTCGTCGAGCGGGTCAAGGCGCTGCGGGTGGGCGACCCGACCGACCCCGACACCGACGTCGGCCCGCTGGCCACCGAGTCGGGCCGCGACGAGATCGCCAAGCAGGTCGAGGACGCGGTCGCGGCCGGCGCGGTGATCCGCTGCGGCGGCGAGCGCCTGGACCGCCCGGGGTGGTTCTACCCGCCGACGGTGATCACCGACATCACCAAGGACATGGCGCTCTACACCGAGGAGGTGTTCGGCCCGGTCGCCTCCGTCTACCGCGCCGAGAGCATCGACGAGGCCATCGAGATCGCCAACGCCACCACCTTCGGGCTGGGATCCAACGCCTGGACCAACGACGAGGCCGAGCAGCAGCGCTTCATCGACGACATCGAGGCCGGCGCCGTCTTCATCAACGGGATGACGGTGTCCTACCCCGAGCTGCCGTTCGGCGGCGTCAAGCGCTCGGGTTACGGGCGCGAGCTCGCGGGCCTCGGGATCCGCGAGTTCTGCAACGCCAAGACCGTCTGGGTCGGGTCAGCCGACGAAGGCAAGTCGGCCGGCGCCAGCAAGGTCGAGTAGCTACCGGGTCAGGCCTCAGGCCGACGCGCCCGCCAGCGCCCTCTCGTCCTCGTCGGCGAAGGTGTCCTCGAGCTGCACCGGCGAGTAGTCGAGGTCGATCTCGGCGACCGGGCGACCGCGCGCGCTGTTGATGGTTCCGAACCGCCGCATGCCCTTGTCGGCGGCGTAGGCCATGGACTCGTCCGTCGACAGGCCGAACGGCATCGGGTCGTAGAGCGCGAAGCCCTCTTCGATGAGGCGTAGCCCGAGCGGCATCAGCTCGTTCATCCGCGTCTCGAAGACGCCCCAGTTCGCGTCGTCGGCGGCGACGTGCCGGCGGCAGGTGAAGGTGCCCCAGGCCATGTGGCGCCGCTCGTCGTCGCCGATGCGGCGCACCAGCTCCTGCATGCCGGGCAGGATGCTGCGTTCCACGCAGATCTTGTGCCAGATGTAGTAGCCCGTCAGCGCCAGCATGCCCTCGACCATGTGGTTGTAGGTGACCGACGCCCTTATCTGTGCGGCCGGTGACGGATCGACCCTCAGCGCGTCGAGGCAGTCCGGCAGTTCCTCGTAGAAGATCGTGCGGTAGGTGGGCACGTCATCGATGTACTCGTGCAGGTCGTCGGTGACGCCGACAGCGTCGAGCCACATCCGGAACACCTGGACGTGCTTGGCTTCCTCGAACGCGAACTGCGTCAGGTACATCTCGTCGCCCAGCCGGCCTTCGGCCCGCATCGCGTACATGAACGGCTGAATGTCCTCGGTCACCGCTTCTTCACCGGCGATGAACTCGGCGCACAGCCGGGTGGCGTAATGGCGTTCGTCATCGGTGAGCCGCTCCCAGTCCGCGCGGTCGCGAGAGAAGTCGATGTCGGCGGGATTCCAGAACTTCGCGTTGCCGCCCGCAAAGAGCTTGAGCGGCAAGCTGTCCCAGTTGAGCCCCCCTTTGACCATCGAGCCCGAATGCGTGCGTGTCATGTGACCTCCTCGGATCGTTTCAGTACGGGGGTGACGGCGGCATTCGCCGAGTACGCCGCCGCCAGGACCGCGACCAGCCGGCGCACAGCCAGCGCGGGCTGCTCCGGCGTGGGCTCGTCGAGCCCCAGGACCGGGTCGAGGCCGCGCATGTATGGGGCCAGCGCCAGGTGCGGAAAGATCAAGAGCAGCAACGACAACAGCGCGTCGGTGTCCGAATCGGCGCGCAGGTCGCCGCGCAGCTGCGCGTCGTGGACCAGTGGCCGCATCACTTGCAGGTAGTGACGGTGAATGACGTTCTGCACACTGACGCGGGCCTCGGTGTCGACTTCGAGAGTGGCCGCGGCGTGCAGCGCGCGCTCATGCGGGTGGTCGGCGAAGTAGGCGACCCACGCGTCGAGCCAGTCGGTCAAAAATTCGAAGAACGGCCGGCTCGGGTTCAGCTCGCGGATGCGGTCCTCCATGTAGGCGCGCACCCGTTGGCTGGCGACGTCGGCGACGTACGCGTAAAGGTCGCGCTTGTCCGCGAAGTACTGGAACAGGCTGCCCTTGGCCACCCCGGCCCGCCGGGCGATGACGTTCAGGCTGCCACGGGAAAAGCCGTGCGCGCCGAACTCGGACTCCGCGGCTTCGATGACCGCCGCGCGACGGGCGGGGTCCACGCGCGCCCATGTCACCGTTGGCATTAAGCCCCCTAACGTCGATGACCACTGGTCATTCTACGGTGAGCCACGTCACAGTCAAGTGACGATCCTTGGGCCTTGCGCACGGGCCCGGCTAGACGGGCAGTCGAATCGCGACGCCCGGCTGGCCGGGCGCTCGGCTCGGGACGGCGTCACCTACGGGCGCATCTGGTACGCGCCGCTGAGCGGCAGGACGTGTTCCTTCCAGATCTGGTCGTAGCGCGCTGGGTCGTGCGCCGGACGGCGGATCATCCGCATCGCGAAGCGGGCCTGCGCGTCCGTGGTTGCCGGCTTGTCGCCGAGTTCTACGGCGTAGCCGTTGAAGTCGCGCACCAGCACGGCGAAGATCTCGTCGATCACGGCCTCGTCGACTCCGGACAGCGGGGCCTCCTCGAGGATGAGCTGCGCGTAGGGCACCGTGGCGAACAGTTGACCCACCCCGAAGGCGAAGTCAATGTCCTTCTGCTGCAAGGCATCCGGTGTGGCGCTGGCCAGCATCTCGGCGAGCACGTCGACCTGCTCGCGCAGCAGCGCGACGTTGGGCAGGTGCCGGAACGCGTCGAACGGCGTGCGCCAGTCGTGAAACCGCACCTTGCCCAGGCCCCCCGTCGGCCCCTGGGCGAACAGGAACGCGTCGTCGGCGGCCTCGTCGCGCCGCGATATCACGGGCAACTCCGCGCTCGGGGCGAACAGGAAGTTGGGCATGAACTTCGCGAACAGCCCGATGTTGATGTGGACCGTGCCCTCCAGGCGCGGCAGCAGGCCGATCTCGCGGGTGACGGCCTCGAAAAAGGTGTCCTTCTCAACGCCTTTGGCGGCGATGACGTCCCACATGGCGGTGATGACGCGCTCGCCCTCGCTGGTGATCTTCGCCTTGGTGAGCGGGCTGTAGAGCAGGTAGCGACGGTCGGCCGCCGACGCGCTGCGCATGTAATCGCAGGCGCGGGTGGCGACCAGTTTCATCGCGATGAGCCGCAAGTAGGTGTCGGTGAGCAGCCGCCGCACGTGGGAAAAGTCGGTGACGACGGTGCCGTACAGGACCCGGTTGGACGCATGGGTGACCGCCTCGTACATGGCATGGGTGCACATGCCGATCGCACCCCAGCCCAGGTTGTACTTGCAGACGTTGACGGTGTTGAGCGCGGCGTGGAAGGCGCCGGGGCCGCGGTGCAACAGGTCGGCCTCGGTGACGGGGTAGTCGCGCAGCGCGTAGTTGGCGACGAAGTTCTGCGAGTTCACCACGTTCTTGATGAGCTCGTACCGGTCGTGCTGCGAGTCGGCGGCGAAGAACACGTACTCGTCTGCCCCGCCGGAAGAGCCGGCGATCTTGCCGAAGGTGGAGACCATGCGCGCCACGTTGGCGTTGCCGATGTAGTACTTCTCGCCGTTGGCGACCCAGCCGTGCTCGGATGGCGTCAGGACCATGTCGGTCTGGTAGACGTCGGCGCCGTGGGTCTGCTCGGACAACCCGAACGCGAAGACCTCGCCGGCCTCCAACTGCGCGGCGGCCTTGCGCTTGGCGTCCTCGTTGTCGCTCATCCAGATCGGGCCCAGGCCCAGCGCTGTGACCTGGAACGGGTACCAGTAGCTCAGCCCGTAAAAGCCCACGATCTCGGCGAATTCGCTGATCCGGTAGGTGTCCCACCGACAGTCTTCCGCGCCGTACTCCGACGGCGTCAGCAGCGAGGCGAAGATGCGCTCCCGCCCGATATGGTCCAGAAAGTCGGAGTACCAGACGCGGTTGTGGTCGTCGGACTTCAGCCGCGCCTTGCCGCGGGACTCGAAGAAGTCCACCGTCGCGGCCATGATCTCCCCCGAGCGGCGGTCCGGGTAGCGGCGTTGCAGGTGGTTGGGATTGAGCAACATGGCATTACTCCCGGGGGTTGCGAGCAAGACGAGGGTGACGGTACGCCATCGGTACCGAATCGAGGAAGCTCATGCCGGTTGCTGCCGGGTGGTGAATATCGCCAGGCTGGCCGGCACGATGAGCAACCCGAGCAGCACCGCGGGCCAGCTGACGGCTCGACCGGCCGCCATCTCGACGAACAGCGCGATGGCCGGGATCAACGCCAGCGCCCCGGTGACCAAGACCGGCGCCAACTGCTGAATTGCGTACTGAATCAAGAAGAATGGCACCACCAGCGACGCGAAGGCGGCCGCAATCGAGACACCCAACGGCAGCGACGGCGCCGCGAGCAACCCGCCGGGGACCAGCGTGAGCAGCGCCGCCGCGGCCACCACCAGCGTCGCGTAATAGCGGTGGGCCATCACCTGCCAGACACCGACCCCGGCGGCGCCCAGACCGCGGGACACGATGGCCACCCCGCCGGCGGCGGCGCCGTCGATGACGCCTAGGGCGGCCGCGACCAGCAACGCCACCATGCCGCGGGAATCCGACCCCGCCAGCACGACCACCAGCGCGGCGCCCAGCGCGGCCAACAGGCAGACCGCCAGCCATTGGGCGCGGCCGGGGCGGGTGGGGGCGTGGCCGCGACGGGCTTGCCGGGCCGACCAGGCCGTGACCGCCAGGGGAGCGAACGAGGCGCCCAGCGTGAAGACCACCACCGCGCTGTAGACCACCAGCCCCAGGAAGAAGGAGACGAACGTTACCGCGGTCCACAGGTTCAGCCAGGCGAAACTCCGGGCGGCGGGGACCCGCGCCGCCGGGTTCCGGCGGGCGGCAAGGGCTCCGAGCACGGCCGACCCGGCCGCCGCGATCGCCAGGATCAGCAGGCTGTCCGCCACATTGATCATGGACAACCCCAACAGGGCGGTGATCACCGCGTGCAGGCCGTTGCCGGTGATCAGGGCAAGCCACGGCATCAGCGCGTCCCGTCGGCCATCAAGAGCATGGCAACAACAGTGCCGACGGGACGCGGCAATGTCTGTCGGCCCTCCGGCCAATCCCGTGTCCCCCGATCGGGGGAACGAGCTTTCATCACGTCGCCGATCCGATCGGTGGAGGACCGGGCGCGCGGATCTTTCTACCGTGCAACGCATGAACAAGCTGGACGAGCAATCCCAGATCCACCGATTCCGCAACAACGCCAAGGCCGTCGAGGTCGGCAACCCGGCGTGGCAGGCGGCGGCCGACAACGGGCTGCTGGACAACAGCGTCCGCTACGTCGGCGGCGACCTGCTGGAGCGCCAAAGCGACGGTCACCGCTTCATCAACATGATCTCCTGCTCCTACCTCGGATTGCATTCCCACCCATGGGTTTTGGAAGGCGCCCGCGCGGCGATCGACTCGGAGCAGACGTTCGCGCTGTCCGCCTCGCGGCTGCGCATCCGGTTCTCCATCATCGACGAGCTCGAGGCCGGGCTCTCGCAGTTGTGGCGCGCCCGCTGCGTTTCGGCCATCTCCACGGCGGTGGCCAGCTCCGCCGTGCTGCCGCTGATCTCCTCGGGACACCTGACCGACGACGGGGAGCCCCGCGTGATGGTGTTCGACAAGTTCAGCCACTTCTCGCTCAACTACATCAAGCCCATCTGCGCCGACGAAGCGCCCGTCTACACCAGCCCGCACAACGACCTCAACTACCTCGAGGACATGTGCAAAAGGCACAAGCGGGTCGCCTACGTCGCCGACGGCGCCTACTCGCTGGGCGGTGTCGCGCCGGTCAAGGAGCTGCTCGAGTTGCAGGACCGCTACGGCCTGTTCCTGTTCTTCGACGAGGCCCACTCGCTGTCGATGTACGGCGAACGCGGCGAAGGGATCGTGCGGTCCCTGATGCCCGACGAGCTCAACCCGCTGACCATCATCGTCGCCTCGCTGGGCAAGGCCTACGGCGCCAGCGGCGGGGTCATCATGCTGGGCCCCGAGAAACACCACGACATCCTGATGCGATTCGGCGGCCCGCTGGCGTGGTCCAAGCCGGCGAACGCGCCGACCATCGGCGCCTGCCTGGGTTCGCTGCGGGTGCACAATTCACCCGAGCTGGCCCGGCGCCAACGACAATTGCGCGCCAACGCCGCCCTTTTCGACAGCCTCATCGCCACCCCGCAGGCCGGCCTCGACACCCCGATCCGGCTGATCCAGACGGGCGAGGACGACAAGGCGATCGGCCTGTCCCGCCAACTCCTCGATCGCGGGTTCTACGCCTCGGCGGTCTTCTTCCCCGTCACCCCGCGGGGCGAGGCGGGGCTGCGGATCATGCTGCGTGCCGACAACGAGGCCGACGACATCCGCCGTCTGTGCGCGACGGTCGGCGAGCTGGTGGCGCCGGACCTGGTTGGTGTTCCGGCATGAGCGAGCGAAAAACGGTCCAGCCCTGCGTGTTTCGCACCATGCTGATGACGAGCGCGATCAATCCACGCCAGTACCCCACGGCGCTGCGCTCGGGCGCCGACGTGTGCACGCTGGATCTCGAAGACGCGGTGCCGCCCGCGCGGCGCGAACTGGCCCGCGGCCTGGCCGCTCGACTGCTCAAGGGGCCGTCGACCGGATGCGTCCGCGCGCTGCGGATCAACAGCCTGCGCACCGCCGACGGCCTGCGCGACGTTCTCGCTCTCGCGTACGGCGCCCTGGTGCCCGACGCGCTGCTGGTCCCGAAGGTCAACTGCGCGCACGATCTGCTGATCCTCGAGGACATGCTGGGTGACGCGGGCGCGGACATCGATTTCCTGGTGACCATCGAAACGGCGGCCGGCCTGGCCGCCGTCGAGGAGATCGCCACCGCAAGCCCGCGGGTGCGGGCGCTGGTCTTCGGCGCCGCGGACTTCGCGGCCGACCTCGGCATCTCGATGGACTGGGAGCCGTTGGCCTACGCGCGTTCTCGCATCGTGGCCGGTGCCGCCGTGGCCGGCATTCCGGCGATCGACGCACCGACCTTCGACCTCGGCAACGAGCTCGCGCTCAAGGTGGACGTGAACCGATCGCGCGAGCTCGGCTTCGGCGGCAAGGCCGCGGTCCACCCCCGGCAGGTGGCGGTGATCAACGACGGGTTCACGCCACTGCCCACCGAGGTGGAGCGGGCCCGTCGCGTCATCGGCAGGGCGGACGAACAGGCCGGGCAGATCGGGATCCTCGACGGGCAGATGGTCGGCCCGCCGATGGTGGCCGCGGCCCACCGCCTGCTGCGGCGGGCGGAGGCGCTCGACGCACGGAACAGCACGCGGGTTGCCGTGGCGGCCCGTCGGGTCCGCTGCTAGCGGATGGGGTTGGCAATGGACGAGATTCGTACCTACAAAAAGATCGGTGATCGGCGCTGGCGCGAGTCACCGGGCCTGCTGTTCGAGGACATCGAGGTCGGCGCGACCGTCGAGCATCGCCCGGGCCGCACGCTCACCGAGGCCGACAACGTGTGGATGTCGTTGCTGTCGCACAACTTACACCCGCTGCACATCGACAACGCGTACTGCGAAAACACCGAGTGGAAAAGGCCTTTGGTGTCCAGCCTGGTCACGTTGTCGATCGTCTCGGGGATGAGCGTGCCCAGCACCAGCGCCAAGGGCCTCGCCAACCTGGGGTGGGACAACATCCGCCTCGTCGCCCCGGTCTTCGTCGGCGACACCATCTACGCCGAGACCGAATATCTCGACAAGCGCCCCTCGGAATCGCGCCCCCACCAAGGCGTCGTCAGGTGCGCCACCCGCGGGGTCAAGTCCGACGGCACGGTGTTTCTGACCTGCGAGCGGGCGTTTTTGCTGCCGACCCGCGGGCACGATCTCGAAGACAGCGCCGCGTATTAAATGAGGAGGCACCGACATGCACGTCGTTCTGGTCGATAGCTACGCCACCATGGGAACCGAACTGGCGCAAGGCTTCCGAAGCCTGGGGTTCACCCCGCTGCGTGTGCAAAGCACCCCCGAGGTGCCGGTCGCGCTGCGCGGTCAACCGGATCGGTACCCCTACGACGTCGACATCGTGCACCGCGGCGACCTGTCCGAGACGCTGGCCAGGCTGTCGCCCTACCATCCCGTCGCGGTCGTCGCCGGCACCGAACCCGGCGTCGAGCTGGCCGACGCGCTGAGCGAGGCGCTGCACCCGATCACGGGCGCGCCCACCAACGGGACCGCACTGAGCGCCGCGCGACGCGACAAGTATCTGATGATCGAGCGGATCAAGGAGCAAGGCTTGCGGGGCGCGCGCCAGATCCTGGTGGCGGACGAGGACCAGCTCCGCAACTGGCACAAGGGCATTGGCGGCACGGTCGTCGTCAAGCCACTGCGCAGCGCCGGCAACGACGGCGTCGCCTGGTGCCGCACCCCGGAGGACTCCGTGCGGGCCTTCCGGCGCCTCGACGGCCGCGACAACGTGCTGGCGCATCCGAATGACGGTGTGGTGGCCCAAGAGTGCCTGGTGGGCGCGGAGTACATCGTCAACACCGTCAGTCGCGATGGCGCACACCACGTGTGCGACATCTGGGAGACGTACCGCATCGAGGCCAACGGCATTCCCGACCTGCTGATGGGCTGGCGGCTGCTGCCGGCGATCGGCGATCTGCAGGACGAGCTGGTCGCCTACGCCTTCGAGGTGCTCGACGCCCTCGGCATCCGGCACGGCCCGGCCCACCCCGAGATCAAGATGACGGCCGACGGGCCTTGCCTGGTGGAGGTGGGAGCGCGGATTGCGGGCGGCGGCCTGCCGGATGCCGCACGCCTGGCCACCGGGCGATCACAGGTTGACTGGACGGTGGACGCCTACGCGCGACCCGATCGGTTCGCCCGCCACTGTGGGGGGCCGTACCGCCTTGGCCAGCACGTCGCGCGGACCACGATGGTCGCCCCCCGCAGCGGCAGGCTGGTCTCCTATCGAGGGCTGGAGGCCATCAAGGGGCTGGACAGCTTTTACGACATGCGGGTGCGGGTGAATCCGGGCGAGCACCTGCCGCTCACCACCAACGACCTGACCTATCCGATCTGGATCACGTTGCTGCACGAGGTCGGCGAAGTGGTTGCCCGCGACCTCTGGACCGTGCGCTACCTCGATGGCGTGGATTTCTACGAGCTGGCCTAGAAAGGACCGACCATGTCGTTTTGTCATTCTCTGTCGTTTTGTCATTGCCACGCCGACACCGACTCGGAACGGACGGGTGACGGCAGCCTGATCGAGCTCTACCGCCGGATGCCCCCGACGGGCGAGCCCGAGCAGATCGACGCCGTCCTCGCGCCGCGCAGCTCGGTGCTGGAACTCGGCGCGGGCACCGGGCGGATCGCCGACCCGCTGGCGAGGCTCGGCCACCGGGTCACCGCCGTCGACGACTCCGAACGGATGCTCGCCGAGGTCCGGCACGCGCGGACGATCCGCGCCCGCATCGAAGAGCTGCGGCTGACGGAGAGGTTCGACGCGGTCCTGTTGCCCACCAACCTGATTCACTACCGGGGCGCCGATCTTCGACGGGCGGTGCTGGCGACCGTCGCATACCATCTCAAACCGACGGGCCGGGCGATCATTCAGTGGAAACCGCCGGCCTTCTGGGCCGCCCGGCCCGCGGGCTGGACGGAAAGCAAGAAGATCGGCAAGGCGACGGCACGCGTGACGATCCACCGCGATCTCGACCGGCTGGTCGAGGGCGAATACGCGTTGATGATCGGCGGATCGGACATGCGGCAGTGCTTTCACCTGGAGGTGCTGACGGCCGGGGACATCCGCCGCGAATTCGGCAACGCCGGCTTGCGGTTGCTCGACAGGGCGCCGGAGTCGACGGAATGGCTCCAGGCGGTGCGCGCGCGGGCTTGACCGATGCGATTGGTGGTTAAGGGCCTGAGCACCTAACCGTCATCAGCGCGGCGGGCGTAAGCCGTATCACTGGTAGGTATACCGATTCGACAAACATCAAGTATTCGGCAGCCGTTCCGGCTCGCTGACCATGAGCATGAGGCGCGTGCCGACCTCAATAAGGGTCTTCACGTCGAGGTGCCCGCTGCTCGGCTTCTAGTGCCAGTGCCGCCGCTAGTCGCGCATAGCTTCGTTCGAGCGACTGATTCAGGTTCCTCAGGCCCGGGATTCGAGGCGTACATGACACTGTCCATACGATGACGCACCCATTCGGCCGGTCCTCAACACGGATATCTCCTCGGTAGTCCTTCAGCGGCACATACCACGGAAACGCTGCGACGTAAGAATGATGATGTGGCCTCGTTCCGGCGACAATCCGGTCGCGTGTCACGCCGGTCACAAGCCGCATCCGCCTGACACCTCCCACTCCGGTGTCGGGCGCTCCCCGCACTTCCCACGACGCCGCCCCTACGCCTGGCATGAAGTCCGACCATCGGTCGACGTCCATGAGGACGTCGTAGACGGACGCAGCTGTCGCGGTCGACGGCTGCTCAACCCTGATCGACACCGAGGCCGGCATGACGCGGAAGTTACTACGGGCCGCCCTCGCGCAGCACGAACTTCCGAAAAGATGGACCGCCTGCCCGCCGAGCAGGCCTACGTGGGCGACGGTCGGAGGTCAACGAACCCCTGTCGTTTTACCGCCGGATCGACCTAGAGTCAGACGCGTGCCAGAACTCAATACCGCTCGCGGCGCCATCGATACCGCCGACCTCGGCGTGACGCTCATGCACGAGCACGTGTTCATCATGACCACCGAGATCGCCCTGAACTACCCCGAAGCCTGGGGCGACGAGGACCAGCGGGTGGCCGATGCGGTCAACCGGCTCAACGAGCTGAAGTCGCGCGGGGTGGACACCATCGTCGACCTCACGGTGATCGGGCTGGGCCGCTACATCCCGCGCATCGCACGCGTCGCGGCGGCCACCGAGCTGAATATCGTTGTGGCGACCGGTCTTTACACCTACAACGACGTGCCGTTCCGGTTCCACTACCTGGGGCCGGGCACGCAACTGGACGGCCCGGAGATCATGACCGACATGTTCGTCCGCGACATCGAGGAGGGCATCGCCGACACCGGCATCAAGGCCGGCATCCTCAAATGCGCCACCGACGAGCCCGGCGTGACCCCCGGCGTCGACCGGGTACTGCGCGCGGTCGCCCAGGCGCACAAGCGCACCGGTGTGCCGATCTCCACCCACACGCACGCGGGGACGCGGCGCGGGCTGGAGCAGCAGCGCATCTTCGCCGAGGAGGGCGTCGACCTGAGCCGGGTGGTGATCGGCCATTCCGGCGACAGCACCGACCTCGACTACCTGGAGGAACTGATCGGCAACGGCTCCTACATCGGGATGGACCGGTTCGGCATCGACGTGTACCTGCCGTTCGAGGACCGGGTGAACACGGTGGCGCGGATGTGCGAGCGCGGCCACGCCGACAAGATGGTGTTGTCGCACGACGCCAACTGCTACTTCGACGCGCTGCCCGAGGAGCTGCTGCCGGTGGCCGCGCCCAATTGGCATTACCTGCACATCCACGACGACGTGATCCCCGCGCTCAAGGAGCGCGGCGTCACCGACGAACAGCTGCACACCATGCTGGTGGACAACCCGCGCCGCATCTTCGAGCGGCAGGGCGCCTACTCGTGACCCAGCCGGTCCCGCCGATCGGCACGCAGATTTCGCAGGCCGCCCGGTTGGCTCCCGACGAGCCCGCGGTCACCTGCGACGGACGGACGATCACCCGCGGCGAACTCGACGCCTCGACCAACCGGTTGGCCCGCGCGTACGCCGAGCGCGGCGTCGGCGTCGGTGACTACGTGACCATGGTGCTGCCCAACTCGATCGAGTGGATCCAGGCCGCGGTGGCCTGCTGGAAGCTGGGCGCGGTGCCGCAACCGCTCTCGGCGCGGCTACCGGACGCCGAGCTGCAGGGCCTGCTCGAGTTGCGGCCGCCCGCGCTGCTGGTGGGCCGCGATAGCAGCGAAATACCCAGCGTACCAGCCGGTTTCGTCCCCGACCCAGCGCTGTCCGACGCCGAGCTGCCGGAGGCGGTTTCGCCGGTGTGGAAGGCGATGGGCTCGGGCGGCAGCACCGGGCGGCCCAAGCTCATCGAGTCCGGCGGGGACAGCCGGATTCCGGCCGCGGTCGGCTACCCGCTCGGCGCGCAGGAGGGCGACACCACCCTGGTGCCGATCCCGTTGTCCCACAACACCGGCTTCACCACGGCGACGATCGCCTTGCTGATGCGCCATCACCTGGTGCTGATGAGCCGCTTCGAGCCGCAAGGATTCCTGCGGCTGATCAGCGACCATCGGGTCACGTTCCTGACCACGGTGCCGACGATCATGCAGCGGGCGCTGCCGGTCTACCACGCCGACCCGGGCGCCTACGACCTGTCGTCGCTGCGGCGGTTCTGGCACATGGGGGCGCCGTGCCCACCGGCCGTCAAGCAGGCCTGGATCGACCTGCTGGGCCCGGAAGTCGTCTGGGAACTCTACGGCGGCACCGAATTACAGGCGCTCACGTTCATCAGCGGCGAGCAGTGGCTGACGCATCGCGGCTCGGTCGGCGTCGTGGTCGCCGGGGAGATGAAGGTGCTCGACGACGACGGCAACCCGTGCCCGCCCGGCGTCGTCGGCGAGATCTACATGCGTCCCGCCCCGGGCAGCGCGCCGACCTACCGCTACGTCGGCGTCACGCCGAAGTCCCGGGACGGCTGGGACTCGCTGGGCGATCTCGGCTACTTCGACGACGACGGGTTCCTGTACCTGTCGGACCGCCGGGTCGACATGTTCACCGTCGGGGGCCGCAACGTCTACCCCGCTGAGATCGAGAACGCGCTGTCGGCCCACCCGGAGGTGCTGTCCTGCCTCGTCGTCGGCGTGCCGCACGACGATCTGGGCCAGGTGCCGTACGCCCTGGTGCATGCGGCCGACGGGTCCGCGCTGGACGCCGATGGCGTGAAAGGCTTTCTGCGCGAACTCATCTCGTCGTACAAGGTGCCCGATGCGGTCGAGTTCGTCGGCGCTCCCCTGCGCGACGACGCCGGCAAGGCGCGCCGGTCGGCGGTGCGCGCCGAGATCATCGCGCGCCTGCACGCCGCCGAGCCGGCCTGACGGCTCCAAGAATCTTCCAAGCGCTGCGCCCCACCATGGGTCCGTCGATGACCGTTGTCCGGGAGAGGGGCTAATGCAGATCGAGCCGTTGAGCACGGAGCTGATCGAACGTTATCTGCGATCGCGTCAGCTGCGGTTTTTCCGCAGCAGTGACGGCGAAGAATTCATGCTGCTGCTGTCCAGCCACGAGCGCGGCAAGCTGCACGTGAACCTGCGGATCAACGGTCTGCGCCGCGACGTTTTGGAGATCTCGATCAGCCCAGCCGTGTATTACCTGGCGACCGAACGCCCGCGCCTGATGGAACTGGTGAACGACTGGAATCGTGACACCCACTGGCCCAAGGCGTTTGTGCGCGAGACCGCGCAGCCGGCCCGGCTGGCCATTGTCGCCGAGAACGCTTACCTGCTGACGGACGGCATCCACCTCGAGGCGCTGGGCAACTTCGTCCGATCCACCGTCGAGTACGGGACCGACCTGTTCGAGAAGATCGAGCGGGCCATCTGCCTGCCGTCCGCCGACGCGCTGGAACAGTGGATGGATCGCTGAGTCACGGCGCGATCGCGTCGGCCTCGGCGTCGGTGACCTCGGGAGTCGGCTCGTGGCGTTTTTCCCAGCGGCGCAGCGCTTCCCGGCACGGGGATTCGACCAGCCCGTAGCTGACGGCGGCGATCGCCCAACCGAAGATCAGCGTCAACGCCAGCACCGAGGGCATCCGGCCGGTGAACGGGAAAGTCCCGAGCACCGGGAACACCATCGCCAGCGCGGCCAGGTGCCAGATGAACAGGCCGTAGGACCAGCGGCCCAACGTCACCATGGCGGTGCTGCCCAGCAGCCGGTGCGGCGTGTCGACCCGGTCCAGCACCAACGGCGCCACCAACGCGAACGCCACCACGGAGCCGGCCGCCGTCTTCACCGCGAACTGCGCGGCGGTGCCGGGCACCAGGCCCTCGGGTCCGGCCAGCGGCGAGGCCGCCAGCAGGTAGGCCAGCAGCGCGACGACGGCCATCACGATCCGGTGCCGCGCGAACCGGTGCGGCAAACCGATTCCGCTGTGCACCCATTCCGCCAGCAGCATGCCCGCGGCGAACCAGGAGAAGAAGGCCGGCGGCCAGTTCAGCGGATTGGTGCCAGGATCGGAGTGGCCAAAAAATACCGGCACCCAGCCCCACGCCCAGCTCAGGGCCGCCAGCGCGGCTATCGCCGGCACCCGCGCGCCGACCGGGAGGCGGCGGGCCAGCAACGCCACGACGGGCAGCGCCAGGTAGAAGCTGACCTCGACGGAGAGGCTCCACATCTGCGTCAGGCCACCGGTCAGCGTGAGCGGCACATAGATCTGGGTGAGGGTCAGGTTGGCCAGCCACACCGTCGGGCTGGCGTGATCCGCGTCGGGCAGCAGGGTCAGGATCACCACGACCGCCACCAGATAGGCCGGCATGATGCGGACCGCCCGCGAACGCAAGTAGTGGCCGGTGCGTGGCCGCGGCCCCAAACCCCGCGCCGCCGCCGCGTGCGCGCGCCACAACAAGAATCCGGACAACGCGAAGAACACCGCCACGGCGAGGTCGAAGCGGCCGAACAGCCGGCCGGCGGCGCCGCTGGAGTGCCCCGTCTGGAAGGCGACGTGGGTGACGACGACACCCATGGCGGCGCACGCGCGCATCCCCTCCACGGCGGGAAGGAAGCTGCGGACTCCGCCCAGCTGTTGGTCGTCCGTCACGCACACAAGTGTGCCCGTCGGTTGTCGCCCGACGAATCGGGTACGTAAGCCGGGGCCTTAAATTCTGCTGTTAGGGTCGAACGGGTTTGCCACGCTGACCGGGGACCAGCTCGGACCACGATGATCCACTAGGAGGAGCAGCGCGCATGAACCGCGCAGTCATGTTGCGTTACGCCGCATGCGCGATCATCGGACTCGGGGCTGCCCTGCTGATCGCCGCGCTGCTGCTGTCGACATACACCAGCAGCAGGATCGCCAAGATCCCGCTGAACATCGACGCCACGTTGATCAGCGACGGCAACGGAACCGCGCTCGACTCAGCGTCGCTGTCCACAGACCACCTCGTCGTCAACCAGAACGTGCCGCTGGTGTCCCAGCAGCAGGTCAGCGTCGAATCCCCCGCCAACGCCGACGTCGTCACCCTGCAGGTCGGCACCTCGGTCCGGCGCACCGACAAGCAGAAGGACAGCGGCCTGTTGCTGGCCATCATCGACACGGTCACCCTCAACCGCAGGACCGCGCTGGCCGTCTCCGACGACACCCACCCCGGCGGCTCCGTGCAGAAGCCGCGCACCGTCAACGACGAGAGCCCGCCCACCGCGATGCCGCTCCGCCACGAGGGGCTGTCCTACCGGTTCCCGTTCCACACCGAGAAGAAGACGTATCCCTATTTCGATCCGATCGCGCAGAAGCCGTTCGACGTCAACTACGACAGCCAGGAAGACGTCAACGGGCTGACCACCTACAAGTTCACGCAGAACGTCGGCTACAACGCCGAGGGCAAACTGGTGGCTCCGGTGGCCTACCCGACGCTGTACGCCGACCAGACGACGGACTCCAAGTTCACCGCCCCGGCGTCGATGTGGGGCGTCCAGGGCGGCGATCCCAACGAGCAGATCACCATGACCCGCTTCTACGCGGCGCAGCGGACCTTCTGGGTGGACCCGGTGTCCGGGACCATCGTCAAGCAGACCGAGCGCGCCAACCACTACTTCGCGCGTGACCCGCTCAAGCCGGAGCTGACGCTGGCCGATTACAAGGTCACCTCGAACGAGGACACCATCGAAGGCCAGGTCAACGCCGCGCGCGACGAGCGGGACCGGCTGGCGCTGTGGTCGCGGGTGCTGCCCATCACGTTCACCGCGGTCGGCCTGATCGCGCTGATCGGCGGCGGAGTGCTCGCCTCCTTCAGCCTGCGGACCGAGAGCGCGCTGACCGACCCCGGCCTGGACCGGTCCGACGAGGAAGTGTTCGGCCGCGGCGGTCCGGAAGAGCCCGTGCCCGGCGCCGAAGCCGAGACCGAGAAGCTGCCCACCCAGCGCCCCGCCGAGAATCCGGGCCCGCCCGCGGCGGACGCACCGACGCCGGCCTCGGACGAGCCGCCCGAGCCGGGGCCCCCGGACGCGGGACCGCCGGAGTCACCGGGTCCCCCCGAACGGGCCTAGTTCCCCGACGTGCGCTGGACCCGGCCGGGGTATGCGCTGTTGCCGGCGCTCCTGGTGGCCGCGCCGATCCTGGCGCCGGGATACCTGCTGTTGCGCGACGCGGTGTCGACGCCCCGGTCCTACATTTCCGACACCGCCCTGGGCTTGACGGCGGCGCCGCGGGCGACGCCACAGGATTTCGCGGTGGCGCTGGCCTCGCATCTGGTCGATGGCGGCGTCGTGGTCAAAGCGCTGCTGGTGGCGGGCCTGTGGCTGGCAGGGTGGGGCGCGGCGCGGCTGGTCGCGACCGCGCTGCCCGAGGCGGGGGCGCCGGGCGAGTTCGTCGCCAGCACGCTGGCGATCTGGAATCCCTATGTCGCCGAACGCCTTCTGCAGGGCCACTGGAGCCTGCTGGCCGCGTACGGCTGCCTGCCGTGGGTGGCGGCGACGATGCTTCGGCTGCGGGCGGCTGGCGGCTGGTCTGCCTGGTTCGGCCTGGTGTTCTGGGTGGCGCTGGCCGGGCTGACGCCGACGGGCCTGTTGCTGGCCGCGGTGGTGGCGCTGGTCTGCGTGGCGTGCCCCGGGGCGGGGCACCCGCGCTGGCTGTGCGCTGCGGGGGCCTCCGGCGCCGCGCTGGTGGCGGCGGCGCCCTGGCTGACGGCGGCCGCGCTCGGCTCGTCGTTGAAGGCGCACACCGCGGCGAACGCGCTCGGGGTCAACGCGTTCGCGCCGCGGGCCGAACCCGGCCTGGGCACGCTGGGCAGCCTGGCCAGCCTCGGCGGCATCTGGAACGGCGAGGCCGTACCGGCCTCGCGGACAACGCTTTTCGCGCTGTCGTCCGCCGTGGTGCTGCTGGCGGTGGTGGCGGCCGGGTTACCGGTGGTGGCGCGTCGGCGCTCGGTGGTGCCGTTGCTGGCGCTGGCGGCGGTGTCCGTGCTGGCGCCGGCCGTGTTGGCGACGGGCCCGGGTCTGCACGCCTTGCGGGTGCTGGTGGACGCCGCACCCGCGTTCGGGGTGCTGCGCGACGGGCAGAAGTTTGTGGCGCTGGCGGTGCCGGGATACGCGCTGGCGGGCGCGGGCGCCGTAATGACGCTGCGCCGGTGGTTGCGGCCGTCGGTGGCGGCGCTGGTCTGCTGCCTGGCGCTGATCCTGGCGCTGCCGGACCTGGCCTGGGGCGCGTGGGGCCGCGTCGCGCCGGTGCGCTACCCGCCGGGGTGGGCCGCGGTGGCGGCGGCGATCAACCGCGATCCCGCGACGGTGGCGGTGCTGCCCGCGGGCACCATGCGGCGCTTTTCGTGGTCCGGGCCGGCGCCGGTGCTCGATCCGCTGCCCCGCTGGCTGCGCGCCGACGTGCTGAGCACCGGCGACCTGGCCATCTCGGGGGTCGTCATTCACGGGGAGGGCGATCGCGCCCGGGCCGTGCAGGATCTGCTGCTTTCCGGGCCCGACCCGGCCGCGTTGGCGCCGGCGGGCATCGGGTGGCTGGTCGTCGAATCGGACAGCGCCGGTGACATGGGCGCCGCGCCGCGCACGCTGGACGCGCTCACGCCGGTCTACCGCGACGACAAGTTCGCCCTGTATCGGATCGGCGGCCACACCGCCGGGGTTCCGGCCGGGCGGCGGACCGCGACGCTGGTCGCACACCTGGCGTGGCTGGCGATGCTTTCCGTCGGGGCGGTGGGCGCGGCGCTCTGCTGGTTCAGACGACGCCGCTGACGTACTCGCCGGCCTGAACGGCTTGCAGCACGCCGGCGATCGCGTCGGCACTTTGTGTCCAGGAGAACTCGCCGCTGCGCGCCTGCGCCTTGGCGCCGAGTTGGTCGCGCAGCACGGGGTCGCAGAGCAGCCGTTCCAGGCGGTCCACCAGCTCGTCGTGGCCGTCGACCAGGATTCCGGTCACCCCGTCGACGATCGAGTCCGACAGCCCGCCCGAGGAGCGGTAGCCGACGGTGGGCACCGCGTGCTGCGCCGCCTCGACGACCGCCAGGCCCCACCCCTCCTTGCGCGACGGCAGCACGTGCACCCAAGAGCTTTGCAGGACATGGTGTTTGGTCACGTCATCGACATGGCCGTGGAACGTCACCGCATCGGACATGCCGAGGCGCCGGACGTGGTCGACCAGCCGCCGCCGCCACCAGCCGTCGCCGACGATGTCGAGGTGCAGGCCCGGTATGCGGGGCCGCAGCGCCGCGACCGCTTCGAGCGCGTCTTCGATCCGCTTGTGCGGCACCAGCCGCGACAGCACGACCACCCTCGGTGCGGCCGAGCGCGGGCCGGACAGCGTTTGCGCCGGGGCCTCGTCGAGGCCGTTGCGCACCACCGCGATCTGCTCGTTGTTCACGCCGAGCGCGACGAGGTCGCGGGCCGACGGCAGCGACACCGTCACGTACTGATTGCGCCGGTTCAGCCGCGGCGACAGCGTCGACTCGACAAACCAGCCGATCCGGCCGAGCACCGGACCGGCCACCGGCCACTGCTCGCGGTGGCAGTGGTGCACCAGCACCACCACCCGACGGCCGTACACCAGCCGAGCGAGGAAGGGCAGGCCGTTCTGCGTGTCGACGACCGCGTCGGGCCGCACGCGCCGCAGCGGGCCGAGACCGATGCGCGCCGCGGCCATCGCCAGCAGCGCCCACACGTACACCGAGTAGCGGCCGCCGGCCCGGTCGATGCGCACCCCGTCGACCACTTCGCGGCGCGGCGCTCCGGGATAGCGGGCGGTGCGCAGCGTGACGGCGATCCCGGACGCGGCCAGCTGCGCGCCGATGCGCTGCAAATAAGCTTCGCTGCCGCCGCCCTGCGGGTGCCCGGTGTCGCGCCAGCACAGCAACAGGACCGAACGAAGAGCAGACATTAACGGCCAGCCTAGCGGTGTGACGATGCGCGCCTCCGACAGCGGCGCGAGGAGGAGGCGGGCAATCGAGCCTCGCGGGCGGCTTGCGGTAGCCGGCCGTGGTACCGATTCCGGTCACATCCGCCACCCTGGCCTCTGCCGGCGGGGCACCCGTTGTGCCCGCCTCACAGCGACAACCGGGGAGGAGGCCCGGCGGTCGCACAGTCGCTATGAGGCGGGCACGTTGGATGCCGCCCAGCGCGGCGGATGTGACGCCAGTAGTCGGAAGCCGCTGCGCGAGACCGGCCCCCAGCAAAATTGCCGCTTTCCAGTCGGGTCCACTGGTGGGATCGTTTCCACATGAGCATCAGCGATGAGTCGGCTGCGTCACGCAGGTTTGTGGCCAATCCCCCATTCTGGGGCTCGAAGATGGCCTCCATCACGACGCCCGCGTGGCAAAGCAATCCCGTCCGTTCCTACCTGATCATGGTGGTCGGGATCATCGCGTTCTGCGCCGTCCTCGGCGGCCTGTACATGGGCGCGCAGGCGTGGGCCATGCAGGGGCCGGGCGGGTCCCGCGACCTCGCGCGGCTCATGGACGTGGTCGTCCGTTACGGCTTTGTGGCCCTGCTCATCGGCGGCGTCGGCGGCTGGTACTGGTGGTCGCAACGGTCGGGCCACGGAAAGATCTTCATCGACGTCACGCGCGATGCCCTGACGGTCAGCAAGCGGCCGGGCGACGTCTATCCGTTCGCCGGTGCGCAACTGGGCGTGTGGGGGATATCGGGCGGCATGACGATGGGCACGACGCTGCATCTGCACTGCGGGGGACGGCGTTTCATCCTCGGCGGGCGGGATTACCGCGTCGCCGCCGGAACGCGGCTCGAAGCGCCCGACGCCGGCTACGGCCTGCCGCTGGACGTCGACGCCTGGGTGTCGGCCTCGGACTTCGGTGAGATCCTCGCCCTCTCCGGGCACCAGGCCGCTCAGGCGGGTGCGAGCTCAGCGGCGGGACCGGTTCGTTGCCTGCTCTTCCCCAGCCCCCTGGCGATCCAGCAGATGGGGGCGTTCGCGGTCCGGCGAAAACAACAACTCCTGAACTCGGCCAACCACCCTCGCCTGGCCATCGACGTGGACGCCGACGCGATCCGGGTGGTCGACCCGAACACCAACGCGCTGCACGCGTCCGTGCAGATGGCGCAGGTGACCGCGACGCCGGAAACTTACCAATTCCGATACGGCGGTCTCGGGTTCGGATCGCCCGACCAGATAGTGGGCCGAATGTTCGAGCGGGGCATGGCCTCCTCGCTGTCCACGACGCCCGTCCTCGTCCTCGGCGTCCCCGGCGCGCCGCCGCTGACCATCGGCTGTCGCGACACCATCGGGGGCCTGGACATGCGGTTTTCGTGGCCGCGCGACGTGCGGCAGCGCGTGAATGAACCCCCCGAGTTTTCCGTCTCGGGCGGGGATTTCCTGCTGCTCGTCGAGAAATTCGGCTTGGCCCCGTATCTGCAACGGCACGACCAGCAGGTCTAGCCGACCCCGGCCGTAGGGTTGGCCGGTGGCCGTCACCGACCTCTTTGCGCGGCGGGCAACCCTGTCCCGCTCGCTGCGCTTGCTGGCCGAGTTTCGCCACGAGCGGTCCGACCCGGCCCGGTTCTATCGTGCTTTGGCGGCCGACACCGCGGGCATGGTCACCGACCTCTGGCGCGGCATCCATGGCGAGCTCCCGGTCGGCCGCACGCTGCTCGACGTCGGCGGCGGCCCGGGATATTTCGCGGCGGCGTTCGCCGACGCCGGTGTCCGCTACATCGGCGTCGAACCCGACCCGCGCGAGATGCACGCGGCCGGGCCGGCTTTGGCACCCGGGCCGGGCGACTTCGTCCGCGCCTCGGGCATGGCGCTGCCCTTCGCCGACGCTTCGGTCGACATCTGCCTGTCCTCCAACGTCGCCGAACACGTGCCGCGGCCCTGGCAGCTGGGCGCCGAGATGCTGCGGGTGACCAAGCCCGGCGGGCTGGCCGTGCTGTCGTACACGGTGTGGCTGGGGCCGTTCGGCGGCCACGAGACGGGCCTGTGGCACTACCTCGGCGGCGCGCGTGCCGCCGCGCGGTACGCCCGCAAACACGGTCATCCGGCCAAGAACAACTACGGGTCGTCGTTGTTCGCGGTGTCGGCGGCCGACGGCCTGAGCTGGGCCGCCAGCACCGGCGCCGCGGTGGCCGCATTTCCGCGCTACCACCCGCGATGGGCCTGGCGACTGACGTCGGTGCCGGTGCTGCGCGAGTTCCTGGTCAGCAATCTCGTGCTAGTGCTCCAACCCCACTAATGAAACATGTTCTCGTTTTGCGTCGGCTTGGGTAGGGTGGCGCCATGCCCGCTGCGACGATGCAGAGCGGAGCGATGAGGAGGAGCGGCGGAACATGCCTGACGTGAAGACCGAATACGACAAACTTTTCATCGGCGGCAAGTGGACGGAGCCGTCGACCTCGGAAGTCATCGAGGTGCACTGTCCGGCCACCGGTGAGTACGTCGGGAAGGTGCCGCTCGCGGCGGCGGCCGACGTCGACGCGGCGGTCGCCGCGGCCCGTGCCGCCTTCGACAACGGTCCCTGGCCGACGACGCCCCCGAAGGAGCGCGCGGCCGTCATCGCCAAGGCGAACCAGCTGCTCGAAGAGCGCAAGGACCAGTTCGCCAAGCTGCTCGCCGCCGAGACGGGCCAGCCGCCGATGACCGTCGAGACGATGCACTGGATGGGCTCGATGGGCGCGATGCAATTCTTCGCCGGTCCCGCCGTCGACCAGGTCAAGTGGCGCGAGATCCGCAACGGCGCCTATGGCCAGACGATCGTGCACCGCGAACCCATCGGCGTGGTGGGCGCGATCGTGGCGTGGAACGTGCCGCTGTTCCTGGCGGTCAACAAGCTCGGCCCGGCGCTGCTGGCCGGCTGCACGGTGGTGCTCAAGCCCGCCGCCGAAACACCTTTGACCGCAAACGCTTTGGCGGAGGTCTTCGCCGACGCCGGCCTGCCCGAGGGCGTGCTGTCGGTGGTGCCCGGCGGCATCGAGACCGGGCAGGCGCTGACCTCCAACCGAGACGTCGACCTGTTCACCTTCACCGGCAGCTCGGGCGTCGGCAAGGAGATCGGCCGGCGCGCCGCGGAGATGCTCAAGCCTTGCACGCTGGAGCTCGGCGGGAAATCGGCGGCCATCGTCCTCGAGGACGTCGACCTTGCCGCCGCGGTGCCGATGATGGTGTTCTCCGGGATCATGAACACCGGGCAGGCCTGCGTGGGTCAGACCCGCATCCTCGCGCCGCGCTCGCGCTACGACGAAATCGTGGATGCGGTAAGCACTTTCGTGCAGGCGCTGCCAGTGGGCCCGCCGTCGGACCCGGGCGCCCAGATCGGGTCGCTGATCTCGGAGAAGCAGCGCGCCCGGGTCGAGGGCTACATCGCCAAGGGCATCGAGGAGGGCGCCCGGCTGGTGTGCGGCGGCGGCCGCCCCGAGGGCCTGGACAACGGATTCTTTGTGCAGCCAACGGTTTTCGCGGACGTCGACAACAAGATGACGATCGCCCAGGAGGAGATCTTCGGACCGGTCTTGTGCATCATCCCCTACGACACCGAAGAGGACGCGATCAAGATCGCCAACGACTCGGAGTACGGCCTGGCCGGCAGCGTGTGGACCACCAACGTGCCGCGGGGCATCGAGATTTCGGAGAAGATCCGCACCGGCACCTACGCGATCAACTGGTATGCCTTCGATCCGTGCTGCCCATTCGGCGGCTACAAGAACTCCGGCATCGGCCGCGAGAACGGGCCGGAGGGCGTCGAGCACTTCACCCAGCAGAAGAGCGTGCTGATGCCGATGGGCTACACCGTCGACAGCTAGCGCACTACTCGTCCGAGGGCCGTAGCAATTGGCCGTCAGCGATGATCGCCTGGGTCGCGTTGCGCCATCGCTGCACCTGGGATCGGCTCGTGATTGCTTCGGGCAGGTGCCGGTTCAGTTGGGCGCGCAGAAGGAACATGCCCAGCACCAGAACCAGAGGGTTGAGCGTCATCCAGACCGGGTCGAGCCCGGGCTTGGTCAGCCCCTGTTCTCGAAGCTGGTCCCAGTGCCCGCCGGCGACCGTGACCAGGGTGTCGAACACACGCGTCCCCGTCGGCGTGGCGTCGACGAGGGACCGACACAGGTAGTCGACGAGGTCGGCGTGGCCGGTGAGCAGCGAGACCACCCGGTCCGCGATGTCGGCGACGGGATCGTCGGCG
>NZ_AUWQ01000109.1 GCF_000455205.1 Mycobacterium sp. UM_CSW | reverse complement strand
GGCCGAGCAGCGCCGCCGCCTGCGCGAACTCGCCCTCGGCGATCAGCACGTGCGCCAGCAGCACCTCGCCGATCGCGCGGCCCGGCTGCTGCAATTCGGCGAAATCGGTGAACTGCTGGGCCAATTCGCGCGCGTCGGGCAGCCGGCCCGCCATCAACAGCGCGGTGGTCTGGCCCAGCCCGATCGTGAACCGCAGCAGCCCGGGGTGTTCGGCGGACAGGGCGCGCTGCGCCAGCGGCTCGACGTCGCCGAACCGGCCCTGCCGCGCCGCGCACAGCGCCGCGGTGCTGGCGGCCCAGGCCACCGCCTGGTCACCGGCCGACGGTGAATCCAGCACCTCGCCGGCGATCTTGACGGCGTAGCCGACGTTGCCGGCGTTCATCGCGAACGTCGCGCTGAGCGCGTCGAGGGTGGTGCGCGGGCCCGGATCCGTGACCCGATTGCGGATGGTCCGCAGGAACGCGGTGGCCCGCTCGGGTTCGCTGAGCATCCAGAACTGGTTGGCGGCCCGCAGCAGCGCCCAGTCCATTAGCGCCGGCTCGGCCAGCGCGGCGGAGTCGACCTCGGCGAGCAGCGCGTCGGCCTCCCGGCCGCGGCCCTGCCACCCGAGGGCGTGCGCCAGCGACAGCCGCGCCGCCAGGCCCCCGGACCGCTCCAGCGCCGAGCGGGCCAGACGTTCGCCGAGCGCGAGGTCGCCTAGGCGCAGTGCCTGCTGTGCGGCGTCGGCGACGTCGGCGACGCGCTGGGGGACGTCGCTGTCCAGGGCCAGGGACGCCAGCCGCAGCCGATCGCTGAGGTGGTGCGACGCGCGCTGGGACAGCAGCTCGACGACGTCGGTGCGCCGTCGACGGGCGTCGTCGGGACCGAGCGCGGCGCGCGCCCGCTCGGCGAACAGCGGATGTGCGGTGTAAACCACCGGCTGGTCGCCGTCGCCGCGCACCCGGGTTTCCGCCGCGCCGAGGTCCTCCGCCTCGCCGACGGCGCCCGCCCCGGCCAGCGCGGTCAGGTCGGCGACCGACAGCGGCTCGGCCACGGCGAGGTAGTCCAGCACCGCCCGCGCCGGGGCGGGCAGCTCGGCGATGAACGCGTCGACCTGGGCGGCTGTGGTCGCGCCGCCGGGCGCCTCGACATCGATTCGCGGCAGCAGGCCGTCGGTCCACAGCGCCGCGATGGCGTCGGGCGCCGCCGAAAAATCGGGGCCGCGGGCGGTGACCACCATCCGGCCCCTTCCGGCCAGCGCCAGCTGGTAGACCAGCGTGGCCGACAGGACGTCGAGCTGGTGGGCGTCGTCGACGACGAGCAGCAGGTCGTCCCCGCCGGCCAGCGACGCCCGCGCGGCCCGCAACAGGGCGGCCGGCTTGCCGAGGTCGGTGATCGCGACCAGGTGGCTGAACGCCCCGAACGGTACAGCGCGCTCGGTCGGGGTGCCGGTGACCCAGCGGGTGAGGGTGCTCGGGTGCGCGCGGCCGTAGCCCTCGGCGGCCAGCCGGGCCAGGGTGGATTTGCCGCAGCCGTCGGGGCCGAGCACGACGGCGCCGCGGCCCGCCCCGAGCGCGTCGTTCAGCCGCTCCAACGCCGCCTCGTGTTGGGGGACGTTCCAACGAATCGGCACCAGCCGGAGTTTATTGCGCGCGGTGTGCGCGCCGCACCGGGCTTGGTCTACCTTTCGTTGTATGCGCGAATGGGCGGTGTGCGTGTACTGCGCGTCGGGCCCGGAGCACCCCGAATTGCTTGAGCTGGCTTCGGAACTCGGCGAGGCGATCGCCGAGCGCGGCTGGACGCTGGTGTGGGGCGGCGGCCGGGTTTCGGCGATGGGCGCGGTGGCGAGCGCGGCGCGCGCCCGCGGCGGGCGGACCGTCGGTGTCATCCCGCAGAACCTGATGCGCCTCGAGGTCGCCGACCGCCACGCCGACGAGCTGATCGTCAGCGACACCATGCACGAGCGCAAGCAGATCATGGAGGCCCGCGCCGATGCGTTCGTCGTGCTGCCCGGCGGGGTGGGCACCCTGGACGAGCTGTTCGACGCGTGGACCACGGGTTATCTCGGGGTGCACGACAAACCCATCGTGATGCTGGACCCCTTCGGGCATTACGAGGGGCTGTGGCTGTGGTTGTGCGGATTGCTCGACAGCGGGTACATCACGCAAGCGGCGATGGACCGGTTGGTGCTGGTGGATAAGGTGGGGGCCGCAGTGGAGGCGTGCGCACCCGCCTGAGTGCCGGGCGAACGTGCGCCGTGAGGACTTACAGGAATAGAGGGAAACGTGTCCGACGACGGGGGAGCGCGCACGGCCGTCAGGCTGACCGACATCGCATCTCGGGTGCCGGGACTGCTGGCCGACATGCCGACGATCGTGCGCGGGGCACTGACCGGGCTGTTCGCCCAGCCGGGTTCCAGGAAGTCGATCGGCACTGTCTTCGCCGACCGGGCCGCCCGCCACGGCGACCGGGTCTTCCTGCGGTTCGGCGATCAGCAGCTGACCTACCGCGACGCCAACGCGACCGCCAACCGGTACGCCGCGGTGCTGGCCGCGCACGGCGTCGGCAGCGGTGACGTCGTCGCGATCATGCTGCGCAACTCGCCGCATGCGGTGCTGGCCATGCTGGCCGCGGTCAAGTGCGGCGCGGTCGCCGGGATGATCAATTACCACCAGCGCGGCGAGGTGCTCGCGCACAGCCTGGGCCTGCTGGACGCCAAGGTGCTGATCGCGGAGACCGATCTGGTCAGCGCCGTGGCCGAGTGCGGCGGCACCGGCGCCACCGAAACGCTGACCGTCGAGGACCTGGACCGCTTCGCCGTCAGCGCGCCGGCGACCAACCCGGCGTCGGCGACGGCCGTGCAGGCCCGCGACACCGCCTTCTACATATTCACCTCGGGCACAACGGGTTTCCCCAAGGCCAGCGTGATGACGCACCTGCGCTGGCTCAAGGCGCTGGCCGCCTTCGGCGGCATCGGGTTGCGGCTGAAGAGCACCGACACGCTGTACAGCTGCCTGCCGCTGTACCACAACAACGCGCTGACGGTGGCGTTGTCGTCGGTGATCAACTCCGGGGCGACGCTGGCGCTGGGCAAGTCGTTTTCGGCGTCGAAGTTCTGGGACGAGGTGATCGCCACCGAAGCCACCGCGTTCATCTACATCGGCGAGATCTGCCGCTACCTGCTCAACCAGCCGCCCAAGCCGACCGACCGGGCGCACAAGGTGCGGGTGATCGCCGGCAACGGGCTGCGCCCGGAGATCTGGGACGAGTTCACCCGGCGGTTCGGCATCGAGCGGGTGTGCGAGTTCTACGCCTCCAGCGAGGGCAATACCGCGTTCATCAACGTCTTCAACGTGCCCCGGTCCACGGGCATCTTCCCGATGCCGCTGGCCTACGTGGAGTACGACCCCGACACCGGCGAGCCGCTGCGCGACGAGAACGGCCGGGTGCGCCGGGTGCCCGCCGGCCAGCCCGGCCTACTGCTCAGCCCGGTCAACAAGCTGCAGCCCTTCGACGGCTACACCGACCAGGAGTCGACCGAAAAGAAGTTGGTGCGCAACGCTTTTCGCGAGGGAGACGTGTGGTTCAACTCGGGCGACGTGATGAGCCCGCAGGGCATGGGGCACGCCGCGTTCGTCGACCGGCTCGGCGACACGTTCCGATGGAAGGGCGAGAACGTCGCCACCACGCAGGTGGAGGCGGCGCTGGCCTCCGACGCGTCCGTCGAGGAATGCACGGTGTTCGGCGTGGAGATCCCGCACACCGGCGGGCGCGCCGGGATGGCCGCGGTCCAGCTGCGCGAGGGCGCCGAGTTCGACGGCCAGTCGTTGGCCCGCGCGGTGTACTCCCAGCTGCCGCCGTATGCGCTGCCGTTGTTCGTGCGGGTGGTCAAGACGCTGGAGCACACCACGACGTTCAAGAGTCGCAAGGTGGAGCTGCGCGAGCAGGCCTACGGGTCCGACGTCAAGGACCCGCTGTACGTGCTGGCCGGCCGCGACGAGGGCTACGTGCCGTTCTACGACGAGTACCCGGAAGAGGTCGCGGCGGGTAAGCGGCCGAAGGGGTAGGGCGTTTGCGCCGAGACTGCGCTCAGCGCGTGGTTTGGCGAGATCTGATAGCGCTGAGCGCAGTCTCGATGCCTGAACGGCTGCTAGCCGCCGTGGCCGCCGTTTGCCTGGCCGCCGCCGTTGCCCCCGACCGAGGCGCCGCCACCGCCACCGCCCCCGCCGCC
>NZ_AUWQ01000108.1 GCF_000455205.1 Mycobacterium sp. UM_CSW | reverse complement strand
ACAACCCCCAACCTCCCCGCCACCCTGCACGACCTGCTGAACTTTCGGTTGCCGCCGGCCTACGACGCTTTCAACCTGTTCTCGGGGGCCGTACTGAGCTGGCCGACTGCGGCGCCGAGCATTTGGGTGCCTGCGGCGATCAACTGGGCACTGAAGGAGGGAGCGTTGCAGGCCCCCGCCCCGGCGATGTCTGCAGCGCCGGTCAATGGGTGGGCAACGGCGGCAGCGTCGCGGGTAGTGACGGTGTCCGCTCGGGCGGGGGGGTCCGCGGCAGCGAAAATGGGTGAAGCGATCATCATCGGCCGGATGTCGGCGCCGCCCGACTGGGCCACCGCGGCCCCAGCGATGCGCCTTGCCGCCGCGGCGGCGCAGAGCGCTGGCCCGACCGCTCTCGCGGCGGGGGGCGCCGACGGCCCATTCGCCGGAATGCCGCTACTCGGCGGGGTGCCCTCGACCGGCTCATCCGGACGCGAAACAGCCCCTGCTTCCAAAACCCAATGGCGACCGCCTCTGCTGAAGCTGCGCCCTGCCAACAATTCTCGAGCAAAGAGAGCGACGTAACCCTTGGAGGAAGCATGTCTTTCGTGACCACACAGCCCGAAGCGTTGGCGGCGGCGGCGGCCGACCTGCAGAGCCTAACTGTTGCGCTGAGCGCGCAGAACGCCGCGGCGGCCGCCCCGACCACCGGGGTGGTGCCGGCCGCGGCCGATGAAGTCTCGGTACTGACGGCAACCCAGTTCGCCGCCCACGGTGCGATGTATCAGGCCGTCGGCGCCCAGGCTCAACCGATCCATCAGTTGTTCGCGAGCACCTTGGCGAGCAGCTCAGGCGCCTACGCGGCCACCGAAGCGGCCAACGCTGTCGCAGCCACCTAGCACATGTTCACGTCAATGGATTACGCAGCGTTACCGCCCGAGGTCAACT
>NZ_AUWQ01000107.1 GCF_000455205.1 Mycobacterium sp. UM_CSW | reverse complement strand
TCGTAACTTCCAGGTGATTTACGAGCAGGCCAACGCGCACGGCCAGAAGGTGCAGACGGCGGGCAGCAACATGTCCAGCACGGACAGCGCCGTCGGGTCCAGCTGGGCCTGATTCGCCGCTTCAAAGCGGGGCCGCACACCAACCGGTGTGCGGCCCCGTTCTTTGTCCGCCGGGTATCAGAACCGCCCGCCGCCACCCATGAGGCCGCCCCCGGACGAGCCGCCCCATGAGCCCGAGGCGCTCGGGCCGCCGCCGAACGAGGTGGGGCTCCAGCCGCCGAACCCACCGCGCATGGCCCCACTGAGCAGGTCGCCGATGATGATCCCGCCGATCATGGCGCCGGTGTCGCTGCTGCCGCGGCGGGCATAGAAACGCTGGGCCTGCTGGACGTCCGCGTTCGCCAGCGCCTGGGCGTTGGCGGCCAGCGTCGATGCCGCGTTGGCGTGGGCAATCGCCTCGGACACGTTCGTCGTCTTCTTGTCCTGTGCGGCCTGCAGGTGTCGGTTGGCCTCGGCGAGCCGGGTCCGCGCCTCGGCTCCGATGCTGCCCCGGCGGGTTTCGATGTACTCGGAGACGGCGCGCACCCGCGCCTGCGCGGTGAAGACGGCCTGCTCGAAGGAACGCTCGAGCCGCTCGGCGGCCGCCTCCTCCTGGGCGACGGCGTCCAGGACCCGATTCAGGGCGGCGTCGGCCTTCGTCAGCCTGGCGAACGTGCCGAGAGGATCCGCGGCGCCGGCGCCGCGGGCTCCCATGACGGCCGCGGCCGCCTCGTCGCGCGCGGCGGTGAGTTCGGCGGCGCGGCCCGCCCCGGCGCCCCGCGCCTTCCGCAGCTGCTCGTCGGCGCGCTTGACGCCCGCCTGGATCTCGTCGATGAGCGAGGGCAACGCGGCGACTGCGTGCCGGATGTCCTTGGCCGCGTTGTCGATCGCGTCCAGCAGCGCGCGGGCCTGTCCGAGCGCCGCCTCGGCGGCATGGATCGCGTCGACCAACGAGGCCTGCTGACCGCCCGCGACGCCGGCCAGCTCGCGGGCGGAGCCGATGTTGCGGTCCGCGAACGCCAGCCTCTCGTTGGTGCTTGCGATATTGCCGGAGACCGAAGTCAGGGCCGCGGCGTCGAACTCCTTGCGCAGCTCGGCCAGCCGCTGCTCGGCGGGGGCGATGCGGGCGGTGAGCTCCACGTACTGCTGGGTCAGCGCGTCCAACCGCGACGGCGCGTTGACCACCAAAACCCGCAGCTCTTCGAACGCCTGCCGCTGTGATTCGAGTTCGCGGTTGGCGCGCGCCGCCGAGACGATCACCCGGGTCAGCATCTCGCGGCGCTGCGCGGGCGTCTCGGGCATGCTGTCGTCGAGCTGCTGGCGGATCGTAAAGGCTTGCGCCAGAGTCGCTTTGGCGTTGTTCACGGCCTGGGTAAACGGTTGGGTCCGCTCGTCACCGAACTCGTCGATCGCCAACGTCAACTCGTTGGCGCTGGTGCGCACCGCGTTGTCGACCTCCACCACCAACGAGCGCGACAGGTCGTCGAGGGCCGCCAATGACACCGCGGCCAGCGCGTTGGGATCGGCGGGATCGATGCGCCGCGCCGCGGCCAACTCGGCGGCGCGCCGCCGCCGGCGCCGGTAGCCCATCACCACCAGCAGGACCACGACGGCGACGACAACGGCGCTCAACGCGACCAGCAGGGCCACGCGAGTCGACGATGATGGCGACCTGTTGAGCCCGTTGGCCGCCGCGACCGCGGCACCGGCCCAGTCGCCGTCGTGCAGCGCGGGCTCGATCTTGGTGCGCCGCAGCTGATCAACCTGACCCGCGTTGACGCTCGCGATCGCCGACGGGACGAAGAACGCGTATGACCGGCCGGTGGTGGCGACGGCCAGCAGCGCGTCGTAGTCGCCCAAGTCGCTGACGGTTCGGGTGCGCCTCGCCCAGCTGTCGGCGCTTTCCCCGGAGAAGTCGTCGACGTAGACCACCCACAGCCGGATGTGGCGATCGGCGTAGAGCTTGTCGGTGGCCGACGTCACCGCGGCGCGAGCGGAGTCTGAGAGCGCGTTCGCGTTGTCGGTGATTTGGTCCGGCAGCCGAAACGGCGGTTGCGCGCCTGCCGTCGGCGCCAGCAGCACCCCGGCGCCGAGCCCCATGAGGACCGTCAGGATCACGCCGAGCAGCCGAGCAGAGCGCATAGGCCAATCTAGCCCGCGTTCCCTGGCAGACTGTGCTGCGGTGAGTACGCATCAGCAGGACCCCTACGACGACTTCGACCGTCAGCGACGGGTGCGCGAAGTGGCGAAGACGGCGGGTCTGCCGGGCACGGAAGGCCAGCACCGCACCGACTTCGCCCGGGACCGCGCCCGGGTGCTGCACAGCGCCGCGCTGCGCCGCCTCGCCGACAAGACGCAGGTGGTCGGGCCGCGCGAAGGTGACACCCCCCGCACTCGGCTGACCCACTCGCTGGAGGTGGCCCAGATCGGCCGGGGGATGGCGGTGGGGCTGGGCTGCGACCTCGACCTGGTCGAGCTGGCCGGCCTGGCACACGACATCGGCCATCCGCCCTACGGGCACAACGGCGAACGCGCGCTCGACGAATTGGCCGCGGACCACGGTGGTTTCGAGGGCAACGCCCAGAACTTCCGGATACTGACCAGCCTCGAGCCCAAAGTGCTTGACGCGCAAGGCAATAGCGCGGGCCTGAACCTGACCCGCGCGTCCCTGGACGCGGTCACCAAGTACCCGTGGACCCGCGGTGAGGGGCCCGCACGCAAGTTCGGCTTCTACGACGAGGACTGCGAGCCCGCGGCCTGGGTCCGCCAGGGGGCGCCGGCGAATCGGACGTGCCTGGAGGCCCAGGTGATGGACTGGGCCGACGACGTCGCGTATTCGGTGCACGACGTGGAGGACGGCGTCGTCTCCCAGCGCATCGACCTGCGCGTGCTGGCCGACGAGGACGAGGCGGCCGCGCTGGCCAAGCTGGGGGAGAGCGAATTCTCCCGGGTGAGCGCCGACGACTTCATGGCCGCCGCGCGCCGGCTGTCGGGCCTACCCGTGGTCGCCGCGGTCGGCAAGTACGACGCGACGCTCGCGGCAGCGGTGGCGCTCAAGCGATTGACCAGTGAACTGGTGGGCCGATTCGCCTCGGCCGCCATTGCGACCACCCGTGCGGCGGCCGGCCCGGGCCCGCTGGTGCGCTACCGGGCCGACCTGCAGGTGCCCGACCTGGTGCGCGCCGAGGTCGCCCTGCTGAAAATCCTGGCGCTGCAGTTCATCATGTCTGACCCCCGGCACCTGGAAACCCAGGCCCGGCAGCGCGAACGCATCCATCGCGTGGCGCACTGGCTGTACTCCGGGGCGCCCGGAACGCTGGACCCCATGTTCGCCGCGGCGTTCAACACCGCCGCCGACGACCGCGCCCGGCTCCGAGTCGTCGTCGATCAGGTCGCCTCCTATACCGAGGGTCGGCTGGAGCGGATCGACGCCCGTCAGGCGACCGGATAGCGTTACCCGCATGACCAAACTCAGCGCCGTTGCCGTCGCCTTGCTGTCGCTTCCCGTCGTGGCCCTGAACGCCTGCAGTTCGCCCCAGCATGCGACCAGCCAGACGGGTACCACGCCTCCCGTCCAAAGCGGTGCTCCGGCGTCGTCGACCTCGGGACCGGCGCCCGCCGCCGGATCGCTGACGGCGCAACTGAAGACGGCCGACGGCAAGGACGTGGCCACCGCAACCTTCGACTTCAGCAACGGCTACGCCACCATCACCGTCAAGACGGTTGCCGGCGGCATCCTCGCACCCGGCCTCCACGACATGCACATCCACCAGGTCGGCAAGTGTGAGCCGAATTCGGTCGCCCCGAACGGCGGCCCGCCCGGGAACTTCCTGTCGGCCGGCGGGCATTTCCAGGCGCCCGGGCACTCCGGGATGCCCGAGAGCGGTGACCTGACGATGCTCGAGGTGCGCCAGGACGGGTCCGCGTACCTGGTGACCACCAGCGACGCGTTCACCAGGGACCAGCTGCTGGCCGGGGACAAGACCGCGTTGATGATCCACGGCGTCGGCGACCAGTCGATGGAGCGGATCGCGTGCGGCGTCATCGGGCCGACGAGCTGATCGGCTCCGGCGTTTTAGACTGGGCCGATGGCCGGCCGGATCTCTGATCGCGATATCGCCGCCATCCGCGAACGGGCCCGCATCGAAGACGTCGTGGGCGATTACGTCCAGCTCAAGCGCGCCGGCGCCGACTCGCTCAAGGGCCTGTGCCCGTTCCACAACGAGAAGTCGCCGTCGTTCCACGTCCGGCCGAACCACGGCCACTTCCACTGCTTCGGCTGCGGCGAGGGCGGCGACGTGTACGCGTTCGTCCAGAAGATCGAACACGTCAGCTTCGTCGAGGCCGTCGAACTGCTCGCCGACCGGGTCGGCCACACCATCACCTACACCGGTGCCGCGGCCACCAACGTGCAGCGCGACCGCGGTAGCCGCAGCAGGCTGGTCGCGGCCAACGCGGCGGCCGCCGAGTTCTACGCGGCGGCCCTGGAGTCCGACGAGGCGGCACCGGCCCGCCAGTACCTGACGGAGCGGAACTTCGACGCCGAGGCGGCGCGTCATTTCGGCTGCGGGTTCGCCCCGTCGGGCTGGGACTCGCTGACAAAACACCTGCAGCGCAAGGGTTTCGAGTTCAAGGAGCTGGAGGCGGCCGGGCTGTCCCGGGAGGGGCGCCGCGGCCCGATGGATCGCTTCCACCGGCGGCTGCTGTGGCCCATCCGCACCGCGGCCGGCGAGGTGATCGGCTTCGGGGCCCGCCGTCTGTTCGACGACGATCCGATGGAAGCCAAGTACATCAACACGCCCGAGACCGCGCTGTACAAGAAGTCGTCGGTGATGTTCGGCATCGACCTGGCCAAGCGCGACATCGCCAAGGGGCACCAGGCCGTCGTCGTCGAGGGCTACACCGACGTGATGGCGATGCACCTGGCCGGCGTCACCACCGCCGTCGCCTCCTGCGGCACCGCGTTCGGCGACGAGCACCTGGCGATGCTGCGCCGATTGATGATGGACGACAGCTTCTTTCGCGGGGAATTGATCTATGTCTTCGATGGCGACGCGGCCGGGCGCGCCGCCGCGCTGAAGGCGTTCGGCGGCGAGCAGAACCTGGCCGGGCAGTCCTTCGTCGCCGTCGCGCCGGACGGCATGGACCCGTGCGACCTGCGGCTCAAATCCGGCGACGTCGCGCTGCGCGACCTGGTGGCGCGGCGAACCCCGCTGTTCGAGTTCGCGATTCGCACCACGATCGCCGAGATGGACCTGGACAGCGCCGAGGGCCGGGTCGCCGCGCTGCGCCGCTGCGTGCCCATGGTCAGCCAGATCAAGGACCCCACGCTGCGCGACGAGTACGCCCGCCAGCTCGCCGGCTGGGTCGGCTGGGACGACGTCGCCCAGGTCATCGAGCGGGTCCGCGGCGAGGCCAAACGGTCCAAGGCCCCGGCTCGCAGCGGCCTCGCATCCGAGGCTCCCCGCCGGGCCGAGCGCCAGCCGGCCGCGCCGGTCGCTAGCGAGGCGAAGGAGTCGCGCGCCGCCCGTCCGGACCCGCGCGACCCGATCCTGTGGGCCCAGCGCGAGGCCCTCAAGTCGGCGTTGCAGTACCCGGCGCTGGCGGGTCCGGTGTTCGACACCCTGACCGTGGAGAGCTTCACGCACCCCGGCTACGCGGCCGTTCGGGCGGCCATCGAGGCCGCGGGCGGAACCTCGACCGGCGTTACCGGGGCGGAGTGGCTCGAGGCGGTGCGAGCGCAGACTACCTCGAGCCTGACGGCCGGCCTGATCAGCGAGCTGGGGGTGGAGGCCATCCAGGTCGACGACGAGAAGCTGCCGCGCTATATCGGGGGTGTGCTCGCGCGCCTCCAGGAGGTCTGGATGGGCCGGCAGATCGCCGAGGTGAAGTCCAAACTGCAGCGCATGTCACCCATCGAGCAGGGCGACGAGTATCACGCGCTGTTCGGCGACCTGGTCGCCATGGAGGCCTATCGGCGCAGCCTGCTGGAGCAGGCTAGCGGCGACGATCTGACGGTGTGAGGGCCGGATCCGCCGGTCGCTCGAGGTCGCGCTGGACCACCGCGGTCTGGTCGTCGATTTCGGTCAGGGTGACGAAACCGGCGTCGGGCGAGATGCGGTTCGCGATCTTGCGGCGTCCCCCCTCGATCATCGACTTGGCCACGGGGCTGCTGGTCAGCGCGCGATAGGTGCCGACGAGCTGCTCGTATCGGCGACGTCCGGCCTTCGAGCCCAGCACGTAACCCAGTCCCAGCACCACGACATACCGGATCAAAGCGTTCCTCCCGACGATCGATGGCTCCATCCTGCCTCACTTTCGGCGGTTGGCGCGCGGGGCATGTGGCCATCAGGCCCGGGGCAGGACACCTGTGTCTAGTTGGGCGGCGTCGGGCCAGTACGCTAGAGTCGTCCGGCGATCGGTTTAATCCCCTGTAGCTCAATTGGCAGAGCATTCGGCTGTTAACCGAAGGGTTGGTGGTTCGAGTCCACCCGGGGGAGCGGGGTTAGCCTCAGTCGCGCACGCTCTGGCCGCCGGTCGGCCATGGAACCCAATGCTTTCCAGTGCCTCTCAGGAGGGCTGATGGAATTCCTGGTCACCATGACCACGCAGGTCCCGGACGGGACGCCTCAGGAAGCCGTCGACGACGTGCGGGCCAGGGAGGCCGCGCATTCGCGCGAACTGGCCGAACAGGGGCACCTACTGCGGCTGTGGCGCCCACCGCTGCAACCGGGCGAATGGCGCACCCTCGGCCTGTTCGCCGCGACCGACGCGGAGGAGCTGGAGCGGGTGCTCGCGTCGATGCCCCTGCGCATCTGGCGCACCGACGAGGTGACGCCGCTGAGCCCGCACCCCAACGACCCCGCCGGTCACAGCAAGTAGTTCAGGCCCCATTCCCGTTCCGCGGCCAACCGGGCCGCGTCGACGCCGGTCTCGCTTTCGGCGGTTCCGCTGGCCAGGTCCACCAGCGCCGAAGCCAGCTTGAACAGCGGTACCCCGTACCGTTCGCTGGCGCTGAGCAACTCCCGAAACGCGACATAGGTGCTGTACCTACGCCACCCGACGAGTATCCCCACCGCCGTATCGAGCGCCCGGCTGGCCTGCTGACGGCCCTCATCGATATGCCGTTGGCCCGCAAGGGTTTCGGTCATCTGTCGACCACCTCCTGAAAAGTTCTGCCGCGCAACGAAATAGCAGCAATTTGCCTGAAAGGAATTGGGCAAAGCCACGTCTCGCGCAAGATGGGGCGCGAACGTCAGCGAATCAACGGCAACAGCGCGTCGAGGCCCGTGACATACGAACCACTATAGGGCATGGTCGACGGGCGCTGCTGCGACATATGTCATTGGCTCACAACGGATTTAAACCTTGCGCACCGAGGGACGCGCGATCGCCCTCAGATCTGGAAGTCCTCGCCGTGCCACACGCCGGCCTCGGGCGGGCGGATTACCCGGCCATTCTGCGGGCCGTCGTTCAACGCCTCCAGCTTGGCCACTCGGGTGAGCAGGGACTGCAGGCTGACGCCCACCAGGTCGGGCATCATCGAGTCGTCGGGGGTGCCCCGGCCGGCGCGGCTGATGACCTGCCCGGGAACCCCGACGACCACGGACCCCGACGGCACCGGCTTGACCACCACCGCGTTGGCGCCGATCCGGCTGTCGTCGCCGACTTTGATCGCGCCCAGCACCTTGGCCCCGGCGCCGATGATCACGCGGTCGCCGACGGTCGGGTGGCGTTTTCCGGTCTCCGCGCCGCTGCCACCGAGGGTCACGCCGTGGTACAGCGTCACGTCCTCGCCCACCTCGGCCGTCTCGCCGATCACCACGCCGGTCGCGTGGTCGATGAACAGGCCGGGGCCCAGGACGGCACCGGGGTGGACGTCGACCCCGGTGAAGATGCGGGTGACCTCCCCGAACGTCCGGGCGGCCAGCCTGGCGCCGCGGTTCCACAGCCAGTGGCTGACCCGGTGGGCCCAGATCGCGTGCACGCCCGGGTAGGCGAAGACGACCTGCAGCGTGGTGGGCTTGGCGGGGTCGCGCTCCCTGGCCGCCCGGATGTCCCGCCGCATGGCTGCGAGCATGGTCAGTCCGCCAAGTCGGCGAACAGCGCCGTGCTCAGATAGCGTTCGCCGAAGCTGGGCAGCACGACAACCACGAGCTTGCCGGCATTCTCGGGCCGGCGGGCCACCTGCAACGCGGCCACCACCGCCGCGCCGGATGAGATGCCGGACAGCAGCCCCTCCTCGCGGGCGAGCCGCCGGGCCATGGTCAGCGAGTCCTCGTTGCCGACGGCGATGACCTCGTCGACCAGATCCATGTCGAGGACGGGCGGGACGAATCCGGCGCCGATGCCCTGGATCGGGTGAGGCCCCTTCTGCCCGCCGGACAGCACCGGGGACGCCGCCGGCTCCACCGCGATGAACTGGGCCGACGGCTTGCGTTCCTTGATCACCTGGGCGACACCGGTGATGGTGCCGCCGGTGCCGACGCCGGCCACGAAGAAGTCGATCTTGCCGTCGGTGTCGCGCCACACCTCCTCGGCGGTCGTCGCGCGGTGGATCGCCGGGTTGGCCGGGTTTTCGAACTGCTGCGGCACGAAATACCGCTGGTCGGTCTTGGCCAGCTCCTCGGCCTTGGCGATGGCACCGGGCATGCCGTCGGCGCCGGGGGTCAGGATCAGCTCGGCGCCGTAGGCTCGCAGCAGCATGCGCCGCTCGACGCTCATGGTGTCGGGCATGGTCAGCACGCACCGGTAGCCGCGTGCCGCGCACACCATTGCCAGCGCGATGCCGGTGTTCCCGCTAGTCGGCTCGAGGATGATGGTGTCGGGCTTGATCAGGCCGGCCTGCTCGGCAGCGTCCAGCATGGCGACCCCGATGCGGTCCTTCACGCTGTTAGCCGGGTTGAAGGATTCAAGCTTGGCGACGACGTCGGCGCCGACGCCCTCGGTGACCCGGCGCAGCCGCACCAGCGGCGTGTTACCGATCAGCTGTGTGACGTCCTCGGCGATGCTCATGAAACTTCCTTACGCGATGTCGGTACAGGGCTCGTCGGCTTGCCAGGTGATGTCGAATTCGATTGCAACGTCTATTGGCACGATAAGCGCAACCGGGGTGAACCGCTGCGACGCCCCCGCGAATGCCTCGCCGGTGAGTACCCGTCCGGTGAGGTCGTGCGGTGTCGTTGCCGTCATTGTCATCGCCGATGTGCCCGGCGCGGGACGCACATAGAAGTCCGTTCCCGGCTGGACGATCTCGTCGATGCCCAAACCGTCGGCGTCGACCAGCGCGTGTCCGCCGGCCGCGCTGAGGCTCAAAGGGATTCGCACCTGGAAGGGTCCTATGAGTTCGGATTCGGCGGTTGCATGGGTATCGACCAGTCGCGGCTCTTCGGAGTTGCGCAAGGCGGCGCTCGCCCCCGTGAGTAGGTAATTGTAGAGGTGCACGACCCGATCGGCATTGCGGTAGTGGCGGGCGCCGGTCAGCCAGAACCGGACATCGCCGATCGTCGCGCCGGCGGTGTCCGTCGTTGCGACGAGCCGGTAGTGGCGGTAACCGCGCCCACCGCCGCCGTGGCTGCTGGTAGACAGCGTGCTGCCGACGCCGAGGCTGCGCCGGTGTCGCCCCTCGCCGGCATGGGCGGTCAGCTGTGAACCCGAAACATCCTGCCAGTCAACGCCATTGGAGGACTTTTGCAGTTTCACACCGATGGTGGTGTCGGACGCCGTCCATACCGAGTACCCGCCCAGCTGTGGTTCGCCGTCGAATTCGAAGGTGATCACCGGCCCGGGAGCGCGGTCCACAAAGACGGGCTCGTTGAGCGGCCGGGTGTCCAAGGCCAGGCCGTTGGTGAAGTGCCATATCGCGGCCTGAGTGGCCGCGATGGCCTCGTGTTCGCTGAGGTTGGCCCGCCCCAGCGGGTAACCGGCGGCCCGCAACCGTTGGCTCAGCTCGGCGATGTGGCTCGTCGGAAAGGAGTGCCGCAGGATCCATTCGACCGCGGCCTCGCACCCGCGGGCCCGCAGGTGGGGCAGGGCGGACCAGGTGCCCAGGCGGTAGCTCGAGGGCAGGTGCGGTGCGATGCCGGTGAAGTCGAGCGAGTAGGCCAGCAGGTTGGGATGCAGCCGGATCAGGTCGGTGCGCGCCCAGCTGCCGTCGGCGAACACGATCCGGTCCACGGTGTGGGAGTAGGTGCCGCCGCGGTAGCGCGTCATGCGGGCGACGTCGGCCGCCGGCCGGATGTGCACGCGCCGGCGGGTCGCGACCCGCGTCAGGGCGCGGTTGGGCATGGATAAGACGGTCATGGGTGGTTGATCTTCCTGAAAGGGTTCGACTGGCGCGCATCGATGCCGCGGGGCGGACCGCGGGTCCTGCCCGTTGCGGGGAAAGCGCGAGGATTTCTAAGGCGTCGTTAGGGCGTCAGGAAATCAACAACAGCGACAACAACAGTCCATGGCGAGGCAGCGCGAAGGAACGAAGCGCAGCTGAACGGCCTGTTGCATGGCCCCCACTATAGGGCCCGCAAACACCGCTGTCAGATTTCGGGCTCGCTTCCTTGTTTTCACTCACCCCCGGTGTAAACCTTCTGTATCACCTCCGTGCCCGCCTACGCTCGGCGCGCGCCACCGCTGACGGTGGGCGATCATGAAGCTGCCGCACTCGCAGCAGCGTTCGACCGAGCGGAAGGAGCGCGATGACGACGGCTCAGGGGGCTCAAAACGAATCCCAGGCACTAGGCGATCTCGCCGCCCGGCAGCTTGCCAACGCGACGAAGACCGTCCCGCAGCTCTCGACCATCACGCCGCGTTGGTTGTTGCATCTGCTCAGCTGGGTTCCCGTGGAAGCCGGCCTCTACCGGGTGAACCGGGTCGTCAACCCCGAGAGTGTGGCGATCAAGGCCGAAGAGGGCGCCGGCACCGAGGAACCGCTGCCCGAGACCTACGTCGACTACGAGACCAGCCCGCGCGAATACACGCTGCGCTCGATCTCGACCCTGGTCGACATCCACACCCGGGTCTCCGACCTGTACTCCAGCCCGCACGACCAGATCGCCCAGCAGCTGCGGCTGACCATCGAAACGATCAAGGAGCGCCAGGAGTTCGAGCTGGTCAACAGCCCCGAGTACGGGCTGCTGGCCCAGGCGACGCCGGAGCAGACGATCCAGACGCTCGGCGGGGCGCCGACGCCCGACGACCTCGACGCGCTCATCACGAAGGTGTGGAAGACGCCCAGCTTCTTCCTCACCCACCCGCTCGGTGTCGCGGCGTTCGGCCGCGAGGCCACCTACCGCGGCGTGCCGCCGCCCGTGGTGAGCCTGTTCGGGGCGCAGTTCATCACCTGGCGCGGCATTCCGCTGATCCCGTCGGACAAGGTGCCGGTGGAAGACGGCAAGACCAAGTTCATCCTGGTGCGCACCGGCGAGGAGCGCCAGGGCGTGGTCGGCCTGTTCCAGCCCGGCCTGGTCGGCGAGCAGGCGCCGGGCCTGTCGGTGCGGTTCACCGGGATCAACCAGTCAGCGATCGCGACATACCTGGTCACGCTGTACAACTCGCTGGCCGTCCTCACCGACGACGCGCTCGCCGTCCTCGACGACGTGGCCGTGGACCAGTTCCATGAGTACAAGTGAGTACCGAGCGGTAGACGCCGAAAGCGAGTTGCCGATCGGAGCCGCCGAACTCGCGGCGCTGGCCACCCAGCTGTACGCGGCCAGCATCCGGCCCGGGCCGGACAGCCCGCCGCAGACGGCACCCGTGGCCCCGCGCGGCACGGTGCCGGACGCCACCGCCGCCACCTCGGCCGGACACGCCGCCGCCGGCACGTCGGACCCCTACCTGCCGCCGGTCCCCGTCGTCGGCTTCGCCGACATATACGTCCCGGCGCCGACATCGCCCGGGCCCGAAAGCCCGCCACAGACGGTGCCCGTCGCCCCGCGCGGCAACGTGCCCGATGCGACGGCCGCGCCGTCGGCCGGGGAGACGGCCGCGAGCGTCGCCGATCCCTACCTTCCACCCGGCGTCGCCGACCTCGCCGCCTTCGCGGTGCCCAGCGAGGGCATCGTGCCCACGGTGCCCGGGGTGCTCGCCGGGACGGTGCCGTCCGCTCCGGTGGCCCCCCGCAGTTCAGCGCCCGCGACGCCCTCGTGGCTGCCCGACGCGCCGCCGGTGCTCGATCTCGGCTGGTCCGACGCGCCACCAGTTGCGCCCGTCGGCGACGAGCACCTCTATCACTTCCTGACCAAGACGGATCCCGTGCCCCGCTTGCCCGACGAGCACGAGGTGTTCGACGTCAACGCGGTGCGCGCGGACTTTCCCATCCTGACCGAGACCGTCAACGGCAAGCCGCTGATCTGGTTCGACAACGCGGCAACCACCCAGAAACCGCAGGCGGTGATCGATCGCCTGTCGCACTTCTACGCCCACGAGAACTCCAACATTCATCGCGCGGCGCACGAGTTGGCGGCCCGCGCGACCGACGCCTACGAGGAAGCGCGCAACACCGTCCGGCGATTCATCGGCGCCGCGAACGACGAAGAGATCATCTTCGTGCGAGGCACCACCGAAGCCATCAATCTGGTGGCCTACGCCTGGGGCGGCAAGCATTTGCTGCCCGGCGACGAGATTGTCATTACTCATTTAGAGCATCACGCCAATATCGTCCCGTGGCAACTGCTTTCGCAACAGACAGGCGCGATTCTGAAAGTGGCGCCGGTCGATGACGCCGGCAATTTGCTGATGTCGGAATTCGAGGATTTGCTTGGGCCAAAGACCAAACTGGTGGCCGCGACCCAGGTGTCCAACGCGCTGGGCACGGTGACACCGGTCGAGCAGATCGTCGAGCTGGGCCACCGCTACGGCGCGCGGGTGCTGATCGACGGGGCCCAGTCCATCCAGCACCTGCCGGTCAACGTCGCCGAGCTGGGCGTCGATTTCTTCGTCTTCTCCGGCCACAAGATCTACGGCCCCACCGGAATCGGCGTGCTCTACGGGACCGAGGAGGCCTTGGCCGAAACACCGCCGTGGCAGGGCGGCGGCAACATGATCGCCGACGTGACGCTGGAACGCTCGCTGTATCAGGGACCGCCCAGCAAGTTCGAGGCCGGCACGGGCAACATCGCGGACGCCGTCGGCCTCGGCGAGGCGCTGCGCTACGTGCAGCGGTTGGGCGTGGAGCGCATCGCCGCCCACGAGCGGGCCCTGCTGGACTACGCGACCCCGCGGCTGGCCGACATCCCAGGCGTCCGCCTGGTCGGCACCGCGACCGAAAAGGCCAGCGTGCTGTCGTTCGTGCTGGCTGGACACGATCCGCTCGAGGTGGGCAAGGCGCTCAACGCCGAAGGCATCGCGGTGCGCGCCGGCCATCACTGCGCGCAGCCGATCCTGCGCCGTCTCGGCTTGGAGGCCACCGTCCGCCCGTCGTTCGCGTTCTACAACACCTTCGAGGAAATCGACGTCTTCCTCAGCGCGGTGCGCCGGATTGCCGAGGGCGGCGCGGGCGCCGGCTGACGTTCGCCAGATTTCTTCTTGTTGATTTCAACCCTGCGACATCTTCCGGGTCGGTTTTAGGCTTCCGAAGTGTTTTGTGTGCGCAGCCAGGCGAAGTGGCCGGATTGCACGCTGCACACCGCTAATCCTTTGCGGTGACGGTAATCACGAAGTTTTTCGCTTCTTTCACTAAAACGGGGGCTGCATGAGCCGTATAGATATCTGGACGACGCGGGGGGCATGAACGAACCCCATGAACGGCACCGCCATCGCACGGCCCATGAACGCGCTGGGTCAGTTCTTTCTGCTCAGCCTCGAGGCACTGGTTGCCGCGGTACGGGGGCCGTGGGCGTGGCGTGAACTTTTCGAGCAGATCTGGTTCGTGGCGCGGGTTTCGATTTTCCCGACGATCATGCTGTCGATTCCGTACACGGTCCTCATCGTGTTCGTCCTCAACATCCTGCTCGTCGAGATCGGCGCGGGCGACCTCTCGGGCGCGGGTGCCGCGCTGGCGTCGGTGACCCAGGTCGGGCCCGTCGTCACCGCCATGGCCGTCGCCGGCGCCGGATCGACCGCGATGTGCGCCGACCTGGGCGCGCGCACCATCCGCGAGGAGATCGACGCGATGAAGGTGATCGGCGTCAATCCGGTTCAGGCGCTTGTGGTTCCGCGCATCATCGCCGCCACCTTCGTCGCGTTGCTGCTCTACTCGGTGGTCGCGGTCACCGGGCTGACGGGCAGCTACATCTTCGTGGTCTTCGTCCAGCACGTCACCCCGGGCGCGTTCATCGCCGGGATGACGCTCGTCACCGGCCTACCGCAGGTGGTGATCTCGCTCATCAAGGCGACCCTGTTCGGGCTGTCGGCGGGCCTGATCGCCTGCTACAAGGGCCTTTCGGTGGGCGGCGGCCCGACCGGCGTCGGCAACGCGGTCAACGAGACCGTCGTGTTCTCGTTCATGGCGTTGTTCTTCATCAACATCGTGATCACCGCCCTCGGTGTGAAGGTGACCGCCAAGTGACCGACGCCGCACGCGAGCCCGGATGGCTGGCCGCCCTCGGGCCCAGGCTGGTCGCCAGCACCCGCAGGCTGGGCGAACAGACCGAGTTCTACGGCAGGTCGTTGGCCGCCACGGCCGAGGCGGTACGGCGCTACCCGGGCGAAGTGCTGCGGCTGATCGCGGAGATGGGCATGGGCACGGGCGCGCTGGCGGTGATCGGCGGGACCGTGGGCATCATCGGCTTCCTGACGCTGACCACCGGCGCTCTCGTCGCGGTGCAGGGCTACGACACGTTGTCCAACATCGGTGTCGAGGCGCTGACCGGATTTCTCTCGGCGTTCTTCAACGTGCGCATGATCGCGCCGTGCACGGCCGGTGTGGCCCTGGCGGCCACCATCGGCGCGGGCACGACCGCCCAGCTCGGCGCGATGCGCATCAACGAGGAGATCGACGCGCTGGAAGTGATGGGCATCCGCGCGATCACCTATCTGTCGTCGACACGGATCATCGCCGGTGTCCTCGTGGTCATTCCGCTGTACGCGGTCGCCGTGCTGATGTCGTTCATCGCCGCCAAGTTCGGCACCATCTACATCTACGGGCAGTCGCGCGGCGTGTACGAGCACTACTTCTCCACGTTCCTGCGGCCCACCGACCTGTTCTGGTCGTTCCTGGCCGCGCTGACGATGGCCACGGGTGTGATGGTCGTGCACACCTACTACGGTTTCACCGCGACGGGCGGGCCCGCCGGCGTGGGGGAGGCGGTCGGTCGTTCGGTGCGGTCGTCGATGATCGTCACCGCCTTTGTCTGCCTGATGATTTCGTTGTCCGTCTACGGGCAATCCGGCAACTTCAACCTGTCGGGATGACGGCATGAGCAATCATCGTGACGACGGATCGCGCGCGCGAAACAGGGTCCGCAGCAGCAGGATCGATCCGATCTGGTGGGCGCCGACGCTGTTCATCGTCGTCGGGATATTGGTTGCGCTGACCGCGGCGTCGTTCTCCGGCAAGTTCCAGGAGTTCATCCCGCTCACGCTGGTGTCCGACCGCGCGGGCCTGGTGATGGAACCGGGCGCGAAGGTCAAGCTGCGCGGGGTGCAGGTCGGCCAGGTCGCCTCGATCGGCACCGACGTGAAAGCCGCACAGCTGCAATTGAAGATGCAACCGGGTCCGTTCAAATACCTGCCGAGCAACCTCGAGGCGGAGATCAAATCGACCACCGCGTTCGGGTCCAAGTACGTCGACCTGATCGTGCCCGACCACGCCAGCGCCACACCGCTCAAGCCCGGCGCGGTGCTGCGCTCCCGGAACGTCACCGTGGAAGTCAACACGGTGTTCGAGAACCTGCAGGCCGTGGTCAAGGCCCTGGATCCCGCCAAGCTGAACTCGATCCTGTCGGCGTTCGCGGAGTCGGTACGCGGCAAGGGTGAACGGATCGGCGAGGCCATCACCGACGCGAACGACCTGTTGCTGAGCGTCAACCCGCGGATGGACACCATCCACACCGACTGGCGGCTGTTCGGCAAGACGACGGCCGCCTATTCCAATGCGGCGCAGGATATTTTGTCGATCCTCGACTCGGCGACAACCAGCAGCACCACCCTGACCGACAACCAGCGGTCGCTCGATTCGCTGCTGTTGTCGGCGGCGGGTTTCAGCCAGACCGGCATCAACGTCATCGGCAGAAGCGAGGCCAACATCGTCCGGTCTTTCAACCTGGTCGATCCGACCACGGCGCTGCTGAACAAGTACTCACCGACCTTCACGTGCCTGTTCCAGGGTGCGCAATGGTATGTGGACCATGGCGGCCGGGACGCGTTGGGCGGCAACGGCTATTCGGTGATCCTCGACTCCGCGCTGCTGTTCGGTGACGACCCGTACCGCTACCCAAGACACCTACCCAAGGTCAACGCCACGGGCGGTCCCGGTGGTAAGCCCAGTTGCGGGTCGCTGCCCGACCCGAGCGCGAACTTCCCGGTTCGCGCGCTGGTCACCGACACCGGTTGGGGCGCCGCGCCCGACGAGATCCGCACCAATGTGGCCGCCGGAAATCCGTGGTGGGCCAACTGGTTCCCGACCACCAAGAACCCGCCCGAAGCACCCCACTACTGGTATCGCGGGGGACGGCCACCGCCATGAGACGACGGAAGATGTCCGCCATCCTCGCGCGCGTCGCGCTGTTCACGGCGGTCTGCTTGGTGTTCACGTTTACCTTGATCGCCGTGTTCGGCCAGCTGCGCTTCGAGGACCGCACCGGCTACCAGGCGGTCTTCACGAACATATCCGGCCTGAAGTCCGGTAACTTCGTGCGCATCGCCGGGGTCGAGGTCGGCAAGGTCGGCGACCTCACTCTGCACCGCGACGGCACCGTCACCGTCGGCTTCGCCGTGGACAAGGGCGTGCGGCTCACCGACGGCACCAAGGCCGTCGTGCGCTACGAAAACCTGATCGGGGACCGCTATCTCGCGCTCGAAGACGGGCCAGGGTCCCCCTGGCGCCTGCCGGCGGGCGCGACGATTCCGCTGGCGCGAACGTCGCCCGCCCTCGACATCGACGCGCTGATCGGGGGCTTCCGGCCGTTGTTCCGGGCGCTGGACCCCGATCAGGTCAACGCCCTGTCCGGCGAGTTGCTGCGCATCTTCCAAGGGCAGGGCGGCACCCTGGCCTCGGTGCTGGCGCAGACCTCGATGCTGACGTCGACCCTGGCCGGGCGCAGCGAACTGATCGGCGAGCTGATCACCAACCTGAACACCGTCTTGCACACCTTCGGCACCCGCGACCGCGAGTTCTCCGACGGCCTGGACAAGCTCTCGCAGTTCGTCAACGGCCTGGCGCAGCGCAGGGACGACATCTCCACCGGGCTGGCCTACATCAACGCGGCGGCCGGGTCGGTCGCCGACCTGCTCGTCCAGGCCCGCCAGCCGATCAAGGACGTGGTGCACGAGACCGACCGGATGTCGGGGCAGGTGATGTCCGACCGCGACTATGTCGACAACCTGCTCAAGCAGCTTCCCGACATCTACCAGGTGCTGTCCCGGCAGGGCCTGAACGGCGACTACTTCGGCTTCTACTTCTGCGAAGTGTTGCTCAAGCTCAACGGCAAGGGCGGCAACCCCATCTTCGTCAAGCTGTTCGGCCAGCCCAGCGGGCGGTGCACGCCGCAATGAAGCTACCCAAGATAAGGCCGCTCGCGGGACGGAGCCCCGTCACGATCGGCGTGATCGGCACCGCGGTCCTGGTGTGCGTGACCGTCGCGGCCTTCCAGTACGACAAGTTGCCGTTCGTCAAGAACACCAACGACTATGCGGCCTACTTTTCCGAGGCCGGCGGCATCAAAACCGGTAGCACGGTCCGGGTTTCGGGGATGGGCGTCGGCAGGGTCTCCGACATCCGCCTGGAGGGCACCAAGGTCCGGGTGGGCTTCACCGTCCGCAAAGCCATCGAGCTGGGCGACCGAACCGAAGCCGCGATCAAGACCGAGACGGTGTTGGGCAGCAAGATGCTCGAGCTAACCTCGCGCGGCGACGGACGGCTGAACGGCCCCATCCCGCTGGAACGCACCCACTCGCCCTACGACCTTCCCGACGCGCTGGGTGACCTGACGACGACGATCAGCGGGCTCGACACTACCCAATTGTCCTCGGCGCTAACGACGTTGGCCAACACGTTCAAGGAAACCCCGGCCGACCTCAAACCCGCGCTACAGGGCGTCGCCCGGTTCTCCGAGACCCTCAACCATCGCGACGCGCAGCTGCGCAGTCTATTGGGCAACGCCAACAAGGTCTCCGGCGTGCTCGGCAAGCGCAGCCAGCAGATCGCCACGCTGGTGGCCGATTCCAACGCGCTGCTCGCCGCGCTGCTGGACGAACGGGATTCTCTCGACGCGCTGATGAACAACATCACGGCGGTGTCGCATCAGATTTCGGGGCTGGTCGACGACAACCGGACCCAGCTCAAGCCCGCCCTCGACAAGCTCAACGGGGTGCTCGAGGTGCTGGACAACCGCAAGGAAGACCTGCAGAAGACCCTGCCGAAGTTCAAGCGCTACGCGATGTCGTTCGGTGAATGCCTCGGCTCGGGGCCGTTTTTCAAGGCATACGTGGCCAACCTGATCCCGGGGCAGATAAGCGGCCCGACGATCGACGCGCGGATGTATGACCGGTTCCTGGATCCCAACCAGGGGCTGCCGTCGGAGTCGGTGGACCCGCCGACCGGCAGCCCGCCCGTGCCGCCCGAGAACGCGCCGCATCCCATCTGGTCGCAACCGCCCTCCCCGGGCCCCGCGCCGGGCCCACCGCCCGAGCTCGCTCCGGCGGATGCGGGGGGACAGCGATGAGTCGCCGGACGCTGCAGACGGTGACCGGCATCAGCCTGGTCGCCACCCTCGTCGTGGCGTCGTTCCTCGTCGGCGCCAAGTTGCTGAGGCAGGTCGAAAGGAACACGTACACGGCCTATTTCGCGGAGGCGAACGGCCTGTTCGTCGGCGACGAGATCCGCATCCTGGGCGTCGCGGTGGGCGTGGTGGACAGGATCGAGCCACAGCCCGCCAGCTCCAAGGTGACCTTCTCCGTCGACAAGCAGTACGCGGTCCCTGCCGATGCCCGCGCGGCGATCCTGTCGCCGTCGCTGGTGACCTCGCGGGCGATCCAGCTCGTCCCGGCGTACTCCGGCGGCCCCAAGCTGAGCCCCGGCGCCTCGATTCCCCTGAGCCGCACCGCGGTTCCAGTCGAATGGGACGACTTCCGCAGGCAGCTGGAGAAGCTGACCGAGGCGTTGCAGCCCACCGCTCCGGGCGGCGTGAACTCGCTCGGCGAGTTCATCAACTCCGGCGCCGACAACGTGCGCGGCGAGGGCGACACGGCCCGCGACACGGTATTGAAGCTGTCCGAGGCGATTTCGGCGCTGGGCGATCACGCCGAAGACATCTTCAGCACTGTGCGCAACCTGCAGCTGCTGGTGTCGGCGCTGCACTCCAGCAGCGATCTGCTGGCCTCGTTCAACCAGAACCTGGCCAGCGTGACGACGGTGCTGTCGAACACCCCCAACGAGGTGGCGAACGCGGTGAAGGGCCTCGATGGGGCGCTGACGGATCTTCGCGACTTCCTGTCCGAGAACCGGGAAGCCATTGGCGTCACGTCCGACCGGCTGGCGTCCATCACCACGGCGCTGAACGACAGCCGCGCCGACGTCAAACAGATTCTGCACATCGCCCCGACGGTGTTCCAGAATTTCCTGAACATCTACCAGCCGGCGCAGAGCGCCATGACCGGCATCATGGCGCTGAACAACTTCGCCGACATCCCGCAATGGATCTGCAGCTCGATCGAGGCGGCCTCCCGGCTGCGCCTGGACCGCGTGTCGAAGCTGTGCCTGCAATACATCAACCCGATCATCAAAAACCGCATCTACAACTACCTTCCGTTCGGTCTGAACCCGTTCGTCGGGACGCAGGCCCGGCCGAGCGAAATCACCTACAGCGAGGACCGGTTGCGGCCGGGCTACACGCCCCCCGAAGCGCCGACGGATCCCGCGCCGCCCCAGCCGCCCGCGGCCGCCGAGCAGCCGGCGCCCACCGAGGCGCCACCGCCCGGCGAGGCGCCACCGCCGCCGAACGGCACGGTCGACTCGACGCAAGTGCTGCGTGACCTGATGCTTCCGACGGGGGCATCATGAGACGCGCGATGGTGGCGGCGCTGTGCCTCGCCTGCCTCGCCGCGGTGTCGGGCTGCGGATGGAAGGGCCTGAATTCGTTCACCCTGCCCGGCACCGCGGGTGGGGGACCCGGCTCCTACACCATCCAGGCGCAAATGCCCGACGTCGCAACGATTCAGGAGAACACTAGGGTTCGCGTCGACGACGTCAACATCGGCAACGTGACCAAGATCGAGCTCCAGGATTGGCACGCGCTGGTCACCATGCGGATCAACGGCGACGTTCGGCTGCCGGCCAATTCGACCGCGAAGCTCGGGCAGACCAGCCTGCTGGGCTCGATGCACATCGAACTCGCACCGCCCAAAGACGAGCCGCCCGTGGGTGAACTGAAAAACGGTTCGGTGATCTCGCTGCCGCGCGCGAGCACCTATCCGACCACCGAGCAGACCCTGGCCTCGGTGTCGATCCTGCTCAACGGCGGCGGGCTGGGTCAGCTGCAGGAAATCACCCAGGCGCTCGCCAAGGCCTTCGCGGGCCGCGAGAACGACATGCGCAGCCTGCTCGGCCAGCTCGACCAGTTCATCGCCGGCACCAACGCCCAGACCGACGACATCATCGCCGCCTCCGAGAACCTCAACTCGCTGGCGGGCCAGGTCGCCGACAAAGACCCCGTCGTCGACAAGGCGTTGACCACCGTTCCGAAAGCGCTTGCGCTACTTGCCGAGGAGCGCACCAAGATCGCCGATGCCATCGACCAACTCGGCAAGTTCAGCGCGCTCGCGGCGGACACGATCCACCAGAGCAGGGAATCCCTGGTGAACAACCTGCGCAACATCGCGCCGGTGCTGCGGTCGTTGGCCGATGCCGGGCCGTCGCTCACCAGGGGCCTGGACGGCCTGGTGGCCTACCCGTGGCCGGCGTCCACCGTGCGGAACTGGTTCCGCGGTGACTACGCCAACCTCACCCTGGTGGTCGACCTGACCTTGAGCCGCATCGACCAAGGGCTCTTCACCGGCTCCCGATGGGAGGGCAATCTCACCCAGCTCGAACTGCAGTGGGGGCGCACGATCGGCATGCAGCCCAGCCCGGTCACCGGGGGCAACCCGCTGACCTATCCGTATCACTTCGGGGGATACTGATGCTGCGCCTGAACCGCCGCACCTGGATCCAGCTGTCGATGTTGACGCTGGTGACCGTGCTTTCTTGTGGCGCAATGGCTTTCAACTTCATGAAGCTGCCCGCCACGCTGTTCGGGATCGGCGAATACAACGTCTCGGTCGACCTGCCGCAGTCGGGTGGGCTCTACCAGACCTCCGTTGTCACCTACCGCGGCACCGACGTGGGCCAGGTCAAGTCGGTCGAGGTCACCGCCACCGGGGTGCGTGCGGTGCTCGCCCTGATATCTGGGGTCAAGGTGCCCTCCGACGTCGAGGCGTCGGTGCACAGCCGCTCGGCGATCGGCGAGCAATACATCGAGCTGACCCCGCGGCCGGGCAAGGAAGGAGAACACCTCCGGTCGCTGGCCTCGGGCGACGTCATCCCCGCCGGCCGCGTCGACGTACCCGTCGACATCGGCCACCTGCTCGACCTGACCAACCGTGCGCTGCAGGCGATCCCGCGGGACAACCTGCACACGGTGATCGACGAGACCAACCGCGCGGTGAGCGGCCTGGGGCCGGAGTTGTCGCGGATCGTCGACGGGTCCACCGCGCTGGCCATCGCCGGGGGCCGGACGGCCGACCCGCTGGCCGCCCTGATCGACCAGTCCCCGGCGGTGCTGAACTCCCAGGTGCAGACGGCGGACGACATTGCCACGTGGGCCAATCGCACGGCGGCCATCACGGCACAGTTCAAGGCGCAAGACGCGGCGCTGCGGGACCTGTTGACGCAGGGCACTTCCGGGCTGGAGGAAGGCCGCGCCCTGTTCGACCGGGTCGCGCCGGCGGTGCCGGTGTTGTTCGCCAACCTGGTCAGCCTCGGCGACATCGCCGTCGTGTACCGCCACGACATCGAACAACTGCTCGTGCTGTTCCCCCAAGGCATCGCTGCCATGGCGGCCATCGTCGTGCCCAGCTCCAATACCAAGCAGGAGTACCGGGGCGCCCAGTTGGACTTCAACCTGAACATCAACCTGCCGCCGCCGTGCACGACGGGCTATCTCCCGCCGACCCAGCGCCGCTCACCGGCCAGCGTCGACGCGCCGGACCGTCCCGCCGCGGACCTGTTCTGCCGGGTGCCGCAAGATTCCGAGTTCAATGTCCGTGGCGTGCGCAACATTCCGTGCGAGGCCAAGCCATGGAAGCGGGCGCCCACCGTCGAGCTGTGTGAAAGCGACGAGGAGTATGTGCCGCTCAACGACGGCTACAACTGGAAGGGAGACCCCAACGCCACCTACAGCGGGCAGGGTGTCCCGATGTATCCGCCAGGACAAGACCCGCGGCTGCCCCCGCCGCGGGGCACCGCGCCCCCGGCACCGGCGCCGCCGCCGCTCGCCGTCGCGACCTACGACCCCGCCACCGGCGACTACGTGGGGCCCGACGGACACCGTTACACCGAAGCCGATTTGGCGCACCCTCGCGCCAAGAACTGGCAATCGCTTTTAGTCCCGACGCCGTAAGCAATCGAAGGAGCAACATGGCCGAAGACACCCAAGAACCCGAGAAGCGGCTTGCGCGCTGGCGGCGCCGGGCCACCCCCCGGCTCTCGCGCGCCGCAACGGCAGTGCTGGCCGCCGCCGCGGTGGTGACGGCGCTGGCCGGATTGGCCGGCTGGCTGGGCTACCGGGCCTACGAGAAGCACGAGGCCGACACCCAGCGCGACTTGTTCGTTCAGGTCGCCCGCCAGGGCGCGGTGAACCTGACCACCATCAACTACGCCCAGGTCGACGCCGACGTGCAACGCATCCTCGACCTGTCCACCGGGGCGTTCCGCGACGACTTCGAGCAGCGGTCCAAGCCCTTCGTCGAGGTCGTCAAGGCGGCACAGTCCAAATCGGAAGGCACCGTCACCGATGCCGGCCTGGAATCCCAGCGGGGCGACTCCGCGCAGGTCCTGGTCGCGGTCGCGGTCAAGTCCCGCACCGCCGGCGGCGAGGAGGCGCCGCGGGAATGGCGGATGCGAATCGAGGTCCGGTCCGTCGGTGACGACGCAAAGGTGTCGAGCGTGGTGTTTGTGCCATGACCACACTGCGCGACGACATCGAGGCCGCCGCCGACGAGGACGTGGAGCCTGCGGCGGAAGACGAGACGGTAGAGGAAGATTCGGAAGCGCCCGAGAGGCGGCGCATCAATTGGTCGCGCGTCTTCGCCCGGGGCGTGTTGCCCGCGGTCGCGCTGCTGCTGGCGTTGGGGGCGGGCTATTTCAAGTGGGTGGCCGGGTCGGCCGACGACCTGGCGCGGGCACGTGCCGAATCGGTGCGGGTCGCCGGCGAAGACGCGGTCGCCCTGTTGTCCTACAAGGCGGATTCGGTGGAGAAGGATCTCGCCGCGGCGCGCGAACGACTGACCGGCGAGTTCAAGGACGCCTACACCGAGCTGACCCGCCAGGTCGTCATTCCGGGCGCGAAGGAGAAGCACATCTCCTCGGTGGCGAAAGTCAACGCGGCGGCCTCGGTTTCGGCGTCGGCCAACCACGCCGTGGTGCTGGCGTTCGTCGACCAAACCGTCACCATCGGCAGCGGCGCCCCCACGGACACCCAACCCGTCGTGCGGGTGACGCTGGACAAGGTCGACGGCCGATGGCTGGTCTCGCGGTTCGACCCGGTGTGATGCGAACGGTCACGGTGGTGTCCGCCGCGCTGATCGCGGCGGCGGCAGCGGCGTTGCCGGCGCCCGCCGCGCACGCCGACAACAAGCGGCTCAACAGCGCCGTCGTCTCGGCCGTCTACACCCTGCAGCACCAGGCGGGCTGCACGAACGACGTCATCCGGAACAACGCGCTGACGCTGGCCGCCGAATGGCACGCGGACGACATGATCAGCAACCGGAACATCAACGACGACACCGGATCCGACGGATCGACGCCGCAGGACCGCGCCAACGCGGCCGGCTTCCACGGCCGGGCGGCCGAAACGGTGGCGATCAACCCCGCGATAGCGATCAGCAGCCTCGAACTGGTCAACCAGTGGTACTACAACCCCGACGACATGGCGATCATCCGGGACTGCGCCAACACCAACATCGGGGTGTGGTCCGACAACAGCCTCGACCGCACCGTCGTCGTCGCCGTGTATGGGCAACCCGACGCACCCAGGCGATAGCGGCTAGTCGTAGACCGGCGTCCACATCGTGTCGGCGACGGCCTGCCCGACGTCCTCGTGGGTCTTGGTGGCAACCCCGTCTTCCACCGCAGCGTGATAGACGGCCTCGGCGACCGCCGTCGAGATCTCGCGCAGGTTCTGCACATCCGGCAAGAGGGAGTCGCCGGCGTTCGTCGGGCACGCCTGGTGCACAACGGCTTTCGCTGCCGCCTGCAGCATGCCGGGGGTGACGGTCCTGGCCCGGGAGACGATGATGCCCAACCCGATGCCCGGGAACACCAGCACGTTGTTGGCCTGGCCGATGGTGTAGGTGACGCCGTCGAATTCGACCGGGGCGACCGGGGTGCCGGTGGTGATCAACGCCTTACCGTTGGACCACTCGAGCAAGTCGGCCGGCATGGCCTCCATCCGTGAGGTCGGGTTCGACAGCGGAAAGATCATCGGGCGTTCGCAGGAAGCCGTCATCGCGTCCACTACCTTCTCGGTGAACGCCCCGAATACCGTTGAGGAGCCCAGCAGAATGGTCGGCGACGCGAGCTTGATCGCGTCCACCAGGCCCACCCGATCCCCGGCACCGACCCCGAGTTGCTGCCGGTTCTTGGCGTACGGCACCTGGAAATCGCGCAGGTCGTCCATATCATCGAAGAGCAGGCCCTGCTTGTCGATCGGCCAGATCTGCGACCTGGCCTGCTCGACCGTCGCGCCGTCGGCGACCATCGCGTCCCGGATCTGATCGGCCACGCCGATCCCGGCGGTGCCGGCGCCGAAGACGATCGTTTTCTGGTCGCGCATCGGGATGCCGGTGACATGGCATCCGCCGTAGACGGCTGCGACCACCACCGCGCCGGTGCCCTGGATGTCGTCGTTGAAGATGCAGTAGTCGTCGCCGTAGGTCTGCAGAATGTGCCGCGCGTTGAGCGGCCCGAAGTCTTCGAAATGCAGGATCGCGTGTGGAAACAGCCGGTGCGCGGTCTCGATGTAGCGCTTGATGAAGGCGTCGTAATCCGCGCCGCGGCGCCGGGCGTGGCGGTTGCCCAGATAGAACGGATCCTGCAGCAACTGTTCGTTGTCCGTTCCCACGTCGAGCGACACCGCGATGCAACGGCGCGGGTCGATCCCGCCGCCCGCGGTGTAGAGCGCCAGCTTGCCGACGGCGATCTGGATGCCGCCGACGCCCCAGTCACCGATACCCAGGATCGCCTCGGCGTCGGTGCAGACGATCAGGTCGACGTCGTCGGGTCCCAGGCCGAAAGTCTCGAAGGCCTCCGCGATCTCGTCCGGCTCGTCGATGCTCAGAAACAGGCCGCGCTGCCCGCGGTATTCATCCGAGAAGCGTTGAATGGCCTCACCCACGGTCGGCGTGTACACCACGGGCATCAGCTCGGGCAGGTGGTCTTCCAGCACCTTGAAGTACAGCAGTTCGTGCCGGTAGTGCAGTTGCTCGAGAAGCAGGTTGCGGCCCAGATCCGTACCGAGGCTTTGCAGTTGGTGCCACACGCGGTCGGCTTGCTCGTCAAGCGTGAGCACCGCCGACGGAAGCCGGCCGGTCAGCCCCAGGCGCCGGCGCTGCTCGTGGGTGAATCCCACGCCGCGATTCAGGCTGGGGGCGGCCAGGGCCGGCGGGATCCGCGGCGTGTGGGGATCGCTCATCACAACACCGTAGCGCCGATCGCGGTGAACGCATCCGGAAGTGCTCTTGTCGATCCGGCTCCTCGCTAAGAAGTCTGTCCTGATACGCCCGTGCTCATCGCGGTGATTGGGTCGCGGAGCCGGGTGCGTCTATTGGCAAGGACCAATAGGCCAAGCACGATCAGCGTCCCTCCGATCGCGGTGGGCGCCTGCGGCGGTTCGCCGAGCACCATCACGCCGGTGATCGCTCCGGCGACGGGTTGCAGGCTCAGCATCAGCCCGGCTCGTGAGGCGCTCACCGATGCGATGCTTCGGTTGAATGCGATCATCGCCGCGATGGTCGAGGCCAGCACCGCGATGGCGGCAAGCAGGTGCGCAGGTCTCGCGGTGCTGAAGTGGCTTCGCTGGGTGGCCCACGACACCGCCACGAAGGGACTGACGGCAAGGGTGGACCCGGCAAATTGCCAAGCGGTCAGTCCCAGTGCCGTGGTTGCGGAATGGGCCGTGTGTCGCGACCAGATGATGTAGACCGCGCCACATGCCACGGCCGCGATCACGAGGAGGTTGCCGACGGTTTGATCGCCGGCTATGTCATTCGGCTCGCCGGCCGCCAGCGAGACCAGGCTGGTCCCGGCCAGGCCGAGAATCAGCGCGATCGCGCCGGGCACGCCGATCCGCTCGCGCAGCACGAGCACCGCCAGCGCAACGGTCATCAGAGTCTCCGTCCCCAGCAGCAGCGATCCGCTCGTAGCGGTGGTCCGGGCCAAACCGAGGTTCTCCAACAGCCAGGTCAGGCCCGGCAACATGACGCCTTGGGCCATCGCACGCGCGGCGCCATCGCTGTGGAGTTGCCCACTGATGGCCGCGGCGAGCATGAAGACAAGAGTTGATCCGCCCAATTCGACGACCAGCATGTCCGCCGGGGTCAGGCCACGTAGCGCCAGCACGGTCAGCGCGCTGCCGACTCCGAACGCAACCGCGGCAGCCGCGACGCCGGCTTCGCCTCGGTGCAGGCTAGTCAACGAGGTTCCTCCCATCAGCAGACTGTACTTCACAGTACAGATATTGTACTTTGAAGTACAGTTACATCCGCTCGATATGAGGAGCCGCAATGTCAGCTATCGCCACCGCCGAGTCGTCCACCGCTGAGCCCGACCAGCTGCGGGCGCGGGCGGAAATCGGCCGCCACTGGGGAAGGGTGCCTAATCTCGGTGCGGTACTTGCCTTGTCGCTGCCCATGACGCGAGCGGTTCTGGCATTCGACGACGCGCTCAGCGCAGGTGGCATCACCGGCGCGGAAGCTGAGCAGCTCGCGATTGCGGTGTCGCACGAGAACGGTTGCGCCTATTGCCTTGCGGCGCATAGCGCCGCCGCGCGTGCCTACGGCGTTGCCGCCGAGGACATTGCGGCCGCACGCACAGCGCACGCATCCGATCCCAAGATCGCCGCTGCGCTGCGCTTTGCCCAACAGCTCGTCCGGACTCGCGGACGTGTCGACGACGGGCACCTTGACGCTGTCCGTGCGGCCGGCTGGAGCGACGCCGACATCGTCGAACTGGTCGGTCACTCATTATCGACGATGCTGAGCAACTACCTGCACCATCTCAGCAAAGTGCCGATCGACTACCCTCCAGTCGAGTTCGCGGAGGACGACTCCTCGCGCGTCTGAGTCATCAAGCGGGGCTTAGCCTTTGCGTGATTTTGCCTTTGGACGCGGTGCCAACGCCGCGTCCGTCACCGTGCGCAGCGCCCGGCGCAAAGGTTCGACGCTGCCGCTGACGTCAGCGAGCAGCAGTCCGCCCTGATAGGCCGCAAGTAGGCCGGCCGCCAGGACCGAAGGGTCGGTGCCGGCCAGCAATTCGCCATTGTCTGCCACTCGGCGCAATCCCTTGGCGAAGATTTCTTCCCAGCGGGCAAATCCTGCCGTCAGCGCCGCGCGGGCGGCCACCGCATCGGGGTCGAGTTGATAGACCAGGGATCCGATCGGGCAGCGGACGGGATCGGTCGAGGACGCCGCTTGCCGAGTGGCGTCCTCGCACCAGGCGCGCACGTCGTCGGCGGTTGACATTGCGTCGAAAGGCGGCTGTATCGACGAGATCACCCGCTCCACTTGAAAACCCACCACATCGGCGACCAAGTCGGACTTGTCGGCAAAGAAGTGGTACAGCTGGCCGCGACCCACTCCCGCGGCGGCGCCGATCTCGTCGAGCGTCGTCGCGCGCACGCCCTGCTTGTCGAAAAGCAGGCATGCCGCTTCCAAGATGCGACCTACCGTCGCGCGTCCTCGATCGGTTGTCGGATTCGAAATCACCCAACTACTGTATCAAACAGTCCAATTACTGTACTGTGAAGTACAGTCGCGTCTAACCCGGAAGGACATTCCATGAGCCTGGCCGTCGGGACCAGATTTCCCACCAAGATCGCCGTAGCCACCCCCGATGGGCCTCTGGAGTGGTCAACGTTGCTGTCCACCGGTCCGCTCGTGGTGGCTTTCCATAGGTTGTGGTGCCCGTTCTGCCAGCAGGCGGCTCGCGAACTCGCCTCGGTCAAACAGCAACTCGACGCCGCAGGAGTCCACGTCGTCCTCGTCTACCGCGAAGACGTCGAGACGACTGCGTGCGCCTGCGCCGAGCGCGCCATCCCGTTCCGGTGCGTCAGCGATTCCGACCGTGAGCTGGAGACCGCCACGGACGTCCGGAACTTCTCGATCGCTCGCTACGCTGCGTTCTCACCCCGGAAACTGATTCATGCGCTGCGGTCGGGAAGCCATGTCGGCAAGGCCAATTCGGGCTTCCTGCAGGGCCGCGGCACGTTCGTCGTCGACCGCGATGCGCGCATCGTTTATGCACATCAAAGCAGGACTGCCGCCGACATCGCGCCGATCGAGGAAATCTTGGCAGCCGTCGCGTCCACGTCTCAAGCTGGCACGCGTGACCATTCCGGAACCTGACGACGTTGCCATTGGCGGCCAGCATGATTGTGCGGCAAGGGATTCGGCACCGGGGGGCAGCTGTGAGCGGCCTTGATATCCGCGCCGCGCGGCCAGCTGACTTTGCGCGGGTTTTATACCTGGCGACGGCCTTCTACATCGAAGACGGATTCGATACACCGGCTTCAGAGCTTCGCGACAATCTCGCAGTGCTGCTGCACGCGCGCACCGCCCGAGTCGCGATCGCCCGCCGGAGGCACGACATCGTCGGCTTCGCCATCACGACGCTTGGCTTCGGACTCGAACAGGGCGCCATCGCCGAGCTCGAGGATCTCTTCGTCGAACCCGCTCATCGACGACAGGGAGTCGCAACCGCGCTCATCGACGACGGCGCCGAGTGGGCCCGATCACGCGGTTGCGGCACCCTCGAAGTCGTCATCGCGCCCAACGGCAACAACGTCGCCCACCTCGTCGACTATTACGCGCGCAGAAACTTCACCGACCATGGCCGACGACTTCTGGCTCGACACCTCGATATCCCAGCCCCACCATTGCGGAGGCGGTGATGTACCCCGGGTTTCGAAAGAATCGCGCTGAACGTTTGGTTTGGTACGGCGGACTGATGATCCGTTACGGCATGATCGTGCCGATCCTATGGATAGGCGCGGCGAAGTTCACTGCCGGAGAGGCGAACAGCATCGCACCGCTCATCGCGAACCAGCCTTTGATGGGATGGATCTACCGGATCCTCGGCGTGCAGACGGTCTCGGACGTGATCGGTGTCATCGAAATCGCCACAGCCATCCTCATTGCGCTCAAGCCGCTTGTCCCGCGGATATCGGCCGTCGGCAGCGGAATCGCGATCGGACTGTTCCTGGCTACGGTGAGCTTCCTATTCACGACACCGGGTGTTGTGGACATCCGAACGGAAGCGATTCCCATCCTGACCGACACGGGCGGGTTCCTGATCAAAGACCTTGCGTTGCTGGGAGCGGCGGTTTGGACCCTCGGGGACGCTTTGGACGCGAACGATTCTCGGCGCCGCTCGGCACCTACCTGCTAGCGGCGGCCGTATCGGCAGTGTCCTCGGCGGCCACTTCACAGACGCAGGGCCGTGCGCCGTTGTGCACCCACCGCGACAGCCGGCTGCCCTGCTTGCGCATCACGTGCTGCACGTAGACCTTGTCGCGTTGCACCCGGGAGAACGCCATGTCCAGGTTGACGGGCAACCCTGCCCACTCGACTTGGCCCGGCGCCGACGCCCTGCCGTCGGGATGCAGCGGACACTCCCGCCGCGGGCAGACTTGCCTTTCAGAATCGCGAGCCACGCTGTCACTCCTTTTGGTACGCGACCTAATGAGTGAATCCTGCGTCAGCGATGTTTCAGCGGCGGGTGTGCGACGTTTCCGTCGTATTACAGGCCGGGCGCCTCAGTAGACGTCGCGGTGGTAGCGCTTGTCGGCGCTCAGCGATCGCACGTATTCCCGCGCCGCATCCGGGCCGAGGCCGCCCTGTTCAGCGGCGATTTCGCAGAGCGCGCGGTCGACGTCCTTGGCCATGGGGTCGGCGTTACCGCAGACGTACAGCTGCGCGCCGTCCTGCAGCCAGCGCCACAGCTGGTCCCCGCGCTTGCGCATCAGGTGCTGCACGTAAACCTTCTCGCGCTGGTCGCGCGAGAACGCCAGGTCCAGCTCGGTGAGCAGCCCGTCGGCCCGCATCTGTTCGATCTCGTCGCGGTAGTAGAAATCGGTCGCGGCGTGCTGTTCGCCAAAGAACAGCCAGTTGGGGCCGGTGTGGCCGAGCGCGCGACGTTCCTGCAGGAAACCGCGGAAGGGCGCGATCCCGGTGCCCGGGCCGATCATGATCATCGGGGTGTCCGGGTCGCTGGGCGGCCGGAAGTTGCTCGACGGCTGCAGATACACGGCGACGCGATCGCCGGGGGAGCGGTCGGCGAGGTAGGTCGAACACACCCCACGGCGCGGGACGCCCTGGAAGTTGTAGCGCACCGGCGAGACCGTCAGGTGGACTTCCGCCGGGCACTCCTTGGGGCTCGACGAGATCGAGTAGAGACGCGGCTGAAGGCGTTTGAGCACCCGCAGCCACTCGTGGGCCGACGCGTAGACCGGCAGAGCTGCCAGCAGGTCCACCAACTGGCGTCCCCACGTCCAGTTGCTCAGCTCGGCCTTGTTCTCCGGCCTGAGCAGCTCGGCAAGTTTCTGGTTGCCGGTGCGCTCCTGCACGAAACGCACCAAATCCCGGCTGATGTGTGCGATCTCGATCCGCTCGGTGAGCGCGGACCGCAACGACATCAAACCGTGCTCGCCGACCTCGACCGGGGTTTGCCCGTCGAGTCCGGTGACCGAGAGCCATTCGTCGACCAGCCGGTCGCTGTTGCGCGGCCACACCCCAAGGGCGTCACCGGCCTCGTAGCTGATCGTGTCCTCAGGCACACGAAACACCAACTGCCGCACGTCCTTCGCCGACTCCGGCCGGCCCAGCTTGATGTTGCGCGCCATGTCGGTGATCAGGGGATGCTTCTTGGAGTAGCCGACGGCTCCGGCCCCGTTGGCCGGCCGGGCCGGCTTGGCGACCGGGGCGGTGACCGCGCCCGTCCTGCCGACCGGTGTGGGCGTGCGGGCCAGCGCCTCGATGACCCCGCCCAGCCACTTGGCCGCGGTGTCTTCGTAGTCGGGTTCGCAGTCGACCCGGTCGACGATTCGGGTCGCTCCCCGCTCTGAGAGCCGCTCGTCGAGCTTGCGGCCGTGGCCGCAGAAGTCGTCGTAGTTGGAGTCGCCCAGCGCGAGCACCGCGTAGCGGGTGTCGGTGAATCGCGGTGCGTCGTCGGAAGTCAGCGCCCGCCACAGCCCCGTGCCGTTGTCCGGTGGGTCGCCGTCACCGGTGGTGCTGGTGATCAGCAGCAGTTCCCGCGTCGCCGGAAGCTGCTGCAACGGGAAGTCGTCCATGGCGTGCAACGCGACCGGCAGGGCGGCCGCGCGCAATTGCGCGGCGACATCGGCCGCGAGTTCCTCGGCATTGCCGGTCTGCGAAGCCCACAACACCACGACGGGCGCCCGTTCGGGGCCGGGGTCGGGTGGAGCGATCGGGGGCTGCCCGGCGGCCGGTGTGGGCGCCGTCTGGGGCGCCTCGGTGCGCGCGAAAAGCCCGGCGAGCAGGCCGTCGACCCACAGCCGGGTGGTGGAATCGAACGGGGCGTTCTGGGGCAGGGTAGGCACCCCCGAGCGGCGTCCCGCTTCCGTGCGCAGCCCCGCGACGAGGCCGGCCAGGTAGGAGCGGCCCAGCGGCCCGAGTTGCGGCGCCGGTTCGTTTGCCACCCCGAGGAGTTCGGCGAAGGCGTCGACGCGGGCCACGCTGATCTCGTCGCCCGCCGGCAAGGCGCCGCTCGAATCGGGTTGCGCGACGGCGACCTTGGTGAGGGATACCGCGCAGGCCTTGAACTCGGGTTGATGGGAGACCGGGTCGACGGCGTCGTTGGTGACGGCGTTGATCGACAGGTACTCGCCGAAGACGTCGTTCCAGTGGAACGGCGCAAAGCAGTTGCCGGGCCGGACCCGGTCGGTGATCACGGCGGGCAGCACGGCCCGGCCGCGGCGGGAGGCGATTTCGACAGGGTCGTCGTCGCAGATCTGTAGGCGGGCCGCGTCGTCGGGATGGATTTCGACGAACGGCCCGGGGTTGAGCTTGTTGAGTTTGGCCACCTTCCCGGTCTTGGTCATCGTGTGCCACTGGTGCGGCAGGCGCCCGGTGTTGAGCACGAACGGGAAGTCGTCGTCGGGCATTTCGTCGGGCAACAGGTGTGGGCGGGCGAAGAACACCGCGCGACCGCTCGGGGTGGGGAAGGCCAGCCGGGGCGCGGTGCCGTCCTCGCGGACCAGCCGGGCCTGGCTGACACCGTCATTCAGGTAGCGGATGGGGTTACGGTCGGCACCGTCGGGCGGGCACGGCCACTGCAGCGGCGTCCGGTGCAACCGAGAGTAGCTGGCGCCGCGCAGGTCGTAGCCCGTCGCGGGGTTCCGGAATCGTTTGATCTCCTCGAACACCTCCTCCGCGGAGTCATAACTGAACGACTCGGAAAACCCCATCGCGCAAGCGATTCGGGCGATGATCTGCCAGTCCGGCAGCGCTTGGCCGGGCGCGTCGAGGGCCGGCTGGAACAGGGTCAGGTTTCGCTCGGAATTGACCATCACCCCCTCGGCCTCCGACCACAGGGCGGCCGGCAACAACATGTCGGCATACTCGTTGGTCTCGGTCTCGAGGAACGCGTCCTGGGCGATCACCAGCTCCGCTCTTTCCAGACCGGCCAGCACGGTCCTCCGGTTTGCCACGGAGGCAATGGGATTGGTGCAGACGATCCAGCAGGCCTTGATCTGGCCGTCGACCATGCGGGAAAACATGTCGACGGTGCCGGTGCCGACCTCGGTGCGCAGCGATCCGCGCGGAATGCCCCACTGGTCCTCGACGAATTCGCGGTCGGCGACCGAGGCCACCGAGCGCTGACCGGGTAGACCCGGTCCCATGTAACCCATTTCGCGGCCGCCCATGGCGTTGGGCTGCCCGGTGAGCGAGAAAGGACCGCTGCCGGGTTTGCAGATCGTTCCGGTCGCCAGGTGCAGGTTGCAGATCGCGTTGGTATTCCAGGTACCGTGGGTGCTCTGGTTGAGCCCCATCGTCCAGCAGCTCATGAAGTTTTCGGCTTCGCCGATCCAGCGCGCCGCGGTGCGGATGTCTTCGCTTGGGATACCGGTGATTTCACCGACCCGTTCCGGGCTGTACTGCCCGAGGAAGCTCGGCATCACCTCCCAGCCTTCGGTGAATTCGGCGATGAATTCGGCATCGGTGTGGCCGTTTTCGACGATCAGGTGCAGCAGCCCGTTGAGCAGCGCGAGATCGGTCCCGGGGGCGATCTGCAGGAAAAGGTCGGCCTTCTCGGCCGTCGCGGTGCGGCGCGGGTCCACCACGATCAGCTTGGCGCCGGCCTTGACGCGTTCCATCATGCGCAGGAACAGGATCGGGTGGCAGTCGGCCATGTTGGAGCCGATGACCAGGAACACGTCGGCCGCGTCGAAGTCCTGGTACGAGCCGGGCGGTCCGTCGGCGCCCAGGGACAGCTTGTAGCCGGAACCCGCGCTGGCCATGCAGAGCCGCGAATTCGACTCGATCTGGTTGGTGCCGATGAAGCCTTTAGTCAGCTTGCTCGCCAAATACTGCGCCTCGATGGACATCTGGCCGGACACGTACATGGCGAAGGAGTCGGGACCGTGCCGGTCGATGATCGCCCGGAGCCGCTGCGCGCACCGAGTTATCGCGTCGTCGATGTCGATCGGCTCGAGGGGCTCGCCGCGGTCGGCTCGCACGTGTGCCGATTCCATCCGGCCGGGCGCGGCCAGCATGTCGGATGTGGTCGTGCCCTTCGTGCACAGCCGGCCGAAGTTGGCCGGGTGGCTTTTGCTTCCAACGGCTTTCGTAACGTGACGACGGCCGCTTGCCCGGTCGGCTGTGACTTGCAACACCATGCCGCAACCGACACCGCAGTAGGCGCACATGCTCTGCACGGCGTCCCCGCGGACACCATGGGGCTCTGTGGCCACGCCTACTTTCCTCCCCTCCAGCGCGCAAAGGGCCTAATGCACCAAATAATGCGGCAACGATGTTTCGGCATCGGGTGTCCGATGTTTCCGCCGTTTTACGGCTTCCTTTCACCGGATCCGGGCTAGCGTGTGAGGTCCCCGGAATGCCAGGTAATCGCAGGTCAGCGCTGATCCGCGACGTCGGCCAGATTACCCGCATTCCTTGGTGATTTGGCCCTCAGAAGCCCGCTTCCGATGAAACAAACGGGACATTCACAGATTTCGTTAAGCTCACAATGTGCGCCGCCCATTTGTGATTCTGCTGATCCTGTTGGTGTCGGCCTGTGGGGGTAAACCGACGGCGCCGCCGGCATCGCGGGGCGATGCATGCAAGGATTCCGACGGTCCGACCGCCGACACGGTGCCGCAGGCCATCGCCTCGGTGCCGGTCGAGGTGCCGGGCTCGACGTGGGTCGAAATCGCGCGGGGGCACACCAAGAAGTGCCGGCTGTACTGGGTTCAGATCATCCCGACCATCGCCAGCGAGTCGACGCCGCAGCAGCTCCTTTTCTTCGACCACAACACACCGCTGGGCTCCCCCACGCCGAACCCGAAGCCGTACATCACGGTGCTGCCGCCCTCCGACGACACGATCACCGTTCAGTACCAATGGCAGGTCGGCAAGGACGAACCCTGTTGTCCCACCGGAATCGGCACGGTGAAGTTCCAGATCGGACCCGACGGCAAGCTGCAGGCCCTCGGCAAGATCCCGCATCAGTAGCGCTGGCGCACAACCTAACCCACCGAGTGTGGGGCCTATGGACGAATTCAGTGCTTGAGTTCTGGGGGTG
>NZ_AUWQ01000106.1 GCF_000455205.1 Mycobacterium sp. UM_CSW | reverse complement strand
TTTTAGTGAGTCAACGCGGCCGCCTCCGCGCGGGTACTGATGGGGCGGATGTGACTCAGCCGGCGATCGACCGCGACGGCGGAATTTTGTCGCTATGAGGCGGGCACAAAGGGTGCCGCCTCCGCGCGGGTACTAATGGGGCCCATGTGACTCAGCCGGCGATCGACAGCACGATGCCGTCCAGGATGTCGTGTTCGCTGACGATCAACTCGTCGATGCCCGCGCGGGCGCGCAGCTCGCGCGCCAACTCCTCCACCACGATCGCGCCGCCGCCGATCACATCGGCCCTACCCTCGTGCATCGGCGGCAACGCGGCGCGCTGAGATCGCGTCATCCCGATCAACCGCTCGCACACCGCCAGCAAACCACTGCCTGGCACGCGCGAAAGATGAATGGCCGCAGAGTCATACGCCGTCATGTTGTGCGCCAACGCGGACAGCGTCGTCATCGTGCCGGCGAGCCCGACCCAGGTGCGCGCCCCTTCGACGTCCACCACGCCCAGCGCGACCTCCAGCCGCTCGCGCACCACCTCTCGGGCGGCCGCCACCTCGTCGGGCGTGGGCGGGTCGGAGTGCAGGCAGCGCTCGGTCAGCCGGACGCATCCGATGTCGGCCGAGTAGGCGGCCACCACCCGCTCGCTGCCGAGCACGATCTCGGTGGAGCCGCCGCCCAGGTCGACGACGACGAAAGGTGCGGCAGCGCTGTCCAATTCGCCGACAGCACCGTGAAAAGAAAGCGACGCCTCCTCCGCGCCGCTGATCACCTCGGCCACCGCACCGGGCAACACCGCACCCAGCACCTCGGCCGTCATCGCAAAGAACACATCGCGATTGGCGACATCACGCGCCGCCGACGTCGCCACCATCCGCACTCGCTCAACCCCGTGCGCCTTCAGCAGCGACGCATAGTCGGTCAGGGCGGCGCGGGTGCGCGCGATCGCGTCGGGGGCGAACTCGCCCGTCGCGTCGACGCCCTGCCCCAGCCGCACGATCCGCGTCTCGCGGTGCACGTCGCGCAGCCGGCCGCCATCCGCGTCGGCGATCAGCAACCGGATCGAGTTGGTACCGCAATCGATCGCGGCGAGCCGGCTCACCACTGCCCCGCAACCAAAACGCCGGCCATCGCCGGGTCGTCGGCCAGCACCGACAACGCCTCGTCCCCAAGCGGATTCACACCGGGACCCTTGGCCAGCGAGTGCGCGATCAGCACGTGCAGGCACTTGACCCGATCCGGCATCCCGCCGCCCGAGAACGTCGTGCCCAGCGGTTCGATCGCATCACGTTCGGCCAGATACGATTCGTGGGCCCGCCGATAGGCGGCCGCCAGCTCAGCATCGGTCCGCAACCGCTCGGTCATCTCGCGCATCAATCCCGTCGTCTCGAGTCGGCTCGCCGCCGCGGTCAGCACCGGGTGGGTCAGGTAGTACAGCGTCGGAAAGGGCGTGCCGTCAGGCAGTTTCGGTGCGGTCTTCACCACGCCGGGTTCGCCGTTGGGACAACGGTAGGCGATCTCAAGCACCCCGCGCGGCTCGCGGCCGAGCTGGCGCGCCACCGCTTCCAGATCGCCACGATCAACCACCGGGAGCCATGGGGTTCGGCGGGGCCTCCGGTGGCGGCGGGGCGGCCGGCGGCAGGTGGGGCGCGTCGGCGATGGTGTGCCACAGCGAGGTGTACCACGGGTTGTTGTTCGCCGGTTTCGCCGCGTCGGCGCCGGGCTGCGGGGACGCCGCCGCCGTCGGCGGAAGCTGAACCTGGAACGGAATGTCGCCGGGCATCACGAAACCGAGGCGCTCGCGCGCCTGCGCCGCAATGTATGCCGGGTCGCCGAGCTTGACCTTCTTCTGCTCGAGGTCCGCGATCTGGCGGCGCAGCGCGGCTTCGCTCGCGGCCAGCTGATTCATCTCGGTGCGCTGCGCGAAGTAGGTGCGCACCGGGCCGGCGATGGTCAGCGTCAGCACGCAGATCACCGCGGCCAGCACCGCCGCCCGTCGAGCGGTGAACCCGAGCCGCTGCTCGGAGCGCTGTTCGACGGACTCGGCGACCTGGCGCTTGATGGGCTCGACGACACGCTCCTGCACCGTCCTCTGCGGCGGCGCTGATGGCTTGGCGGCTCGACGGCGCCGAACCGAATCGCCGGCCTTCCCCGGGCGCGATGCCGGGGAGCGGCGTTTCGGATCGGGCTTGGGCGTCAAGCTATTTCAACCTACTTCTGCTCCAGGGCGAACCGTGGGAAGGCCAGATCACCGGCGTAGCGTGCCGCGTCACCGAGGGCTTCTTCGATCCGCAACAGTTGATTGTATTTGGCCACGCGCTCGCTGCGGGCGGGCGCGCCGGTCTTGATCTGGCCGCTGCCGACGGCCACCGCCAGGTCGGCGATGGTGGTGTCCTCCGTTTCGCCGCTGCGGTGGCTCATCATCGTGCGGTAGCCGCTGTGGTGGGCCAGAGCGACCGCGTCGAGCGTCTCGGTGAGCGTGCCGATCTGATTCACCTTGACCAACAACGCGTTTGCCACCCCCTTCTCGACGCCCTCTTCGAGGCGCTCGGGGTTGGTGACGAAGATGTCGTCGCCGACGATCTGCACCCGGTCCCCGATCGACGCGGTCAGCGCCGCCCAACCCTCCCAATCGTCTTCGGACAGCGGGTCTTCGATGGACACCAGCGGATAGGAGCCGAGCAGGCCGGCGTAGAACTCGGCCATCTGCTCGGCGGTGCGCGCGCTGCCCTCGAAGGTGTAGCCGGTGCCGTCGGTGTAGAACTCGGTGGCCGCCGCATCGAGGGCCAGCGCCACGTCCGTCCCGAGTTTGAAACCCGCCAACTCGATGGCGCGGCCGATCAGGTCCAGCGCCGCGGTGGTGCCCGCGACGTCGGGGGCGAACCCGCCCTCGTCGCCGAGCCCGGTGGAGAGCCCCTCCTTCTTCAACACCGACTTGAGCGAGTGGTAGACCTCGGCGCCCCATCGCAGCGCCTCCGCGAAGCTGGGCGCGCCCAGCGGCGCGACCATGAACTCCTGGATGTCGACGCCGGTGTCGGCGTGGGCGCCGCCGTTGAGGATGTTCATCATCGGCACGGGCAAAATGTGCGCGTTCGGGCCGCCGATGTAGCGGAACAGCGGCAACTCGGCGGAATCGGCCGCCGCCTTGGCGACCGCCAGCGAGACGCCCAGGATCGCGTTGCCGCCCAGCCGCGACTTGTCGGGGGTGCCGTCGAGGTCCACCAGAGCCTGGTCGACCAGCCGCTGGTCGTCGGCGGCCAGGCCGATCACGGCGGGACCGATCTCGTCAAGCACGGCCTGCACGGCCTTTCGCACGCCCTTGCCGCCGTAACGCTCACCGCCGTCACGCAACTCGACGGCCTCGTGTTCGCCGGTCGACGCGCCGGACGGCACCGCCGCGCGGGCGAACGTCCCGTCCATCAGAGCTATCTCGACCTCGACCGTCGGGTTGCCGCGGGAGTCGAGGATCTCGCGGGCCCCGACCTGCTCGATAATCGGCACTGGGTTCTCCTTGTCGTCGCTGGCGCCGTCAGCGATACATCCTGCTACAGCGGGTGATGCGCCGCATAAGCGGTCGCCCAGTCCCGCACCGCCCGCGCATAGACGCCGGAGTTGTTGTAGGCCCGCAGCGCGGTGATCCACCCTCGCGGTGTGGCGAGATCTTTTCCACGCCAACACAGGTAACCCGCCGCCGCGAGCGCCGCGTCGTCGATGTTGTCGGGGCTGACGACGCCGTCGTTGTGCGCGTCCACCCCGTACAGCCGCCACGTCTCCGGGATGAACTGCATCGGCCCCATGGCGCGCACCACCCCGGCCTCGCCCTCCGCGCCGTCCTCGCTGTCGACGATGCGCAGCGTGCCCCCGGTGCCGTCCAGGCGAACGCCCCGAATGGGCGGGCTCACGTCACCATTCGGCGACAGCGTCGCGCCCCGGTAGGTGCCGTGGTGGCTTTCGACCTGCCCGATGCCGGCCAGGGTGGTCCACGCGATGTGGCACTTGGGGTTCTCCACCTCGGCGACGCGCGCGGCGTACGCGTAGGCCTCCAGCGCGACGACGGGAATCTCCAACGCCGCCGACCGTTGCTCGGCCCACTGGCGCAACTGGTCCGCGGGCCGCCCGCTCAGGTGAGTGTCCACCGGCGGCACCGGATCCCCCGCCGGCGGCGGCACCCCTTCCGGGATGAACAAGCTCAACTGCCAGGTGCAGCTGGAGGCGAGGATCATGGCGGTCGCACCGATCACGGCGACCGCCCGCAACCAACGCCTCGGCGACACCATGCCCCTCTGAAACTCCCCTGGACTTTCCCTACACAAACTCGACCACGACCATCGTCCCACGCGATTCGGCCGTCCCCGGTCGATTACGGCCCCGCGCCCCCCGATGCGGCGTCGATCGTCAGCCAATTTGGCGTTTGCTACCAGCAACTACGGCCGCGTGACGGCGACACACGGGACCGACCTACTTCCGGCCCCGACGCTTCTTGGAACCACCCTCCGACGCCTTCGGCCGGGCACCGTCGTCCACCTCCGGCTCGGCGACCCCCTCGCCCAACGGCTCGCCGTCGACGGCCAGCGAAGCGGACGGCCAGTGCGCACGCCACTCCTCCTCGGTCACTTCGCCCAGCGGCACCACATCCAGCTCGACCGGCACGTTGTCGCCCCGGCGGCTGGCGACGATCGACCTCTCCACACCGCGGACGGTGTCGACGAACTCCAAAACCGCCGTGCGAAGCGCGCTTTCCGCATCCACATCGGCCGACACGGAGACCGAGGTGATCTCGGCCGGGATCAGGTCGGCGGGCAGCCCCGCCTTCTCGGCGCGTTGAATCACCTTCTGCGCCAACGCCAACGCCGGTTGACCGGTGTGAACATCGTCCATCACCGAATTCCGCGACTTCTCGGCGGCCTTGCGCTCCTCCCACTGCGCCAACTGCTCTTCAAGCGAAATCGACTGTCCCGCAAGCACTCCCGGCACCCGATTGCCAAGCTTGCGCATCAGCGTGACGGCGACGTCGTCGATCGTGAACGGAAGCTGCGGCGCGTCCTCGGCGATGCGAGCGTGAAAGAGCACCTGCAGCAACACGTCGCCGAGTTCCTCGCGCAGCAGGTCGGCGTTGCCGCTCCCCACCGCGTCGAGCAGCTCATAGGTCTCCTCGAGCAGGAACCTGCGCAGCGAGTCGTGAGTTTGCTCACTCTCCCAGGGCCCCGCGGTGCGCAGCTTGTCCATCATCGCGACGGCGTCGACCAGTCGCTCGCCGCGCGGCGTGTCCGGCGCCGAGATCAGGCGGGCCCCGGCGGCCAACCGGGCGACGACGGCGGGGTGGTCGGGATCGGATGACAGCAGCACCGGCGCGTCATCCCCGGAGTGCACGGGCCGCGCGGCGGGCAGCGACCAAGGCACCGCGACCGGCATCTCCTCGGTGTACTGCACCTCGCCGGCGAGGTGCTCGATGGCCTCGACCGGCACCAGCGACGGGCGGCGGGGGTCGAACAAGACGACGATCAAGTGCGCCCCTCCTCCTCATCGCTTCGCTCTGCATCGTCGGCGGCGCGGATCATCTCGCCTGTCGCTCCTCCCCGGACACCGGTGCTGGCTGTGACCCCGTTATACCAACCTCCACCTGTGGCTTTCCCTGCAGCGCCGTCACGAGGTTGGCCACCATCTGCAGCAACTCGACGTCGCGGAGGCGGGGCGCGCCGACACCGCCGGCCCGCGGAATGGGCACCTGGACGGTGGACGTCGTGGCGCGGTAGTGCGCCGCCGGATACATCCGCTTGAGCCGCACCTGCGCCGAATCCAGCAGCGTCACCGGCGACAGCCGCACGGTCGACGCCGACGGGGCCGACACCTCGGTGATGCCGGCGGCGCGGCACAGCAGCCGCAACCGGGCCACGGCCACCAGCCGCTCGGCCGGCTCGGGCAGCGCGCCGTAGCGGTCGATGAGCTCCTCGACCACGGCGCTGACGGCGGCGTCGTCAGCAGCGGCGGCGAGCCGCCGGTAGCCCTCGAGGCGCAGCCGGTCGCTGGCGATGTAATCCGGCGGCAGGTGCGCGTCCACCGGCAGGTCGATCCGCACGTCCTTGGGCTCCTCGGGCGTGGTGACCGTTTCGCCGTCGGCGGCGGCCCGGTACGCCTCCACCGCCTCGCCGACGAGCCGCACGTACAGGTCGAACCCCACCCCGGCCACGTGCCCGGACTGCTCGATGCCCAGGACGTTGCCGGCGCCGCGGATTTCGAGGTCCTTCAGCGCGACCGCCATACCGGCACCCAGCTCGTTGTTCTGCGCGATGGTCGCCAACCGGTCGTAGGCCGTCTCGGTCAGCGGCGCGTGCGGCGGATAGAGGAAGTAGGCGTAACCGCGCTCGCGGCTGCGCCCGACCCGCCCGCGCAGCTGGTGCAGCTGGGACAGCCCGAAGGTGTCGGCGCGCTCGACGATCAGCGTGTTGGCGTTGGAGATGTCCAGGCCCGTCTCCACGATGGTGGTGCACACCAGGATGTCGTATTCGCGGTTCCAGAAGCCCTGCACGGTGCGTTCCAGCCGCTCTTCGGGCATCTGCCCGTGCGCGACGACGACGCGCGCCTCGGGCACCAGCTCACGCACCCGAGCCGCGGCCCGGTCGATGGAGCTCACCCGGTTGTGCACATAGAACGCCTGGCCGTCGCGCAGCAGCTCGCGCCGCAGGGCGGCCGCGACCTGCTTGTCGTCCTGCGGGCCGACGTAGGTCAGCACCGGGTAGCGCTCCTCGGGCGGGGTCAGGATCGTCGACATCTCGCGGATCCCGGCCAGGCTCATCTCCAGCGTGCGCGGGATCGGGGTGGCGCTCATGGTCAGCACGTCGACGTGGGTGCGCAACGACTTGATGTGCTCCTTGTGCTCGACGCCGAACCGCTGCTCCTCGTCGACGACGACCAGGCCCAGGTCCTTCCAGCGCACCCCGGTCTGCAGCAGCCGGTGCGTGCCGATCACGATGTCGACCGTCCCGTCGGCCAGGCCCTCGATGACGGCGCGGGACTCGGCGGCGTCGGTGAACCGGGACAGCCCCTTCACGGTCACCGGGAAGTCGGCCATCCGGTCGGTGAACGTCTGCAGGTGCTGGTCGGCGAGCAGCGTGGTGGGGACCAGCACGGCGACCTGCTTGCCGTCTTGAACCGCCTTGAACGCCGCCCGCACCGCGATCTCGGTCTTGCCGTAGCCGACGTCGCCGCAGATCACCCGGTCCATCGGGATCGGCTTCTCCATGTCGGCCTTGACCTCGGTGATCGCGGTGAGCTGGTCGACAGTCTCGGTGAACCCGAACGCGTCCTCCATCTCGGCCTGCCAGGGGGTGTCCGGCCCGAACGCGTGTCCGGCGCTGGCCTGCCGTTTGGCGTACAGCGCCACCAGCTCGCCGGCGATCTCGCGCACCGCGCGGCGCGCCTTGGTCTTGGTGTTCGCCCAGTCGCTGCCGCCGAGCCGGCTCAGCGCCGGCGCCTGCCCGCCGACGTAGCGCGACAGCTGGTCCAGCGAGTCCATCGGGACGTACAGCTTGTCGGAACCTCCGCCCCGCTTGCTCGACGCGTATTCGAGCACCAGGTATTCGCGCCGCGCGCCGCCGACGGTGCGCTCGACCATCTCCACGAACCGCCCGATGCCGTGCTGGTCGTGCACCACCAGGTCCCCGGCCGTCAGGGCCAGCGGGTCGACGGTGTTGCGCCGCTTGGCCGCCAGCCGTTTGCCCTCGGCGGCCGTGGCCCGGTTGCCGGTCAGGTCCGTCTCGGTGATGACGACCAGGTTGGGGGAATCGCCCGGGATTATCAGGCCGTCGTGCAGCGGGCCCTTGAGCACGCCGACCACACCGGCTTTGGGGGCGGCGCCCGGCTCCAGCATGGCGGCGGGGGTGTCGGACTCGGCAAGCCGCTCCACCACCCGGTGGGCGGTCCCGGTGCCGGGCGCGACGACAGCGGCGTGCCCGCCGGTGCTGACGCGGGCGCGCAGCATCGCGAAGATGCCGTCGATGTCGTGTTGGTGGCCGCGGGCCGACGGCGCCGTCCGGACGTCGAGTTCGACGGCCGACTCGTCGGAGAGTTGGCTCAGCGTCCACCAGGGGTGACCCGACCGGGCCGCCGCTGCGCGCACGTCGTCCAGTTCGGTGAAGCCCGACCCGCCGAACTGCTCCAGGTCGACGGGCGCGTCCGTCCCCAGCGCCGCCACCGACCACGACGCCTCGAGGAATTCGCTGCCCGTCTTGATCAGGTCGGCGGCGCGGGTGCGCACCTTCTCCGGGTCACACACCAGCACCGGCGTGCCCTCGGCCAGTTGGTCGGTCAGCAGCACGTGTTCACCGGGACGCAGCACCGGCAGCAGCGCCTCCATCCCGTCGACCGTGATGCCCTCGCCCAGCTTGGCCAGCATGTCGGTGACGCTGCCGGTGATCGCGGGCTCGGCGCCGGAGTGGCGGGCGGCGAGTGCGGCGGCGCGCTCGCGCACGCCGTCGGTGAGCAGCAGCTCGCGACAGGCCACCGCGATGACCGTGTCGACCTCGATCTCGGGGATGGAGCGCTGGTCGGCGACGGCGAACATCCGCATCTCGCTGACCTCGTCGCCCCAGAACTCGACGCGCACCGGGTGTTCGGCGGTCGGCGGGAAGACGTCGAGGATCCCGCCGCGCACGGCGAACTCGCCGCGCCGACCGACCATGTCCACCCGGGTGTAGGCCAGCTCCACCAGCCGGGCGATGACGTCCTCGAAGGCGACCTCCAGACCGACGCTGAGCGTGACCGGCTCCACCGCGCCCAGCCGCGGCGTCATCGGCTGCAGCACCGAGCGCACCGCCGTCACCACCACCTGCAAGGGCGGCCCCAGCCGCGGGTCGTCGGGGTGGGACAGCCGGCGCAGCACCATCATTCGGGCGCCGACGGTCTCGACGCCGGGCGAGAGCCGTTCGTGCGGCAGCGTTTCCCACGACGGGAAGACCGCCACCGCGTCGCCGAGAACGCCGCGCAGTTCGGCGGTCAGGTCGTCGGCCTCCCGCCCGGTCGCGGTGACGACCAGCAGCGGCCCCAGCCGCGCCAGCGCGGTGGCGACGAATAGGCGGGCGCTGGCGGGTCCGACCAGGCTCAACTCGGCCGGGCGGGCGGCCGCGCTGTCGATCAACTGCTGGAACGTCGGCGCCGTCAGCGCCAGGTCCACGAGCCCCGCGATCGGGGTTTCTGGGCGAGCAGGCCCCGGTCCGGTCATGATGAATCCATTCTAGGGGCGCTTAAAGACGTCAATATTGGCCCCGGCGGCGTCAAGGGATCGTAAGAAAAGCGGCACCGGCCACCGGCCGGGCGCACGTTGAAGTCATGACATTGCTCGACATCCTGCCGTCCCTTGGAAAGGCCGCCCCCCGACGGTTCGATTCGACGATCTGGCCCGTCAACACACACTCCGACGAGGAGGGCCGCCTGTGCGTCGGCGGCGTGCCGCTCGTCGACATCGCCGACGAGTTCGGCACCCCGGCCTACGTGATCGACGAGGCGGACTTCCGCGTGCGCGCCCGCCGCTACCGCAAGGCGCTGCGCGACATCCGGGTGGTGTACGCGGGCAAATCGCTGCTGACCACCGCGGTGGCGCGGTGGGCGCGCGAGGAGGGGCTCGGTGTCGACGTCTGCTCGGCCGGCGAGCTGGCCACCGCCCTGGCCGGCGGCGTGGACCCGGCACGGATCGTCATGCACGGCAACGCGAAATCACCGGCCGAACTGCGCGAGGCCGTGCGCGTCGGCGTCGGGCGCATCGTGGTCGATTCGTGCATCGAGATCGCCTACCTCGCCGGCCTGGCGCGGCGGCGGCAGCCGGTGCTCATCCGGGTGACCCCCGACATCGACATCCACGGCCACCGCGCCGTCACCACCGGCATCAGCGACCAGAAGTTCGGGTTCACCCTCGCCGGTGACCAGGCCTCGGACGCCGCGAAACGGGTGCTGGCACATCCCATCCTCGACCTGGTCGGCCTGCACTGCCACATCGGATCGCAGGTCACCGACCCCGCCCTCTACGGCGAGGCGATCCGCCGGATGATCGCGGCGATGGCCGACATCCGCGCGCAGCACGGGGTCGTGCTCACCGAGCTGAACATCGGCGGCGGCCACGCGATCCCCTACATCCCGGGCGATCGGGAGCTCGACCTCGACGAGCTTTCCCGGGTCATCGAGGATGCGCTGGACGAGGCCTGCGCGGCCGAGCACTTCCCGCGGCCGAGGATCGTGGTGGAGCCCGGTCGCGCCATCAGCGGCCGGGCCGGGGTGACGCTCTACCGGGTGTGCTCGGTGAAGACGCAACCGGGCGGGCGCACCTTCGTCGCCGTCGACGGCGGGATGAGCGACAACCCGCGGGTGTCGCTGTACGGCGCGCAATACACCGTCACGCTGGCCAACCGGCACCCCCTGGGCGCCAGGCTGCGCGTCACGGTCGCCGGGCGGCACTGCGAGGCGGGCGACGAGATCGCCCGGGACATTGAGCTGCCGGCCGACGTGCACCCCGGCGACCTGCTGGCGGTGGCCTGCACCGGCGCTTACCACCACAGCATGGCGTCGAACTACAACCTGGTCGGCCGCCCGCCGCTGGTGGCGGTCAACGAGGGCCGGGCCCGCGCCCTGGTCCGCCGCGAGACGGTCGCCGATCTGCTGGCTCGCGATTGTGGCTAGCTGTATTCACGGCGTGTCCCGCTCGGCGAAATGGCGTTGCCGCGCCAACAGCGCCGCCGCCCGCTGCTCGGCGGTGACGCGGCGCGACGGTTCGAAGTAGTCGTCCACGCGGTCGACGTCGATCACGGTCACGGTGGGCGCGGCGGGTTGCTCGGCCGCGGTGGCGCGCCAGGTGACGACCCCGCCTCGATACCCGCGCGCGTCGAGCCAGTTGTCCACGCCGACATCCTCGGTGGCCAGCAACACCCGCACCCGGTCGCCGTCGGCGTGCGACTGGCCGAGATTCAGACTCGTCTGACGGGTGGCGATGTCGATCATCTCGCTCCACCGATTCGTCAGGCAGATGCCGACATACGGGCTGCCGCTGGGGATTTGGTAGTCGATCACCAAGGCCTGGCCCTCGTTCAGTTCCCACGAGATGGGGACGAACCACGCGCCGGCCATCGCCGACGGAGGCTGCATCGGCGGGATGGCGAAATTCTTCGGCAGGGCACCGAAGACCCGCGCGGGAATGTCGTTGACCCACATGGTGAACAGGTCCCGCGACGCGGCGAGGTGCTCGTCGAACGCGGCGACGGCCTGCGCCACCGACGCGGGCCCCGCCGGTCCGTCCGGATTGAGGCATTCGATGCGGATGGTGCCCTTGGACTGGCGCTGCCAGTCGCCGTAGGTCTGGTAGCAGCAGAACGACTCGGCCCCCGGCGGAAGCTGAAACCAGTTGGCATCGCCCGTTTTTTGCCGGGTGAAGTAGACCTCGAAGGAGCCGTCCGCCGCGATTTCCAGGTCTTCGGACTGGGTCTTGACCGCTTGGGCTTGGTCGTCCTTGCCGGCGTAGACGCCAAAAGTGGTCTGTGCGACCGAGCCCAGCGTTCCGTAAACGCGGTAGTCGTGCGCGTCGTCGATGCGCGCCGACAGGTACAGGGTGTCGGGGTTGGAGTGGCCCCAGTTCCACGGCGCGTACTGGGCGTTGATCAGCGCGGGGCGGGCCGGGTCGCTGCGCAATTGCAGGCCCATGTACTGAATGTGGCCGATCAAACGGCCGAGAAGTGTACTGGCAGAAGCTTCGTCGAGGTCGCCCTGCGCCAGCGCGACGCCGAGCAGCTCGTCGTGCAGCTCGCCGAACCGTCGCCACGCCGCGCGCAGCGCATCACTTGACTGATCGGTCATCGCTTGTCCTCGATTCCGTAGAAGTCGCGGTAGTACTGCAGTTCCGGCCAGAGCGCCGCGATGTCGAGCCCGTAATCCTCGGCGCGGTAGATGTTGGGCTTGCGGGTGGACGCGCCCCGCTTGTCCATGAACTGGCCCATCTTGCGGTGCACCTCGGGGGTGAGCTCGATGCCGAAGTGGTCGTAGATCGCCTTGACGCAGGCCATCGGGTCGCGATCCATGCGCTCCATCGGAAAGTCGATGAATTGCTCTGAGCGGTCGGCGAATTGACGCCGCAATTCGACGTTGCGGGCGAGCATCCCCCCGGTGCGCCAGCGCATGTAGCGGCCGTGATCGTGCCAGGCCTGCCAATCCAACCCGTCCTGCACCATCGCGAAGACGGTGCCGGACAACTTACAGCTGGAGGCGATGACCTCGGTGGGCTCGCGGTAGGTGGTGACGAAGCGCGCGTCGGGGAAGACGTCGAGGATCTTGTCGATGTTGGCCATGTGCGGCGGGGTCTTCAGCAGCCAGCTCTCCCGCGGGCGCAGTCCCCCGCTTTGCATGTACTGCAGGAGCAGCTTCTCCTCCTGGTAGACCCAGGCGCGGTCCTGATCGGCCAACCACCGGTCGTAGCCCTGGCAGTTGAACATGACCAGGAACGTCTCGCTGTGAAAGGCGTAGGCGTGCAGCAGCGCGCATTCCTGGGCCTCCCACGCGCCGAGCGGGTGCGCGGCGTCGAGATCGGGGGCCAGCGACAGGGTTCGGCGGATCTGCTTCTCGCTGCGCGCGATTCGCGGGTCGGTGCGCATGGTGGCCGGATCTAGCGGCGGGTGCAGCTCGTCGCACTCCCAGGTGAGCGGGAAGCGGAACCGGTCGTCCTGACTGAGCAGGTGATGGGTGATCGTGGTGCCCGTGCGGGGTGCGCCGACGAGGAAGACCGGTTTGGCGATGACCTCGTCGCGGATCGACGGATTCCGGCGGATGTGCTCCACGACCAGCAAGCGCTGGCGCAGCAGGTTGGTGATGTGGGTCGCGGCCAGGATCCGGCCGAAGCCGTTGAGCTTGTCTTCGGAATTGATCGAGTCGATGAGCCGGTCCAGGCCCGCTTCGAAGCGGGGATCACCGAAGTCGGTCAGGCCGCCCGCGCGCCGGCTGGCCCGGTCCATGAGCGCGTACTTGCGCAGCGGCACGGGATGGGCGCCGACGCGGCGGGCGGCGCGGTAGGCGCCGTTGAGGATGCGAAACGGCAGCGGTCTGGGTGGCGTTTCGATGGCCATTGCTAGCGTTCCTCACCGTTGAGCGCGCAGCTGAAATGTCTTGGCGGCCTTCGTGGTCGCTTCCGGGTGGTCAGGCGGACCGTTGTGCTCGATCCTGCAAAACATTACGATCTGAACGTAATGAAATCAACACCGTTGGAGCGCAATGATCGCGACTCCAAGTCGCAGGGGCGGCCGCGCGACGCGCGCATCGACGATGCCGTGCTGCAGGCCACCAACGAGCTGCTCGAAGAGATCGGCTATGCCCGGCTGAGCATTCCGTTGGTGGCGGCGCGCGCCGGCGCCACGCCACCGGCGGTATACCGGCGTTTCCCGACCAAGATCGAGCTCGTCTTCGCCGCGGTGTTTCCCCCGACGCCGCGCGCGGAGTTGCCGCTGACGGGTGATCTGCGGACGGTCGTGCGCAGCCTGCTCGAAGGATCGATCCACCTGTTCAGCCGGCCGGCGGTGCACAGCGCGGTGTCGGGCCTGACGGCCGAACTGCCCTCCGAACCGGGGTTGTCGGCGCGGCTGCTGGACCGGCTGCAGGGCGGCACCTACGAACGCCTGCAGCGCTACCTCGACCACGCCGCCGCCAAGGGGGCGGCGGCCGACGGCATCGACGCGCGCCTGCTGATGGACATGATCGGCGGCACGGTCATGATGTCGATGGCCACCGAACGCACCCTCGACGATGCCTGGCTCGAGCACAACACCACGTTGATCGTCCGGGGGCTGAGCCGATGACCGCCGGGCGGCCAATGGAGGTCGTCGCCTCCGCACCGGCCCAGCTGGGCCTGGGCGAAATCGGTCCGTGGGCCGCGCGCATGGAGCGCATCGGCTTCGGGGTCGTCCACGTGTCCGAGACGATCCACGACGTATTCGCCGTCGCGGCAATGGCATTGGCCCATACGGAGCGGCTGACCGTGCGGACCAGCATGGCCCTCGCGTTGCCGCGCAGCCCCATGATCACCGCATACGCCGCGTGGGACCTCGCCGGGTACTCCGACGGCCGCTTCCAGCTCGGCCTGGCCTCCCAGGTCCGCGGGAACATCGTCGGACGGTTCTCGGTCCCGTGGTCGCAGCCATCGCTGCGGATGCGGGAGTACATCGAATCGGTGCTCGCCATATTCCACTCCTTCCAGACCGGCGAGCCCCTCGACTACGGCGGGCGGTTCTACCGATTCGACCGCCTCCAGCCATATTTCAACCCCGGCCCGATCGGCTGCCCGGCCCCGCAGATCTGGACCGGTGGGGTCAACAAGAAGATGTGCCTGCTGGCCGGTGAAATGTCCGACGGCTTCGTCTGCCACCCCACCAACTCACACCCGTCGATCCTCGCGACGCAGACGCTGCCGTACCTCGCCGGGGGCGCCGCCAAGGGCCGGCGCCCCCGGACGCCGCTCGCGGTGGTCGCCAACCCGCAACCGCTGATGGCCGCCACCAACGACGAGCTGGCCCGGTTGCGGGAACACCGCCGATCGGAGCTGGCCTTTCTCTACAGCACCCCCGCCTACCGGCGACAGCTCGAACACTTCGGCTTCGAGGACATCGGCGAGGCGCTCAGCGGCATGGCGCGCCGGAACGAATGGACCGACCTGCCGAAGCACCTGACGGACGAGGTGATGGATCGGGTTGTGCCGCAAGGCACCTACGACGAAATCCCCGACATGCTCGAGCGCTGGTACTCCGGCGTGTGCAGCGGCCTGAGCCTGCCGGTCGACGACGTACCCGACGACGTCCTTGCGACCCTGATCGATCGCCTCAAGGCCATCCCCACCCTGAGCGAACCGACACCGGGAAGGTAGCGATGAACGCAACACAATCGGCCCTGGCGCTGAAATCCGTTGTGGCCCAGCAATGGCGATCGCACAGCCCACTGGCCCGGCGCCCACCGAATAACTTCGCGGGCCAGTACGGATCGTGGGCACTGGTGTCCGGCGCCAGCGAGGGCATCGGCGGCGCCTGGGCGGATTACGCTGCCTCCCAGGGCTTGTCGGTCGTGATCGTCGCGCGCGACCCCGACAAGCTGGAGAAGAAGCGCCAGGAACTGGTGTCCAGGTTCGGTGTCGAGGTGCTGGTCGTCTCCCAGGACCTGGGGGCGACCGATGCCGTGGAGAACATCGTCGCGGCCGTCGGCGACCGCGAAATCGGGCTGCTGGTGTCCAACGCCGCCCTGGCCACCGTGGGCGGATTCTGGGCCGACGACCTCGAATTCGAGCGGCGACGGATAAACATCAACTGCTGCAGCCCCTTTGGGCTGACGTATCACTACGGCGCGCTGATGAAGGCGCGCCGTCGCGGCGGCATCGTCCTGATGAGTAGCGGCACGGGCCTGATCGGCAGTCCGTACTACACGCACTACGGCGCGACGAGGGCGTACAACATCATTCTCGCCGAAGGGCTCTGGTACGAACTGAAACCCGACAACGTGCACGTGCTGGCCTGCATGGCCGGACTCACCAGTTCGCCGGGGGCCGCTGAGGCGCTCGAGGTCGCGCGGGCCAGGGGCAGCCTCATCAACACTCCCGAAGAGAACGTCGAGGAGGCCGTGCTGTATCTCGGCAAGCGGCCCAGCATGCAGGTGGGGGCGCCGAACCGGCGCATGATGTTCGTCGTCACCCGCCTGCTTCCGCGCCCTCTGGGCATCCGCGAGATCGGCAAGCACGCCTTGAACAACTTCCTCGACGGGGTGCGGCCCTAGGAGGCGTTACTCGTCCTGAAGCTTGGGGTCCGCTTCCAGGTGGGTCAGGCCGTTCCACATCAGGTTGACCAGGTGCGCGGCGACCACTTCTTTTTTCGGCTCGCGGGTGTCGAGCCACCATTGCGCCGTCATCGACACCGAGCCCACCAGCGCCTGGGCGTACAGCGGCGCCAGGTCCGCGTCCAGCCCCCGGCGTGCGAAGTCGCCGGCCAGGATCGAGCTGACCTGGCTGACCGCGTCGTTGAGCAGGCTGGAGTAGGTGCCCGAGCTGATCGCGGCCGGCGAGTCGCGGATCATGATCCGGAAGCCGTCGGTGCGCTCCTCGACGTAGGTGAGCAGCGCCAGGGCGACCCGCTCCACCCGCACCCGGGACCGGTTGTTGGTCAGCGACGAGGTGATCATGTCCAGCAGCGCCGACATCTCGCGGTCGACGACGACGGCGTACAGCCCCTCCTTGCCGCCGAAGTGCTCGTAGACGACGGGCTTGGACACGTTGGCACGCAGCGCGATCTCCTCGATCGAGGTGCCCTCGTAACCGCGCTCGGCGAACAGGGAGCGGGCGATGCCGATGAGCTGCTGGCGGCGATCGCTGCCCGTCATGCGGGCGCGCGCCGGCCGGGCTTCCTTGTCGGGCTCTTTATCGAGAACGGCCACGTCAATCAGCGTATCGGGTCGGCACAACCGCACCGCCGGCCCGCGCACCGTCTAAAGTCTCTTGGTGGCGCGGGCCTAGGGGCTTGCAGTCCGTCGTGGTGTAATCGGCAGCACATCAGATTTTGGTTCTGAGAGTTCAGGTTCGAGTCCTGGCGACGGAGCAGCGTGGCTCTTTGCGGCGAGCGTGCAGGAAATGCAACGCTTGAGGGCGTGTCGGCGTACCAACACGCACGCCCGCGCGAAGGGTCCAATAGGAGAGTTCATGTCGTTTCGTGGTGACACTGCGGTCCTGGTCCTCGCGGCCGGACCGGGCACCCGGATGCGGTCCGACACCCCGAAGGTGCTGCACACGATCGCCGGCCGCAGCATGCTGTCGCATTCCCTGCACGCGATCGCCAAGGTCGCGCCCCAGCACCTGGTCGTGGTCCTGGGCCACGATCACGAGCGCGTCGCGCCGCTGGTCGGTGAGCTTGCCGAGACGCTGGGCCGCTCGATCGACGTGGCGTTGCAGGAACGGCCGCTGGGCACCGGCCACGCCGTCCTGTGCGGGCTGTCCGCCCTGCCCGACGACTACGCCGGCATCGTCCTCGTCACCTCGGGGGACACCCCGCTGCTCGACTCCGACACCGTGGCCGGCCTGATCGCCGCCCACACCGCCGAGTCGGCCGCGGTCACGGTGCTCACCACGACGCTCGACGACCCGGTCGGCTACGGCCGCATCCTGCGTACGCAGGACAACGAGGTGATGGCGATCGTCGAGCACACCGACGCGACGCCCTCGCAGCGCCAGATCCGCGAGGTCAACGCCGGCGTCTACGCCTTCGACGTCGCGGCGCTGCGGTCGGCGCTGAGCCGGCTGAGCTCGAATAACGCCCAGCGGGAGCTGTATCTGACCGACGTCGTCGCGATCCTGCGCGGCGACGGCCGCGCTGTGCGCGCTCAGCACGTCGCCGACAGCGCGCTGGTGGCCGGAGTCAACAACCGCGTCCAGCTGGCCGAACTCGGCGCCGAGCTGAACCGCCGGATCGTCGCCGCCCACCAGATGTCCGGCGTGACCGTCGTCGATCCGGGCACCACCTGGATCGACGTCGACGTGACGATCGGTCGCGACACCGTCATCCACCCCGGCACCCAGCTGCTGGGCCGCACCCGGGTGGGCGGCCACTGCGTCGTCGGCCCCGACACCACCCTGACCGACGTCAGCGTCGGCGACGGCGCGTCGGTGGTGCGCACGCACGGCTCGTCCTCGTCGATCGGGGACGGCGCCACCGTCGGCCCGTTCACCTACCTGCGACCGGGGACCGTGCTGGGGGCCGACGGCAAGCTCGGCGCGTTCGTCGAGGTCAAGAACTCGATCATCGGCACGGGCACCAAGGTCCCGCACCTGACCTACGTCGGCGACGCCGACATCGGCGAGCACAGCAACATCGGCGCGTCCAGCGTGTTCGTCAACTACGACGGCGAAACCAAGCGGCGCACCACCATCGGATCGCATGTGCGCACCGGGTCGGACACCATGTTCGTGGCCCCGGTGACCGTCGGCGACGGGGCCTACACCGGTGCCGGGACCGTGGTGCGCGACGACGTCCCGCCCGGGGCGCTGGCGGTGTCCGCGGGACCGCAACGCAACATCGAGGGCTGGGTGCAGCGCAAGCGGCCGGGCAGCGCGGCGGCCGAGGCGGCGGACAAGGCGGCCGCGAAGTCCGCCGAAGAAAATCCCGAGAATTCAGGGCCCGAATAGACACCGTGAGTTTGGTCCCTGGCAACCCGGCCACATTTCCGTACCATTCGCTACGTACGATGGGGCTTCCATTTCGATCCCGAGGCAGGGCAGTGCGTTGAGCCACGACTGGACCGATAATCGCAAAAATTTGATGCTTTTCTCGGGCCGCGCGCATCCCGAGCTGGCCGAACAGGTCGCCAAGGAACTCGACGTCCACGTCACCGCGCAGACGGCGCGGGAATTCGCCAACGGCGAGATCTTCGTTCGGTTCCACGAGTCGGTGCGCGGCTGCGACGCCTTCGTCCTGCAATCCAACCCCGCGCCGGTCAACAACTGGCTGATGGAACAGCTGATCATGATCGACGCGCTCAAGCGGGGCAGCGCCAAGCGGATCACCGCGGTCATGCCCTTCTACCCCTACGCGCGGCAGGACAAGAAGCACCGCGGGCGCGAACCCATCTCCGCGCGGCTGGTCGCCGACCTGCTCAAGACCGCCGGCGCCGACCGGATCGTGACCGTGGACCTGCACACCGACCAGATCCAGGGTTTCTTCGACGGTCCCGTCGACCACATGCGCGCGCAGAACCTGCTGACCGGTTACATCAAGGACAACTACCCGGACGGCAACATGGTGGTGGTCTCCCCCGACTCCGGCCGGGTCCGCATCGCCGAGAAATGGGCCGACGCGCTGGGCGGGGTTCCGCTGTCCTTCATCCACAAGACCCGCGACCCGCGGGTGCCCAACCAGGTGGTCTCCAACCGCGTCGTCGGCGAAGTCGAAGGCCGCACCTGCGTTCTGATCGACGACATGATCGACACCGGCGGCACCATCGCCGGCGCGGTGAACCTGCTGCGCGAAGACGGCGCCAGCGACGTGGTGATCGCGGCGACCCACGGCGTGCTCTCCGACCCGGCCGCCGAGCGGCTGGCGGCGTGCGGCGCGCGGGAGGTCATCGTCACCAACACGCTGCCGATCGGCGAGGAGAAGCGTTTCCCGCAGCTCACGGTGTTGTCCATCGCGCCGCTGTTGGCCAGCACCATCCGCGCGGTCTTCGAAAACGGCTCCGTCACAGGCCTTTTCGACGGTGACGCCTAGATGGCCGACACCGTCATCTACCACAACCCCAAGTGCAGCACCTCCCGCAAGACGCTGGATCTGTTGCGCGACAACGGGATTGACCCCACGATCGTCCAGTACCTGAAAACCCCGCCGTCGCGCGCCGAGCTGGCGCGCATGATCCGCGATGCCGGCATCGACGTGCGCGCCGCGGTGCGCAAGCGCGAACCGCTCTATGCCGAACTCGGTCTCGCCGACGCGTCCGACGACGAGTTGCTCGACGCCATGGCCGAACACCCGATCCTGATCGAACGGCCGTTCGTGATCACCCCGAAGGGCACCCGGCTGGCGCGGCCGATCGACGCCGTGCGCGAGATCCTGTGAGGCTGCCCGGCGACGATGCGCGCCGGAACGGCGTGAGAAGGAGGCGGGCAATTAGGCCTGCGGCGATCACCGCCGGTGTTGTGGCGGTCGCGCTGAGCATGCCCGTGGCGGCATGTTCGCCACCGAAAGCCCCTGACTACCAGTCGATCCTGACGCGGAGTTCGACGACCAGCGCCGCCGCGACGATGACGGACAAGCCCGTTCCGCTGTCGCAGTACCTGCAGGACATCGGCGTCAGCGGCCAACAGGTGGCGCCGGGATCGTTGCCCGATCTGAACGTTTCGATACCTACGCCGACGGGCTGGTCGCAGGCGAACAACCCGAACATCGCCAAGGAGACCCTGATGATCTCGCACGGCGGCAAGTATCCGACCGCGCGGCTGGTGGTCTTCAAATTGCACGGGGACTTCGACCCGGCGCAGGTCGTCAAGCACGGCAACGACGACGCCCGGCTGTTCGAGAACTTCAAGCAGCTGGACGCCTCCACGGACAACTACAACGGCTTTCCCTCGTCGATGATCCAGGGTAGCTACGACGTCGACGGCCAGCGGCTGCACAGCTGGAATCGGATCGTCATCGCCACCGGGTCGCCGCCCGCGAACCAGCGGTACCTGGTCCAGTTGACCATCACCACCCTGGCCAACCAGGCGGCCGCCGAGGCGACCGACATCGAGGGGATCATCCACGGGTTCGTCGTCGCCGCCAAGTAATCGGCGGCGGCCTTTCACTAAGCTCATCAGCCATGACGAACTGGACCGCCGCAGACCTGCCGTCGTTCGCCGGGCGCACCGTGATCATCACCGGCGCCAATAGCGGGCTGGGCGCGGTGACGGCCCGCGAGCTGGCCGGCAAGGGCGCCAAGATCGTCATGGCCGTGCGCAACACGGGCAAGGGCGAGGCCGCCGCGAAGCAGATCACCGGCCCCGAAACCGGCCACGTCGAGGTGCGCCCCCTCGACCTGCAGGACCTGTCGTCGGTGCGCCGGTTCGCCGACGGGGTGGAGGGGGCCGACGTGCTGATCAACAACGCCGGCATCATGGCCGCCCCCTACGCGCTGACCGCCGACGGGTTCGAGAGCCAGATCGGCACCAACCACCTCGGTCATTTCGCGCTGACCAACCTGCTGCTCCCCAAGCTGACCGACCGCGTCGTCACGGTGTCGTCGATGGCGCACTGGCCGGGGCGCATCGACTTCGACGATCTGAACTGGAAGAACCGCCGCTACTCGCCCTGGCTGGCCTACAGCCAGTCGAAGCTCGCCAACCTGCTGTTCACCAGCGAGCTGCAGCGACGCCTCGACTCGGCCGGTTCGCCGCTGCGCGCGCTGGCGGTCCATCCCGGCTACTCGCACACCAACCTGCAGGGCGCGTCCGGCCGCAGGGTGGGCGACGCGCTGATGTCGGCCGCCACCCGGGTGGTGGCCACCGACGCCGATTTCGGCGCCCGGCAAACGCTGTACGCCGCATCGGAGGACCTGCCGGGCGACACGTTCATCGGCCCGCGATTCGGCTGGGTCGGCCGAACGCAGCCGGTCGCCCGCAGCCGGCGCGCGCAGGACGCGACCGCCGCCGCCCGGCTGTGGGAGCTGTCCGAGCAGCTCACGGCCACCAAATTCCCGCTGTAGGGCGTTGAGTGTGAGCTGAGGGCTTTCAGTGTGTGCTGAGGGCGCAACTTTCGACGATTTGCAACCCTGGAGCACCACGCAAAGCCGTCAATGCACAGTCAACGGCCGCCCCGGAACAAGCGACCCGCCGAACGAGCGGCGGGCGCGTTGAGTGTGAGCTGACGGCTTTCAGTGTGTGCTGAGGGCGCGATTTCCGACGATTTTCAACCCTGGCGCAACACGCAAAGCCGTCAATACACACTCGCCAATTTCCGCGCAATTTCCGCTCCGAGGCGCAGATGCGCTAACCTGACCGGGCGCCACGGCGAGGGTGGCTGGCAAGCCAGCACCGTTATCGACGGAGACCGACTTCAATGTCGCGACCTTTGCCGTGCTCCCGACCCAGGTATTGAGCACATAGGAGCGACACGATGGCCAAGTCCGCAGTCAACCAACTCAAGGTGGCGGTGCGAGCTGAGACCGGCAAGGGCGCGTCCCGCCGCGCCCGCCGCGAGGGCAAGATTCCCGCCGTCCTCTACGGTCACGGGGCCGCCCCGCAGCACCTCGAACTGCCCGGGCACGACTACGCCGCGGTGCTGCGGCACTCCGGCACCAACGCGGTGCTGACCCTCGACATCGCCGGCAAGGAGCAGCTGGCGCTGACCAAGGCGCTCGACATCCACCCCATCCGCCGCACCATTCAGCATGCCGACCTGGTGGTCGTGCGCCGCGGCGAGAAGGTCCACGTGGAGGTCAACGTCGTCATCGAGGGCGAGGCCGGCCCCGACACCCTGGTCACCCAGGAGACCAACACGATCGAGATCGAGGCCGAGGCCATGTCGATTCCCGAGCAGTTGACCGTGTCCGTCGAGGACGCGCCTGCGGGCACCCAGTTCACCGCCGGACAGATCACGCTGCCCAGCGGCGTCAGCCTGGTGTCCGACCCCGACATGCTGGTGGTCAACGTGGTGAACGCCCCGACGGCCGCCGACCTCGCGGAAGAGGGCGCCGGCGAGGCGGCCGAGGGCGAGGCGGCTCCCGCGGCCGAAGAGGGCGGCGAGGCCGAGGCCTCTGCCGACGAGTCCGAGTAGGCGGCTCGCGACGTGGCCGAACCGCTATTGGTGGTCGGCCTGGGCAACCCCGGAGACAACTACGCGCGCACCCGGCACAACCTCGGGTTCATGGTCGCCGACCTGCTCGCCGCGCGGCTGGGTTCGAAGTTCAAGGCGCACAAGCGTTCCGGCGCCGAAGTTGTCAGCGGTCGGTTGGCCGGGCACTCGGTGCTGGTGGCCAAGCCGCGCTGCTTCATGAACGAGTCGGGCCGCCAGGTCGGGCCGCTGGCGAAGTTTTACTCGGTGGCCCCGGCCGACATGATCGTCATCCACGACGACCTCGACCTGGAGTTCGGTCGCATCCGGCTCAAAATCGGCGGCGGCGAAGGTGGTCACAACGGCCTGCGCTCGGTCGTTGCGGCGCTGGGCACCAAGGACTTTCAGCGGGTGCGCATCGGGATCGGGCGCCCGCCCGGACGCAAGGATCCGGCGGCGTTCGTGCTGGAGAACTTCACCGCGGCCGAGCGCGCCGAGGTGCCCACCATTTGCGAGCAGGCCGCCGACGCCACCGAGGCGCTCATCGAGCTCGGGCTCGAGCCCGCGCAGAACCGCGTGCACGCCTGGTAGGCGGACGCGTGCTGAGTCGTCAGACCGGTTCTGCCGGTGAAGGTTTGGCGAAGCCGCGGCCGAACCGCTCCACCATCTGCCAGTACTCCGGCACGTTGCCGTCGCCCAGGTAGTCGACCAGCAGCCGCACCTCGGGCGGCAGACGTCCGTCGACGTCGGTGAAGCCGTACTCGCGGGCAAGGCGGGACGCGAAGAACGATCGGCCGGTGCGGGCCATCCGGTCGGGATCGGTGAACAGCGCGACGACCGCGCGCCCCGGGAACCGCGGGGACTCGCAGATGTCGAGGTCGAGCCCGAACAGCTGGCGCGAACCCGACGGGCCCTCGGTCGCGAAGGCGAGGATGCGTTCGGTGAGCACCAGTCCCGGCCACAGTCCGATCACGGCGACATTGTGCTCGCGCAGTTCGAGCGCGGTGTCGTGGGTGATCTTCTCGATGGCTGCCTTCGCCGCCCCGTAGGGCGTGGAAAGGAGGTAGTCCTCGCAGCCGTGGGACGAGATGTTGACGATCAGCCCGCCGCCCTGTCCGATCATCATCGGCGCGGCGAGCGCCGAGGTCACGAAGTTCGCGCGCGGCCCGACGACGAGGCTGTCGGTGATCGCCTGGAAGGGCAGCGTCCAAAATGGCTGGGCCACCATCGATGTGAAGTCCGGCGACGCGACGTTGACCACCATGTCCAGCCGCCCCGGGCCGCGCCGCAATTCGTCGAACACGGCCTCCACCGCGGCATCGTCGGCGTGATCGCAGGGCCGGGCCACCGCGGCGCCGCCGAGCGCCCGGATCTGATCGGCGGTCTGCTCAAGGCCGGCACCGTTGCGGGCGGTGAGCCAGACGGTGGCGCCCTGGTTGCCGAGCTCGATCGCGATGCCCTGGCCGATTCCCTGGCTCGCGCCGGTGACGAGGGCCACCGTGCCGTCGAGGGGTCGTGTCACTGACACTGCCCTCCAGTCGGCTCGAGCCCCTTGATCGCCTGCGGATCATGTTCGCACACACCGACTTTGGCCGCGCCGCCCGGCGAGCCCAGCCGCTCGAAGAAGTCGGCGTTGATCTGCGTGTAGCCCCTCCACTCGTCGGGCACGTCGTCCTCGTAGTAGATGGCCTCGACCGGGCAGACCGGCTCACAGGCACCGCAATCGACGCATTCGTCGGGCTGGATGTAGAGCATCCGGATGCCTTCGTAGATGCAGTCGACGGGACATTCCTCGATGCAGGCCTTGTCCTTGAGGTCGACGCAGGGCTCGGCGATCACGTAGGTCATCGCGAGATGTCCTCGAGCGCCTGGTGCGCGGCGTTGTAGCCGGGGGTGAACGTAATGCCCGGGCCCCCATGGCATCCCGCGCCACCCAGGTACAGCCCCTCGATCGGAATCGGCATGTCGATGAAGCCCTTGGGCCCGGGCCGGTTGGGCCCCATCAGGTCCGGATGCAGCATGCCGTGGCAGAAGTCGCCGGCGGGAGCCGCGAACATCGTCTGCATGTGGTAGGGGGCGAACGTGATATGCCGGATCTGGATGTCGCGGAAGTTGGGTGCGAAGCGGGTGATCTTGTCGATGACCTTCTCCGCCATCACGTTCTTGAGGTGGCCGTGCATTTCGCGGGGCGTTTCGACGGGGAACGCATAGGCGAACGCACTCGCCGCGTGCTTCCCCGGTGGCGCCATGCTGGGATCGTGCACCGACGGTATCTGCATGCCCATCGACGGGTTGTCAGGAATGATGCCCCGCTTGCACTCCTCCCACTGGCGTTGTTGCTCTTCTGGCGAGCCGAATATGCCGATGGATGACTGCATGCCGGGTTCGTTGAGGAAGTCGTACGGCGGAGCGAATTCCGGCAGGCCGTCAAGCGCGAAGTGGATCTGGACGAAGGGCGCCCGGTGGTCGCGACCGCTGAGCCGGGCGACGAGGTCGGCCGGCAGGTGCTCGGCCCCGACCATGTCGATCAGGGTCAGGTCGGGCGACAGGTTGGACACGACGACCGGCGCGCTGATCTCAGAACCGTCCTTCAGGCGCACCCCCGTCACCCGATCATTCTCGACGAGAATCTTTTCCACCTTGGCGCGGTATCTGATCTCGCCCCCGTGCGAGACGAACAGATCATGCAGGTGCTGGCCGAGCGAGCCGATCCCGCCCTCGAGCTTCGTCATCATCGCCGCACCCTCGTTGGGAACGGCGAGCGCGAACGCCAAACACGTTGCGCTGCCCGGGGTGTAAGGACCGCGGTAGGTGGAGTTGATGGCGAGGAAGGCGAGCATTCCGCGCAACACCGCGTGCTTGTCCTTGTCGGGCAGGAAGCGGTCGATGGCATCCATCGCCGAACCAAACAGCACTTCGTGGATGGCCCTGCGCTCGGATTCGTTTGCGGCGCAGGCGTACATCTCGTCGATCGTCTTGGGCGGCGTACGCACCTCGAAGCGGCCGAGCGCCTTCGCCGGTCCCTGGCTCCAGCCGATCATCTCGGCCATCCCCGTAACGGCCTCGGTCCCGAGCTTTTCGGCGAGGTGGGTCATCAGCTGCATCGGATCGCGGTAGAAGATCATGGGTTCTTCGCCGTTGTCGCCGAGGTTGACCGACTGGACTTCGGCATCGACGGTGGGCAGCGTGTCCAGCCCGAGCTCCTTGGTGATTGCGGGGGCGGTGGGAAACTGCACCGAACCCGCTATCTCGTAACGGAATCCGTCGATCAACTCGACCGTGGCCGCCATTCCGCCGCTGTAGGTGTTGGCCTCCAGGCACAGGGTGCGCAGGCCGGCGCGCTGCAGGACCGCCGCCGCGGTCAGCCCGTTATGGCCGGCGCCGACCACGATCGCGTCATAATCCGTCATCGCTGATGCTCCTTCTTCGAAATGGTCTTCGAGGCCACCTGGCGACACACCCATGGCGGGCGGGACCCAATATATGTCAGTACTGACTTAATTGGAAGACGTCGGCGCCGACCAGGATCGGGATGTGATGTGATGCCAGGCATGGGCGAGCCGACCAATCTGCACAAGCTGCGCCGCAGCAGGACCCATGAGGCGCTGCGGCAGGTGGCGTTAAAGAGGTTCGCGAGCGAGGGCTTCGGCAACGTGACGGTGCAGCAGCTGGCACAGGAAGCCGGCGTCACCGAGCGCACGTTCTTCCGGCACTTCCCCACCAAGGAAGCCGTGCTGTTCCAGGACTACGACACGCACGTGGAGTGGCTGGCCGAGGCGCTTACCCAACGCCCGCAATCCGAGTCGGTGTTCGACGCCGTGCTGGCCAGCATGGCCAGCTACCCGCACGACATAGAGCTGGTTCGGCAGGCGGCGCTCGCCCGCGCCGAGCTGATCACCGGCGAGCAGATCGCCAGCCACCTGCGGGTGGTGCAATCGTCGTTCGCCGCGGTCATCACCGACTTCGTCAAGCAGCGCTATCCGGACGTGGAGAACATCGAGCTGGTCGCCAACGTCGCGGGCGCCACGCTGGCCGCGGCCATGGTGATCGGCGTGGAGACGTGGGGGCGCAACGGCTGCGTCGAGGACTTGGCCGTCATCTCGGCCACCTGCCTAGACCTGGTCAGGTCGGGGCTTTCCCCGCTGACCTGATGGGCCCGGCGAGTGTGGGCCTTACGGACGAATTTCGTTGCGCCGGCGTACTTATCCCCCACACTCGGGGGGACGCCAACCGAAAGCTAGCTGACCAGCGTGACCGAATTGGACCGGCGCAGCTTGCCCGAAGGCGTCTTCGGGATGGTGCCGGGGCCCAGCACCACGACGTTGCGCGGACGCACGTCGACCTCGGCCACCACTTCGTGGGCGACCTGGTGCTCGATGCGGCGCACCTCGGCCGGGTCCTGCCAGGCGTTTGACTCGACCGCGACGGCGAACGTCTCGCGGGAGTGGCCGGCGTCGAGGCGCACCGCGACGGCGCAGCCGGGCCGGACCCCCTCGACGCGGCAGGCGGCCCGCTCGATGTCGGTCGGGTAGATGTTGCGGCCCGCCATGATGATGACGTCCTTGACGCGGCCGCACACCACGACGTGGCCCTCCTCGGTCAGGTAGCCGAGGTCGCCGGTGTCGTACCAGCCGTGCTCGTCCTGCGCCGGGATGAAGCCGCCCATCGTGAGGTAGCCGGGCGTCAGGGACTCGCCGCGCAGCTCGATGACCCCCACGCCGCGCGCGGGCATCACGTTGCCGCTTTCGTCGATGATGCGGGCCTCGAGGTCCTTCAGCAGGGGACCCAGCGTGGCCAGCCTGCGGGTGTTGCCCTTGGTGGCCGGGACGGCGCGGCGCAACGCGGCCAGCAGGTCGGCGTCGACCTCGTCGACGACGAGCCCGGCGTTGCACTCGGAGAACGACACCGCCAGCGTCGTCTCGGCCATGCCGTAGGCCGGCAGGATCGCCGAGGGCCGCAACCCGAACGGCTTGCCCGCGTCGAGCAGGTCCTCGACGTCGGCGGGCTCGACTGGCTCGGCGCCGGACAGCGCGAAGCGCAGGGTCGACAGGTCGAAGTCGCCAGGCTTGGCGTTGCGGCGCAGCCGCTTGGCCAGCAGCGCGTAGGCGAAGTTGGGCGCCGCGGTCATGGTGCCCTTGTACTTGTCGATGAGCTTGGCCCACAGCAGCGTGTCGCGCAGGAAGTCCATCGGCGTGACCTTCACCAGCTCCGCGCCGAAGTACATCGGGATGGTCAGGAAGCCGACCATGCCCATGTCATGGAAGCAGGGCAGCCAGCTGACCATGACGTCCTTCTCGACGTCGTACTGGGCGCCGATGAACATGGCCTCGGCGTTCGAGTAGATGTTGCGGTGGGTGATCTGGACGGCTTTGGGAGATCCAGTGGAACCGCTCGTTAATTGCATGAGCGCCAGGTCGTCCTCGCCCACCTCGACGGGGTCGATCGGCTCCGATGCGAGCAGGTCGGCGACGGTGAGGACCTTGACGCCCTTCTCCTCCAGCACGGGGATGGCCACCAGGAAGGGCTCGGACACGATGACGGCCTTGGCCTCGATCATGCCGATGACGGTCATGGTGTCCTCGGCCCACACGACGAGGTCGGTGCGCGGTGTCGGCTGGTGCAGCATGGTCAGGCTGGCGCCGCGCATCCACAGGCCCTGCGCCGTGGGCGCGATCTCCACCGGGAAGCCGGCGAGGACGCCGACGGCGTCGCCGAGGCCGATGCCCGCGGCGGCCAGGCCGCCCGCGATGCGACGGGCGCGCTCGTGGACCTCGCCCCAGGTGTGCCGGACGGGTTCGTGGGGTTCACCGGTGACCATGCCCGTCGTCGCGGTGCGGGCGTTGCGGAACATCTTGTCGGTAAACCTGCTCACAAAAACCTCCTCGGTTCCGGCAGTTGCCCCAAGGCCCGGAATCTCATGTTCCGCCTGCTGGGTGCCAGTTTGTAGCAGCCACGCGAGCACGATTGCGCAGCGGTTAGGTCTCGGACACGTGATGAGCCAACGAGCCCACCGGTAATTCCGGTGGGCGAAGGAATCGAGTGGTCTTGCTTACCGCTGCTCGTCACCGCCAGTTATCTTAAACTCCTCTTAAGTAACTGCCAAACTGTGGCGCGCCTTGAGTGCGAATTCACACTTCAGTGGGGGCGGGCACCACGCGGGCGCCGGGCACCGGGCCGGTGGCGACCCGAACGGTGCGACACACGCCCGCCCCGGACAGCTGGGTCCCGACGTCCACCGCCGACGCCGCCGACGTGCACAGGAAGGCACACGTCGGGCCGGAGCCGGACACGATGCCGGCCAGGGCGCCGGCCTCGACGCCGGCGCGCAGCGCCTTTCGCAGGCCGGGGTTCATGCTCACCGCGGCTGCTTGCATCTCGTTGCCGAGCAGCGGCGCCAGTTGCTCCGGGTCGCCCGCGGCCAGGGCCGCCAGCACCGGCCCGGGTTCGGCGAGCCGCGGCGGTTTTCCGGCCTTCCTGAGCCGGTCCAGCTCCTTGAACACCGCCGGGGTGAGCAGCTCGCCGTCGGCGAAGGCCAGCACCCAGTGGAAGCTGTTGCGGGACAGCACGGTGGCCAGCTCTTCGCCGCGACCGGTTCCCAGCGCCGTCCCGCCGTGCAGCGCGAACGGCACGTCGCTGCCGAGCTTCGCGGCGAGGATGCGCAGGTCGCGGCGCGGCACGTTGAGTTCCCACAGCGAGTTGATCGCGACCAGCACCGCCGCCGCGTCGGCGCTGCCGCCCGCCATACCGCCGGCCACCGGAATGGACTTGTCGATCATGATCGAGACGTCGGGCGCCCGGCCGACGTGTTCGGCCATCAGCTCGGCCGCCTGCCACGCCAGGTTGCGCTCGTCGGTGGGCAGCTTGTCGGCGCCCTCGCCGACCAGCTCGAGCGACAGCACGTCGGCGTTGCGGACCGTCACCTCGTCCAGCAGCGAGACGGCCTGAAAGACCGTCGTCAGCTCGTGATAACCGTCCTTGCGGCGGTCCCCCACCGCCAGGTACAGGTTGACTTTTCCGGGCACCCGTACGGTGACCGACCCGGTGGGCACCCACTGCGCGGCGGTGTTGCCGTCAGACATTGTTGACCACCGCAGCAGACTAACGCCGCGCCGGGCGAACCACACGCCACGGCGCTCCGGTCAGCTCGCCGAGGCGTGCCCCGAAACGCTCGGCAGCGTGTCGTCCGGATCGCCGGAGCGGCGCAACAGCCGCACGAAGTCGTCGATGGACAGCGTCTCGCCGCGGCGGGCCGGATCGATGCTGGCCGCCAGCAGCCGATTCGCCGACTCGTTGCCCGAACCGGCCCATTCGGCGAACGCATTGCGGGATGTCTTGCGCCGCTGGGCGAAGGCGATGTCGACGAGTTCGAACACCCGCCGCCGGAAGGCGTCGTCGGTCGGCCACGGCGAGGTCGCGTACCGGTCGATGCGAACCAGCCCCGAATAGACCCGCGGGATCGGCCAGAAGACGGTTGGCGACACCATGCCGCAGCGGCGCACCCGCCCAAAGAAGCGGACCTTCACGCTGGGCACGCCGTAGTCCTTGCCGCCCGGCTCGGCGGCCAGCCGTTCGGCGACCTCGGCCTGCACCATCACCGTCACGGCCCGAATGGACGGGAATTCGGCGAGTAGGTGCAAGAGCGCCGGGACCGCGACGTTGTAGGGCAGGTTGGCGACGACGGCGGTGGGTCCGTCAGGCCCGCCCGGCACCTCGTCCCGGCGCAGCGTCAGCACGTCGCGGTTCAGCACCGACAGCCGGTGTATCTCGCTGTGCGAGTGTTCGGCGATGGTCTGGGGCAGCCGGCCGGCCAGCGCGGGGTCGATCTCGACTGCGGTGACGGTGGCGCCGCGGTCAAGCAGCGCCAGCGTGAGCGAACCGAGGCCCGGACCGACCTCCAGGACGTGGTCGGACCGGCCGACGCCGGAGGTCGCGACCACCCGTCGCACGGTGTTGGCGTCGTGGACGAAGTTCTGCCCCAATGACTTTCGTGGCCGAAATTCCAGTTCTTTGGCCAGCCGCCTGATCTCGGTGCGCCCGAGTAGCCGGATGGTCAGCTTGCACCAGCTCTTCCGCTGCACACGGGCCAGGCGCCCCAGCCCTGGCGCTGCCGGGTGACCTCGGCGATGGCGATCTGCTCCTCGCGGGTGGCGAGGTCGGCGCGGGGCGCAAAGCGCAACCCGCCGTTGCGCTCCCAGGTCCCTTGGTCGAACTGCACACCGCCGTAATACCCGTTTCCGGTGTTGATCGCCCAGTTGCCGCCGGCCTCGCAGCCGGCGATGGCGTCCCAGATCGACCCGTTGCTCACCGGCGGCACGTCGGTGCCGGGCTTGGTGCCCACGCGAACCACGGCCTCACGGGCCGGGGTGATCACGGTGTTGGCGATGGGCAGCCTGCCGGTCTCGACGCCGTTGACCGTGGCCACCGCGAACGTCACGTCCTGCGTGCCCGGGCTGCCCGCGTCCTCGACGACCTGGCGGCTGACGTTCATCTCCGGGTCCTCGATCCGGCGCGCGGGCGGCTGCAGCGGGACTCGCTCGGTGACCCGCTGGATGCGGTTGCGGGTGACCTGGATCTGCATCCCGTCCACGATCGGGGCCGCCGCCCCGGGGGCCACCTGATCGCTTTCCAGCAGCGGCGCGCCGGCGGCGTTCAACAGCCCGGCGACGTTGGCCGCGGCGAGGTGGACGGTGCGCACCGCGCCGCCGTCGTTGATCTGGACGGTCTTGGCGCTCACGACCGGCAGCGCCATCCCGGCCAGCGGAACGCGACTGCCGCGGGAGGCGGCGGCCGGGGCGGTGTCGGTCATCGCGAGTTGGGCCAGCGCCTCGTCCACGGTCGACGCGGTCGTCCACACCTGCTTCGAGTCGTGGCCGTCCAACGAGATCTGCAGCGGCCGGCTGCGCCGCAACACGATGTTGGCGGCGTCGCGCACCTCCACGTCGGCGGCCGGGTAGAGGTCGTCGCGCTCGTCGACCCTGAAGCCGTTCTCCTGGACGATGTCGATCACCCGCGACTTCATCGTCGACACCCGCATCGCGATTCCGTCCACCGTCAGGGTCACCGTCTTGGACGCGGAAACCGCGAGCCCGCCGGCGAAGCCCAGTACTAACAGCAGGCCCGCGACAACGAGCCGCAACATCGGTGATGAATTGTGATGAAGTTTTGTCAATACAGTCAACGCGCGTTACTCCGCCTCAGCAACCAGTTACGAACCACTCAGCAAGAAAATGACTACAAACGACAGCGGGGCCCAAAGGCCCCACCGTTCGATCACAAGACGGTAACGAACCGGCCAATGTTCAGCAACTCCGACGCGTCACTGTTGGGAAAATCACCGGCCCGCGCGGCTACCCGGCGGCCGGCCCGTAGACCCGGCGGGCATTGCTGGTCGTGACCTGCGCCAAGTCTTCGGGACGGCGATCCAGCAGTTCAGCGATCGCCCGCACAGTATAAGGAAGGCAATAGGGCTCATTCGCTGCGCCCCGATAGGGGTGCGGGGTCAAAAAAGGCGCATCGGTTTCCACCAATAGCTGCTCGGGTGGGATCAGCGCGACGGCCTCCCGCAGGGCGCGCGCATTGCGGAAACTGACCGTCCCGGACAGGCTCAGCAACCACCCACTATCCACGCAGCGGCGGGCCATCGCGCTGTCCGATGAAAAGCAATGAAAGATCACCGCGTCAGGGGCGCCCTCGGCGGCCAGCACGTCGAGCACCTCGGTGTCGGCCTCCCGGTTGTGGATCATCAGCGGCTTCCCGAGGCGCTTGGCCAGGTCGATATGCCAGGCAAAGGCCTCCCGCTGCGCGGACGGCTCCGCGCAGCCCTCCAGCCGGCCCGGCCAATACATGTCCATCCCGGTCTCCCCGACCGCCACCACCCGGGGGCGGGCGGCAAGCCGCTCGATCTCGGCGCGGGCCGCGTCGTCCAAGGCGTTCGCGCGGGTCGGGTGCAGCGCCACGGCGGCGTAGACGCGCGGATCCCAGTCGGCGGCGCGCGTCACCCAGCGCGCCGAATCGAGATCGTCGGCGACGGTGACCACCGCCTGCACACCGACTGCGGCGGCGCGGTCGACGATGGCCCGCACCTCCTCGGCCCCCATATCCGGTCCGGCGCCGCACGCGTCGAGGTGGGTGTGCGCGTCGATCAAAGGCGCCAGCGGCTCGGGTGCGGGCGGCGCTTGTCGTTCACCAGAGCGGTTGGAACTCACCGCCACACAATAGGGTGAGTCTCGATGAGGCCCTACTACATCACCACCGCGATCACGTACCCCAACGCCGCGCCGCATTTGGGGCACGCGTACGAGTACATCGCCACCGACGCCATCGCGCGGTTCAGGCGGCTGGACGGTTACGACGTGCGATTCCTGACCGGAACCGACGAGCACGGGCTCAAGGTCGCCCAGGCCGCCGCGGCCGAGGGCCTGCCCACGGCCGAGCTGGCCCGGCGCAACTCGGATGTCTTCCAGCGCCTGCAGGAGCGGCTGAACATCTCCTTCGACCGGTTCATCCGCACCACCGACGCCGACCACCACGAGGCGTCGAAGGAGATCTGGCGGCGGATGGCCGCGGCGGGCGACATCTACCTGGACACCTACTCGGGCTGGTATTCGGTGCGCGACGAGCGATTCTTCGTCGAGTCGGAGACCGAAGTCGTGGACGGGACCAGGATCGCGGTCGAGACCGGCACCCCGGTGACCTGGACGGAGGAGCGCACCTACTTCTTCCGGCTGTCGGCGTATGCCGACAAGCTGCTGGCGCACTACGAGGCGAACCCCGACTTCATCGCGCCCGAGGTGCGGCGCAACGAGGTGGTCAGCTTCGTCTCCGGCGGCCTGCGCGACCTGTCCATCTCGCGGACGTCGTTCGACTGGGGGGTGAAGGTCCCGGATCACCCCGACCACGTCATGTACGTCTGGGTCGACGCCCTGACCAACTACCTGACCGGCGTCGGCTTCCCCGACACCGGCTCGGAGTTGTTCCGGCACTATTGGCCCGCCGATCTGCACATGATCGGCAAGGACATCATCAGGTTCCACACCGTCTACTGGCCGGCGTTCTTGATGTCGGCCGGAATCGAGTTGCCCCGCAGGGTTTTCGCGCACGGATTTCTGCTCAACCGCGGCGAGAAGATGAGCAAGTCCGTGGGCAACATCGTCGACCCGGTTTCGCTGGTCGACACCTTCGGCCTCGATCAGGTGCGCTATTTCCTGCTGCGGGAGGTGCCGTTCGGCCAGGACGGCAGCTTCAGCGAAGAGGCCATCGTCACCAGGATCAACGCCGACCTGGCCAACGAGCTAGGCAACCTCGCCCAACGCTCGCTGTCGATGGTGGCCAAGAACCTGGACGGGGTGGTGCCCGAGCCGGGCGAGTTCACCGCGGCGGACACCGAGCTGCTGGCGACGGCGGACGGCCTGCTGGAGCGGGCGCGGGCCAATTTCGACGGGCAGGCAATGCACTTGGCCCTCGAGGCGATCTGGCTGATGCTCGGGGAGGCCAACAAATACTTTTCGGCCCAGGAGCCGTGGGTCCTGCGCAAAAGCGAGTCCGAGGCGGATCAGGCCAGGTTTCGCACCGTCCTCTATGTCACGTGCGAGGCCGTCCGAATCGCGGCGCTGCTCGTCCAGCCCGTCATGCCCGAGTCGGCCGGCAAGCTGCTGGACCTGCTCGGCCAGGGCGCGGACCGGCGGGCTTTCGACGCGGTCGGCGCGCGGCTGGCCCCCGGCACCGCCCTGCCGCCGCCGACGGGCGTGTTCCCGCGTTATCAGGCGGAGTGAGCCGAAGCAGACCAACGGTACGCAGCGTCCGGCGACGCAACCGGGCTGGCTCCCGGCGCGGTCGCGTCGGCGCGACACACCCGGGAAAGTTTCGTTTTTCGGGGCCGTACAAACCCATTCGCAGGAATCTTGCGCGCCATGGGGAAAAGCGTCGGAACTGCGCCTTGCGATAGTCCATAATCGGCATGTGGAGCGACGACGAAGCCGGCAACAAAACCAATCGCCGATGACTACCTTGAAGGAGTTGCCCGCGTTGGTCGTCCTGGAAAGAATTCCGATTCCGGTGCTCGCCATCGGGAACGACGGCAGCATCTTGTTCACCAACACCGCCTTCGCGGAGATGGTGGGCTTCGATCCCGAAGAGGTTCTCTCCCTGCGGTTTCACGAGATCTTCCACGAGGCTCCGGAGTCGGACTCCCTACTTTCGGTCGTGCACGCACTCGCGAACATGGTCGTCGAATTGGGCCATAAGGACGGTTCGGTGGTTCGGGCTCTGATGAGCAAGTCGGCGCTCCTGCGCGCGGACGACCAGTTCGCGCTCGCGGCGTTCCAGGACCTCACCGAGCAATTGTGGGTCGAGGAACGCTAGGCGCCGATCTTTAAACCTTTAGGAATCCGCACGGCGCAATGAGATACCCGTAGTACGAAACGTGCGCTGGGCAGGCGGTCGTAATCGCCTAGCCGGCGTCGGGGACCGCGGCACCCTGGCCCTGTGCCGGTCCGGCCGGCGGTCCGTGGCGCAGCGCCTCCCGCGAAAGGAATTCGCGGAAGTAAGGTAGCGACGCCTCGGTGACGATGCCCGCGAGCATGAGTTCCCAGAATTGATTCGTGTGGGGAGCCAGACCCGCGTCGACCGCCGGACCCGCATCGCGCCCCGCCACGCCCTTGGCCGCCATCGCGTTGTACAGCAAACGCGTTCCGAACATGGCGCCGACAATCGACTCGCTGATCACCACCGGGTCGAGATCCTCTCGGACGTCACCTTCGGCGGCCGCCCGCTGGGCCTGGGCCGCCATCAGCTCAACCATGTTGGCGCAGAACCGCATGGCGGCTTCGTTGAATCCGGTCAGAGCGGCCGTCAGTTGCTCGGCGGCGCGGGCGGTCTTGTCGGAGCTGAGCACGTTGGCGATGGTGAAGGTGCCGTGGATCATGTTCTCGAGCGCGGGCGACGACGACCCGCACACGTTGCGGAATGCGACGAGTATCGTCTCGGAACCTTCTTCGATGATCGCGGAAGCCAGCGATTCCTTCGAGTCGAAGTGGTGGTAGAGGGCCCCTTTGGTCATGCCGGTCCGCTCGATGATCGTGTTCCAGCCGGCCGCGGCGTACCCGACCTCGCCGAAAACGTCTATCGCGGCGTCGAGGATCTTCCGCCGAGTGGCTTCCGATCGAACCTGGCGCGCCATCGCGTCTACACCTCCGGAGTTCCGTCGATGTCCCCAGACGCGGATCTCGACAACTTCACCAACCTTGCGGCCGGAGCGGTAAGCGTAACAGCCGCCCACACGCGGGCCGGATCGCGCGACCTGCCCATGGCGCTATCCAGAATCCGTGCCCGCCGAGGTGGAGTTGATCGCCAGTGCCGCGCGGCGCCTGAGGAATTGGCGGAAGTAATCGATGCGCTCCGGTTGCAGGATTCCGGTCAACATCAGGAGCCAGCACTTCTCCAGGTCGTGCAAGAACCGCTCCGGTTCCTCCAGGTTGCTGGTTTGGCGCAGCCCCATGTGCAGGGACACCACGAGGCGTCCCACGTCTTGCGGGTCACAATGCTGGCCGATGTCGCCCTCCGCGATGGCCTGCTCGACGACCCCCGCGAGCGCCTTGGCCCACTCCTCCAACAGCTTCTTCTGCAGGCCTTCCGACCGGCCGACCGACTCGAGCAGGTTCAGCCCCGCCCTGACCCCGTCGGTTCGGATGTCGCCGGAAGCGATCAGATACGAAAAGTCGATCAGGGTCTCCAGGCCGGAAAGCCCACGAGTGAGGAGCTCCTCCACCGCGACGGCTCCGGCGGCCGTCTGCTTCTCGATGATCGCCACGGCCAGCGCGTGCTTGGAACGGAAGTGGAAATACATCGCCCCCTTGGTCAGCTCCGCTTCCGCGAGGATGTCGTCCAGGCCGACGTCGTGATAGGCCCGGCGAGCGAACTGATGCGAAGCGGCCCGCAAAATCTGTCGCCGCGTCGCGTCCGCGCGTCCGTCGGTCGAATGGGCGGTCATCGGAACCGAGAACTCAACTGTCCGGTTCGGGTCGACCACGCCGGTGCATAAGCAAGGCGGGTGATCATTCCGGGGCCGGAGCCATGGCCCGAATCGATCGCTTCCACGTTCTCGATGCCTTCCTCGAGCAGGGCACACACCTCGTTCTCAGGGCCAGCACTCGGCGGTGTGCCTCGGGCGGCATATGGGCCGTCTTTGAGGTTAGCAGTCAGGGGTCGTTCCACGGCATTCAACGCAGCGGGTCGCGTTAACAAACTTACAAATACTGTTGGTAAGACAACATGGTGTATGCCGAACTAAAAGTATGTATAATCGCTCTCTATGTGGCTCTCAGTTTCTTCGCCTGGTCAGCGCCCCTTTTGCGGACCGCGGGCGTGCGGTGCTGTTCGATCGCCGCGCCGACCACTGCGCGGGGCGACCCGCGCCGACCTCGGACGACGTGTGTCGTTCGTCACGTCAGGGGCGTCCGTCTCTGCCGGCGCCAACGCGGCCGGCGGCGCGTCGACGGGCAGGGATCACTCGAAATGATCGACTTTGGCGCTCTTCCGCCGGAGATCAACTCGGCGAGGATGTACGCCGGCCCCGGCGCGGGGTCGCTGACGGCGGCCGCGGTGGCCTGGGACAACCTGGCCACCGAACTGCATTCCGCCGCGGCCGCGTATCGGTCGATCATCTCGGGCTTGACGGTCGGGCGGTGGCTGGGCCCCGCGTCGCTGAGCATGGCATCCGCGTTCGGACCGTACGTCGCGTGGACGGCCGGGGCCGCCGCACGGTCAGCGGAGGCCGCCGGCCAGGCCAGGCTTGCAGCGGAAATATATGACGCGGCCTGGGCCGCGACCGTGCCGCCGCAGGCGGTCATCGCCAACCGGGTTCAACTCGCGTCGTTGATCGCCACCAACTTCTTCGGTCAGAACTTGCCGGCGATCGCGGCAAACGAGGCGCAATACGCCGAGATGTGGGCTCAAGACGCCGTGGCGATGTACGAATACGCCGCTAATTCGGCGCTGGCCGCGGAGCTCACAACGTTCACGCCTGCGCCGGAGGTCGCCGACCCCGCCGTCGCGGCGGGCCAGGCCACCGCGGTCTCCCAGGCCGCGGCCGGGGCGGGCACCCAGCAGGTCTCGCTGGCCGGCCTGATGTCCACGGTGTCCTCGATGTTGCAGACCCTGGCGACACCCGCCGCGGCGAGCGCTGGCGCGGAAACGCCCTGGGGGACGCTGGTGGGCGGGCTCACCTCCGGGACCGGCGGCCTGTCGATGTCGAGCTTCATGAGCAACCTCGAAAGCAACCTGCCGGCCCTGCTGCCGGGCTACCTGATGGTGGCCGCGACCCCGCTGTACGGCCTGTCCAGCGTGCTGGGCATGGCCCAGACTTTGCAGGGGATGGCGGCCACTGCGTCGACGGCGGCCGCGAGCGCGGCCGACGTCGCCGGGCAGGCGGCGGCCGAGGCCGCGGGCGCGGCGGAAGCCGCAGGTGCGGGCGTGGTGGGAGGCCTGGGCCAGGCCGCCGCGCTCGGCCCGCTCTCGGTGCCCGCCAGCTGGACCAGCGTCATCCCGACCGCGCAGCTGACCAGCGCGGGCGCGATATTGCCCAACGCCGGCGTTCCCAACGGCATCGGCGCCGTGCCGCCGAGCATGCTGGGCGGCCTGCCGGGCGGCGCCGCAGGGCGCCAGGCGCCCGGTCCGCGGTACGGGCAGATACCGACGGTCATGGCACAGCCGCCGTCCGGCGGCTACGGGGCGGCGATCGTATGACCGGCCCAATTCGCGAAATACCAAAAGTATCGTTTTTGGCCACTAGGCGGGAACTCGGTCTCGGTTTATCGAAGGGATGGGCGTCATGAAAGTCGTGCTCTTCTGTGGCGGTTACGGCATGCGAATGCGGACCGCCGAGGGCGACCAGGTTCCCAAGCCGCTGCAGATGGTCGGACCCCGACCGCTGCTGTGGCATGTCATGCGCTACTACGCCCACTTCGGGCACAAGGAGTTCATCCTGTGCCTGGGCTACGGGCAGGCCATGGTCAAGGACTTCTTCCTTAACTACCGCGAGATGGAGTCCAACGACTTCGTCATGCGCGCCGGTCACATCGAGCTGCTCGATTCCGACATGTCCGACTGGAGCATCACCTTCGTCGACACCGGGCTGGAGTCGCCGATCGGCGAGCGGCTGCGGCGGGTGCGCAAGTACCTCGGGAACGACGAATACTTCCTGGCCAACTACGCCGACGTGCTGACCGACGCGCCGCTCGACACCATGATCGACCGGCTCAAGACGAGCGGCGCCGCCGCATCAATGCTGATCGTGCCACCCCAGTCGTCCTTCCACTGCGTCGACGTCACCGCCGGCGGTGACATCAAGGAGATCGCTCCGATCGCCAAATTCCCGATCTGGGTGAACGGGGGCTACTTCGTATTGACCCAGGAGGTCTTCGACCTCATTCCGGAGAACGGCGACCTCGTCGGCGATGCCTGCATGGCGCTCGCCGGGACCGGCCGGCTCCTCGGCTACCAGCACGACGGCTTCTGGAAACCGGCCGACACGTTCAAGGAACGCGCCGAACTCGACGCCGACTACAACACCGGAAACCGCCCCTGGATGGTGTGGGAGCAGGCTCCTGCGAGACGTTCGGCATGATCCAGCTGAACACCGGCGCAATCGACTCGATTGCCGTCATCGGCGCGCACTGTGACGACATCGTCATCGGTGCGGGTGCGACGCTGTTGCAGATCGCCCGCCACAACCCGGGTGTCGTCGTGCACGCCCTGGTGCTCACCGGCGCCGGCACCGAACGCGAGATAGAGGAAAAGAACGCCTTCGCGGCGCTGTTCCCGCGCTCGGAGGTCCGGTTGACCGTGGCCGACCTGCCCGACGGTCAGCTGCCGGGCCACTGGGGAGCGGTGAAGCGCGAGCTTGCCCAGTTCCGCCGCGAATGCCAGCCCGATCTGGTGATCGGTCCGCACCGCCACGACTACCACCAGGACCATCGCTTGGTCGCCGAGCTCATCCCGACCGAGTTCCGTGCGCAGTTGGTGCTGGGCTACGAGATTCTCAAATGGGAGTCCGACTTGCCGAATCCCACTCTCTACGTGGGCATCCCGACGGAGATCGCCCACCAGAAGGCGCAGCTGCTCGCGCAGTCGTACCCGTCGCAATCGGGCCGCGACTGGTTCGACGACGAGGCGTTCCTCGGCCTGATGCGGGTCCGGGGCGTCCAGTGCCGGGCGCGCTACGCCGAAGCCTTTGTGGGCGAGAAGGCGGTCATCAGCCCCTTCGACGCTCATTTCGACAACTGATCTTTCGACGGGAGGGATGACACCATGCGAGTGCTGATCACCGGCACGGAGGGCTATCTCGGTTGCCTCCTGGCGCCGCTGCTCCTCGAGGACGGTCACGACGTCGTCGGTTTGGACACCGGCTACTACCGGGCCGGTTGGCTGTGCCCGGGCCCGCTCGCCGGCAGTGCCCACCCGGTGGCGGCGCTGACCCTCATCAAGGACATTCGCGACGTGACCGTCGCGGACCTGCGCGGGTTCGACGCGATCGTGCACATGGCGGAGCTGAGCAACGATCCGATCGGCGACCTGATCGGGGACGTCACGTACGAGGTAAACCACCGCGGCAGCGTGCATTTGGCAGAGTGCGCCAAGCGCGCCGGCGTCGGCCGGTTCGTCTACATGTCGTCGTGCAGTGTGTACGGGATCGCCGACGGGACGGTCGATGAGACCAGCCCCATCAACCCGCTGACCCCGTACGCCAAGTGCAAGGCCCTGGTCGAACGGGACCTCACCGCGATGGCCGACGACGACTTCTCGCCGGCATTCCTGCGCAACGCAACGGCATTCGGCGCCTCGCCCCGCATGCGCTTCGACATCGTGCTGAACAACCTGGCGGGTTACGCCTGGACCGAACATCGCATCGCGATGACCAGCGACGGCACCCCGTGGCGGCCGCTGGTGCATGCCCTCGACATCGCTCAGGCCATCCGGTGCGCGCTGCGCGCCGACCGGCAGACCGTGCACAAACTCGTGGTCAACGTCGGCAGCGACGAAAACAACCGCACGGTGCGCGAAATCGCGGAGACCGTCAGCGCCGAGTTCCCCGGCTGCGAACTCACTTTCGGCCCGCCCAACGCGGACAACCGCAGCTACCGGGTGGCGTTCGGCAAGATCCGTGCGGTCTTCCCCGACTTCCGCGCCGAGTGGGACGTCGCGGCCGGGGCGGCGCAACTGCATCGCGTCTTCCAAACCATCGCAATGGATCCCGAGACATTCCACGGCCGCGGGCACACCCGCCTGAAGCAGATCGAATACCTGCTCAAGACCGGGCAGGTCGACCAGCGACTGTTCTGGAAGGAGACGCAGTGAAGTACACGCCCACGGCTGTTGCCGGGGTGACGATCATCGACATCGAACCCCATCGCGACCATCGCGGCTTCTTCTCTCGATCCTTCTGCGCCGACGAATTCCTCACCTACGGGCTCATTTCCGAAGTGGCACAAACCAACCTCTGCTTCAACTACACCCGGGGGACGGTGCGCGGCCTGCACCGGCAGGCGCCCCCGCACGCCGAGGCGAAACTGGTGCGTTGCGTGCGCGGGGCGATCGCCGACGTCGCCGTCGACATCAGGCCGGAATCGCAGACCTACGGCAAGCACGTGATGGTCGAGTTGACCGCGGAGAACCGCCGCGCGCTGTTCCTGCCGCCCTACGTCTTGCACGGCTTCCAGACGCTGACCGACGACACCGAGGTCATGTACCAGGTCAGCGGACCCTATGTGCCCGAAAGCGAAGAGGGATTCCGCTGGGACGAAACCGAATTCGCCATCAAATGGCCGCTGCCGGTGACCGTCATGTCGGAGAAGGACGCCAGCTGGCCCTTTATGGATGAGCCGGCGGCGGCCGAGAGCGAGGCGTCATGACCTCGTACCGCCCGGTCCGAAAGCGCCTGGGATAGGTTTGCCATGGGCCACGAATCCTCAGCAGCCCCGGTGCGCATGGTCGTCAGCGGGAGCGTCGTCGAACGCTGCGACACCGACCAGGTGCTGTCCATCATCTCGGCCCGCCTGCGCTCGCGGGCGGGCGGGCTGGCGGTGGGCTCGGTGAACCTGGATCACCTCCACCACTTTCGCTCGCTTGGCGCGACGCCCGCGAGCCGGCTGGAATGGCTGCTGCTGGCCGACGGCATGCCCATCGCGTGGCGGGGGCAACTGCTGACCGCAAAGCCGTGGCCGCGCGTGACCGGGGCCGACTTGCTGCCCGCCGTGTTGGCGTTGGCCGAGTCGACGGGTCAGCGGGTCGGCTTCTTCGGCGGCAGCGCCCAGACCCATCGGCTGTTGGCGCAGCGCCTGCGGGCGCACTATCCCGCGCTGGTGGTATCGGGCATGTGGGCGCCCGACCCGGCCGACATCGAATCGGACTCCGACGCCCTGGCCGCCGATATCCGCGCGGCGAGTACCGACATCCTGGTGGTCAGCCTCGGCAAGCCACGCCAGGAGCAGTGGGTGGACCGGCACGGATTCGCCACGGGCGCAAAGGTTTTCCTGCCGTGCGGTGGCGCCATCGACTTCCTGTCCGGCATGACCAGCCGGGCGCCGGACTGGATGCAGCGAGCGGGCCTGGAATGGTTCTACCGGTTGACCCGCGAGCCCCAGCGCCTGGCCCGCCGGTATCTGTTGCAGGGGCCGCTGGCCTTGCTGCGCGCATCGCGGGCCCAGCTGATCTGTTATCCCGGCGTGTACTACGCGGGGATGCCAACCACCGAAAACACCGAAACCCTCGTCGCCGCGGCGCAATCGGTGACGGCGTAACCGAGAGAACGGCCATCATGACGACCACGCTTCCAGCCGACACCGGCCCGGCACCGCTTGCGGTGCTGCCCGCGCCGCGGGTCGGCGCCAAGGCCGTTGCCCGTTGGCAGCAGCGGTACTCGGCTCGCCTGCGCGTCACCGACTCGATGATCGTCTGCGCCGCCGTCGCGCTCGCCCAGTTTGTCCGGTTCGGGGACTCGCCGAACACGTCCGGGTACCCAGGGCCCGTCATGACGCTGTTCTCGGTTCTCTTTGCCGCGCTATGGCTTTCGTCGATGTCGATGTTCCAAACCCGGTCCACCCGGATCATCGGCGCAGGAATCGACGAATACCGGCGCATCGCCAGCGCCTCGTTCTGGACGTTCGGGTTCATCGCCATCGTCACGCTGCTGGCCAAGATCGAACTGGCCCGCGGCTATCTGGCGGTCGCGCTCCCCGTGGGCACCCTCGGGTTGCTGGCGAGCCGCAACCTGTGGCGCAAGCACGTCTGGCGCAAACGGGCGCAAGGGCAATACCAATCGCTGGTATTGGCGATCGGGGATCGCCCGGGCGTTTCGCACCTCGCCCACGAGCTGATCCGCAACCCGAACGACGGCTATCTGGTGGTCGGCGTCTGCATCGCGGGCTACGGCCCGCCGCGCGGCGAGGTGCTGACGGTCCAGGGCCGCAAGATCGCGATCCTCGGGGACGAAACCACCGCGGTATCCGCCATCGCCGGCTGTGGCGCCGACACGGTGGCGGTGACGCGCACCGAGCACTTCGGCGTGCACGGGATCCGGGACCTGATGTGGCGGTTGGAGACGATGGACGTCGACCTGGTGGTGGCGCCCGGGGTGGTGGACGTCGCCGGGGCGCGCCTGACCCTCAAGCCGATCGCGGGATTCCCCCTGCTGCATGTCGACAAGCCGCAATACGAAGGGACCCAACGGTTTCAGAAGCGCGCCTTCGACTTCTGCTTCGCCCTGGCCGCGCTCGTCGCGACGTCGCCGCTGCTCGTCGCCGCCGCCATCGGCATCAAGGCGACGAGCAGGGGGCCGGTCTTCTACCGGGCGGAGCGCATCGGCCTGGACGGCAAGCCCTTCACGATGTTCAAGTTCCGCACCATGGTGGATGGCGCCGACACCCAGGTCGAACGGCTGATGCCGCTCAACGAGGGCGCCGGCGGCATGCTCTTCAAGATCCGCCAGGACCCGCGGGTGACGCCCATCGGAAAGGTACTGCGCCGGTTCAGCATCGACGAGTTGCCACAGTTCATCAACGTGCTCAAGCAGGACATGAGCGTCGTCGGACCGCGGCCGCCGCTGCGGCGCGAGGTCGAGAACTACGACGGCGAGGTCAAGCGCCGCCTGCTGGTGAAGCCGGGCGTGACCGGGCTGTGGCAAGTCAGCGGCCGGTCGGACCTCTCGTGGGAGGACTCGGTGCGGCTCGACCTGTCGTATGTCGACAACTGGTCGATGACGGGCGACCTGCTGATCATCGCGCGGACGCTCAAGGCCGTGCTGAGTAGCGACGGGGCGTACTGATGGCGCACGACACCACGATCGAGCCGGCCCCGGTGGCGCCGGCGGCAGGGTCGGTGCCGCGGTCGCGGATCGCGCACGCGTTCTCCGTCCAGCTCGTCTGCCGGGCGCTGGGGATGCTGGCCTCGGTCGTCTCGGTGGCGATGACGGCCCACTACCTCGGGCCCGGGCGCTACGGCCAGCTCACGATCGCGGTCGCCTTCGTCGGAATGTGGGCCAGCCTGGCCGATCTCGGCATCGGCACCGTCATCGTGCGCCGGGTGACCTCCGGGACGGGCGACCTGGAGCGGCTCGTCCGCATCAACAGCGGACTTTCGCTGATGTACTGCCTGCCGCTCGCGGCACTGGCGGCGGGTTCGGGTCTGCTGCTCTACCGTGACGCCGACGTGCGGGTGATGCTCGTGGTGTTGTCGGGCCAGCTGCTGATGCTGACGATGACGACGCGGTTCGAGCCGGTGTTCCTGTCCACCGTCCGCTTCTCGGCCGTGGCGATGTCCGACGTGCTGGGCCGGCTGGGCACGCTGGCGATGGTCAGCTACCTGGTGGCCGAACGGGCCGACGTCGTCTGGTTCGCGGTCGCGCAGCTGATACCGCCGGCGCTGCAGCTGCTGATCCAGGGCACCGCGGCGGCCCGGCACATCTCCTTGCGGCCGATCTTCGCGCCACGCGAGATCGCGGACCTGTTGCGGGAGAGCGCATTTCCGATCGGTGTGGCCGTCGTCGGCGTCCTGTACTGGCGCACCGACGGCGTCATCCTGTCGAAGGTGAGCACGCATTCGGAGGTCGGCGTCTACGGGTTGGCCTACACCGTGGCGTTCAACACGCTGATCGTGTCGATGTTCTTCCTCAAGGCGACGCTGTCGACGGCCACCGAACTGTTTTCCCGCGACGTCGCCGCGTTCGCCAAGTTCCTGCGCCGCTGCGTCGAGCTGATGTACTTCGTGGGGGTCCCGGTCGCCGTCATCGGCACGTTGCTGGCCCGGCCCCTGATCGAGTTGTTCGGCGACCGCGAGTTCGTCGAACGCGGCGCGCCGACGCTGGCGACGCTATTCGTCGCGGTGGCCTTGCGTTTCGTCACCGGCACCCTGGGCCAGGGGCTGTTCGCCTGCCATCAGCAGAAGTTCCTGTTCCGGTTGTCGATCGCGACGCTGGCGTTCAATGTCGTGCTGAACGTAATCCTGGACGCGCCGTTCGGCGCGGTGGGCGCCGGCCTGGCGTTGGTGGGCACCGAGCTGTTCGGCATGGTGCTGGCCACCTGGTGGCTGCGCCGCGAGTGCGACTACCGCACGCCGGTGGTTTTCCTGCTCCGGCTGCTGGTCCCCACGGCGGCCAGTGTCGCGGTGGCACTGCTGCTTTCGGGCCACCACGTCGCCCTGACGGTGGCCGCCGCGGCCGCCGCGTACCTGGCCACCAGCGCGGCGGTCGGGCCGTTCGGCTGGTCGTCACTGGCCGCGCTGCGCCACAGGTCGGTGGTCGCATGAGCCGCGAACTGGACCGTGCGTACCTCAAGCCCCCGGTCGGCACGCTCACCAGGTCCGGCCGGCCGATGGTGGTCATGATCGTGACCTACAAGAGCCACGACCTGGTGGAGCAGTGCCTGGCCGGCGTCGCCGAACACCTTCCCGAGCTGCCGGTGTACGTCTACGAGAACAGCGGCGACACCTATCCCGGCCGCGAGGAGCTGGCGGCCCGACACCCGGAGGTGCACTGGGTGTTGGGTCCGGTGAATCTCGGCTTCGCCGCGGCGTTTAACGCCCTGGTCGAGCACACGCCGCCGGACGCCGACCTGCTGCTGCTGAACGCCGACGCCCGCTTGCAGGGGCCGCTCGCGCGGACCCGGGAGCTGCTTCGCCAGGAGAAGGTCGCCGCCGTGGCGCCCATGGTGCACGACGACGGCGCCCCCGGCCCGGAGCGGTGGGACATCGCGACGCGGCGTCGGACCCTGAGCCGGGCGCTGGTCGCGGCCGCCGGCTATTCGGATCTGCTGCGCGGCACGCCGATTTCGCACCTGTACGCCCGCCAGCCCGGCGAGTCGGAAAGCATCGACGGCTATGTGGGCGGCGCCTGCCTGGCCATCAACCGTGCGGCCTGGAACGAAGTCGGCGGCTTCGACGAGGAGTTCTTCCTCTACGGAGAAGAGACCGATTGGCAGGCCCGCGCCAGCGCGGCGGGCTGGCGAATTCTGCTGGCCAACGAAATCGACGTCGACCACGGCAATCCGGCGACCGCGGGCCGATTGGAGGAGCCCGATGCCGCGCACGGCGCGGAGGTCTCGACGCCGGAACGTCGCCGCAATCGCGACCTGTTGCGCGCGAACATCGCACTGTTGCTCGAACACCAGGACGGCGTTCATCACGCGGACATGTACCTGGCCGGCACCACCCTGTTGGAGCGGCTGCAGCGCTCGAAGCGCGACGCACGGCGGCGCGCCTTGAACCACATGGCAACCGGGCGCACCGGCAAGCCGGCGATCGTGATCACCACCAACCGCCTGGTCTACGGCGGGGCTGAGCGCCAAAAAGCTTTGCTGGCAGCCGAATTGGATCGGCGCGGCTACCCGGTCACCATCGTCTGCATGCAGCGGTTCGGCCCGCTGATCAAGGAGGTCCCGCACAGCGTGCGGGTGGTGCGCCAACCCTGGTGGGCACCGGCCGTCGACGTTCCACCCGGCCCGGCGGTGCTGATCAGCGGCGACACCAACACCGAGACCGGGTTCGCCACGCTGTGGCGCGCGGGCGGCCGCGACCGGCGCTGGCTGGTCGCGCCGCACGTACCCCCGGAACCGGACCGCCCCATCTACTCGCGGCCACTGGCGGCGGCCATGCGTCGCGCCGACGGCTTCGTCGTCCTCGCCCAACGCCATTGGGACATGCTGGCCGCGCAGCACCGGCTCGGTGGGCGCCGGTTCGTCGCGCCCAACGGGGTGGCGGTGACGGGTGAGCCGCAGCCCCGCGTGCGGGCCGCCGGTGACCCGGTGCAGTTGGTGATGCTCTCGCGCATCGTCGAGCACAAGAACCCGCATCTGCTGATCGATGCGCTCGGTGGCCTGACCGACATGCCTTGGGAGCTCTCCATATTCGGCGATGGACCCGACCGGGATCGGTTGCAGGCTCGCACCCCCGCCGAGCTGCGCGACCGGGTGCACTGGCGCGGCTGGTCGGCCGGGCCGGGTCCCGCGCTGGCCGAGGCCGACCTGTTGTGCGTGCCCAGTCGCTCCGAGGCGTTCCCGCTGGCGATCCTGGAGGCGATGGCGCGCGCGGTTCCCGTTGCCGCGTCGGCGATTTGCGCCGTTCCGGAGATGCTGGACTTCGGCAAGGCCGGTTTCGTCGTCGAGCCCGTCACGGTGGCGGCGTGGCGTGAGTGCCTCGCGCAGATCTTGGCCGACCCCGCCGCGCTGCCGTCGGTGGGATGGCGCGGCCACGAGCGCATGCGCCTGCATTACACGGTGGAGGCGATGGCCGACGAGTACCTCGAAGCCATCGAGGCCGTGCTGTGAGCGCGTTGGGGCGGAACTGGAAATCGGCCCGCCGCACCAGGCGTCGCGAACGGACGGACGTCATCGAACCGACTCCGTGGTACGAAACGGCGATCCTGGGCGGTGGGCCGGCCGGGACTGGAGCGCTGGTCTGGGCGGCACGTCACGGTCGGTTGGGCGCGTGGCTGGACGGCGGCGTCGCGTTGGTGGAGCAGACCGACGAGCTGGGCGGGACGCTCGGCCGATACGCCCTCAACGCCGACTCGCGCGGCACCTCCTTCCTGGAGTGCCTGGACGGCCCGGATTGCTCCCCGTTGCTGGCCGGCGTCGGGGCCGATCCCGTTGCGCAAGAACTGGAACGCTTCCGGGCCACGCATCCCACGCTGGAGCTGGTCGATCGCTTCGAGCGGCGCCTGGGTAGCGCCATTCTGGCCGAGTTCGACCGGCATCCGAACAGCCGCGCCTTCACCGGCACACGCGCCGAGGCGATCCGGCTGCAGGATGACGGCTCGGTCGCGGTGTTCACCGCCGACGCCGACGGGCGGCGCACGCTGGTCCGCGCCGCCAGCGCGGTCGTCGCGATCGGCGGGCGGCCGAACGCGTCCTGGTCCGAGATCGAGGTCACGCCCGGCGTCCACCTCGGGGACTGGCGCGAGAAGATCGTGTCCAGCCACCGGCTCCTCAGCCGAGGCGGCGCGCAGGAGGTGGCGCGACGGCTGGCCCGCGTGCACGGCAGCCCGCGCGTGGTCATCCTGGGCGGGGCGCACAGCGCATTTTCGGCGGCATGGATGCTGCTGGAACAGATTCCGGGGCTGAGCTTCGGTCCCCGCGGCGTCCAAATCCTGCATCGCAGCGAACCCCGGCCCACTTATGCGTCGCGTGCCGCGGCCCACGTCGACTTCTACGAATTCTCCGAGTCCGACGTGTGCGCGGCCACCGGGCGCGTGCATCGGCTGGGTGGGTTGCAGGGCGACGGCCGCGAAGTGTGGCGGCGTATGCATCGCAAGCCTGGGGCCGAGCCGGACGACCGCGCGGTGGCCATGCCGATCGGCGGCCTGTCCCGCGCGGACCTGCTCGGCCTGCTGACCGACTGCGATCTGATCATTCCGGCCCTGGGCTACCGCCTTGCGGCACCGCCCATTTACAACGCGCGCGGGACGCGAGTCTCGTTGGCGCACAACGGCCCCGCGGTCGACACGCACGCGCGGCTGTTGGACCGGTACGGCACGCCGATCGCGGGGGTCTTCGGGGTGGGGCTGGGCAGCGGGTTTTTGCCCTGGGGCGCGATGGCCGGCGAAGAGTCCTTCTCCGGCCAGCAGAACAGCCTCTGGCTTTACCAGAACGGCCTGGGCAAGCTCATTCACGACAGCACCCGCCGGCGGGCGCAACGCCTGGCCTTGAACATCGAACCCGCCCAAACATCCAGCCGCACAGAGAATTGGGAGCCATATGCTTTGCCGGTTGTGTGACTCGGAGCGCCTGCTCAGCGTCGTGGACCTGGGCGCCACTCCGCCGTGCGAGAAATTCCTCACCGCCGAGGAACTCGACTTTGCGGAGCAGACCTTCCCGCTGCACCTGCGGTTGTGCGAGGACTGTCTGCTGCTGCAGATACCGGCGCTGATCACGCCCGAGGACACCTTCACCGAATACGCCTACTTCGCTTCGTATTCGGACAGCTGGGTGCAGCACGCCAAGCGCTTCGTCGACGAAGCCGTCCAGCGCCTCGACCTTGGCCCGGATTCGCGGGTGGTCGAGGTCGCCAGCAATGACGGCTACCTGCTGCAGCACGTCGTCGCGGCGGGCGTGCCATGCCTGGGAATCGAGCCGTCCGAGAACGTCGGCGCCGCCGCCCGCGCGCGCAACATCCCCACGCTGACAGCGTTTCTGGACGAGAACACGGCGACCCAGGTTCGTGAGGAGCACGGGCCCGCCGACCTCGTCGTCGCCAACAACGTCTACGCGCACATCCCCGATCTGCGCGGCTTCACCCGCTCGCTGCGCAAGCTGATGGACGACGACGGCTGGCTGAGCATCGAAGTACACCACGCGCTGAACCTGGTGCGGCTGGGGCAGTTTGACACGATTTACCACGAGCACTTCCAGTACTACACCCTGTTCTCGGCGATCTGCGCGCTGGCCACCTCCGGGCTCGCCGTGGTCGACGTCGAGCTGCTGCCCACCCACGGCGGGTCGATGCGCATCTGGGCCCGCTCGGCGGATATCGCCTCGCGGCCGACCGAACGGGTAGAGAGGGTGATGCGCGCCGAAGAAGCCGCGGGTCTGCACCGTGCCGACGGCTACCTGCAGCTGCGTCCCCGCGCCGAGGCGATCCGGCACGACCTGCTGCGCTTCCTGCTGGATTGCCGCGCCGACGGCAAGCGCGTCGTCGGCTACGGCGCGCCGGGCAAGGGCAACACCCTGCTCAACTATTGCGGGATCCGAACCGACCTCCTCGAATACACCGTCGACCGCAACCCGTACAAGCACGGGCGCTTCACCCCGGGGACCCGGATCCCGATCTACGAACCCGAACGCATCGCCGAGGACCGCCCGGATGTGGTGCTGGTGTTGCCGTGGAACCTCGAGGCGGAGCTGACCGAGCAGCTTCACTACGTCGCCGAGTGGGGCGGCCGGCTCGTCTTTCCGCTTCCGACCCTGCACACCGCGGAAATTGGTAGCGTGCGCCGATGAGGACCTGCCGGGGGTGCGGCGGCACCGATCTGCGACGGGTCCTCGACCTGGGGACCGTGCCGGCCGGCGACGACTTCCCGCCGGTCGCCGAACCCGTGCGCCCCGAGGAATCGTCGCATCCGCTCGCGATGGAACTCTGCGGCCGCTGCGGACTGGCCCAACTCGCCGACGACGACACCGCCGCCGCCGAGCCGCGCGGCATCGAGCCGCAGGCCCTGCGCGACCAGGCGGCCGAGGCCGTTCGGCGCGTCGCCGACGCGGGCTGGCTGCGCGGCGCCACCGCACGGGAATTCGGCAGCCCGCACGGCGGAACCTGGTTGCCGCTGCTGGCGGAGCGCGGTTTCGCCGAGGCGGAACGGGCCGACGTCGTGCTCGACTCGTTCGGCATCATGCACGAGCCGGACCAACGGCGGGCCTTCCGACTCCGCGCGGAGGCCACCTCGCCCGACGGCGTGCTGCTGCTGCAATTCCACTCGCTGTTGACGATCGTGACCCAGGGGCAATGGGATGCGTTGCGCCACAGCCACTACGCCTATTATTCGCTGACGGCATTGACCGGTCTGCTCGCCGCGGTCGGCATGAGCGTGGCCTCGGCGTGGGAGTTCGATCTCTACGGCGGCACCGTACTGGTTGCCGCCGTGCACGGCCTTGTCGACCCCGACGAACGCACCGGGGAAATCCTGCGGCGCGAGCAAAGCGCCGGCACCACCGACGCCGCTGTCGTCGGCGGTCTGCAGCGCGACGCCGAGCGCCACGCCACCCAGTTGCGCGACTGGCTGCGGGAGCAGGCGAACGACCGGCGCACGGTGTACGGCTACGGCGCCGGCTCGCGCGTCTCCGCCTTGTTCAACATCGCCGGCGTCGACCGGCAACTGTTGCGGGCCGTCGCCGACGCGTCACCGGCGAAGCAGGGACGCCGGATTCCCGGCACCGACGTCGGCATCATCTCGCCCGAACAGCTCATCGCGGCCGACCCCGATCGCGTCATGCTGACGTTGCCGGACCTGTACGACGAGGTGCGGCGGGCCTACCCGCAACTGGAGGGGCGCTGGTCGATCGACCCCGGCGCGGTCAGGGACCGGGTGTTGCTATGAATCCCATTCGGGTGCTTTGGCTTTCGCCGTGGATGCGGCCGCTCGCGCGCGTCCAGGTCGAGGCGCTGCGGCGGCGCGGAGCCGACGTGCTGCTGGTGACGTCCGACCAGCACCCTGAGTCGGACGCCGCCCGCGACTACGAGCTGGTGCTCGACCCGCGGTTCCGGGCGGCCGCGAGCTGGCCGTCGAGTTTCGCCGCCTGGCGGCGCATCCGCGACTACCGGCCGCAGGTGGTGATCACCGAGCTGGTCCGCGATCCACGCTGGATGGCATTGGCCGGCGGTGTGCCCCGGGTGCAGCTGGTCCACGACGATAGCCCGCACGACGCCGGCGAAGCGCGGCCGGGCTACGAGCGTGCGGTGTTCGACCGCTGGGGCGCCCGCTCGGCGGCCACGGTCACCTACAGCGACTACGTCGCGGAAGCCATCAGCACCCGGCGAGACGTCGCCCGGACGCCCGTGCACACGTTGCCGCTCACCAGCGACCTCGACGTCGACCTGGTGCCGGCGCCGGTCCACGCCGAGGGGCGCCGCGATTTCGTGATGGTGGGCCGGCTCAACCCGTACAAGAACATCGACGTGGTGCTGCGGGCCTGGCAACGGCACGTGACCGGCGACGGCTGGCGCGGCGACGACCTGGTGCTGATCGGCGACGGACCGATTGCCCTGCGAACCGCGTCGCTGCCGCAACACGCGCGGTGGTGCTCCGGCACGTACCGCTACGCCGATGTCGTCGAGACGCTCTCGGCCGCAAAGGGTTCGGTCGCCCACTACCGGCGCGCCTCGCAGAGCGGGGTGCAGGTGCTGTCGATGCAGCTGGGCGTGATGCCGATCGTCTCCACCATCGGCGGGCTGCCGGAATACCAGCCGCCGGGCGGTCCGACGGTCGACGTCGACGACGTCGCGGGGCTGGCCGCAGCGTTCGACAGGCTGGCGGACCCGGCCACCGCCGCGCGCCTCGGCGCCGAGGCGGCGCACCACTACGCGGAGCGCTTCAGCGTCGACCGGGTCGCCGACCGCATGCTGGATATCCTCACAGAGGTCTTGGTCACGCACCCGCCGCACGGCGCGCGTGAGCTCGAGAGCGCCGGCAGGCGCCGGGAAAGGTTTTAGCCGATGGATTTTCGCACGTTTGTCCGAACCTTGACGGCCCACTGGAAGCTGTTCGCCGGGGCGCTGCTGGCCTGCCTCGCCGGGGCCGCGGCCGTCACCGCGTTCCAGACGAAGAGTTATCAGTCGTCGGCCACCGTCCTCATCTCGTTCTCGGGCGAGACCGACCTGGCCCAGGTGTATCAGGGCACGCAGGCCGCGCAGGAGCGGTTGTCGTCGTACGCCGCGATCGCCGGCGGCCACGCGGTCGCGGAGCGCGCGGTCAAGCAGTTTCACCTGCCCATCGGCGCGGACGCCCTGGCGAGCGCGACCCACGTGGAGTACACGCCGAAGTCGACTCTGTTCACCATCTCGGTCACCGACACCGACCCGAATCGTGCCGCGACACTGGCGAAGGCGATGGCGGACACGTTCACCGGGCTCGTCGGCACCCTCGGTGTGAACCCGAAGGACCCGGTGGCGCTGGTGAACAGCTCACCGCCGCAGGCGCCGCCGGCGCAGACGCCCGCGCCGTCGGCGCCCGCCGCGCAGGACACCGACGGCCAGCCGGCGACGCAAACGGGCGCCGAGGCCACCCCGTCGGCCGAACCCTCGGTCGTGCCGCAGCCTGCGCAGCCCGCGGCGACGCCGCCCCAGCCCCTCGCCCCGAACATGCCGATCGCCCGGGCCACAATCGTCGAGCAGCCCGGCGTGCCGGACAGCCCCATCAAACCGGTGCCGGTGCGCAACATGGCCATGGGCCTGGCCGCCGGCTTGCTGCTGGGCACCGGGGCGGCGCTGACCCGCGAGGCCGCCGACCGCTCGGTGCGTGACCGAGCCAAACTGGAACGCCTCTCCAATTTGCCGACCCTGGCCGAACTACCCGGAAAGCGCGGCAGCGCACCGCGGTTCGGAACCGACATCTCCTTCGACGACGCGGTCCGCGGCCTGCGGGCGCGCCTGCTGCGCGCGCTCGAACCGGGAGCGCGCCGCGTGCTGCTGACGGCGCCGTTCGGCGGCGAGGGAACCACGACGACGGCGGTGAACCTGGCCCGGGCATTCGCCGAATCCGGCGAAGAGGCACTGCTCGTCGAGGGCGACACCCGCCGACCGGTGATCGCCGGCCTGCTGAAGGTCGACTCCGGGGAGGGCCTGGGCAACGCGCTGTCCGACCCCGACATCGCGGCCGAAGCCGTTAAGCCGACGTCGATTCCGCGGCTTTTCATCCTGGCGGCGCGGGCCGTCCGCCGGGACACGCTGCCCAGCAGCGCGTACCTGCCGGAGGTGCTCGACAAGGTGCTGGCCGACGTGTCGGCCACCTTCGACCGAACGGTGATCGACGGCCCACCGGTGCTGGCGACGGCCGACTCCGGCCTGCTGGCCGGCGCGGCGCAGGCCACGGTCCTGGTCGTCCGCGCGGGTCGCACCACCGAGGACGAACTCACCGACGCGCTCACCGCGTTGCGCGCCGCCGGCGCCGACGTCGTCGGCACCGTGCTGACCGACGCGCGGATACCCCGGCACGCCCGGGCGGCGGCCCGGACCTACCGGACCAAGGTGGGCCGCCCGGGGTGATCCTGTATCTGCGCAATCGGCACCGGTTGGCGATGTCCGGGGCCGTGCTGACGGCATTCGCGCTGGGGTGCTTCGTGTTTGGCGTGCTTTCCGTGCGCAACACCACCCAGGGCGTGATGCTGATCGGCCTGTCGTTCTGCCTGGTGATCTACTGGACGAGGCCCGCGACGATGATCGGCGTCGCCCTGTTCCTGGCGTTCGCGGCGCTGCCCCAGGGCCTGCACGTCGCCAAAGTGATTGGGCCCGTGTCGATCAACGCCTATCACCTGGCGCTGGTGTTGGCCATCTGCTTCGTGCTGCCGGCCGTGCGGCTGCGCCTCTCCGAATACCTGCTGCCCGGGATGTTCGTGCTGACGGTGGCCTACTTCGCCGCGGTCGGCTTCGCAATGGGCCACCCCGCCCCAATCGTGGTGCGGGAGGCCACCTTTCTGCTCGAGGTGGTCGGTGGTTTCGTCCTGGCGCTGGTGATCGTGTACGGCGACTACGTCAAGCTGTCGGTGCACGCGATGGTTCTCACCCTCTGGTTTTCCGCCGGCATGGCCGTCGCCAGCTCCTCGGGCGGGCTGCGGCTGGCGGGGCGGTTGGAAAGCCTGCAAACCGACACCGGCGACACGGCCAACCGCGTCATCACCGCCACCCTGACACCGGCGATCGCCGTGCTGGCCGCGCTGGTGGCCGCCCAGATCGTCGGCCGCCTCAAGCCCATCTGGTATCTCGCGCTGGGCCTGCCGGCGCTGATCATCTCGGTGCTGGCCTTCTCCCGCAACACGCTGATCGCTCTCGGGGTGGCGGCGGTGGTGGCGTTCTTCGCCACACTGGGCTGGTCGTCACTGCGCCGGGCGGCCAGGCTGGCCATCGCCGGCGCGGGGATCCTGGCCGTGGCGGTGCCCGGCGCGCTGTTCCTGCTGCAGCACTCGAGCGCCGGGGACTGGCTAGGCGATCAGATCACCGGGTTCAGCCACCGCGTGTTGGACGGGGTGTCGAGCAATGCGCTGGCGGTGGACTCCTCGACGCTGGCCAGGCTGGCCGAAGACGCCAACCTCAACCGCGCCATCGCCAAGGCGCCGGTGTTCGGCCACGGCCTCGGCTACGCCTATCAGGAGCCGTTCGGCAACGACCCGGACGAATTCACCAACACGTTGGGCACCACCTATTCGCACAACTTCTACCTGTGGTGGCTGGCGAAATCCGGCGCGGTGGGCATGGCCGCCTTCGCGGTGTTCGCGCTCACGCCGCTGATCCGGGCGCTGCGCAGTGCATCGGCGCCCGCGAAGGCCAGCGCCGCCGTCAGTGCCGGCCTGCTGGTGATGAGCGTCGTCGACCCGCTGCCCGAGGACCCGGCCAACGCCATGACGCTGGGCATGGCGCTGGGCGCGGCGCTGGCGTTCGCCCGCCTGTGGCAGCGGTCCCGGGTGTCCGGCGAGGACGTCGAAACCACTGCCGAGCCGCTGACTCCGGCCGGGGCGACGCGGTGAGCGGGCCGGTGCGGGTGCTGGTGGTGGGGCCGGCGCCCGCGGACGCGAGTAGCCGCGGCGGCATGGCGACGGTCGCCGCCCTGATGGCCGCGCATCCCGACGAGCGGATCCGCGTCAGCGTCGTGCCCACCTACGTGGACCGGTCGCGATGGGTGCGACCGCTGGTGGGCGTGCGCGGAATGCTCTGGGCCAGTTGGTTGCTCATTCGCCGCCGCGCCGACGTGCTGCACGTGAACATGGCCCACGGCGGCAGCGTCGTCCGCAAGGTGGTGCCGTTGTGGGCGGCGCGGCTGGCGGGCGTGCCGGCGGTGGTACACGGTCACAGCTTCGACTTCGGCGGCTGGTTCGACCGGCTGCCGGCACCGGCGCGGGCGGCGGTGCGCCGCGCCCTGGTCGCCGACCACTGGGTGGTGCTGGGGCGACGTCACGTCGACGAGTACGCGGACCGGTTGGGGCTGTCCGGCGATCGAATCAGCGTGCTGCACAATGCCGTTCGCATCCCGGAGACACCCGTGGCCCAAACGGGCGTTGGCCGGATACACGCCGTGGCGCTGGGCCGGATGGGGATGCGCAAGGGCAGCTACGACATCGTCGCGGCCGTGGCCGCGCTCGACGGGCCGGTCCGCGAGCGGCTGCGGGTCACGCTGGCCGGCGACGGCGACGTCGACGGGGTCCGCGCCGCGGTGGCGGCGGCGGGGGTGGGCGACACGGTTCGCGTGGCCGGCTGGCTGGAACCCCCGGCCCGCGACGAACTGCTCTGCGCCGCAAACATTTTCCTGCTCCCCAGCCGCGACGAGGGCCTGCCGATGGCGCTGCTGGAGGCCGTGGCGCACGGCCTGGCGCCGGTGACCACCACCGTCGGCAGCATCGGCGAGGCG
>NZ_AUWQ01000105.1 GCF_000455205.1 Mycobacterium sp. UM_CSW | reverse complement strand
ACACCTGGCCCATGCCACCGGTGGCGATGAGGCGCTGCAGGCGGTACCGGCCAGACAGCGTCACACCAACTCGCGGGCTCATGGTCCTCCCTGTAGCGCGGCCTCGATCACCGCCCGGCCGATCGGTGCGGCAAGCGCGCCCCCGGTCGCGGACAAGCGGTCGCCGCCGTTCTCCACCAGCACCGCCACGGCAACCTTCGGTGTCTGCGCGGGCGCGAACGCGATGTACCACGCGTGCGGCGGAGTGTTACGTGGGTCGGTGCCATGCTCAGCGGTACCCGTCTTGGATGCAATCTGCACGCCGGGAATCGCCCCTTTCTGCTGCGCGACCTTCTCGGCGCCGACCATCAGCTCTGTTAGCTTAGCGGCGACCTGCGGTGACACCGCGCGGCGCTGTTGGTAGGGCGCGGTGGTACTGATGTTGGACAGGTCCGGCCCCTTGAGGCTATCGATCAGATAGGGCTGCATCGTCACCCCGCGGTTCGCGATGGTAGCGGCGATCTCGGCGTTCTCGAGCGGTGTGAGGGCCACATCCTTCTGACCGATGCTGGACATCCCCAACGCCGCGGCGTCCGGGATGATCCCGATGGTGGACTCCGCGACCTGCAGCGGGATGACGCTGGGGGTGCTGTCCAGCCCGAACGAGTGCGCCATGCTGCGCAGCGCGTCGGCGCCGGTCAGGAGGCCCAGCTGGACGAACGCGGTGTTGCACGACAGGGCGAACGCCTGGCTGAGCGACACCGTCGGCGCATTGCCGCACGGCGTGCCGCCGTAATTCTCCAGGGTGGCCGTGCTGCCGGGCAGCGGAATGGAGGACGCCGCGGTCAACTGCTGGGTGTCGGTCGCCCCGGCCTGCAGCGCCGCCGCGGTGGTGATGACCTTGAACGTCGAGCCGGGTGGGTAGGTCTCGGAGATGGCGCGATTGGTCATCGGATTGTCGGGATCGTCCCGAAGCCGTTGCCAAGCCTGCGATTGCACCTGGGCATCGTGCGACGCGAGCAGGTTGGGGTCGTAGGACGGCGACGACACCATGGCCAGGATCTTGCCGGTGGACGGCTCCAGCGCGACGACGGCGCCCTTGCACGCCGGCCCACCGCAGCCCTGCTGCATGGCATCCCAGGCCGCCTGTTGGACCCGCGGAACGATGGTGGTGTCGACGTTGCCGCCCCGGGGATCGCGACCGGTGAAGAAGTCGGCCAGCCGGCGCCCGAACAGCCGCTCGTCCGACCCGTTCAGCACCGGGTCCTCGGTGCGTTCCAGTCCCGTGCTGGAGTAGCGCAGTGAGTAAAAGCCGGTGACGGGCGCGTACACGGCGGGATCCGGATAGACCCGCAGGAAACGGAAGCGGCTGTCGGTGGCCACGGAGTACGCCAGCAGCTGACCGCCCGCGACGATCTGGCCGCGTTGCCGCGAGTACTCGTCGAGCAGGACTCGCTGGTTGCGCGGGTCGGCACGCAGCCCGTCGGCGGCGAAGACCTGCGTCATGGTGGCGTTGAGCAACAGCAGCACGACCAGCGCCATCACGGTCACCGAGATCCGGCGGAGGGAGGCGTTCATACCCGCTCGATCACCTCGGTGCCGGCCGCCGCGATTGGCGAGGTGTTGCGGGCGCGGGTGCGCAGGGGTCGTCGGGCGCTGTGCGAGATGCGCGCCAGGATGGCCAGCAGGATGTAGTTGGCCAGCAGCGACGAGCCGCCGTACGACATCCACGGCGTGGTCAACCCGGTCAGCGGAATCAGCCGGGTCACGCCGCCGACGACGATGAACAGCTGGATGGCCAGCGTCGAGGCCAGACCCGCGGCGAGCAGCTTGCCGAAGCTTTCGCGCGTCGCGATCGCCGTGCGCAGGCCGCGCACGATGACGATCGTGTACAGCATGAGAAGCGCCGCGAAGCCCACCAGCCCGAGCTCTTCACCGAACGCAGCGATGATGAAGTCCGTCGACGCCGCCGGCACCGTATCGGGTTGGCCGTTTCCCAGCCCGGTGCCGAAAATGCCGCCAGTGGCAAAGCTGAACATCGCCTGCACGAGCTGATAGCCGCTGCCGTCGGGATCCGAGAACGGGTCCCACCACATCTGCACCCGAACGCGAACGTGCTCGAAAAGGAAGTACGCCACAACGCTTGCCGCGGCGAACAGCACCAGTCCGATGACGACCCAACTGAAGCGCTGGGTGGCGAGGTAGACGACCACGAGAAAGGACGCGTAGAGCAACAGCGAAGTGCCGAGGTCTTTTTCGAAGACCATCACGCCAATGGAGATCACCCAGGCGGCCAACAGCGGCGCGAGGTCTCGGGGCCGGGGCAGGGTCATCCCCATGAAATGCTTGCCGACGCTGGTGAACAGACCCCGCTTGGCGATCAGCACCGCGGAGAAGAAGATCAGCAGCAGGATCTTGGAGAACTCCGCCGGCTGAATCGAGAAGCCCGGCAAGCGAATCCAGATCTTGGCGCCATTCTGTTCGGACAGCGATGCCGGTAGCACCGCGGGGATCGCCAGGAAAACCAGACCCACGACGCCGCATATGTAGCCGTAGCGCGCGAGCTGTCGATGGTCTTTCAAGAAGGTGACCACCAACGCGAAGGCGGCCACTCCGACCACCGTCCACATCAGTTGCTGGGTGGCGCTGGGGTGACGACGGCCGCTCAGCTCGTTGTTGACGAGGTCGAGCCGGTGGATCATCACCAAGCCAAGTCCGTTGAGCAGGGCCACAATTGGCAGCAGCAGCGGGTCGGTGTAGGGAGCGAAGCGCCGGATGGCCAGGTGCGCGCTACCGAACATGACCAGAAAGATGAGCCCGTAGGTCACCAGGTTCCAGTGCAGGTCCCTTTCCTGGTTGGCCTGGACGATGAGCAACGCGGCGACGGTTATCAACCCGGCGAAGAACAACAACAGCAGCTCGGCATTGCGCCGAGTGGGCAGCGGAGGAGTCACCGCGACCGGCGGCTGAAGTTGTGTGGTCATGCCACCGCCCGGCAGTCGATGCCCGGCTTAGGTGGAGGTGGCGGGAGCGCAGTCACCGTGGGGGACGTGGTGGGCGACGTGGTCGCGGGCGCGGTCGGGGCGGGACCGCTGGTCGGGGTGGCGCTGGTGGGCGGACTGCCGCTGGAAGTGGTCGGGGGCGCTGTGGGATTCGGCTCGGTGCTGCTGCCCGTGGTCGGCGGGGCCTGCGGCGCCGGCGGGGAGGTGGCGCGGGGCGGCGGGCAGGGTGGCAGCAGGGAGTTGGCGGACAGTTCGCGCAATTGGGCGATCGCGTCGTCGAGGCTCCCGGTGGGCAGTCCGGCCTGAACCTGGGCGCGCTCGGGCGGGCGCAGATCCTGCAGCTGCATCAGGCGACAGTCCAGATGGCCCCCGCTCTGACTGAAACCGATCAACGACAACTCGTTGCGGGCGTTCAGGCAGCCGATCAAATAAGGTTCGTGCAGCGACATTCCCAGCAGCGACCCTTGGATACCCCGCAAGATCGACACCATGCCGTGGTATTCGGCGACGTAGTAGTTGCTGCGGATGATGGCTCGGCCGATTCCTAGGCCCGCCAGCACCAGCAGCACCATCAGGGTGACGACGATCGCCATCCGTCGACGTGACCACCGCTGCCGCCGGGACGGTTCCTCTTGCGGCGGAACGCGTTTGGCAACCTCGTCGCGGGGCCTGATGGCCGAGGCGCGCCCGGCGGAGGTATTGGGCAGGGTGGTCAGTTGGTCGTCGTCGCCGGATACCGCGCCGGCCAGAATCGGCTGGGTTTGACCGTAGTCGTAGTCGACGACGTCGGCGACCACCACGGTCACGTTGTCCGGTCCGCCGCCCCGCAGCGCCAATTCGATGAGACGGTAAGCACTTTCGGCGACGTCGGGGATCTGCAGCGCCTCGTGGATGGTCTCGTCGCTGACCGGGTCGGACAGTCCGTCGGAGCACAGCAGGTAGCGGTCGCCGGCGCGCGCCTCGCGCATGGTCAGCGTGGGCTCCACCTCGTGGCCCGTCAGCGCCCGCATGATCAGCGATCGCTGGGGGTGGCTGTGTGCCTCTTCGCGGGTGATGCGGCCCTCGTCGACGAGGGTTTGAACGAACGTGTCGTCCTTGGTGATCTGGACCAGCTCGCCGTCGCGCAGCAGATAGCCACGGGAGTCCCCGATGTGCACCAGCCCAATTCGGTTGCCGTCGAACAGGATTGCGGTGAGCGTGGTGCCCATTCCTTCCAGGTCGGGCTCCATCTCGACCTGGGCGGCGATGGCCGCATTGCCCGCGCGCACCGCCGCATCGAGTTTGGCGAGCAGGTCGCCACCGGGTTCGTCGTCGTCGAGGTGGGCCAGCGCGGCGATCACCAATTGCGAGGCCACCTCACCGGCCGCGTGACCGCCCATGCCGTCGGCGAGAGCCAGCAGCCGGGCGCCGGCGTAGACAGAATCTTCATTGTTTGCGCGTACCAGGCCGCGGTCGCTGCGGGCCGCATATCGCAGGACCAGGCTCACGGGCGCAGCTCAATCGCCGTCTTGCCGATCCGAATCGGCGTGCCGATGGGAACCCGTACCGCAGTCGTCACCTTCGCCCTGTCAAGGTAAGTGCCGTTGGTCGATCCTAGATCCTCGACATACCATTCCGAGCCACGCTGAGACAGCCGGGCATGCCGCGTCGAGGCGTAATCGTCGGTGAGCACCAGGGTCGAGTCGTCAGCGCGGCCGATCAACACCGGCTGCCCGCTGAGGGTGATCCGAGCGCCCATCAACGCCCCCTCGGTCACCACCAGATAGCGTGCGGCGGTGCGGCGCTGGCGTGCGGGCAGCAGGGTGCCGCGCAACGCCAAACCGCGGCGCACCATGACGGCCCCCGTGGGCGCATATATGTCGGTCCGCAGGACCCGCAACACGGACCAGATGAATACCCATAACAACATTAAAAATCCGGCACGCGTCAGCTGCAGTACTAGTCCCTGCATCTGGCGTCCTTTCCGTCCTGGCGCCGCACCCCTCGTCGCGCCCGTGACACCGAGCACATCAGCAACGTCACGATACTTGGACGGTCGTCGCCGCGGGGCGAAGCACGGCAGCTTTGAGCCCGGTGCGTCTAGTGGATGCGAACGATGATCTCCGAGTGGCCCAGACGGATGACGTCGCCGTCGGCCAACTGCCACTCCTGTACCGGTGCGTTGTTGACGGTCGTGCCGTTCGTCGAGTTGAGGTCGGAAAGGAGCGCGACCTGCCCGTCCCAGCGGATCTCCAGGTGACGCCGCGACACCCCGGTGTCCGGCAACCGGAACTGGGCGTCCTGGCCGCGGCCGATGATGTTGGAGCCCTCGCGCAGCTGGTAGGTCCGGCCACTGCCGTCGTCGAGCTGCAGGGTCACCGCCGCTCCGGCGGCCCCATAGCCGCCCTGGCCGTAACCGCCGTAGCCCGCGCCCGCCGGCTGCCCGTAGTCCGCCGCACCGTAGTCGGCCGGCTGGCCGTACTCCGCGGCCTGGCCGCCGTATTCGTAGTCGCGGTGCTGGGTCTCGGGGTATCCGCCGCCCTGCGGGGGGTAGCCACCGCCCGGAACGCTTTCGGCGTACTGGGTGTAGTCGCCCGCGCCGTACTCCTGCTGGCCGTATCCACCGCCCTGCGGGTAGCCCTGCTCGTACCCGCCGCCTTGCTCGGGGTAGGGCGGCCGCTGCTCGGGCGCGGCCTGCGGGGCCGGCGGCGCATAGCCCGCCTCATCCGGGCGAGCCGGGCCGCGACCGTATTCGTAGCCGCCGCCGTAGCCCTGCTGGCCACCGCCGGGCTGGCCGCCGCCGGGTGGGCCGTATCCGCCGCCCTGCCGGTAGCCCTGGTCGTAACCCTGTCCGCCGTAGCCACCGGGGGCGGGCGGACGCTGCTCATAGGAGGGCGGGTAGCCGCCACCCGGCCCTTGCTCGGGGTAGCCGCTCTGCCCTTGGTAGCCGCCCTGGTCGGGGTAGCCGGCCTGCGGGGGGTAGCCGC
>NZ_AUWQ01000104.1 GCF_000455205.1 Mycobacterium sp. UM_CSW | reverse complement strand
CGCCGACGCGGCGCCCATCGCCGACGCGCTTCGCGCGCGCGGAATCCCGGTCGAGGTGGTGGGTTTGGCCGGCCTGTTGTCCATCCCCGAGGTCGCCGACGTGGTGGCCATGCTGCGGCTGGTGGCCGACCCGACGGCCGGAGCGGCGGCGATGCGGGTGCTGACGGGCCCGCGCTGGCGCCTCGGCGGTCGCGATATCGCCGCGCTGTGGCAGCGCGCGCTGGCCCTCGCCGGGGAACGCTCGGGCCCGGCGTCGCCCGAGTCGATCGCGATGGCGGCCGGGCCCGATCCCGATACGGCCTGCCTGGCCGACGCGATCAGCGATCCCGGCCCGGCCGGCGCGTATTCGCCCACGGGCTATCGGCGCATCACCGCGCTGGCCGCCGAGCTGCGCGCCCTGCGCGGCCACCTCGGTCATTCGTTGCCCGACCTGGTTGCCGAGGTGCGCCGCGCGCTGGGTGTCGACTGCGAAGTCCGCGCCGGCGCGGCGATCCCGGCCGGCTGGACCGGCGCCGAACACCTCGACGCGTTCGCCGACGTGGTCGCCGGCTACGCCGAGCGAACACGGGTGGCGACCGACCAGTCGGTGACGGCATCGGTCGCCGGCCTGCTGGCCTACCTCGACGTCGCCGAGACCGTGGAGAACGGTCTGCCGCCCGCCCCGGCGGCGGTCGCGCGCGACCGCGTCCAGATCCTCACCGTGCATTCGGCGAAGGGTCTGGAGTGGCAGGTCGTCGCGGTCGCGCACCTGTCGGGCGGCATCTTCCCGTCGACCGCGTCGCGCAGCAGCTGGCTCACCGACGCCGCCGAGCTGCCGCCGCTGCTTCGCGGCGACCGCGCCTCGGCGGGCTCGCTGGGCGTCCCGGTGCTGGACACGTCGGACGTCACGAATCGAAAGCAGCTGTCGGACAAGATCTTCGAGCACCGCCGCCAACTCGAGCAGCGGCGCGTCGACGAGGAACGCCGGCTGCTGTACGTGGCGATCACCCGGGCCGAGGACACGCTGCTGGTGTCCGGCCATCAATGGGGATCCACCGGGGTCAAACCGCGCGGCCCGTCGGAGTTCCTCTGTGAGCTCAAGGACATCATCGACCGCTCGGCCGCCGACGGCGATCCGTGCGGGGTGGTGGAACACTGGGCACCCGATCCCGCCGACGGTGAACGAAATCCGATGCGCGACAACGTCGTCGAGGCGGTCTGGCCCGCCGACCCGTTGGCCGCACGGCGCGCCGCCGTGGAAGCCGGGGCCGCGCTGGTGACCGGGGCCATGGCGGGCGATCCGGACGAGACCGGGGCCGACGTCGACGGGTGGGCGGCCGACGTCGACGCGTTGCTGGCCGAGCGGGCAAGGGCGGCCGGCCCGGGCCCGCACGCCCTGCCCAGCCAGGTCTCCGTCAGCGGCCTGGTGGACCTGGCGCGTGACCCGGTGGCCGCGGCGCAGCGGCTGGTGCACCGGCTGCCCACCCGCCCGGACCCGCATGCCTTGCTGGGCAACGCCTTTCACGCCTGGGTCCAGCGGTTCTACGGCGCCGACTCGCTGTTCGACCTCGGCGACCTGCCGGGCGCGGCCGACTCCGAGGTCGGCGACACCCGCGAATTGGCCGCGCTGCAGGAAGCGTTCGCCAAATCGGGGTGGGCGGCGCGCACGCCGGTGGCCGTCGAGGTGCCGTTCGAGATGCCGATCGGCGAGACCGTGGTGCGTGGCCGCATCGACGCCGTGTTCGCCGACCCCGACGGCGGGGCGACCGTCGTCGACTGGAAGACCGGCGAGCCACCGCGCGGGCCCGAAGCCATGCGGCAGGCCGCGGTCCAGCTCGCGGTCTACCGCTTGGCCTGGGCCGCGTTGTCGCAACTCCCGGAGTCGTCGGTGCGCACCGCGTTCTACTACGTGCGCACCGGCGCCACCGTGACGCCCGAGGAACTGCCGGATCCCGACGAGTTGGCCGCGTTGCTCGGCGACCGTCCACCTGATGGCAGGCTCGCCAGCGTGGTTACATAGGACTCGTGGGCAACGGTAGGGCGCGCAAACTCAGCGGCCTGGACGAAACCCTGACCGCCCAGCCCGGTCACCAGTTGGTCGGCGTGCTGCGCATCCCCGAAGACCCCGCGAGCCCCACCCGCGTCATCACCCGCCGGGTCGCGATCGCGCTGCTGGTGTTGTTGGCCGCCACCGTCGTCGTGTACCTGGATCGCGGCGGTTACCGCGACGTGCGGGGCGCGCCACTGACGTTCCTGGACTGCCTGTACTTCTCCGCGGTGTCGCTGTCGACCACCGGTTACGGCGACATCACCGCCTACTCGGAAACCGCGCGCCTGGTCAACACGGTGGTCTTCACGCCGCTGCGGATCGCGTTCCTGGCGGTGCTGGTCGGCACCACGCTCGAGGTGCTCTCGGAGCGGTCCCGGCAAGCGTGGAAGATTCAGCGTTGGAGGAGCAAAGTGCGCAACCACACGATCGTGATCGGGTACGGCACCAAGGGCAAAACGGCGGTCGGCGCGATCCTCGGCGACGAGGCCTCGCAGGGCGAGGTCGTCGTCGTCGACATGGATCCGTCCGCCCTCGAGCACGCCGCGACGGCCGGGCTGGTCACCGTCCGCGGCGACGCCACCCGGTCCGACGTGCTGCGGCTGGCCGGCGCGCAGCACGCGGCGTCGATCGTTGTCGCCACCAGCCGCGACGACACCGCCGTGCTGGTGACGCTGACGGCGCGGGAGATCGCGCCCAAGGCCAAGATCGTGGCGTCCATCCGCGAGGCCGAGAACCAGCATCTGTTGCAGCAGTCGGGCGCCGACTCGGTGGTGGTCTCCTCGGAAACCGCCGGCCGGCTGCTCGGCCTTGCCACCAGCACGCCCAGCGTGGTGGAGATGATCGAGGATCTGCTGACCCCCGACGCCGGGTTGGCCATCGCCGAACGCGAGGTCGAGCAGACCGAAATCGGTGGCTCCCCAAGGCATTTGCGCGACATCGTGCTCGGCGTGGTGCGCGATGGCCACCTGCTGCGCATCGGCGCCCCCGAGGTGGACGCGATCGAGGCCACCGACCGGCTGCTCTACATCCGGCACGCGGGGCACTAGGCGATCGTGGACTTCCAGCTGCAGAGTGTCCCGCTGCTGTCGCGCGTCGGCGCCGACCGCGCCGACCAGCTACGCACCGACGTCGACGCCGCGACGGCGGGGTGGGCGGATGCGGCGCTGCTGCGGGTGGATTCGCGCAACCAAGTTCTGGTCGCCGACGGCCGGGTGGTGCTCGGCGCCGCGTCCGCGCTGGGCGACAAGCCGCCGCCCGAGGCGGTGTTCCTGGGCCGCATCGACGGCGGTCGCCATGTCTGGGCCGTCCGCGCCGCGCTGCAGGCGCCCGAGGACCCCGACGTCAAGACGGAGGTGCTGAACCTGCGCAGCCTCGGCCCGATCTTCGACGACACCAGCAGCCAACTGGTGTCGTCGGCCATCGCGCTGCTCAATTGGCATGACAGCGCGCGATTCAGCGCGCTCGACGGCTCACCGACGCGCCCGGCGCGGGGCGGCTGGGCGCGGGTCAACCCGGTCACCGGCCACGAGGAGTTCCCGCGCATCGACCCGGCGGTCATCTGCCTCGTCCATGACGGCGGCGACCGGGCGGTGCTCGCCCGCCAGGCGGTGTGGCCCGAGCGGATGTTCTCGTTGCTCGCCGGGTTCGTCGAGGCCGGTGAGTCGTTCGAGGTGTGCGTCGCTCGGGAGATCCGGGAGGAAATCGGGCTGACCGTGCGCGACGTGCGCTACCTGGGTAGCCAGCCGTGGCCGTTCCCGCGCTCGCTGATGGTCGGCTTCCACGCCGTGGCCGACCCGAGCGAGGAGTTCTCGTTCAACGACGGCGAGATCGCCGAGGCGAAATGGTTCACCCGCGACGAGGTGCGCGCGGCGCTTGCTGTCGGCGATTGGAGCAGCGCCTCGGATTCCAAACTCCTATTGCCCGGCTCGATCTCGATCGCCCGAGTGATCATCGAGTCCTGGGCCGTGCTCGACTGAGCTCCGTCAGCCGACTTCGGCCAGCTTCGCTTTGATCTGGGCCGCACTCGGATTGGTCAGCGTCGACCCGTCGGCGAACTTCACCGTCGGGACCGTCCGATTGCCGCCGTTGACCGAGCTGACGAACTCCGCCGCGGCGGGGTCTCGCTCGATGTCGACCTCGTCGTAGGGGATGCCGTCGGAGCGCAGCACCGTCTTGAGCCGGTGGCAAAAGCCACACCAGGAGGTCGTGTACATGGTCAGCGAGGACATGATCAATTCAACGTAGCGCGACGACGATGGATTCCGCGCAGCGGGATGCTGAGGAGTTGGGCAATCGGGGAGCGGAGCGGGCCACGAATTCCGAAGCGACCCGATTCACACGTGGCGCCGCACCCGGTTTGTCGGCCATCGCTGACAAGATGGACGCCATGCCGATGGTCGCCGACGCACTGACCGCCGAGCTGGACGACGAGCAGCGCGAAGCGGTGCTGGCGCCGCGCGGACCGGTCTGCGTGCTCGCGGGCGCCGGAACAGGCAAGACGCGCACCATCACCCACCGCATCGCCCAGCTCGTCGCGGGCGGTCACGTCGCGGCCGGCCAGGTCCTGGCGGTCACGTTCACCCAGCGTGCGGCGGGGGAGATGCGCTCCCGGTTGCGCACGCTCGCCAACGCCGGGCACGCGGGTCCCGGGGTCGGCGCCGTGCAGGCCCTGACCTTCCACGCCGCCGCGCACCGCCAGCTGCGGTACTTCTGGCCGCGCGTCGTCGGCGACACCGGCTGGCAGCTGCTCGACAGCAAGTTCGCCGTCGTCGCCCGCGCGGCCAGCCGCTGCCGGATGAACGTCAGCACCGACGACGTCCGCGACCTCGCCGGGGAGATCGAGTGGGCCAAGGCGTCGCTGATCGGCCCCGAGGAGTACGCGCCCGCCGTGGCCGACGCCGGTCGGGACGTCCCGATGGACGCCAAGCAGATCGCCGCCGTCTACGACGCCTACGAGGCGCTGAAGGTCCGCGACGAATCGGTGACCCTGCTGGACTTCGACGACCTGCTGCTGCACACGGCCGCCGCCATCGAAAACGACGCGGCCGTCGCCGACGAGTTCCGCGGGCGCTACCGCTGCTTCGTCGTCGACGAGTACCAGGACGTCACCCCGCTGCAGCAGCGCGTGCTCGCGGCCTGGCTGGGCGACCGCGACGACCTGACCGTCGTCGGCGACGCCAACCAGACCATCTACTCGTTCACCGGGGCCACGCCGCGGTTCCTGCTCGACTTCTCGCGGCGGTTCCCGGACGCCACCGTGGTGCGCCTGGAGCGCGACTACCGGTCCACGCCGCAGGTGGTGTCGCTGGCCAATCAGGTGATCGCCGCCGCGCGGGGCCGCGTCGCCGGCAGCAAGCTGCAGCTGTCCGGCCAGCGCGCGCCCGGCCCGGTGCCGTCGTTTCACGAGCACCCCGACGAAACCGCCGAGGCCGCCGCGGTCGCCAAATCGATCGCCCGGCTGATCGAATCCGGCACGGCGCCATCGGAGATCGCGGTGCTCTACCGGGTCAACGCGCAGTCCGAGGTCTACGAGGAGGCCCTGACCGAGGCCGGCATCACCTACCAGATCCGCGGCGGCGAGGGATTTTTCAACCGTCAGGAGATCAAGCAGGCGCTGTTGGCGCTGCAGCGCGCGGCCGGCCGGGGCGACGCAGATCCGGCAGCCCCCTTGCCCGAGGTCGTCCGCGCGGTCCTCGAGCCGCTGGGCCTGACGGCCGAGGAACCGACCGGCGCCCGGGCCCGGGATCGCTGGGAGGCGCTGGCGGGGCTGGCCGAGCTGGTCGACGACGAGGTAGCGCAGCGCCCGCAGCTCGACCTGCCCGGGCTGCTGGCCGAGCTGCGGATGCGCGCCGACTCCCGTCACCCGCCGGTGGTCCAGGGCGTCACGCTGGCCTCGCTGCACGCCGCGAAGGGGCTTGAGTGGGACGCGGTGTTCCTGGTCGGGCTGGCCGACGGCACGCTACCGATCTCGCACGCGCTGGCGCATGGCCCCGAAAGTGAGGCCGTCGAGGAGGAGCGCCGGCTGCTCTACGTCGGAATCACCAGGGCGCGAATACATTTGGCGCTCAGCTGGGCGCTGGCCCGCAGCCCCGGCGGGCGGCAGAGCCGCAAGCCGTCGCGGTTCCTCAACGGCATCGCGCCGCAGACGCGCGCCGACGCCGCGCCGGCCAAGTCCCGGCGCAATCGGGGGACGGCGACGCGCTGCCGGATCTGCAACAACGACCTGACCACCCCGGCGGCCATCATGTTGCGGCGCTGCACGACGTGCGCCGGCGACGTCAACGAGGACTTGTTGCTCAAGCTCAAGGCGTGGCGGCTGAACGTCGCCACCGAACAGAAGATGCCGCCGTACATCGTCTTTTCCGACAACACCCTGATCGCGATCGCTGAGCTGCTTCCCGACGACGAGACGGCGCTGATCGCGATCCCGGGCATCGGCGCGCGAAAGCTCGAACAGTACGGGCCCGACGTGCTCGAGCTGGTACGGCAGGCCCGCTGAGGCGCCGAATCCGCAGGTCAGAAAATCGGTTGTGGGCGGCGTCCGCTACCATTTACCCTCGAAGCCGCAGACCGCTGCCAGCTGAGAGGAGGCCCGCCCCGATGATTACCAACGCGTTCGGTGTATGCGCGCCCGCCTCGGTGCTCGCTGAAGGCCGCTCCAAGTCCACCTCCCACGCCGCCCATGCCGCCGTGTCGGCGGCCGCGGTGAAGCACCGTGTCGCCGCCGCGACCGACGCGTCCGTGAATCGGGGCTATACCTAACTAGCCCGGATTTGCCCAGATGGCCACGGACCCGAAGTCAACAGGATCCGTGGCCACAGTTATTGGGAAGCCTCCCAACCTGGTCCGGATCACCGCGAAGGATAGCCACCCCGACCAGGAAGCAGGTGAACAGGACATGTCGGCACTGTCAGTCCCAAGACCGAGGTTGCCGGAATTGCCTTGTCACGTCGATGATCCCGACCTGTGGTTCGCCGAGGCCCCGGCCGACCTCGAACGCGCCAAGACGCTTTGCGCTGGCTGCCCCGTCCGGCGCCAGTGCCTGACGGCGGCGCTGGAGCGGGCCGAACCTTGGGGCGTCTGGGGCGGCGAGATTTTCGAGCGGGGATCGATCGTCAGCCGCAAACGACCGCGCGGACGTCCGCGCAAAGATGTCGCCGCCTAGGGAAACCTAAGCCGCGAAAGTGCAACTGGCGACGCGTTTCTCGAGAGAGGGCGTCGGTAGTTGCACCCTCGTGGAGTTAGACGACTGCGGTGTCGGGCTCGGCGAAGCCGGGGATCAGTTCCTCCGAGAGCGCCTTGATCGGCACGTGCGCGTCCAGCTGGCACAGGATCGCGGCGACGGACGCGATGACGCGCATCGGTATCGCCAGCTTGGGCGGCAAGTCCATCTGCCGGGCCGTCCGGATCTGAGAAACCGACCGGTCCATCTGAACCAGGGTCATCTTCTGCAGCCACTTGCGGGTGTAGTGGAAGACGTCGACCTGGATGGGCTCGACGTACTGGCGCAGCATTTCGTCGATGTCGCGGACCGACACCTGCTGGCCCTTCTGGATGAAGCCGACCTTCTCCATGGTCGGCAACAGCAGGTCGTAATTCTTGTCGCGCGCCAACCGGATCGTCATCCCGAGCTCGACGGGATACCCGCCCGGCAGGGGCGCGACCGCGCCGAAGTCGATGACGCCCATCCGGCCGTCGGGCATCAGCATGAAGTTTCCGGGGTGCGCGTCGCCATGCAGCATGCCCAGCCGGCGCGGCGCGTCGAAGGTGAGCTCGAGCAGGCGGGTGCCGATCAGGTCGCGCTGCTCGCGGGTCCCGTTGCGGATGATCTCCGCCATGTGGATCCCCTCGATCCACTCCTGGACCACCACCTTCGGCGCGCTGGCCACGACGTGCGGCACCAGGAAGTGCGGGCTGTCGTGATACGCCTTGGCAAACTTGCGCTGGTTGTCGGCCTCCAGCCGGTAGTCGAGCTCCATCTCGGTGCGCTCGATCAGCTCGTCGACCACGCCCTGGACGTCGGCGCCGGGGGAGAGCTGTTTGACGACGCCGACCATCCGCTGCATGGTCTTCAGGTCGGCGCGCAGCGCCTCGTCGGCGCCCGGGTACTGGATCTTGACGGCGACCTCGCGGCCGTCGGACCACACCGCCTTGTGCACCTGGCCGATGCTGGCCGAGGCGATGGGGGTGTCATCGAACGAGCTGAACCGGTCCCGCCACTTGGTGCCGAGCTGGGCGTCCAGCACCCGGTGCACCTTGGCGGCGGGCAGCGGCGGGGCGTCCTTCTGCAGCTTGGTCAGCGCCTCGCGGTAGGGCTCGCCGTACTCCTCTGGGATGGCGGCCTCCATCACCGACAGGGCCTGGCCGACCTTCATCGCCCCGCCCTTGAGCTCACCCAGCACGGTGAACAACTGGTTGGCGGCCTTCTCGAGCATCTCGGCCTGGACTTCGTCCTTGGACTTGCCCGTCAGCCGCTTGCCGAAGCCCAGGGCCGCCCGGCCGGCGAAGCCGACGGGGATGCTGGCCAGCTTCGCGTTGCGCGCAGCGCGTCCGCGTTTGATGTCTGCCACGTCTCCATCATCCACGACGCTCGGCGCGTGGGGCCCGTGATCCGGACCATAGGTTGTCTTTGCACGGGGCGGCTTGGTCAGCACGTGCACAGCGGGTGCTTGGTCCACTGGCGCGCGACGATCGAGCCGGCGCCCAGGTCGAACTCCAACGTCGCGTTGAGCGCCGGCGGCGGCGCGGGGTCGGGCACCGCCTGCTGGCCGCGCACCGCCGCAATCACCCGGTTCACCTGGCTGAGCGCCAGGGCCGCGGTCGCGAGCAGGGTGGCCCGGTCGGCCACGCCGACGGTGTCGCGCAGCTGGGCGGCGATGGCCGGCCAGGCGGCGTCGCGGTCGCTGCGGTGCAGGTCGGCACACCCGAGGCAGCTGGTCACGCCGGGGATGACCAGCGGGCCTACCAGACCGGTGCCGTCGCGGATGCGAACGGGAAGGTGCGGAACGCCGCGGGCGTGCAGCTCGCGCACCATGCGCGGGTCGGCGACCAGGTAGTCCGACAGCACGACGAGGTCGACGTCGCCGGGGGACACGGCGGCGTGGGGCTGGCTGCTGTGCGCGACGCGAGCCCCCGAGCAGCGCAGCGATTCCACCATCAGCTCGGACAGCGGCCCGCGCCCGTGCACGCGGATCGATGCCGACCGGCCCCGGGACCGCCGGCACTCGGTCGCGACGCCCGCCCCCACCAGTTGCGCGACGAGGTGGGTCAGGCCGTCACCGTCCTGCAATCCGCGGTCGACGGCCTGGCGCCGCAGCTCGGATAACGGCATCGGCGACCGCATGGACCGCAGCAGCGTGGCCAGCTCGGCGGCGGCCAGTCCGCACGGCGGGCGGACCAGCACGGCGCGGCGCGGATCCCAGCCGACCTGCACGGCGCCGTCGGGCCGCAGCAACACCGGCATCCCGGGGTCCAGCGCGTACAGCGAAACCGTGGCGGCCTGGGTCATGGGTTGAGAATGTGCCAGGCCGACGGGCGACGCCGCGCTCGGTTATCCACAGCGCCGCCTCTGGGCGAAAGGCGTTTAACGACAACCCGAGACGGCCTTCAATTTTCTGTTCTGACGGTGGAGGACGCCGGGCCAAGGCCGGGAAGTGCAGTATTCGGTTACTTAATGCCGCGCCGCAGCAACGCCATACGCTGGACATTCCTGTTCTGACGGGCGAAAGGACCGCCAGGACTCGTGATAGCCAGGGGCTAGCTAGTAGGTGGACCAATGTCGCAGGTAATGGTCACGCCGGAGGCGTTGCACACGGCGGCGGCGAATCTGGCCAATATCGGCCTGAACGTCGAGGCCGCGCACAAGGTGGCGGCGGCGCCGACCACGGCGATAGTGCCGGCGGCGGCCGATGAGGTGTCCGGTGCGATCGCCAAGGTGTTCTCTCACCACGCCGCGAACTATCAGGCGCTAGCCGGTCAGGCAGCGGCGTTCAACGACCAGTTCGTGCAGCACCTGACTGCCGGTGCGTTCTCGTACACCGACATCGAGGCCGCCCTCGCCTCGTTTCTGCAGAACTTGCAGGAATTGCCTGCGGAGGCGAGCGGGCTGGTCAGCGCGATCGCCGCCGACCCGCAGGTCCTCGCGACCTTCCTGTTCTTGGGTTTTGTCGGGCCACCGTTCGTTCTGTTTGTCGCCTTTTGGCTAGCAGCGATCGTTAGCCTGATAATTCTTTTACAACTCAGCCAGCAATTCGCCCCGCTATTAGCAGCGTTCGGTATCTAACGAGACGGCTTTCGAGACACAGGCCCACCGGCGCCCAACGAACGTCAGGGGCTCTCGACAGAGGCTGCGGGCACCCCAACAATCCCATTGACCGCATTGACGCCATTAACCCCGTTGACCCCATTGACGGGTCCCTCTTGTGGTTGGGTGGGCGTGGGCGACCTCACCGCTGCGCCCACCAAGATCAGTGCCGCGGCGGTATTCGGATCCACCTCCCATTGCGACCCTCTGCTGTAGCTGAGCAATTTGTCGCGGGATTCGATATCCGTAATGAACATGATCCAGACGTCATCCGGGTTGTTATCCATTGCAAGACCTTTGAGATTTTCGGATTGGGATTGTCGACGCCCGACGATGGGGATGTCAGGCGACCTCAGAACGGCTAGGGCGGATTAGTTGGTTGTGATTGGTGGTGATCCACTTCGGATGAACGGGATCGACCCGACCGCGGCGGTATAACTCGTGGAGGAGGTACTTCGTCTCGACGATGGTCTTGGCAATCTGATCTGGTTCCGCGTGGTTAAAGAAATCACGCCGGTTCCACCACATCATCTTGGTTCGGTAGCGTTCGTCCGGATAGGGAGTCGCCGGAATGGCGGCCACCACTCCGCCAGAAGAACGCCACCGATTCAGAATGGTTGTCGGGGCTGTGGCCATACAAAATTGCGAATCAAGGATGACCATCATGTGGAAACCGCTGCGGGCTATAGCGCGGGTAAGACTACGTTTCCGGTCCGAATTGTCGACTGCCCAGGCCGACTTCATCTCCAGAATCCCGGACGGTATGCGGTCGGCGATCATATTTCGGACGGCCTGTTCGCCAGGTTGACCCGCCCACTCAGCGACCGCATGCGCATCCTCAATCGACCTCAGTGGGCCCTTGGCTCGCACGCCGGCCACGACCCGTCCGTCATCGTCGATGACGGCGAAGAACATGGTGGTGTCGGCTCCGCTGCGCAGCGCTTCGATGTCGAGAGCGCACTCCACACCATGCCTGCGATAGCTGGACTGGGCGCCCGCTGCGTACTCGGACCACAAGTCAGGATCTGCCGACGGCTGCGAAACAACCAGCGTGCAGCCGATGTCCGGATCACGCCAGCTAAGGCCATGCCCAAGAGAAAACTCGTCGCGGACTGCAGGGCTTAGTGAAAGTGCACTCATTGGCTTCCTTCCGTCGCCAAACCTTAGGTAGACCATTAGGCGAGCAATGCATACCTATAGTATCGAGCGTACGGATGAACCATACGTCAAGTCCTTCGATCTGGCAATAATGCCGACACACCGCAGGCCTACTTCGCGGAATCGAGGGATGGCGGGAGCCTGTGCCAAGCCGACGGGCGACCCCGGGCTCAGTTATCCACAGCGCCGCGGCCGCACGTTCAACCGGTGACGACGATCGATTTCTGCCCGACCTTCCAGGCCGTCATGAAGCGCTTGATGCTGACCTTCGTGTTGGCGTGGTCGGCGTAGGGGTCGTTGAGGTGCACGGTGTCGTTGTTGGTGTCGACCCCGGTGACCACCAGCAAGTGATCGGGCGAGGTGCGCTGGTCGTCGCTGTTCAAAATGGTTCCGCCGTTGACCCACGCAATCACCTTGCGGCCGGAACCGAGGTACTGCTCCAGCGCCGACAACCCGGTCTGGTCCGGCTGCGTGTCGTAGATCATGCGCGATTTGATGCCGTAGTGCTCGAGCAGCACGACGGTGTCGGCCATGTCGATGCCACCGGCTTCGGTCTCGTGGCCCGGGTCGCCGGTGGGCAAATAGATCGGGCCGTCGCGGATCACCGAGGGCGTGCTCTGGGCCAGCTTGATGATCTGCTGCTCCGTCGGGGGGTTGCCGGTGACCTCACCGACCACGTCGGCCACCGAAGCCAACCCACAGGTGTCCTCCAGCGACTGCTGAACCCAGTACTTGGCCGCCGCATCCGGGTCGCCGTACACGCCGTCGGCGGTCGTCCTCGCCGGCGCGGGCGGGCTGGCCGAGGCGGCAGCGGTGGGAGCCGACGGCGTCGCCCGTGTCGAGGGCGGCGCCGCGCCGCACCCGGATACCAGCAAAACGCCGGCCATACCGATGCAGGCTTCCGCCAGGGCGGTGCGCATCGCGCTGGCAATCCTGACCATGTTCGCTCGCAAAGAGTCGGCCCGACATTCGACTGGTGTGCAACGTAGCACCGCCAGCAAACGGCCGCGAGCTGATCAGCTGTCGCCGGCGTCGCCGGCAGAGCCTTCAGCATCGGGGCCTTCCTCTAATTTCGCGATGGCCTCGTCGATGCCGCTGGTGTCCCCGCCGATGACCCGGTCGATGAAGCCGGCCGGCTCGTCGAGGTCCTCGGCGCCGGGCAGCAGGTCCGGGTGCTGCCAGACGGCGTCGCGCGCGTCGGCCCCGGCGGCCTCCGTCAGCCGCTCCCAGAGGGCGGCGGCCTCGCGCAGCTTGCGCGGCCGCAGCTCGAGGCCGACCAGCGTCGCGAACGTCTGCTCGGCCGGCCCGCCGCTGGCCCGGCGGCGGCGCAGCGTCTCGCTGAGCGCGGCGGTGCCCGGGATCCGGTCACCCAGGGCCGCGGTGACCACCACCTGCACCCAGCCGTCGATCAATGCGAGCAGCGTCTCGAGCCGTTCCAGCGCCTGCTTTTGCGCCGGTGTGGCTTTCGGCTCGAAAACCCCCTGCCCGAGCAGCTCCTCGATGGCCGCCGGATCGGACAACGACGCGGGATTGAAGTCGCGCGCCAGCTCCTCGATCCCGGACATGTCGATCTTCATGCCGCTGGCGTAGGCCTCGACCGCGCCCAGCAACTGGCTGGACAGCCACGGCACGTGGCTGAACAGCCGGTGGTGCGCCGCCTCGCGGGCGGCCAGGAACGTCAGGATCTCGCTGCGCGGCTGCTCGAGTCCGGAGGCGAACGAGTCGACGGCGTCCGGCAGTATCGCGGCCACCCCCTTGGGGCCGAGCGGCAGACCGATGTCGGTCGACGTCAGCACCTCGCGGGACAACCGTCCCAGCGCCTGGCCGAGCTGCGAGCCGAACGCCATGCCGCCCATCTGCGACATCATCGCCATCAGCGGGCCGGCCATGCTCTTGGCCTCTTCGGGCAGCGAGGACGCCCACACCGTCGCGATCTGCTCGGCCATCGGATCGCATAGCCGCTTCCACGTCTCCAGCGTGTTGTCGACCCAGTCGCTGGGGCTCCAGCCGACCGCCTTCGACGTGCCCGCGGGCAGTGCCGTCGCGCCGTCCAGCCACGTCTCGGCGAGGTGGACCGCGTCGGCGATCGCCTTGGTCGTCGAGGCGGGAATGGGCGCGACAAAACCGATCGAGCTCGACGCGACCCGGCGCGCCAACTCGTAGTTCACCGGCCCGGATGACTTGCCGCCGGCCATGACGGTGCCCGCGCTGGAAAACATCTGGCCCAGCTGGGTGAAGATCTGGCCCAGGTCGCCCATGCCGAATTCCCCGCCCATGCCGAAGGCGCCCATAGGATCGGATCCCCCCGAACCGGAACCGGGATCTTTCTTCTCGCGCTCCGGGTCGTCGCCGGAGGAGAAGCCGAATGGCAGGTCAGGCATAACGTCAACGGTACTCACCGCGGGGACGCAACGCGCCATCTGTGGTCACGCTCGTAGCTGAACGAGCCTGAGCAGGCGCCGGATAGGGTAGGCGCGTGAACAGGCGGATTCTCACGTTGATCGTCGCGCTGGTGCCGATCGTGGTCTTCGGCGTGCTGCTCGCGGTGGTGACGGTGCCGTTTGTGTCCCTGGGCCCGGGCCCGACGTTCGACACGCTCGGTGAGGTCGACGGCAAGCAGGTGGTCGCGATCGAGGGCACCGAGACGCACCCGACGACCGGCCACCTCAACATGACGACGGTGTCCCAGCGCGACGACCTCACCCTCGGGGAAGCGCTGACGCTGTGGCTTTCGGGACAGGAACAGCTGATCCCGCGCGATCTCGTCTACCCGCCGGGCAAGTCGCGCGAGGACGTCGACAAGGCCAACAACGCCGACTTCAAGCAGTCCGAGGACAGCGCCGCCTACGCCGCGCTGGGCTTCTTGAAGTACCCGGTCGCGGTCACCGTCGCGACCGTCACCGACCCCGGTCCGTCGGCGGGCAAGCTGAAGTCCGGCGACGCGATCGACGCGGTCAACGGCACCCCGGTCGCCAGCGTCGAGCAGTTCACCGGGTTCCTGAAGAACACCAAGCCCGGTCAGGTCGTGACGATCGATTACCGCCGCAAGAACGAGCCCGCCGGGGTCGCGCAAATTACGCTGGGAACGAACAAGGATCGTGACTACGGCTTCATGGGGGTGGCGGTGCTCGACGCGCCGTGGGCGCCGTTCGTCGTCGACTTCAACCTCGCCAACGTGGGCGGGCCGTCGGCCGGGCTGATGTTCAGCCTCGCGGTCGTCGACAAGCTCACCACCGGCGACCTGGCCGGCTCGACGTTCATCGCGGGGACGGGGACCATCTCGGTCGACGGCAAGGTCGGCCAGATCGGCGGCATCACCCACAAGATGGCCGCCGCGCACTCGGCTGGCGCCACAGTGTTTTTGGTGCCGGCGAAGAACTGCTACGAGGCCACCTCCGACAACCCGTCCGGGTTGCGCCTGGTCAAGGTCGAGACCCTCGCGCAGGCGGTGGACGCGCTGCACGCGATCAAGGCGGGCGGTCAGACCCCGAGCTGTTAGCCCCCCGGTCGGTCTGCGTAGTCCCGCCGGTCGAAGCTGAGCCCGCCTCGTTCCGAGACGGAGAGCCGCTGCTGCGGGCTGCGGACGGGCGGGCGGCGCAGGTATTGGGTGAAACCGGGGGCGCACAGCGCGAGGGTGAACTCGTGGCCGACGAGGGTCCACTGGAACGCGTCGTGCTCGTCCGGACCGGACCGCTCGAGCGTTTCGAGCGACAGCTCGAAGCTGAAACCCCGCAGGTTGACGTCGCCGACGAGGTCCCACGCCTCGTCGAACACCAGGGTGGCGGGGCAGAGCCAGAAGCTGAAGGTGTCTTCCGGCGGGGTGGGGCGCACCCATTCGACGATGTAGTCGAGGTCGACGAGCAGCCGGCCGGGATGCGGCGGCGCGGGCTCGACCGCAACCGCGTGCACGGCACAGTCGTGCCAGCTCATCTGATCGAAGTCCGCCTCGGTCCACACCGCCTTGGCAACCGTCGGCCCGGCGCGTCCGCTCTGTTCCAGCACCGCCCAAGCAGAACACACCCGGCGTCCGGCAATGCGTAGAGTTGTGACCGTTCTAGAAAATCTCTAGCACCGGGCAGCGAGATCAGGGAGCGTAGCCAGTGGGGATGCGGCCCACCGCACGGATGCCGAAGCTGACTCGGCGTAGCCGGATTCTGATCCTGATCGCACTCGGTGTGATCGTGTTGCTGCTCGCCGGTCCGCGGCTGATCGACGCCTACGTCGACTGGCTGTGGTTCGGGGAGCTGGGCTACCGCTCGGTGTTCACCACCGTGCTGGTCACCCGCATCGTGGTGTTCCTGGTCGCGGGACTGCTGGTCGGCGGCATCGTGTTCACCGGGCTCGCGTTGGCCTACCGCGCCCGTCCGGTGTTCGTGCCGAGCAACACCAACGATCCCGTGGCCCGCTACCGCGCCGTCGTCGTGTCGCGCCTGCGGCTGGTGGGCATCGGAATCCCCGCGGCCGTCGGCCTGCTGGCGGGCATCATCGCGCAGAGCTACTGGGTGCGCGTTCAGCTGTTCATCCATGGCGGAACCTTCGGCATCAGGGATCCCCAGTTCGGCAAGGACCTCGGGTTCTACGCGTTCGAGCTGCCGTTCTACCGGCTGCTGCTGTCCTACATGTTCGTGGCGGTGTTCCTGGCTTTCCTGGCGAACATCTTGGCGCACTACATCTTTGGCGGCATCCGGCTGTCCGGCCGCACCGGGGCGCTGAGCCGCTCGGCGCGCATCCAGCTGGTCAGCCTGGTCGGCGTGCTGGTGCTGCTCAAAGCCGTCGCCTACTGGCTGGACCGCTACGAGCTGCTGTCGCACACCCGCGGCGGCAAGCCGTTCACCGGTGCCGGTTACACCGACATCAACGCCGTGCTGCCGGCCAAGCTGATCCTGATGGCGATCGCCCTGATCTGCGCCGCCGCGGTGTTCTCGGCAATCGTGCTGCGCGACTTGCGGATTCCGGCCATCGGCCTGGTTCTGCTGCTGCTGTCGTCGCTGATCGTGGGAGCCGGGTGGCCGTTGATCGTCGAACAGATCAGCGTCCGGCCCAACGCCGCGCAGAAGGAAAGCGAATACATCAGCCGCAGCATCACCGCGACGCGCCAGGCCTACGGCCTGACCTCCGAGCAGGTGAGCTACCGCAACTACACCGGCGACGGGCAGGCCACCGCCCAGCAGGTCGCCGCCGACCGCGCGACGACCTCGAACATCCGGCTGCTCGACCCGACGATCGTCAGCCCGGCGTTCACGCAGTTCCAGCAGGGCAAGAACTTCTACTTCTTCCCCGACCAGCTCTCCATCGACCGCTACCTCGACCGCAACGGGGCGTTGCGCGACTATGTCGTCGCGGCCCGGGAGCTCAACCCGGATCGGCTGATCGACAACCAGCGCGACTGGATCAACCGGCACAGCGTCTACACCCACGGCAACGGGTTCATCGCGTCGCCGGCCAACACGGTGCGCGGAATCGCCAACGACCCCAACCAAAACGGTGGCTACCCCGAGTTCCTCGTCAACGTCGTCGGCGCCAACGGCAGCGTGGTGTCCGACGGGCCGGCGCCGCTGGACCAGCCGCGCATCTACTACGGGCCCGTCATCTCGAACACGTCCGCCGACTACGCGATCGTCGGGAAGAACGGCAACGACCGCGAATACGACTACGAGACCAGCGCCGAAACCAAGAACTACACCTACAGCGGGCTCGGGGGAGTCCCGATCGGCAGCTGGATCTCCCGCAGCGTGTTCGCCGCCAAGTTCGCCGAGCGAAACTTCTTGTTCTCCAACGTGATCGGCTCCAACAGCAAGATCCTGTTCAACCGGGATCCCGCGCGCCGGGTGGAGGCGGTGGCGCCGTGGCTGACCACCGACAGCGCGGTGTACCCGGCGATCGTGAACAAGCGGCTGGTGTGGATCATCGACGGCTACACCACCCTGGACAACTACCCGTACTCGGAGCTGACCTCCCTGGAGTCCGCCACCGCCGACTCCACCGAGGTGGCGTTCAACCGCCTGGCGCCCGACAAGAAGGTCTCCTACATCCGAAACTCGGTGAAGGCCACCGTCGACGCCTATGACGGCACCGTCACGCTCTACCAGCAGGACGAATCGGATCCGGTCCTCAAGGCCTGGATGCAGGTATTCCCCGGCACGGTGAAACCCAAGAGCGACATCACCCCCGAGCTTTCCGAACACCTGCGTTATCCCGAGGACCTGTTCAAGGTGCAGCGGATGCTGCTGGCCAAGTACCACGTCAACGACCCGGTGACGTTCTTCTCCACGTCGGACTTCTGGGACGTGCCGCTGGATCCGAACCCCACCGCCAGCAGCTACCAGCCGCCGTACTACATCGTCGCGAAAAACATTGCCAAGAACGATAATTCGGCGTCATACCAGTTGATCAGCGCGATGAACCGGTTCAAGCGGGACTACCTGGCCGCCTACATCAGCGCCAGCTCCGACCCGGCGACGTACGGCAAGCTCACCGTGCTGACCATTCCGGGTCAGGTCAACGGCCCGAAGCTGGCCAACAACGCGATCACCACCGATCCGGCGGTGTCCCAGGACCTCGGCGTCATCGGGCGCGACAACCAGAACCGGATCCGGTGGGGCAACCTGCTCACGCTGCCGGTGGGCCAGGGTGGGCTGCTCTACGTCGAACCCGTCTACGCCTCGCCCGGCGCCAGCGACGCCGCCTCGTCGTATCCGCGGTTGATCCGGGTGGCGATGATGTACAACGACAAGATCGGATACGGCCCGACGGTGGGTGACGCCCTCAACGGGCTGTTCGGCCCGGGCGCGGGCGCGACCGCGACCGGGATAGTGCCCACCGAGCCCGGCGCCGCCCCGAACCCGACGCCGCCCGCCAGCCCCGCCGGCCCGGCCAGCCCCCCGGTGCCCGCCGCGCCCCCGGGGCCGCCGCCGCCCACCGCGGTCGTGCCGCCGTCGCCGGACGGCTCGACGACGCTGTCGCCGGCCAAGGCGGCTGCGCTGCAGGAGATCCAGGCGGCGCTCGGCGCGGCGAAAGACGCCCAGAAGAAGGGCGATTTCGCCGGCTACGGCGCCGCGCTGCAGCGGCTGGACGACGCGATCAACAAGTACAACGCCACCAAGTAGCGGCGGTGTGATGTCGATGGCGACAACGGCAGGCTAAAGGAGCTGGTGGTGGTCCAGTCCGAGCCGGATCGTATGGCCGTGGGTAAGCGCGCGGGCGCGACCGGCGGCTCGTCTCGCCACGACGGTCGCGGGGTCATCGAGAGCGCATTCGAACTGCTGGAACACGTGGGCGCGTTGGAACCGGTGCGGCTGCTCGACTTGGCGAACGCAAGCGGCATCCCTCGGGAGACGGTCCGTCGACTGCTGCAGCAGTTGATCGCAGTCGGGGCGGTCAGGCGTGAAGGCACTCGCTACCGACTCGGCGCGAGCCTGTTGGGGTTGGGTTCACGGGTGAGCCCCGAACGTCAACTGCGGGTGGTCGCCCGTCGACCGATCGCCGAACTCGCAACCGCCACGGGGGCCGCGGTTCAGTTGTCTGCCCTAATCGGCGGTGAACCGGTGTTCCTGGACGCGGTGGACGCCCGCGTCCCAGGGGTATTCACGGCGGAGCTCGGAGCCAAGGTGCCGTCGGGCACGGCGGCCGCTCGCGCCTACGCCGAAATAGGCCGCACCGCACCAATAGTGGATGCTGGCGGCGTACAGGCGAATCTCAGCTGTGTTGCCATAGCGATTCCTCTCGGCGGCGATGCGGCGGCTGCCGTGTCGACGGTCGTCGCCCAACGGCGCCCTCCGCTCGGACTACTGGCTGCTACCAGGGCCACCGGAACCCGGATCGTCAGCCTGCTTCACGCACTGTGAAAGGGTAACCGGCGGAAAAACCCACTGAGTGGGCACACGCTGGCCGTGGTCCCCGTCGCTTCATAACGTCACAAGCGTGACGGGGGATGCACCCAAGACGGGCGCCGAAGTATTGCTGGCGCAGTTGGAATCGCAGGGCGTGGACTGCATTTTCGCCTCTCCCATCGCCGTGATGGCGCCGGTGTGGGAAGCGCTCGCCCGGCGGGCCGCTGACATGACGCCGCGCTACTTCCGTTGTCGTCATGAGTTGCTGGCCGTGAGCCTGGCATCGGGCTACTACAAGGCCAGCGGCCGAAGCCAGATCGTCTTCCTGCCGACATCGCTGGGAGTTCAAAACGCGTCGATGGCCCTGGGCACCGCGCTGCAGGAGCGCACACCCATGACGGTGCTGTCACCTGACACGCTCAGCTACGGTGATGACCCTGACGGCGATCCCGGTGCCGAATGGCCCTCGCTGCTGACCGATCATGCTGGCCCGGCGCGCCACGGCGAAGCCGTCGTCAAGTGGGCGAAGCGCGCACGCACGCGTTCCGACCTGGTTCATGAACTCTGGCGCGCCTGCTTCATCGCCGAGTCCGTCCCAACGGGACCAACATTGCTGGAGGTTCCGTTTCAGTTGTTGATGGCCGACGGTCACGCTGATGTCCCCGCGTGGGTTTCCCCTGCACCGATCGTCGCGACACCAGAACATATCGACCGGGTGGCCGAAACTCTTCTGGGCGCCACCAATCCCATCATCATCACCGAACACGGCGGGCGCACCGACGCTGACCGCAACGCCCTCGTAGGCATTGCCGAGGCGCTGTCGGCGCCCGTCTTCGAATTCTGGAATCCGGCCTATCACAACTTCCCGCGGTCACATCCGCTCTACGGGGCGGGGCCGGTGGAAGCGGTGCTCGGCGAAGCCGACGCCGTACTCATGGCCGGCTGCAACGGACCCTGGCACCCGCCAAATACGGTGCTACGCCCAGGATGCGCCGTCATCCACCTCGAGCAAGACCCGCTGCGCCCGCGAGCCGCCTACTGGGGGTATCCCACCACCGAGGCGGTTGCGGGAGACCTCTCGCTCAACCTGGGTGCCCTCGCGTCCAATTTGCGAACGCGGTCGGCTGCGCGATCCCAGGCTACCGAGCGGTGGGCCGGCTATACGCAAACCGTCCGCGCCAACGGTATCGAAGAAGCCCGCCAGTTGGCTTCGCAGGCAACTGATTTCGTGCCGGCAGCCAGCTTATTCGGTGCGTTGCACGACGCACTCCCCGAGAACGCGATCTGTGTCGACGAGATCACATCCCAAGTGCCGCAGATGATTCAGTTCCTCTACGCCCGCAAGCCTTTCCAGCAGTATCGCGGGTGGGCAGGGGCACTGGGCACCGGGCTGGGCACCGCGCTCGGCGTCAAACTGGCGCGCCCGGGGCAGCCGGTCGTCTCCATCGTCGGCGACGGAGCCTGGCACTACAATCCCGTTCCGGCTGCCCTCGGATTCGCACAGGAATACGGCGTCCCGCTGTTCATCGTGCTGTGCAACAACCGGCAATACGCATCCCAAACCCGGAATCTCCTCAAGTACTACCCCGACAGCGATGCGGTCCGCGAAGAGAACTTCGTCGGCAACGTAATTGGGCCGACGCCCGACTACGTGAAGCAGGCCGAAGCCTACGGAGGCACGGGTGAACGCGTGCAGAAACCCGACGAGCTGGCCGGGGCAGTGGAGCGTGCGCTCGAAGCCGTCGCGTCGGGACGGACCTTCTTGCTCGACGTCATCGTCCAACCGTAGGAGCAAAATGAGTACGACCGATGCGATAGGCGCGGCCGCCAACGGTGCGCCGTTGATCTGGAACGGGGCGGTGCAACATCGTCCGGCATTGATCGTGCGAGCCGAGTCAGCGGGCGACGTACAACAAACCGTCCGTGTGGCGCGCGACCGCGGGATGCGGCTCTCGGTGCTCGGAGGCGGCCACGACTGGGCGGGTCGCGCTGTGTGCCACGGCGGTCTGGTGATCGACATGTCCGGGATGCGAAGTGTCACAGTCGATACCAGGTCCCGGGTCGCAACGGTGGGTGGGGGTGTCACCGCGGCCGACTTGATCGACGCGGTCGCGCCGTACGGGCTGGTGGCCGTTACTGGCAACTGCGGTGGCGTTGGCATCACCGGCTTGACACTCGGCGGGGGCTACGGACCGCTCAACGGGCGGTTCGGCCTTGCATCGGACAACCTGCTCGGCGCCGAGGTTGTCCTGGCGGACGGCCGGATCGTGTCGGCCGACGCGACTCACGAGCCGGAGCTTTTCTGGGCATTGCGCGGTGGTGGCGGCAACTTCGGCGTCGTCACTTCAATGCGCGTCCAATTGCATCCGCTCGACAGGTTGATCGGCGGAATGATCCTGTTTCCGTTGTCGCAGGGTGCGACGGTGTGGCGTGGTCTGGATGCGCTGTTGTCGACGGCGCCGGACGAGTTGACCGTGCAAAGCGGAGTGATGTCCGGCCCGGACGGCACTCCGGCGGTTTTTCTAGCCCCGGCCTGGAGCGGCGATCTTCTTTCCGGCCAAACCGCCGTCGATGCGCTCACTAAGCTTGGAAAGCCGCTGAGCGCCCAAGTCGCGCCCATGACGTACCGCGAATGGCCGAGTCTGTTCGCCGCGTGGGACGTCCGTGGACACTGTTGGGCGATTCGCACCCGCACGATCGCGGGTTACACGCCACAGGTCATCGATACTCTCCTCGAGATCGGCCGGACACTGACCACCCCTAGCGGCATCTCCATTCACCACTGTCACGGCGCGTCGACCCTGGTCGCCCCGGACCAGACCGCGTTCGCGAACCGACGCCCACATTTCGTCGTCGAGATCGTCGCCGGTTGGGAGGGCGAGGACGGCGCCCGATCTAGCGCCTGGGCCGACGCGGCCTCGGCCGCACTTGGTCCGCACGCGCTTCCGGGCGGCTACGCCAACCTGCTAGGGCCCGACGACCACGGGCTGATCGCAAATGCGTACGGCGAGAACGCCATCCGACTCGTCGCCGCCAAGAAGCACTACGACCCCGACGGCGTTTTCACCGCCATTCCACTTCCCAGCGTCAGCGAGGACAAGGGATCCAATGTCGGAAATCGCCGCTAGTCGGGCGCGGTGCCCACCCTTACCGCCCCTGGATACGCCGAGCCACCTCGCCGTAGCGTTCGAAGCGCTCATGGTTGCCCTGGGCGTTATAGAACACGAGGCGCGTCGCGATCCCGCCATACTTCGCGGTCAGCGCATCGGCCAGGCCGTCCCACGTCGACTCGGTGGCGAAGGCGGCGATGTGCTCGTCGCTGATCTGGGCCGCCATGCCGGCGAAGTCCCCCGCCTTCTGCCTCTCGCGAATGCGCGCCGTCGTCCCCTCGAACCCGGCCTCGTCCCAGATGAACGCGTAATTCGGTGTGCTGCCGTAGAAGGACATGCTGGCGCGCACCGACTCCCGTTCACTGTCGCGCTCCTCGTCGGTGTCGCCGACGATCGTCATCACCGGCACGATCATCGCGATGTCCGACGCCGAGCGCCCCGCCTTCGCCGCCCCGTCCGCGATGTTGGGCACGACGTGACGGGCGAGGTACCCCGGCTCGCCGAGCGGGTGGACGTGCACGCCGTCGGCCACCTCGCCCGCCATCCGCAGCATCCACGGATTGACCGCCGCCACATCGACTTTCGGATCCGGCGCGTCGATGGGTCCGGCGCTCCACTGCGGGCTGATGAAGTCGAGATCGTAGAATTCGCCATGGTGGTCGAGCTTGCCCGTCCGGAAGGCGGTGAAGCACGCCTTCACCGCGAGCACGTAGTCGCGCAGCCGCGGGCCGGGGTGCTCGAAGGCCATGCCGTATCGCCGCACGACGTGCGTGCGAACCTGCGTACCGAGACCGAGCCGGAACTTCCCGCCGGTCGCCTCCTGAAGCTCCCACGCGGTGGCGGCCGTGATGAAGGGACTCCGCGGGAATGCGACCGCGACCCCGGTCGACAGCTCCAGGCCGGGCGCGGCCTGCGAGACGACGGCGGCGTTGAGGTAGGGCGTGCGCCCGGTCTCGGTCAACAGCAGGCCGGAGAACCCCGCGGCCTGGGTGCGGCGTGCCAGCTCACCGACCCGGTCCAACGGTTGCGGCACCGCCATCAGATCAATGTGCATGGCGGAACAGTATGCCCTCGCCATTCAGCCGCGGGACGCGGTGCGAAATCTGTCCCGGTACGCCTTCGGCGAGACGCCGAGGTGGTCGACGAACACGCGCCGGAGGGTTTCGGCGCTGCCGAACCCGGCGATGCGGGCCGTGTCGGCGACGCTGCGGCCGGCGTCGAGCGCGGCGCGGGCGGCGTCGATGCGCACCATCTCGACATAGCGGGCCGGCGTCGTGCCGAGTTCGGACTGGAATAGCCGGGTCAGCTGCCGCGTGCTCAGAGACGCTTGCGCGGCAAGCGTTTTCACGCTGTGGTTGGCCGCCGGGTCGGCCGCGATCGCCTCGGTGACCTTGCGCAGCGGGGACTGCGGCGGGGGCTCGGCCTCGACCAGCGTCGAGAATTGCGATTGACCGCCCGCGCGCTTGAGGTAGACGACCAGCCACCGGGCTACGTCGCGGACCAGCTCGGTGCCGTGATCCATTTCGACGAGCGCCAGCGCAAGGTCGATGCCCGACGACACCCCGGCCGAGGTGAAGACGTCGCCGTCGCGGACGAACAGCGCGTCCGGTTCAACGGCGATGTCGGGAAAGGCCCGGGCGAACAGCCGGGCGTCATGCCAATGCGTGGTGGCGCGCCGGCCGTCGAGCAGGCCGGCCTGCGCCAGGATGAACGAACCCGTGCAGATCGACGCCAGGCGCCGCGTGCGCCCCGCGGCCGACTTGACCGCGTCGACAAGCGCGGGATCGATCGCCCGCCGCGGCAGGTCGTCGCTCCCGGCGACCATGATGATGTCGGCCGACTCGATCGACGAAAGCGCGTCCGTCACGCCCAACCGGGTGCCGATCGAGGTGGTGACGTCGCGGCCGTCCACCGACGCGATCTTCAGCTCATAGTCGGCGCCGAATCGGTTGGCCTCGGCGAAGACCTCACCCGCCCCCGCGACGTCCAGCATCGTCACGTCGTCGAAGACGACGATCACCACGACCCGCGACCGCGCACCGGCTTCCGCCACGGGCCCATTGTCGCAATCTGGGGTAAAGACGGCTCAATCGCCATGGGTGGATGCAGCTCGGTGCACCATACTGGTCGCCAACAACCCGGCGGATATCAGTCTGACCGAGCGCCGCCAGCCGACAAGCTCACCCCACGGGTTCGGGAGAAGGCAACGAGGCGCCGTCGGGCGAGCTCCCCGGACCCTGCCGCCCCATGCCCAATTGACGAAGTTCTCGAAATATCAGGCGCGGGGAATCGATATTCGGGCGTTCGTGTCCAGGTCTACGTCGAGCGCATTGAGCATGAGCGCCAACCCGGACCACCGGTTTATCAGCATCAGCACTTCTACGGTCGCCTGGCTTCCCAAGGCGTTGTGCACCTCGTCGAACAGCGCGCCCGTCACGCCCTTGGTGGTCACCAATTCGGTTGTCAGACGCAGCACCGAAAGTTCCACTCCGCCAAACACATCGGTGCTTGTTTGCCATGCGGAGCCCAGGCCGGCGATCTCGCGCGGACTGACGTCAGCTCTGCTGGCCGCGGTCGTGTGCTGTCCGATCTCGTACAGCGATTCCATCAAGTACGCGGTTCGCAGGATGACAAGCTCCCGCAGTCTCGGACTGACCACGGAACTGACCAGAGCGCTGCGGCCCGCCACCATCCATCCGGTGAACATGTTTTTAGCGTTGGCCAGGGCACGGTAGACGTTGAGATTGCCCCGCTCGAGGGTAAGTTCGCGGGCCGACTCGCTCATTTGCGTAGGCGTAACGTAGGCAATGCGCGTCATGAGAGTTCCTGTTCATACCCGCACTGGGGGTCGAAGCACGTTCAAGAGCACTACTAAGCGAGAACTCCGAGGCCGAGTGGTTGTACCGCGAGGCGATCGAGCGGCTGGGCCGGACCCGCATGCGTACAGAACTGGCACGGGCCCACCTGCTCTACGGCGAATGGCTGCGGCGGGCGCAGCGCACGACCGAAGCCCGAACGCAGCTGCGAAGCGCCCACGACATGTTCGACACATTCGGAATGGACGGATTCGCCGACCGCGCCCGCCGAGAGCTTGCGGCCTCCGGCGACAGCATTCATGTGCGCGCCGAGGCCATCGGCGGTCCACAGCTCACGGCGCAGGAAGGCCAGATTGCCCGGTTAGCTCGTGATGGACTGTCAAATCAGGAAATTGGTGCGCGACTGTTCATTAGTGGCCGAACGGTCCAGTACCACCTTCACAAGGTCTTCACCAAGCTCGGCATCAGCTCCCGCAGCGAACTCGACGAAGCCTTGCTATCCGAACGATCGCCTTGAATGCGGGCAAGGAAATACCCGGTGGACCGCCGTAGTCGACGGTGCCGAACGCCATGTCGGTCGCTGTCAGACCGCTCACGGCGGCGAATGGTGTGCGTAATCCGCGGTGGCTCAGAATGATTCGCGCCATACCGACGTTCCGGGGTCAGCTGATGATGATGTAGGCGCGTTGACGCCGCCGTGCAGCAGTTTGAGGTGGTGTGCGGAGTCCAACGCGTCGGCCACGCGGTCATCACAGTGATTGCCTCGTCGTTGGGCATCCAGCCACATAGTGCGTGCCCAGCAGTCCGTGAGGTCCGAGCCGTCGATGTAGTCCACCGCGAAACACAACTGTCGGTCGTGCCCACCGCGGTCGCCGACAGCGACCATGATGTGTGGATGCAAAGCGATCTCCACGACTCAGGCGTGAGCTCCAATCGCCGCGGCCAGCTCGGACCTGAGGAGCAGCAGGCCCGGAATTAAGCCACCGATCGGGGTCCCCGGCACCGAACCTAGGCCACCGGCCAGGACCACCGGACTAAGCGGCGTTAGCAGCCCGCCCAGCGGAAGTTCAGCCGTCGGACTAATTGTCGTCACCGGGGCCCCGTCGACTGTGATGGTCCCCGTCAAGGGCGGCAGGCTGATCAAAGTCTGACCGTTTAGGAAGCCGTTCGTAACAACGGCGGGCGCATCGATCAAAGCCGCCGCCGCACCGAGCGGATCGCCAGTCTGTACGGCTGTGGCAAACGCGACCGCGCTGGAGTTTAGGGCGATCACCGCGTTGACGGGCGCGCCCACCCCGTCGAAAACGACCTGCAACGGCAAGCCGAAGTTGATCGCGAGGTTGCCGGGGTTGAACGTCGCCCCGAAATCCGTGACCGTCTCTACCAGGTTGGTGATGTGCTGGGAGATCTGGGCGGGGATAGACCCCACTGGCAGCAGGTTGGTGAAGTTTTGGGCCATCTGGCCGGGGATGGCGAGGATGGGTGCCAAGTCCCCGAGGGGGCCGAGTGGAACGACGGGCAGCGGCGTCGCCGTGGGCGATCCCACTTCACTGAAGTCAAAACTCAACGGTTGGAACCCGGGAAGTAAGACGTTTTCCGCGCCTTGCGCGAAGGCGTTCCAGACCCCTTGGACATCGCCGGCTGCAAGCGCCTGACCCGCGGTCTGGAAGGTCGCCGGCAATCCGGCCAATCCGATACCGAGGTCGCGCACGGTTGCCTGGAGTCCCGTGCCGATCGTCTGCGCGTAGGTGATCTGGTTGTTGACGAGCTGCTGGATGGCGGCGCCCGGGTCGGGGAACGTAAGACCTTGAATGCCGGCCTGAACGCTCGCCGGCAGGGCGGCCAGCCCGGTGGGTAGATTTTGTATGCCGGTCGCGAGCGAGGAGGCGATGGTTTGCGCGTAGCCGACCTGGTTGGTGGCCAGCTGGTGCACGAACGGGAAGGGGTCGGCCAAGAGGGTCGTCCTGATGGCTAGCAGGTTCGTGGCAGTGTTCGACACCAGCGCCCGGTATGGCGCGGCCACGGTGGCACCGAACGAGCCAAGATCGTCGACGAAAGCGGATGCTCCACCCGGCTGCAGCGTCCCTAAAGCGATGGGTGCGCTTGCGGTCGCGTTCGACATCGCTTGCGCGCCAGCCTGAATCTCGCCACCGAGGAGTGCGCCTACGCTGCTGTTCTGCAGCGCAGACACCGCCCCACCCACATAGGAATCGACGGATCCGAGCACGGTGTCGAGTCCCTCGCCCAGCAGGACCTGGCTGACGTTCTCGACTTCCGCGCTCGCGTAGGCACCCGCTCCGGCATCCAGCAGCCCGAGGAACCGCTCGTGGAATGCCTGCGCCCGCGCGTTTAAGGTCTGGAATTGCTGACCGAAGTTGCCGAATATCGAAGCGATGGCAATCGAAACCTCATCCTGAGCCGCCACCGCGATCCCCGTGGTGGGACCAGCCGCGCCGCTGGCGGCCTCGGCTAGCGACGAACCAATGCCCGCTAGATTCGCGGTCGCGCTCTCGACCAGATCCGGCGTCGCGATCACAAATGACATCTGCATCCTCTTTCCTGGGGCCACCGCGGGGTAACCGGGTGACCCAATCTATTTGACATGCAGCACAATAGAGATTTCGCGCAGGGCGTACGCGAAATCGGTTGCCTCCCTTTGCTGCTGGTTAATCGCCCGGAATTTACCCGGCGGTAACCAAGGCGGGCCTGAGCCTAACCGGGCATCGCCGCGCGTCCAAATACAACTAGTGTTTTCACAGGTTCGTTACCGATCCGGCTGAGCGCCAACGAGGCTCCCGGGCCCGAGCACGATGGTTCGGCCGCCGGCCAAACCAAAGAAAGCGCAACCGAGGTTCATCGAGCGCAACCGCCCGTCGACGCTGCGCTTCCGAGGTGGACAACTCGAACGCAGCCCGTCAGTTCCCGGTGCGACAAAGCGTCGACAAAGCCGACGCCGACAAACCGTGGCTGAGCATCGCGCTGCGCACCACGACGAGGATCCTCGAATTCGTCGAGCCGAATCGCCTTTGCGACAGCGCGTTTCGAGACGATGTCCTGCGCATCGACAGCGACGACCTTTCCCCAGACGCTCGCCGCGTTCACGACCGCCCATCCGCGCCCTGACTTCAAGCGGTGCGCCATGGGGGCCTCCAACGACGTCTTGAAGCGTCGAATGGTGTTGCCTGCTCAAAAAACTCTGCCGTCCATGTCGGATTCTGTGGGATAGATGGCTGATATGACGCGGTTGCGCACTCGCGCATCGCCTCAGAATGAGCCCAAGACAAAAGGAGACGCGATCATGTTTACTCAGCCGATGGAAACCATCGCCGACATCGTCGTACCCGACACCCCGCTAGTGCGCGAGGTCACCGAGTACATTCGCGACGCCGAAGACGATCTGCTCTTCGACCATTCCCGCCGGGTCTTCCTGTTCGGCGCGCTGCAGGGCCGCCGCCGGGGGCTGCAACCGGACCTGGAACTGCTCTACGCCGGCGCGATGTTTCACGACATCGGCCTGACCGAGCGCTACCGCACGTCCACCCTGCGCTTCGAGGTGGACAGCGCCAACGCGGCGCGCGATTTCCTGCTGCAGCACGGCGTCGACGAGGCCGATGCCCACAAGGTGTGGCTGGGCATCGCCCTGCACACCACGCCCGGCATCCCCGAGTTCCTCGAGCCCGAAATCGCCTTGGTCACAGCGGGTGTCGAAACCGACGTCCTGGGCATCGGCCGCGACGACCTGTCGCCCGACGCGCTCGCCGCCGTCACCGCCGCCCATCCCCGGCCGGACTTCAAGAACCGCATCCTGGCCGCCTTCAACGACGGCATGAAGCACCGCCCGCACAGCACGTTCGGCACAGTCAACGCCGATGTGCTCGAGCGCTTCGACCCGACGTTCGCCCGCGACAACTTCGTCGACATCATTCTGGGCAACACCTGGCCCGAATAGGCGCCAATTCTTCCGATTCCGATGCGCCCGCCTACGCGGGCGCATCGCCACGCCAGCAATGTTCCGTCGGTGAAATCAAGGAGGCAGCTTGTCGACGCACTCGTCCGAATCTAGAGGCAGTGCAATAGTTCTCGGGGCCAGCATCACCGGTTTGCTGGCGCGGGTGCTCGCCGATTTCTACGACACCGTGACCGTGGTCAAACGCGATCTTCTCGCGGACGGACCGCTCACCCGTCACGGAGTGCCGCAGGGAGGTCTGCCGCACATCTCGGCGGCCCGGCTGACCGGGATTCTGGACCAGCCATGGTCCAGAGGTTCCTGCGGATGATGAACATGGTCGGGCCTCGCAGGGAGTTGTACCGCCCGTCGACCATGTTTCGCATGGCCGCGAAACCACGAATTGCATTGCCTCGGTGACGTATGTGCTGGTCCCCGGCGCCTGGCATGGAGCGTGGTCCTGGCGACCGGTCGCCGAGCGGCTTCGCGCGGCGGGCCACCGGGCTATCACCCTGACGCTGCCCGGAATGAACGACGGCGACGACCCTTCCGGGTACCAATTACGAGACGCGATCGAACACATTGCCCAGGAGGTTCGACGGCTGACAGCGGGCAACGTCGTCTTGGTCGCACACAGTTGGGGCGGCTTTCCCGCCACCGGCGCCGCGCGGGTGCTGGCCGGGCGTGTCGACAAACTCGTCTACTACAACGGGCATGTGCCGCTTCGCGGCCGGTCACTGATCGACGAGAACCCGCCCGACCAGCGCCTGTCGGCGCTGCGGTCGATCAGGGAATCGCCGGTGGGCGCCGTCCGGGCGACCAGGGCATACCTCGAGCGGGAGTTGATGCAAGGCGTCTCGCCCGACCTACAGCGGTTGGTGGCCGATCTGTTGACGCTCCAGCCCGGCGGCTACTTCCTTGGCGCCCTCGACATCGGCGCGGCCGATCTCGGCATTCCGATGGCCTACATCACCGGCGCCGACGATGTGGCGATGCCGCGGCCGGCGGCCGAATCCGCCGCCCGGATCGGGGTCCGGCCCGTCGTGGTACCCGGGACGCACAATGGATTGCTGACCCACCCCGACGAGGTCGCCACGGCAATCCTCGCCGCTTGACCGGCCGCCTGAATACCGCCGCCGACGTCGGATTCTGTGGGAAAGAGGGCACGAACGGCACCGGTGAATGGCCGCTCGGCGCCGGAAGATGGACCTAGTCCACAAAGGAGAAGCGGTCATGGTAATCCAGTCCATCGAGACCATAGCCGGCATCGTCATCCCCGACACCGCCGTCGCCCGGGACGCCACCGACTTCATCCGAAGCGTCGAAGACGACGTCCTCTTCCACCATTCACGGCGGGTGTTCCTGTTCGGCGCGCTGCACGGGCTCCGGCTCGGCCTTTCGCCCGACCCGGAGCTGCTGTACGTGGGCGCGATGTTCCACGACCTGGGCCTCACCGGGCGCTACGGCACGTCGACCCAGCGCTTCGAGATGGACGGCGCCGACGCGGCGTGTGAGTTCCTGCTCGAGCACGGCGTCGGACAGGCCGACGCCGACAAGGTTTGGCTCGGCATCGCCCTGCACTCGACGCCCGAGGTTCCCGCGCGCCTCGACCCCGTAACCGCTTTGCTGGCAGCCGGTGTCAAGACCGACGTGGTCGGCGCGGGGCTCGAGGCCCTGGACCCGGAAGCGGTCGACGCGGTGACCGCCGCCCATCCCCGTCCGGACTTCAAGAACCGCATCCTGGCGGCCTTCAACGACGGCATGAAGCATCGCCCCGACACGACTTTCGGGACGATGAACGCCGACGTGCTGGCGCACTTCGACCCCACGTTCAAGCCGGGGAACATGGTCGACTTCGTTCTCAACAGCAATTGGCCCGAATAATGGAAGGGAGCGGACAAATGGAAATCCACGAGGCGCTGTACACCACCAGGATGATGCGGCGGTTGCGGCCGGACCCGGTCCCGCTGGACGTGCAGGCCCGCATTCTCGATGCGGCCGTGCGGGCACCCAACGGCGGCAACACCCAACGCTGGCACTTTGTCGCCGTCGACGATCCACAACTCATCCACGAGTTCGGCGAACTGTTCCGGCAGGCCCGCGCCCTCGAATACGAGAAGTTCAGCACGGGGCAGGGACCGATGGTGGTGCCGGGGCCCGGCGCGGACCTCGCCGCTCACGCCGAGACGATGCGCCGGATCAAGGGCTCCGGCAACTACCTGGCCGACCACTTCGACGAGGTTCCCCTGTTGCTCTTCGTGTTCGCGATCGACGATCTTGGCGGCGCCAACATCTACCCCGCGATCTGGAGCGCCCTGCTCGCCGCCCGGGCCGAGGGCGTCGGCGGCGTCATGACGATGGTGCTCAACAATTTCCGCGACAAGGTGAACGAGATGCTGGGCGTGCCCGTCGAGGAGGGCTGGAAGATGTCGGCCATGCTGACCCTCGGCTATCCCCTGGGCAAGTGGGGCGTGGCCGCCAATCGCCGCCCCGTGCACGAGGTTTCGTCCCGCAACCACTGGGATGCGCCGTTCGGTGTCGAGGTGCCGGAGCCGCTGTGGTCGCCTCAAGAGGCGCCGACAGCCGGATTGGCCGCGGTCGGATAGTGCGGCGGCCGAACCGTTCCGTCGCCTGGACCGTGAGGACAGCGTGACAACAACCAACATTGCGGAAGCGGTCGAAGTCTTCGGACCCGTCGTGGAGTTCATGACTCCGCCCGAGGAAGAGCAGTTCTGCGTCATGCGCGCGGTCATCCCACCCGGGGTGGTGGTCCCACTGCACAGCCACAACGACTTCGAGGATTTCTACATCCTGGCGGGCAGCCACCAGGTGCTTGCCGAGGGAGCTGGCGGCCTTCAATGGCGCGATGCCCACGCCGGAGATTACGTCCGGGTGCCGGGCGACGTCCCGCACGCGCACCGCAACGTCTCGCAGGAACCCGCAGTCGACCTGATCATCACGACGGCGCGCATGGGCAGATTTTTTCGCGAGGTAGGCCGGCCGGTGAGCTCGCCGCCACCGACCGCCCGAGAGGTGGCGCGCTTCGTCGAGGTTGCGGGGCGGTACGGCTACCGGCTGGCGACGCCGGACGAAAACGCTGCGGTCGGCATCACCGTGCCCGTGTTCTCGGGGTGACGGGGCGGGAAACAGGCGGCGTGCCCGCGTAAGTCGAAAACCGGTATAAACAGGTCCGGGAGGTGGGTCGCATGGCCGGTGCGGGTGAAACCGTGGTCACGGTCGTCCAGCCCGGGGAGGGTGATTACGTAGCTGGGCTGCTGCTGCCGAGATGCAGCAAAGAGCTAGGTGTCAGGTCGCCGGCTTCAGTTGGATGCTGTCGGTGTAGTTGGTTTTGCATGCCCGATTGTCCGCAACGTTCCGTAGTGTTGTAGGTGACTTGACCCGTGCCCGCGAGCGTGTTCGGATTCCACGAATAGTGAGCGCTCGCGACGACGGTCGGATCGCGGTGGCCTCGATACGAAGATCAGCGAGATTCGTTACGTCCATTGCCCATTGGCCGTTGATGAACCGGGCCTGTGACGAGGTCTGATTACCTCCGTTTCCGCCCACCATGTTTACTTTGGCACACCCGTCGCCGCACGGGGTCATGTACCTGTCGTCTTCAACAGAGTGGCCCACCGAGTTGGTTTCTGTTTTGACGTAGTGGCCATTCACCGCGTGTGGGAGCCGTCGAAGTGGCCGCTGAAGGGCTTGAAGAAGGAGCTGGCTAGGCCGGCGGAAAGAGAACGGTTGCGGCGAAGTTCCTTGCGGCATGCATGATTTGTCCGTTCCGTCGAGTCTTGAGCTGTTGGTGTGTCGGGTGCTGCTGGCGGTTGTATCACGGGCGACGTTGAGGTTGGTAGGGATTTGCCAACGCCGTTTGCCGCCGGGTGGCGCTTTCTCACAGGTCCCGACAGCTACTAGCTAGCTGCTCCTGCGAAAAAGTAGTCGCTGGGTCGCTGCGCAGAGTTGTCGGTGCTTAGTTCATCCCTCTCGGTCCGCGTAAACATCCCCCGGCGGGTGATGGCAGGGCACAGACGAGCGTGTGACAGTTAGTGGAGCCAAGACGCGTTTCACCGAGAACCTAATTCAGCGCTTTCCGGCTCCGAGGAGGACGCATGCGTTTAGTGGTCGCGATTACGGGCGCGACGGGCGCCGCTCTCGGCGTTCGTCTGCTGGAGGTTCTCGGGCAACTGGGCGTCGAGACCCATCTCATCCTCAGTGACTGGGCCCGGGCCACGATCAAGCTGGAAACCGACGTCAGCGTCGATGCAGTGCGGGCGCTGGCCTCACACGTCTACAGCGCCCGCGATCTGGCGGCAGCCATCTCGAGTGGCTCGTTCCGCACAGATGGGATGGTCGTGTGCCCTTGCAGCATGAAGACGTTGAGCGCTATCCGGGTCGGATATAGCGACAATCTGATCACTCGGGCTGCCGATGTGACGCTCAAGGAACGCCGCCGACTGGTGCTGGTTGCGCGGGAGGCGCCCTTGAGCCCCATTCATCTGGACAACATGCACTATCTGGCAACCCTTGGGGTCGTGATCTTCCCCCCGACGGTGGCCTATTACTCGCGGCCAACATCGGTCACGGAGGTCACCGACTACGTGGTGGGCCGGGTCGTCGATCAGCTCGGGATCGACCACAGTCTAATCAGCCGCTGGAAAGACGATCAGCGGCCAGTCGAAACGAACGGCGGCAAACAACTTAAGGACGCCAACGAGCTACTCGCAGAACTGGAATCGATTTCGACCCGGCCGTGAACGCGGCCAACCGTCGAGAACCGTAAGACAAAAAGATTTACCCCAATGAGGAGCACGACATGAGCACGGGAACGGAACTGACGGACACCTCGGCGGCACAGAACGGCCAGGACCCGGGGCCCGACCAGCGCAGTTGGATTGCGACGCTGGAGGCCGCCGGCCAATTGGCACGAGTCACCGTCCCCGTGGACTGGAACGAGGAGATCGGCGCGATCACCCGCGCGAACCTCGCCCTCGGCGGTCCGGCGCTACTCTTCGAAAATATCATCGGGCATGAAAACACCCGAGGCACCAAGCTTTTGACATCCGCAATCGGCAATCGGCGCCAGGTCCAGCTAATGCTGGGGCTACCCGAAGGGACCGGCGACTCGGCCATCGTGCGTCACCTGCGGGAGGCGTTCAAGAAGCCGATCCTGCCCCGCGTGGTCGAGACCGGGCCGGTCAAGGAGAACATCCTCGAAGGCGACGACATCGACCTGTTCCAATTTCCGGCGCCCAAGTGGCATGGCGAGGACGGCGGACGCTACATCGACACGTTCTGCGGTGTGGTCACCCAGGACAAGTACACCGGACGCGAAAACATCGGCTGCTACCGCGGCATGATCGTCGGCCGCGACAAAATAGCGAAATTACTGGTGCCCAGCCAGGGTTGGGGCGGCCACATGTCTGAGTACAAACCCGAGCCCATGCCGGTCGCCGTCGTCTACGGATGGCACGACGTGCTCGGATTTTGCGCGGGCAGCCCGTTCCCGAAAGCCGTGTGCGAATGGGACATGATGGGCGCGCTGCTGGGCCGCCCCGTCGATTTGGTGCCCTGCGAAACGGTGCCGTTGCTTGTACCCGCGAGCGCTGAGATCGTCGTGGAAGGCTTCATCGACCCCGACCCCGCCACTTTCGAAATGGAAGGCCCGTTTGCCGAATACCCCGGCTTCATCGGGGGCGCCGCACCGAACCCCGTTCTCAAGGTCACGCGGATCACCCATCGCAACGACCCGGTGTTGCGTGGCACCCTCGAGGGAATCCGCCCCGGCTTCTACAACGAAGACAGCATCACCAATTTCGCGCGCTCGGCCATCACCTGGAACACGCTCGACGACCTCGGAATCGGCGGCATCACCGATTTATGGATGACGGAGGTCAGCAACGGCCAAAACACGAACGTTCAGATCCACAAGAACTACCGAGGTCATGCGCAGCAGATTGCCGCCGCCTTGTGGGGTACCGGTGGAGCGGTCTGGTTTCACAAGAACGTGATGGTCGTGGAGGAAGACGTCGACATCCACGACCCGGTCGCGCTGGACTGGGCAATGTCGTATCGGGTGAACGCCGGGGTCGGCGACATCCACGTCTATGGGCCATCGATGGGCTCGCCGCTGGACCCGTCCACCGCACCAGCCAAGAACGATGCGGCCAAATACGGTGCGGGGGAATGGCACCGGGTGCTGATCGACGCCACCCGCAGCTGGGAATTCGAACCTCGGCCCGAGTGGGGCGGTCGGCACTTCCCGCCGATCGACAAGATCCATCCGCAACTGGAGTCCCGCGTTGCCGACCGGTGGGCCGAGTACGGGATAGGGATCCCCTACCTCAACGATGACCAGCGGAACCTGCTCACCATGGAAGAGCTGAGTAAGCGGCTATCCGAGGTCTGATCGTCACCCGAGAGAGCCATCCCCGTGACCGAGTATGCCCTTGAAAGGGCTGCGGCCGAGTTCGCCGCGGCTGCCGCCCGCTCGCCCCAGGTGTACGAGCTCACTCCCGATGCGGCGCGCGCCGGCCTGGAGGAGGTCCAGTCGGCGCCGGTTGACAAGCCAGATGTCGACAGCTCGTGGACGCCCGTCGTGGTCCGCGGCACCGAGGTTCCCCTTCGTATCGTCAAACCGCTTGGCGCCGTGGGCCTCTTGCCCGTCGTGCTCTACTTGCACGGCGGGGGGTGGGTGCTGGGCAGCGCCGCGACTCACGATCGCCTGGTGCGGGAGTTGTCGGTCGGCGCCGACGCGGCGGTCGTGTTCGTCGATTACGACCGCGCGCCGGAGGTGCGTTACCCCGAAACCATCGAGCAAGCCTATGCCGCCGCGCGGTGGGTCTGCCGTCACGGCGCGAGCGCGAACCTCGATGCCACCCGAATGGCGGTCGCCGGGGACTCTGCTGGCGGTAATCTCGCTGCGGCTCTGGCCATCCTGGCCCACCGCCGCGGCGACGTCACCTTCGTCCGCCAGTTGCTGTTCTACCCGGTGACCGATGCGGCGCAAAACACAGCCAGCTATTGCGAATTCAGCGACGGCCCGCATCTGACCGCGAAGGCCATGGCGTGGTTCTGGGACGCCTACCTTCCTGATCGGGACCGCCGAAATGAGGTGCTCGCGTCGCCATTGCGGGCCGCCGTCAAAGAACTAGTGGGGCTGCCGGAGGCATTCGTCGTGGTGGCCGAATGCGACGCGCTGCGTGACGAAGGCGAAGCCTACGCCCGCAAGCTGAGCGCCGCGGGAGTGCGCTGCACAAGTGTCCGCTACAACGCGACCATCCACGATTTCATGATGCTGAACGCGTTGCGAGGAACGGCCGCCTCGACAGCGGCGATACGACAGGCCGTCGCCGTGTTGCGTCAGGCCTTCCACCGCACCGAGGCCGCAGTACAACCGAACGCGATCAGAAAGGCGTAGCGATGACCGACATCGATGTGAGCATGGCGTTGCCGCCCTCGTACGAGGCGGCGCAGCACATTGCCACGGCGGAAGGGCTCGGGTACCGCGCGGCCTACCTGTACGACACGCCGTTCGAAGGCGATGACGTCTGGGTGGACTTACACCGAGCGGCCGAGCTCACCACGACGATCGAACTCGGGCCGGCAGTGCTGATTCCGACGCAGCGACACCCGCTGGTGAACGCTGCGCAGACGGCATCCCTGCATCGGTGGGCGCCCGGCCGGGTCGTGACGTCGTTCGGCACCGGGTTCTCCAGCCGGGCGGCGATCGGTCAACCTCCGGTCCGGTGGTCTTACATGGAGGCCTACGTCCGGGCGTACCAGGCGCTGTTGGCCGGGGAAGTCGTCGAGTGGGAGGGAGCGCCCGTGAAGCTGATGCTCACCTCCGGTGCCGCGGGCATCCTGCCGTTGCGAATACCGTTGCTGATCGCGGCTATCGGACCCAAGGGTGCCGGGGTCGCGAAGCGACTGGGTGCCGATGGTCTCATGTCCATGTTCAACGTGGTCCCCGGGCAGCGCGAGTTCCCGCGGGCAGCGGTGGCGACGATGGGCACCGTACTCGACGACGGGGAAGATCTGGCGGCCGAACGAGTCCGCGCGGCGGTCGGCGCCCCATGGGCGGCGGGCCTGCATTACACGTACACCGTCAAAGGTGCTGAGGCCGTATGGGAGATGCCCGGCGGGACCGCGTGGCTCGACGTGATCGAGAAGGTGCCAGAACGTGTGCGGCATCTGTCCGTTCACCAGGGCCATATGGTGGAGATGAACGACGCGGACCTGGCAGCGTGGCATGCCGGTGGTTATGCGTCGATTCCGGCGACCACGCTGACGGGACCCGCCGAAACGGTGCGCAAGGCCGTTGCCGCGATGGCCGAAGCCGGCGCCACCGAAATTATCTTCGAACCTTCAGGTCCCGACATCGCACGGGAATTGGAGGCTTTCATGTCAGCCGTGCGTCCGTCCGCCCGACGGTAGGTCGCGACAGCCTTCGCAGGCAGACAGTTCGACGCGAGGGCGCGGCCGCGACACCGTCGACACCCGCCTATGCAATCGGGTCGGCCAGACGTCCATCCGGTCTGAATGAAATAATCGGCATCCGTCGGCCAGGAATCGTTATGCAGCAATGGTATTCGCGGATTTGCCGCGCGCCCGCGGGGCACCTCGGGGGAGGAGCACACCCCTCAAGCATCCCCCGAACCGCCATAAAAGATCACCCAGCGTGCGATGGTCCGCCACACGCATATGAGCGAGAGTTGTCTTGCGCGAAGGCCCACCAGGTGGGCGCGGAGCCGCACTAATTGGAGGTAATGCCATGAGTTCGATGCCCGTACAAGGCATTCAACCGGCGCCACGCCCGGTCGGCCAGCCGGCCGACGTTGTATTGCGCAACGGCAAGATCTACACGGGGGATCCTGCCCTGCCGCACGCGTCGGCCCTTGCCATCACAAATGGGCATGTCACAGACGTCGGGGACGACGCAACGATTCTGTCCTGTGTTGGCGAATCGACGTCCGTCATCGATGTGCAAGGGAGGCGGGTCATCCCGGGACTGAACGACTCGCACCTGCACGTGATCCGCGGCGGGCTCAACTACGTGCTCGAATTGCGTTGGGACGGCGTTCCATCCCTAGCACTCGCGCTGCAGATGCTGCGCGACCAGGCCGCCGCCACACCCGCCGGGCACTGGGTGCGCGTCGTGGGCGGATTCTGCAAGGAACAGTTCGTCGAGCGCCGGCTCCCCACCCTGCACGAACTGAACGACGCGGCGCCCGACACGCCGGTGTTCGTGCTTAACCTGTATCAGTCCGCGTTGATGAACCGCGCGGCCGTCCGTGCGTCGGGCTACACCAAGAGCACTCCGGATCCCAACGGCGGGAAGATCGTTCGCGGTCGCGACGGTGAGCCGACGGGCATGCTGCTCGCAGCCCCGGCAGCGACACTTCTTTACCTCACCCTCGCGAAGGCGCCGAATCTCGATCCCGACGAACAGTTGCTTTCCACGCGGCACTACCTGCGTGAGCTCAACCGCTTCGGTTTGACATCGGCGATCGACGCAGCCGGCGGTTTCCAGAACTTCCCCGAGAACTACGCCGCCGTTCGCACGCTCGCCGAGCGCAATCAGCTGACCATGCGCATCGCCTACCATCTGTTCCCGCAAGTCGGCGGCCAGGAGGTGGCCGACATCCAGCGGTGGGTCCAGACGGTGACCCCCGGTGATGGTGACGAGTACCTGCGACTGAACGGTGCCGGCGAGAATCTCACCTGGGCCGCAGGAGATTTCGAGAACTTCAGCGAACCACGCCCGGAGTTGGCCGAAGACTACGAACAGGAGTTTGAGAAAGCGGTGCGCCTGCTGTGCGAACACGGCTGGGGATTCCGGTTGCACGCAACCTATGACGAGACGATCCAGCGCGACCTCGCGGTGTTCGAAAAACTCTCCGCCGAGGGCCTTTTTCCCGGGCCGGGCCGATGGTTCTTCGACCATGCCGAAACGGTCAGCCAGAGCAGTATCGAGCGTATCGTCGCCCTCGGCGGCGCCGTCTCGGTACAGAACCGAATGTCTTTCCAGGGAGAGGCGTTCGTTTCCCGGTACGGCACCACCGCGGCACAGAGCAGTCCACCGTTGCGGGCCATGCTGTCCGCCGGTTTGACCGTCGCCGCCGGCACGGACGCAACGCGCGTGTCTTCTTACAACCCGTGGGTGGCGTTGCACTGGATGATCAGTGGGCGCACCTTGGGAAACACCATCCTCTATCCGGTCGAGAATCGCCTCACCCGCGAGGAGGCGCTCGAGCGGTATACCGTCGCCGGCGCCACGCTCAGCGGTGAAGCCGACACCAAGGGAATCTTGCGGCCCGGCTACCTCGCCGACCTGGCCGTCTTAACCGACGACTATTTCGCCGTCGAGGAGTCAGACATCCCCCACATCGAAGCGGTGCTCACCATGGTCGGCGGCGAAGTGGTTTACGCCACAGCCGAATTCGAAGGCCTCGACCAGTCGCTGCAACCAATCGAACCGGCGTGGAGCCCCGTTGCCCGCTTCGGCGGCTACTACGCCACCCCGCCGCCCAGCCGGCGCGGCGCCGCGCAAGCCGCCGCGCTCGTTGACGCGGCCCTGGATTCCCGCGCGGAAGCTGCCTGGCGGTCCCGGCGCGGCGAACAGCTTGCCGTCGCGGCGGCCGACACCTTCGAAACGCACCGACACTGACACCACCACTGCTCGCAGGACTTTGGCGTTCGGAAACGTCAACAGAAAAGAAAGGAACCACAGTGTCCATCTCCACCATCAGCCAGGCCACCCCGACGCCCGGCAAAGCACTATTGACACCGGACAATTCGGTGTTCGTGTTCGCCGACCATCAGCCGCAGATGTTCTTCGCGACCGGCAGTGACGACCGCACGTCGATCATCAACGCGGCGGTAGGTTTGGGCAGGGCGGCCAAGATCTTCAATGTCCCAGTCATCTTGACGACCGTCGCCGCCGATACCTTCGCCGGACATCTGATGCCGCAGCTGCACGCGGAGTTCCCCGATCACCCGATCCTCGACCGCACCACGATGAACCCCTGGGAAGACAGCGCGGTCGTGGAGGCGATTAAGGCCACGGGCCGGCGCAAGCTCGTCCTGTCGGGTCTGTGGACCGAGGTCTGTGTGGTCCTTCCGGCGCTGTCCGCTCTTGAGCAAGGCTTCGAGGTCTATGTCGTGGCCGATGCGTCCGGCGGATTCACGCCCGCCGCGCATCAGCATGCGATGGAACGCATGATCCAAGCCGGCGCGTACCCCGTCACCTGGATCCAGGTACTGCTCGAGCTGCAACGCGACTGGGCCCGCCTCCAGACGTACGACCAAGTGGGCGATCTCATGCGGCAGCGCGGCGGGGTGTACGGCCAAGGCCTGTACTACGCCAACGACTTCGTCGGCGTCCACGCCAGCTAACCGAGTGGCCTCGTTCGAGCCAATTTCATGCGCCGTGGCGCTGCAAAGGACGCAAATCCCTTGCAGCCCACGGCGCGCCAAAGGGCTCTCGTCCGCCACCCGCCCCCGGTGCGAATGAATCAAGGGAGGTCGTAGCAATGCGTGCGTTGCGTTTCGAGCAGTTCGGCGCCCCCGACGTCCTGCAGCTCGCCGATGTGCCGGACCCCGTGGCGACGGCGCAGGAAGCGGTCGTGCGCGTGTCGGCGGCATCGGTGAACCCGTCCGACGTAAAGAACGTCGCCGGCACGATGGAAGGCACGGTACTGCCGCGCATACCCGGACGCGACTACGCCGGGGTGGTCGTCAGCGGACCGAAGCACTGGCAAGGCGTTGCGGTCTGGGGCACCGGCGGAGACGTCGGATTCACTCGTGACGGCTCGCACGCCGAACTCATGTCCGTGCCGGTTGAAGCACTGGCCCCCAAACCCGAGTCACTGACTTTTGACGAAGCCTCCACCGTCGGCGTCAACTTCGTAGTCGGCTGGTACGGCGCCGTCGAGACGGCGCAACTATCCGAGGGCGAAACCATTGTTGTCTTTGGCGTTTCCGGCGGCGTCGGAGGAGCGGTTGCCCAAATCGGACGCGCGCGCCACGCAACGGTGATCGGAGTGGACCGCAGGCCGCCTGGAGTCGACACTCCTGCGGCGGCGGTCATCGACCACTTCCTTGAGCTCGACCCGGCCGTCGACGTCGCGGGCGAGATCAAACGGCTCACCGGAGGCAAGGGCGCAGAGGTCGTCTACGACGCCGTCGGTGGGGTCACCACCGCCGCCGCCCTGGCTTGTCTCGCACGGCGAGGCAGGCTGGTTGTGATCAACGCTGTTGGTTCCGGCACGGTGGAAATCAATCTGCGGGATCTCTACCACAACGAGACCTCGATTCTTGGTGCGGACAGCCGAAAACTCGATGTCGTCGACTCGGCGCGTCGCCTGGCCCACATCGCTTCCTATTTCGAATCGTCGGAATTCCGGCCGCTGCCCATCACCGCGAGCTATCCGCTCGACAAGGGGGCCGTGGCATATCAAGCCGTCGCCGACCATACGGCCGGTCGCATCGTCATCCACCCCTGAACCGACAGGGGCCCAGCCACCGAACACCCAAGGAGGGACAATGGCTATCAACTACACCGAAGAAACGATCACCGAAGCCGTTCAGCGGACTTTCGACAACTCCAAGGACGACCGTTTCAAGGAGCTGTTCGTCCACCTGATCGCTCATATGCACGATTTCGCGCGCGAAACCCGCCTGACCGGCGACGAATGGTACTCCGCAATGGATTTCCTCGAGCGGGTCGGAAAGATCTCCGGTCCCACTCGGCAGGAGTATGTGCTGCTATCAGACATCCTCGGTCTGAGCATGCTGGTCGACATCATGAGCCACCACAATGGCTCCTCGGCCACCGACTCGGCCCTGCTCGGTCCGTTCTACGTCGAGGGCCGGCCCAAGGTGGACAACGGCGCCGACATCTCCGGCGGCGTCGCGGGCACACCGATGTTCGTCGACGGCCGAGTCGTCAACGAGCATGGTGACCCGATCGCGGGCGTCCTCGTGGACACCTGGCACAGCGACGGCAACGGATACTACGACGTTCAGCAGCTCGACAAGCTGAACAACCACTTGGCGATGCGAGCCCTGCTCACCACCGACGCGGACGGCCGATTCTGGTACCGCTCGATCGAGCCACGCTACTACCCAGTACCGACCGACGGTCCGTGCGGCGAAATCCTGCGCGCCGCAGACCGATCCATCATGCGACCGCAGCATGTCCATTTCCAGTTCCATGCCGAGGGATACCACCCACTGATCACCCAGCTGTTCCTGCGAGACGACCCGTACATCGACCGCGATGCGGTGTTCGCGGCCCAGGACTCGCTGGAGGCGGACTTTGTCCGGCACGAGCCCGGTGTGGCGCCCGACGGAACCAGCGTCGACGAGCCCTTCGTGACCCTGCAGTGGACCTTCCGGCTCGCGCCGAACACCGAGCAGAACTGAAAGGGACGAGCGAATGTCGCGAGTTCCTCTCGCCGGCGTCGGCGATCAACCGGAAGAGATTCGTCAGTTCATGACCCGCCACGGTGAACTGAACGTATTCCGGTTGATCGCCAATGCGCCCGAGGTCTTCATCGGGTGGGCTCAGATGGTCGATGAAATGCTGGGCAGCCCAACGCTTGGCGCGCGAATGCGGGAACTGATCATCCTTCGCGTCGCGCACCTGCAGCAGTCGGCGTACGAGCTGAACCAACATTTGGGGCTTGGCCGCGCTGCCGGACTCGACGACCGGCAGATCGATGTTCTCGTGGGCGACGGTGATGCCGGCGTGGCCGGGTTCAGCCCAACCGAGCTCGCCGTGCTCGACGTGGTCAACGAACTCTGCCTCACCCATCGAGTGCGGCCACAAAGCTTCGCTCGCGCCCAAAGCGCCCTGGGCGACGAGGCACTGACCGAGGTGCTCATGGTAATCAGCTGCTACTACGGCCTGGCCCTGGTGGTCAACGCCGTCGAACTCGACATCGATGAGACAGCCCAGTTACGGGTGTGAACGGGAACTCCCATGACGCGAATCAAATACGTAGCGCCCGAGGACATGACGGCCGCAGCACGCGGACTCACCCTCGAAAGGGGGAACCTCAACGTCTACCGGACCCTTGCCAACGCGAAAAACATGTTCACCGGGTGGATGGTGGCCGGCCGTAACGCTTTGGTCAGCCCCGCCCTCAGCCCGAGGCTGAGGGAGCTCGTCATCCTGCGGACGGCCTACCTGATGACATCGCCCTACGAGATCGGTCAGCACACGACCGCGGCAAGCAAAGCGGGTGTCAGTCCACGGGAGATCGCGGCTCTGGGTTCCGCGTGGAAGACGAGCGCCGATGTGTTTGACGGCAGCGAGCTTTCGGTGCTGCGCCTGACGACCGAGCTGGTGACCACCAAGAAAGTGGCGGCGTCACTGTTCGACGAGGTGCACCACGCGTTGGGCACCCAGGCGACCATTGAAGTGCTGATGCTAATCAATCGGTGGTCCGGATTGGCGCTGATGCTCAACGCCCTCGACGTCGACCTGGACACGAACGCCCGCATATCGATTCCCCACGCGTAGTCGGGACGGCGTCGGCGGGCGCCAGTTCCGCGGCGTCCATGTCTTCCGCTCACGATTCGCTTGCTGGTTTGCTCTGTGCACCTTCGCTGCCTTGGGGTGCTCGTCGCGTCGTATTGTGTTCGAAGTCAGCACTTTTCACGCCCCGCCGAGTCGCTGTCATCAGCGCCGCCCCGCCGAACAACGGCATCGAGCCAAAGACGCTGTCGGAGACCGGGACAACGCCGGCAACGCTGGGGCGGGGCACAGCGGCAGCGGCAAGGCTGCCCGGCGCCGCGGTGGCCCAACCGGGCGGCACCGATAGTGCGTCGGCGAGCAGGGCCGAGTCGCCCATGCTTGCCGACGCCGGCGCGGGGCCGAGACCCAACGCCTCGCCCGTCGCAAAGTTCGCCAACGGGATCCCCGGCGCAGCGGCGGCGGCCGCCGGTGCCGCGGCGGGCGTTAAAGCCCAGCCGATGGCCGCGGACGACCACACCGACGACGTCACCACCGGGAAAATCAGTCCCGTGGAAAGCGCCTCGAGACTCGTCACAAGCGGAGGCGGCTGGAAGTTCAGGAGGTCGTGGAGGGTGGTGGGGAGGTTGGGGGTTGT
>NZ_AUWQ01000103.1 GCF_000455205.1 Mycobacterium sp. UM_CSW | reverse complement strand
TGGCCATCGCCGCCGCCGCCGGGCCGGCCCAGGCCTCGCCCGCCAACTCGGCGGTCACCGACGCGAAGGAGCCCGCCGCGGCGCGCAGCTCCTCGGCCAGCCCGTCCCAGGCCGACGCCACCGCCAGCATCGGGCCCTGGCCCGGACCGGCGAACATGCGCGCGGAATTCAATTCCGGAGGCAACACGGCGAAATTCATCGCTACGTTTCTTTCGACTCGGTGATCTGACGATATGACAGGTCCCGCGCCCGAGCTGGAAAAACCGGTTTGTTGGGCCCCCACTAGACTGGTGCAGGCATTGACGGAGCGAAGGAGAGACGTGGACACCGCCCAGGCAAATGGTGGCCAGGCCAACCAGACCGGCACCGCGCGCGTCAAGCGCGGCATGGCCGAGATGCTCAAGGGCGGCGTCATCATGGACGTCGTCACGCCCGAGCAGGCCCGCATCGCCGAGGGCGCCGGCGCCGTCGCGGTCATGGCGCTGGAACGGGTGCCGGCCGACATCCGCGCCCAGGGCGGGGTGTCGCGGATGAGCGACCCCGACATGATCGAGGGCATCATCGCCGCTGTGACCATCCCGGTGATGGCCAAGGTGCGGATCGGGCACTTCGTCGAGGCTCAGATCCTGCAGAGCCTCGGGGTGGACTACATCGACGAGTCGGAGGTGCTGACCCCGGCCGACTACACCCACCACATCGACAAGTGGAAGTTCACCGTGCCGTTCGTCTGCGGCGCGACCAATCTCGGCGAGGCGCTGCGGCGCATCGGCGAGGGCGCGGCCATGATCCGCTCCAAGGGCGAGGCCGGCACCGGCGACGTTTCCAACGCGACCACGCACATGCGGGCGATCAGCGGCGAGATCCGCCGGCTGACGTCGCTGTCGGAGGACGAGTTGTACGTCGCCGCAAAGGAATTGCAGGCACCCTACGAGCTGGTCCTCGAGGTGGCCCGGGCGGGCAAGCTGCCGGTCACGCTGTTCACCGCCGGCGGCATCGCCACCCCCGCCGACGCGGCGATGATGATGCAGCTCGGCGCCGAGGGCGTGTTCGTCGGCTCCGGCATCTTCAAGTCCGGGGCGCCCGAGCACCGCGCCGCCGCGATCGTGAAGGCCACCACCTTCTACGACGATCCGGACGTGCTGGCCAAGGTGTCGCGCGGGCTGGGCGAGGCGATGGTGGGCATCAACGTGGAGCAGATCCCGCAGCCGCACCGCCTGGCCGAACGCGGCTGGTAAGAACAACCTGTGTCGATCGAGAAGATCCTTGATCTCGAGCAACTCGAGGTCAACATCTATCGCGGAAACGTGTTCAGCCCGGACTCGGGCTATTTTCAGCGCACCTTCGGCGGCCACGTAGCCGGGCAGTCGCTGGTGTCCGCGGTGCGCACCGTCGACCCCCACTTCCTGGTGCACTCGCTGCACGGCTACTTCCTGCGGCCCGGGGACGCCACGGCGTCGACGGTCTTCATCGTCGAACGCATCCGCGACGGCGGCTCGTTCTGCACCCGCCGCGTCAACGCCATCCAGCACGGCGAAACCATCTTTTCCATGTCGGCGTCGTTCCAGACCGACCAGGAGGGCATCAACCACCAGGACGCGATGCCCGCGGCGCCACCGCCGGATGGCCTGCCGGGGTTGAGCTCCATCAAGGTGTTCGACGACGCCGGGTTCCGCCAGTTCGAGGAGTGGGACGTCCGCATCGTGCCGCGAGAACGCGTGGAGCGGCTGCCCGGCAAGGCCTCGCAGCAGCAGGTGTGGTTTCGCCACCGCGACCCGCTGCCCGACGATCCGGTGCTGCACATCTGCGCGCTGGCCTACATGAGCGACCTCACGTTGTTGGGCTCGGCGCAGGTCACCCACCTCGACGAACGCGCGCACCTGCAGGTGGCCTCGCTCGACCACGCGATGTGGTTCATGCGGGTGTTCCGGGCCGACGAGTGGCTGCTCTACGACCAATCTTCGCCCTCGGCCTGCGGCGGTCGCGCGCTGTGCCAGGGCAAGATCTTCAACCAGTACGGCGAGATGGTCGCCGCGGTCATGCAGGAGGGTCTGACCCGCTTCCCGCGCGGATACCAGCCGCACAAGCAATGATTTCCCCGTGAGCGCGCCGAAGATCGGGGTCCTGGCCCTGCAGGGCGACACCCGCGAGCACCTGGCGGCGCTGCGCGAGGCGGGAGCCGAGTCGATGCCGGTGCGTCGCCGCAGCGAGCTGGATGCGGTGGACGGGCTGGTCATTCCCGGCGGCGAATCCACCACGATGAGCCACCTGTTGCTGGATTTCGAGCTGCTCGAGCCGTTGCGGCGGCGGCTTGCCGAGGGGCTTCCCGCCTACGGCGCGTGCGCCGGGATGATCCTGCTGGCCACCGACATCCTCGATGCCGGCGCCCGGGGCCGGCAGGCGCTGCCGCTGCGCGCGATCGATATGACCGTGCGGCGCAACGCGTTTGGGCGACAGGTCGACTCGTTCGAGGGCGACATTGCGTTCGCCGGGCTCGACGGGCCGGTGCGCGCGGTGTTCATCCGCGCGCCGTGGGTCGAGCGGACGGGCGACGGGGTGCAGGTGCTGGCCAGCGCGGCCGGGCACGTCGTCGCGGTCCGGCAGGGCCCGATGCTGGCGACCGCGTTTCACCCCGAGATGACCGGCGATCGCCGCATCCACCACATGTTCGTCGACATCGTCAGGGGCGAGGCGTAGTCACATCCGTCACTTGCGTCGCGCGACGGGTGGCATGAGGCTTCTTGTCCGCCTCACAGCGACAGCCGTTGTCGCTATGAGGCGGACAAGAAGGGTGCCGGTCGCTTTCTTGTGACGGCTGTGACTGCGGTGACGGCGGGGACCACCGGGGCCATCGGCATCCACCGTCCACGTAGACTCGTTGGGCGAGTTATCGAGCACCAGAATGCAAAAGAAGAGGTAGCAACACCGATGAGCGGCCATTCCAAGTGGGCCACCACCAAGCACCAGAAGGCCGTCAAGGACGCGCGCCGCGGCAAGGAGTTCGCGCGGCTGATCAAGAACATCGAGGTCGCGGCCCGTACCGGCGGCGGTGACCCGGCCGGCAACCCGACGCTCTACGACGCGATCCAGAAGGCCAAGAAGACCTCGGTGCCCAACGACAACATCGAGCGCGCCCGCAAGCGCGGGGCGGGCGAGGAGGCCGGCGGCGCCGACTGGCAAACCATCACCTACGAGGGCTACGCGCCCAACGGGGTGGCGGTGCTGATCGAGTGCCTGACCGACAACCGCAACCGCGCCGCCAGTGAGGTGCGGGTCGCGATGACGCGCAACGGCGGCACCATGGCCGACCCCGGCTCGGTGGCCTACCTGTTCTCCCGCAAGGGCGTGGTCACGCTGGAGAAGAACGGCCTGACCGAAGACGACGTGCTGACGGCCGTGCTCGACGCCGGCGCCGAGGACGTCAACGACCTGGGTGACAGCTTCGAGATCATCTCCGAGCCGACCGACCTGGTCGCGGTGCGCACCGCGCTGCAGGACGCCGGCATCGACTACGAGTCGGCCGAGGCCAGTTTCCAGCCGTCGGTCAGCGTTCCCGTCGACCTCGACGGCGCCCGCAAGGTGTTCAAGCTCGTCGATGCGCTGGAGGACAGCGACGACGTACAGAACGTCTACACCAACGTCGACGTCTCCGACGAGGTGCTGGCCGCGCTCGACGAGGAGTGAGCGGCGGGGATCGATGACCGAGCCGCCCGTCGTCAACCATCACGCCGACCACCCGGGCTTCGGCGGCCCGATGGGCATGGTGACCGCCCTGGGCATGCTCGTCATGGGTCGCGGCAACGCGCGCCTGGCCGTCGACCTGGCCGGGGTGTCCGGCGCCGACCGCGTCGTCGACATCGGTTGTGGCCCAGGCAATGCCGCACGAGCCGCCACCAAACGGGGCGCGCGGGTCGTCGGGGTGGACCCGTCCCCGGTGATGCTGCGTCTCGCCCGCGCCGCGACGCGTGACAATCCAGGCGTCACCTGGTCGGAGGGGGGCGCCGAGGCGCTGCCAGTCTCCGATGGCTGGGCGACGGTCGCGTGGTCGCTCAAGACGGTGCACCACTGGAAGGACGTCACCGCCGGGCTCGCCGAGCTGCGTCGCGTGCTCGCGCCGTTGGGCCGGTTGCTGGTGATGGAGCGCCGGGTGCAGCCGGGGGCGACGGGCCTGGCCAGTCACGGTTGGACCGAGCCGCAGGCCGAGTCGTTCGCCGCGCAGTGCCGGGCGGCGGGTTTCGTCGACGTGCGCGTGGACCAGCGTCCCAAGGGCCGGGGCGCGGTGTGGGTGGTGCGAGCCGAGCAACCCGCCTAGTCGTACCCGTGCCGCATGTCCTCGACGACGCGCGGGTTGTCCAGGGTCGACGGCTCGAGCGGGCGGTCCCCGATGTCGCCGGCGAAGACGGTGGCCGCGTCGAGCACCCGCTGGTTGAGGAACCGCAGCGGGGGCGCGTCGGCCGGCACCCTCGGGACCGGTGCGGAACCGGCGCGCTGCGCCAAGACGAAACCCCAGTCCCCGAACGTGGGCACGTGCACGTGATACGGCGTGACGGCATAACCGGCGGCCCGGACCGTCGAGACCGTGCGCCAGAACGCCGTCCGCGTGGAAAACGGGCTGCCCGCCTGCACGACCATGAGCCCGCCGGGCGCCAGCGCTCGGGCGGCGAGCGCGTAGAACTCGGTCGAATACAGCCGGCCCAGCACGGGTGTGTCGGGGTCGGGAAGGTCGACGATCACCGCATCGAATCCGGTGTCGGAGGCCCCGCGCAGCCAGGTCATCGCGTCGCCGATCACGACCTTGACGCGCGGGTTGTCCAGCGCGCCGCCGTTGGCCTCGCGCATGGTGGTGCGCGCCAATTCGATGACGGCGGGGTCGAGCTCGACCTGCACGATCTTGCCGATGCCGGGCTGGCGCAGCAGCTCGCGGGCGGCCAGGCCGTCGCCGCCGCCGAGCACCAGCACCGAGTGCGCGCCGGCACCGAGGGCGGGGTAGACCAGGCTTTCGGTGTAGCGGTATTCGTCGCGGGTGGAGAACTGCAGGCCCCCGTCGAGGTAGAGGCGCATGTCGTTGCCGCGCCGGGTCACCACGATCTCCTGATAGGCCGTGTGCCGGTAGGCGATGATCGGGTCGGCGTAAAGCCTTTGCCTGCTGGTGGTTTCGATGTCGGCCGAGCGCACCAGCAGCGTGGCGAGCAGCCCGAGCGCCGCGGCGAGCGCGCACAACGCCGTCGCCAGTTGCCGCGCGGACACGATGCGGCGCAACAAGAAGACCGCCACGATCCCCGCCGCCGCCAGGTTGATGATGCCCGTGGCCGCCGCGCCGCGGATCATCCCGAGGTGCGGCAGCAGCAGAAACGGCCAGACGAGCCCGCCCAGCAGCGCGCCCAGGTAGTCGGCGGCGTTGAGGTTGGCCAGCGTGCGGCCGGCGTCGGCCGCGTGGGCCGTCCGCCCCCGTTGCAGCAGCGTCATCAGCAGCGGCACCTCGGCGCCGACCAGGCCGCCGATCAGGGCCGTGCCCGCCGCCAGCACCCACGTCGAGCCCACCGAGCCGTCCAGGAACGCGAACACCGTGTACAGCGCGGCCGCGGACAGGCCGCCGATAATTCCCAGCAGCGCCTCGACGGCGATGAAGGCGATCGCCGCGTGCGGCAACAGCGGCTTGGCCAGCAGCGCGCCCGCGCCCAGCGCCGCGATGTAGCCCGCGACGATCAGCGACGTGGCGACGATGCCCCCGCCGTTGAGGCTGGCCGACAGGGTCAGCAGCGCGAGTTCGTAGATGATGCCGCAGGCCGCGCAGGCCGCCACTGCGGCCAACAAGACGGCGCGCCAACGGCCCTGGGAGGTCATGACACCGCCGCGGCGGTCACCCCTCCCACGGCCAGCAATATCAGGGCGACCGCGAAGGACCCCGGGTGCAGCGTGGGCTCGTCGATGTGCTCGTGGAAGTCGCCGGGGATCAGCAGGTGCATCGCCAGCAGCGCGATCCCCAGCAGGATCACGCCCATCAACCCGTACACCCCCACGCCGAGCAGCCCCTGGCCCAGCTGGCTGTAGCTGTTGGCGATGGCGGTGATGATGACGATGGTGAGCGAGATGTACATGGCGCCGGCGACGACGACGGCGTTGGGGCGGCGGTCGATGAACACCAGCTGGCGCAGCTTGCCCGGGGTCAGCCAGTCGACCATGTAGAACCCGACGAGCAGCACCGCCATCCCGACGGCGAAGTACAGGATCGTCGCGACCGCCCCCCTCAAGACGGGATTGACGTCGACGTTGCCGATCTCGACGGCGAGGTTCATGGTTGTCTCCTTGGACTAGGGGGTTTCTGCCTTAAGCCATCACTTGGTTCCGCCGGGGCCGCCCGGGGTTCCGCCGGCGCCGCCCGACGGGGAGCCGGGGAAGAAGCCGGGGCCCAGGAAGACGAACGCGCCGTGGCTGTATCCGGCGCTCAGGGGTTCGACGCGGATGCTGCACGGATTGTTGCCGTCGGGCCCGACGATCACGATGTTGTTGCTGTAGCGCAGGTACTCGCTGTCGCCGTTGGACGCGCGCGCCTCGGGGGCCTGATAGTCGGCGAGCGTGTCGGCGACCTGGTCGGGGGAGCCGGTGCACTGGTAGCGCGTGCCGTTCACGTCGCGGGAGTACTCGTGATAATGGCTCGCGATGTAGGACCCGATGTCCTTCTGCTCCAAGATGATTCCGAAGACCAGGCAGACGACGGCGGCGACGGCCAGCGCCCCGGAGATCAGGAACAGGCGGTTGCGGCTCACGGGCGCCACCGACTCTCGGTGTGCACCACCACGCCGCCCGACTCCAGCGGGTACAGATGCCAGGTCTGCCAGTGCCATCCGGCGCCGTCGGGCTCGGCTGCCAGGGCGGTCAGCGCGGCGTCGTCGCCGGGGAACGTGCCGCCGAGCCAGCCCGGTTGCCGCGCGCAGCGTTCGCGCAGCTCGCCGGCCAGCCGGCGGAAGCTCGCCTCCTCGTGCGTCTCGGTGCGGGACCGCAGCCGGTAGCCGGGGGCGTCGGTGCGTCGCGGCAGGTCGCCGCCGATGCCGCGGGCGGTGCACGAAACCTGTTCGGAGAATTGGCCTTTCGCGTGCTCGACGGCGACCACGTGCGATGCGCCCAGCACCCCGAGCAGCAGCGCGCCGCCGTCGGGATGCTCCAGCGAACACTCGGCGAGCGGCGCCGGCGCGGGCGCGTTGAGCGCGAGCCCCAGCCGTTCCCCGGACACGTCCGCCGGAGTCACGGCGAGCTGATGGAGGGGCACCGAGGCGGTCCTATGGGGAGGAGGGTGGGGGCGCGGGGTAGACGGTCAGCTCCCCGGGCACGACGGACTTGCCCGTCGAAACCTCCCAGGGCATGTCCGGGGCCCAGCGCTCGAACGAGAGCAGGGCGCTCTCGTTGGCGTTGGTGCAGTCGAGGAATTCCATCTCGCCGCCGGCGGGCAGGCCGGTGGTGCCCTCGGTCGTGTAGGACGCCCGGCCGCGCTCCGTCTCGTGGAACGCCACGCCGTCGATGACGTACTGGTCACCGGGCTGCAGAGTGAGGTCCTTGCGGGTGACCCACATGGCCAGCTCCAGGCGCCCGTCGTCCTCCTCGACGCTCAGCCAGATCGGCTGGTCGCCGCCCTCCAGGAGATGCTCCCACCACACGAACGGCCCCTCGCGGAACGTCACCGAGCCGCGCACCACGAGGTCGACGCCGCCGTAGCTGACGATCGCCCCGGGGCCGAGTTGGCGGGGCCCGAACTGCGGCATGGCGTTGAACGACAGCGGGTCGGAGCGCCCGCGCGGCGGGGCCGGCTTCTTGGGTCGCCGCAAAGCGATGACCAGCACCACGATCGACGCGATGAACAGCACCGCCGCCAGGACGAGCAGGACTGTTCCCACGCTGAACCTTCCGTTGCCACAGGGCTAGAGCGAACGTGGGCTATAAGTTAACAGCTTTTACCCGAGGGCAGCGTGTCCTACCGGATGCCGTCGGTGTCGCCGGTTAGGCTCTCGAACAGCTGTTCGTACGAAGGAGCCGGCAATGCGCGTGATGGGCGTCGACCCGGGGCTGACCCGATGCGGCCTGGCGGTCGTGGAGACCGGCGGAGGGCGCAAGGTCGTCGCGCTCGACGTCGACGTGGTGCGCACCGGGTCGGACGCGCCGCTGACCAAGCGGTTGCTGGCCGTCAGCGATGCCGTCGAGCACTGGCTGGACACCCACCGGCCGGACGTGGTGGCCATCGAGCGGGTGTTCTCCCAGCACAACGTGTCGACCGTGATGGGCACCGCGCAGGCCGGCGGCGTGGTCGCGCTGGCGGCGGCCAGGCGCGGCATCGACGTGCACTTCCACACCCCCACCGAGGTGAAGGCCGCGGTCACCGGCAACGGGTTCGCCGACAAGGCGCAGGTCACCACGATGGTCACCAAAATCCTTGCGCTGCAGGCCAAACCGACGCCGGCCGACGCGGCCGACGCGTTGGCGTTGGCGATCTGCCACAGCTGGCGCGCGCCGATGATCGCCCGGATGGCCGCCGCCGAGGCCCTCGCCGCGCAGCAACGGCACGCCTACCGGGCGAAGTTGGCAGCGACGCGCAAGGCGGCCGCCCGATGATCGCGTCGGTGCGCGGCGAGGTGCTCGAGGTGGCGCTCGACCACGTCGTGATCGAGGCGGCCGGCGTCGGCTACCGGGTCAACGCGACGCCGTCGACGCTGGCGACGCTGCGGCAGGGCAGCGAGGCCCGGCTGATCACCGCGATGATCGTGCGCGAGGACTCGATGACGCTGTACGGGTTCACCGACGCGCAGACCCGCGACCTGTTCCTGACGCTGCTGTCGGTGTCGGGGGTCGGGCCGCGGCTGGCGATGGCGACGCTGGCGGTGCACGACGCCGCCACGTTGCGCCAGGTGCTGCACGACGGCGACGTCACCGCGCTGACCCGGGTGCCCGGCATCGGCAAGCGCAGCGCCGAGCGGATGGTGCTGGAGCTGCGTGACAAGGTCGGGGCCGTCGCCGCGACCAACGGGGCGCCGCTCGTCAACGGCCACGCGGTGCGCAGCCCGGTGGTGGAGGCGCTGGTCGGCCTGGGCTTCGCCGCCAAGCAGGCCGAGGAGGCCACCGACAAGGTGCTGGCCGGCGATCACGAGGCGACGACGTCCAGCGCGCTGCGGGCCGCGCTGTCGTTGCTGGGTAAGTCGCGATGACCGACGACAACTTCTCCGACCGCGACGTGTCGCCCGCACTGACCGTCGGCGAGGGCGACATCGACGTCAGCCTGCGGCCGCGCTCGCTGCGGGAGTTCATCGGGCAGTCGCGGGTGCGCGAGCAGCTGCAGCTGGTCATCGAGGGGGCCAAGAACCGCGGCGGCACCCCGGATCACATCCTGCTGTCCGGTCCGCCGGGGCTGGGCAAGACCTCGCTGGCGATGATCATCGCGGCGGAGCTCGGTTCGTCGTTGCGGGTGACGTCCGGTCCGGCGCTGGAACGCGCCGGCGACCTGGCCGCGATGCTGTCCAACCTGGTGGAGCACGACGTGTTGTTCATCGACGAAATCCACCGCATCGCGCGGCCCGCCGAGGAGATGCTCTACCTGGCGATGGAGGACTTCCGGGTGGACGTGGTCGTCGGCAAAGGCCCTGGGGCGACGTCGATTCCGCTCGAGGTGGCGCCGTTCACGCTGGTCGGCGCGACCACTAGGTCCGGCGCGCTGACCGGCCCGCTGCGCGACCGGTTCGGGTTCACCGCGCACATGGACTTCTACGAGCCCGCCGAGCTGGAGAGGGTGCTGGCCCGGTCCGCCGGGATCCTCGGCATCGAGCTGGGCGCCGACGCGGGCGCCGAGATCGCGCGACGCTCGCGGGGGACCCCGCGGATCGCCAACCGGCTGCTGCGCCGGGTCCGCGACTTCGCCGAGGTGCGCGCCGACGGCGTGATCACCCGCGACGTCGCGAAGTCCGCGCTGGAGGTCTACGACGTCGACGAGCTGGGGCTGGACCGGCTGGACCGGGCGGTGCTGTCGGCGCTGACCCGCGGCTTCGGCGGCGGCCCGGTCGGGGTCTCGACGCTGGCGGTGGCGGTGGGCGAGGAGGCGGCGACCGTCGAGGAGGTGTGCGAGCCGTTCCTGGTGCGAGCCGGCATGGTCGCGCGCACCCCGCGCGGCCGGGTGGCCACCGCCCAGGCCTGGACGCACCTCGGCCTGACGCCGCCGGCGGGGGCGGCCGGCCTGGGGCAACCGGGCCTGTTCGACTAGGGCGGTCGGCACCGCCGCCGGGGTGTGGGTTACGTCACTGGCGCCGCGGGTACCCGCCTCGCAACAGCAATCACTGTTGAAGGAGATTCTGATGAGGCGAACCAACCCCGACTATGACCGCCCTCGCGCGGCGTACATGCCTCGCAGCCGCGGCGCGCTGAGCGGGCTGCTGCTGATCCTCTTGGGTGCGTGGGGCGCGCTGATCCCGTTCTTCGGACCCAACGTCAACTGGGCGTACATGGCCGACCCGGCCTGGACGTGGACAACGGCGAAAGGCTGGCTGGAAGTGCTCCCCGGCGTCGTCGCCGCGGTGGGCGGCCTGATCCTGCTCGTGTCCGGCAATCGCGCCAGCGCGGTGCTCGGCGGCTGGCTGGCCGTCGTCGCCGGCGCCTGGTTCGTGGTCGGCCGGGCGTTCGCGCCGATGCTGAACATCGGGGACGTCGGCCAGCCGGTGGCCGCGACGGACCTGAAGCGGGCTCTGCTCGAGGTCAGCTACTTCACCGGCCTCGGTGCGCTGATCGTGTTCCTCGGCGGCGCCGCCCTGGGGCGCGTCGCGGTGCGGCATGCCCGCGACGTCGTCGTGGCCGAACCGGCGCCGGTGGCCGCGGCCCCGGCGGAGCAACCGGCCATGTATGACGAATCGCGTCGCGACGTGCCGACCGACGAGCGCGCCGGGCGCGGCTTCTTCCACCGGCGCACCCGGGGCGGCCTGTTCCGCCGCCACCACCACGCCGGAGTCTGATAACGCGCGAGAGCACCGGTAGTCCCAGCGGGCCGCCGGTGCTGTTGCGCGCCCGGGCGAGCGCCGCTCGGTATGGTTCTTGGGTCGTTCGACTTACCGAGGAGGAGCGATGCTCACCGCCGGGTTGGTGTTTGCCGGGCTGGCAGCCCTGCTGCACGTCTACATCTTCACGATGGAGTCGTTGACCTGGACCTCGGAGCGCACCCGCGCCGTCTTCGGCACGACGGCCGAGGAAGCCGAGACCACCCGGCTGCTCGCCTTCAACCAGGGGTTCTACAACCTGTTCCTGGCCATCGTCACCCTCCTCGGCATCCCCCCGGTGATCATGGGTGACAAGGCCGTCGGGGTCGCGCTCGTTCTCGCCGGAGTCGGGTCCATGGCCGCCGCCGCGATCGTGCTGGTGTTCTCCGCGCGGGACAAGGCGCGGGCCGCGGTCATCCAGGGCACGTTTCCGGTAATCGCCATCGTGCTCGTGGTGCTCGGCCTGTCCTGGTAACGCCAGCAACATCAGCCTCACCTGTCACGTAAATCCGCTCCTTGCGGCCGCGCGTGTTACATCGCGGCCGGGTCGGGTACTCCCGGGGGGCCGGAAATGGGCCCGGCTTCAATTGAGGAGATGGAATGAAAAACGCAGATAGGGACTATCCAGGCGCGTTGACCATGCCGCGCTCGCGCGGCGCGATCAGCGGATTGATCCTGGTGATCCTCGGCGCGTGGGGGGCGTTGATCCCGTTCGTCGGCCCCCACTTCAACTTCGCCTACACGCCCGACCGCGACTGGGCATGGACGACGGCGCGCGGCTGGCTCGAGGTGCTCCCCGGCGCCGCCACGGTGGTGGGTGGCCTGCTGCTGATCGTCGCCGGCAACCGCATCGCCGCCATGCTGGGCGGATGGCTCGCGGTCCCGTCCGGCGCGTGGTTCGTGGTGGGTGGCCAAATCGCTCCTCTGCTGGGCATCGGATCCGCCGGCGACCCGATCGCGGTGACCGAACGCAAGCGCGCCGCCCTCGAGGTCTCCTATTTCTCCGGCCTCGGCGCGCTGATCATCTTCGTGGGCGGAGTCGTCCTGGCCCGCACGGCGGTGCGGCTCGCGCGCGACGTGGCACCCCTGGACCACCGGGATCCCGAGGCAGCTGCGCCGGTCGGGGAGCCGGCGTACGTGTCCGGGCTCGACGAGTCGCCCGCGGTGTCGTCGGGCGCGGTGACCAAGCCCCGGATGGAGCGCGGCTGGCGCCGCCAGCGCGACGGCGCGGGCTCGCCGAACGCGGCGTACCTGCGCTGGCCCCACCCGCAGGGCTGAGTCCAGAAGAGCTGACGCAGAAAAATCGCCGACCCGCGTAGGGCCGGCGATTTTCTGTGCGTGCTTACAGCAATCCGAGCAGCTGCAGGTCGCTGACGTACTTGGCGATGATCTGCGGCGAGATGTGCGGAATATCCTTGTCCGGGCCGATTTTCGCGTCCTGAACCGCCGCACGGAACCGGTCGGTGGGCGCCATCGAGCCGTTGATCGGCCGCTCGGGCTTCTGGTAGTTGTGCAGCAGCGGCAGCAGCGAAGCGTTGCGCTGCTTTTCGGGCAGCCCACGCAGGCTGGTCTCGAACCGCTGCAGCCAGTCGCCGTAGTCGTCGACGCGCCGGATGGCGCATCCCGCGTCGATCAGCCAGTCGACGAACTGGTCCATCCCGATGCCGTCGTCGTACGGATTCATCACGTGGAAGGTGCGGAAACCGTCGGCGCTCTGGGCACCCAGCGTGGAGATCGCCTCGGCGATGAACTCCACGGGCAGCCCGTCGTAGTGGGCGCGCTGCCGGTTGCCGTCGGCGTCCAGCTCGTAGAACGAGGCGGGCGCGATCCCGGTCGCGGCCAGGCTCAGCATCATCCGGGTGAACATGTCCGGGACATTGAGCTGGCCGGCGTAGGTGGTGTCGGCCAGGATCATGTCGCAGCGGAACACCGCGACCGGCAGGCCGCACAGGTCGTGGGCCTCGCGCAGCAGCACCTCGCCGGCCCACTTGCTGTTGCCGTAGCCGTTGGCGTAGCTGTCGTTGATCGCCCGCGTCGCGCTGATCTCGCGGATGTCCGCGTCCTCGGTGAACTTGCCGGGCTGGATCTGGTCGCCCACCCCGATCGTCGAGACGTAGGTGTACGGCTTGATCTTCGTCGTCAGCGCGAGCCGGATCAGCTCGGCGGTGCCCAGCGCGTTCGGCCCGAACAGCTCGCTGTACGGCAGCACGTGGTTGACCAGCGCCGCGGGGTCGACGATCAGGTCGACGGTGTCGGCCAGCCGCTGCCAGGTCTGCCGGTCCAGGCCGAGGTCCGCCTCGCCCTTGTCGCCGGCGATGACCTCCAGGTGGTCGGCGGCCAGCGCCTGGTAGTGGGCCAGCAGCTTGGGGTCCCCGCTGTCAAAGGTCTTGTCGAGCCGCGCCCGGGCGTCCTCGTCGGAGCGGGCTCGCACCAACGCGATCACCTTGCCGTCGACCAGGTCCATCCGCTCGAGCCATTCCAGGGCCAGGTAGCGGCCGAGGAATCCGGTTGCGCCGGTGAGCAATACGGTGCGCACCTCGGAGGTGGGCTTGGGCAGCTCGGGCGCGGACTGCAGCGTCGAGGCCTCCAGGAACTTGTCCAGCGTGAGCTCGGCGGCGTGCACCTCGGTCGCGTCGCGCCCGTGGACCGAGGCGAAGCTGGGGCGCTTGGTGCCCTTGCGCTCGCCCTCGATGTAGGTGGCGATCGCCGCCAGGTCGTTGGCCGGGCTGACGATCACGCCCACCGGCACGTCGACATCGAAGATCTCGTGCAGCAGGTTGCCGAATGTCAACGCCGACAACGAGTCTCCGCCCAGGTCGGTGAAGTGTGCGTCCGGCGACACCTCGCTGCTCGCGGTGCCCAGCAGGGCGGCCGCGGCGCGGCTCACCGTCTGCAGCGCCGGCGCGTCGGCGCCGCTGCGGCGCAGCTCGCTCAGCTCGTTGGCCTGGCCCTCGGCCAGCTCATCGTAGAGCTGCTCAAGGCGTTCGCCGTAGTGCTGCTTCAGCTTCGGCCATGCCAGCTTGCGGATGCCGGTGAGCAGGCCGTTCTCCACGGTGAAAGGCGTTGTCTCGATGATGAAGTCGCGCGGCACCTCGTAGGACTGCAGCCCGGCCGCTTTGGCGACATCTTGCAGCGAGTCGGCGATCGCCGGCTTGAGCGCGTCGGGATCGAAACGCGCCAGCGCCTCTTCGGCGGGCACCACGACGGCCAACAGGTACGGGTGCGCACTGTTGCCGTAGACGTAGATCTGCCGGACGAGCGGGCTGTTGCCGAACACCGCCTCCAGTTTGGCGACGGTGACGAACTCGCCCTGCGCCAGCTTCAGCACGTTGTTACGGCGGTCGACGTAGACCACCTTGTTGGGCGCGACCTCGGCGACGACGTCCCCGGTCCGGTAGTAGCCGTCCTCGTCGAACACGCCGGCGGTGACCTCGGGCCGCTTGTAGTAGCCGGGGAACATGTTTTCGGTCTTGAGCAGTAGCTCGCCCCGCGGATATGGCCGGTCGGTGGCGAAGTAACCCAGATCGGGGACGTCGGCCAGCTTGTAGTCGATGACCGGCGGCCGCTGGAATTCGCCGTCGAGCAGCACCATGCCAGCTTCGGTGGAGCCGTACCCGTCGACCAGGTGCATCTCGAGCAGCTCCTCGACCCAGGCCTTCAGCTCGGGGGAGGTGGGCGCCGATCCCGTCATCGCGAAGATGAACCGACCACCCAGCTGGTACTGGCGCATATCGTCCATCACTCGGACCGGGTCGTCGCCGCGATCCACCTGGCGCAAGTATTCGGCGTACAGCGTCTCCCAGATGCGCGGCACGAAGTTCATCTCGGTGGGCCGGACCAGCTCGAGGTCCTCGAGGAGCGTCGACAGGTCGCTGCGGGCGGCGAAGTACGCCGTGCCGCCGTTGCCGAGTGTGCCGTACAGGTTGCCGCGGCCCATGACGTGGCTCATCGGCATGAAGTTGAGGGTGATCGACGCGGCGGTTTCGCCGAACCAGTTGTGGCTGGACCGGTGCCACATCTTGCCGACGCTGCGCCGCGGATACATCGCGCCCTTGGGGGCGCCGGTGCTGCCGGAGGTGTAGATCAGCAGGGCGAGTTCGTCGTCGGCGACATCGGCCGCGGGGGCCTCGGGCAGGGTCTTGCCGCGCTCGATCAAGTCGGCCAGCGGCTCGACGGGCACGTCGCCGAGCTTCGCCCGGGCGCTTTCCACGGCCTCGCGCTCGTCGTCTACCTCGGGGTGGTAGTCGAATACCACCAGCTTGGCGGGCTGGTGCTTGGCGCTGCGGATCAGCTCGACGGCGCCCGGCAGCTGGTTGACGCTGGCCGCGAAGACGGTGGGCTCGGTCTCGACCACGATCGGCTGCAGCCCGGAAATGGACGCGCTCGTCTGCAGCGGGACCGCCACGGCCCCGATCTGCCCGAGGGCGATGTCGATGGTGGTGAAATCGACGCTGGTGAAGCCCAGTACGGTCACGCGGTCGCCGACCTGCACGCCGTCCTGGGCCAGCGCGCGTGCCACGGCGTCCACGCGTTCGCCCAGCTCACGGTAGGTGATGGTGTCGAAGCGGGGGAGCACTCCCAGCACGGTGCGGCCGGTCTTGGCGTCCTTGACGAACTCCACCGCGCGCTGCCCGAGGGCCGGGCGGTCGGCGTAGCCCTCGAGCACGGTCTGGATGATCTGCGGCAGTCGCAGTCCAGGCTGCTCAAGGGCCTCGGCGACGGCCGGGTCCGGTCGGGCGGCGGCGAACTGGGCGTCGTTGGCGGTGAGGTCGTCGACGCGGCGTGCGAGCCACTGTTCCTGAGTAGTAGTAGTCGACATAAACGATTCCCTCTTAACGCATAAAGCACTAGGTGAATGGGTCGCGCGACGTTGCGCTGATGTCAAGAACGTTAGCAAAACTAACGGTATTCCTCAATGAACTCGCCGTGAGTGTGATGTTGCACACCGACGCTAGAGCTCGCCGAGGAGGCCGGTGAGGGTGGCGACGCCCTCGGTCAGCAGCTCGTCGCTGATGGTCAGCGGCGGCAGCAGCCGGATGACGTTGCCGAACATCCCACACGTCAACACGATGACTCCGGCCGCATGGGCCGCCTTCGAAAGCGCTTCCGTTAGTTCGGGGTTGGGGTCCGAACCGCCCGACTTCACCAGCTCTATCGCGATCATTGCGCCGCGGCCACGAACGTCCCCGATCCGGTCGTCGGCCGCCTGCAGCCGCAGCAGCGGTTCGGTGATCAGCCGTTCCAAGTGCTGGGCCCGCTCGATCAATCCGTCAGTCTCGATGGTCTCGATGGTGGCCAGCGCCGCGGCACACGCGACTGGGTTACCGCCGAAAGTGCCGCCCAAACCCCCGACGTGCGGGGCGTCCATGATCTCGGCGCGGCCGGTCACCGCGGACAGCGGCAGCCCGTCGGCGATGCCCTTGGCGGTGCAGATCAAGTCGGGTTCCAGGCCCGCCGGGCCCTCATGCTCGCAGGCGAACATCGCGCCGGTGCGCGCGAACCCGGTCTGCACCTCGTCGGCGATGAACACCACGTCGTTTTTGCGGCACCAATCCAGCAGGGCGGGCAAGAACCCCTCGGCCGGGACGATGAATCCGCCCTCGCCGGCGATCGGCTCGATCAGGACGGCGGCCAGGCTGTCCGCGCCAACCTGGCTCTCGATCACCCGGATCGCCCGCTCGGCGGCCTTCTGGCCGTCGGTGGCCAGCTCCTTGTCCAGCAGGCCGTCCCGATAGGGATAGGACAGCGGGGCCCGGTAGATCTCCGGCGCGAACGGGCCGAAGCCGCTCTTGTAGGGCATCGACTTGGCGGTGAGCGCCATCGCCAGGTTGGTGCGCCCGTGGTAGGCGTGGTTGAACGCCACCACGGCGGGCTTGCGGGTGTAGGCGCGCGCGGCCTTGACGGCGTTCTCGACGGCCTCGGCGCCGGAGTTGAACAGCACCGAGCGCTTTTCGCCGGAGCCCGGCGTGATCCGGTTGAGTTCCTCGGCGACGGCGACGTACTCCTCGTACGGCGTCACCATGAAGCAGGTGTGGGTGAAGTCGGCGACCTGCGCGCGCACCGCGTCGACCACCCGGGGCGACGAATTGCCGATCGTGGTGACCGCGATGCCGGAACCCAGGTCGATGAGCCGGTTGCCGTCGACGTCCTCGACGATGCCGCCACCGGCGCGCGCGACGAACACCGGCAGCGAGACGTTGACGCCGTGCGACACCGACGCGGCCCGGCGCTTGTTCAGTTCCAGCGATGTGGGACCGGGGATTTCGGTGACCAGGTGCCGAGTCTGCTCGAGGCTGGCCACGACGTCCTCCTCACCGCGGCGCGCGTGTCACGTCGCGCGTCAAGCCTATCTGGTTCCGCGCGAGTCAGCGGGGCCAGTCGTTGGCCCCCTGCGGTGCTGGCAGACTGGCCGTTACTGGTCGTTTCGAGCTCCGGAACGGGCGAATACGAAAGATAGGCGCAATGAATAGTTTGGTCATGTTTTTGCCGTTCGTGCTCATCATGGTCGGCTTCATTTACTTGCAGGGGCGCCGCCAGAAGAAGGCGATGCAGGCCACCATCGACCTGCACGACTCGTTGCGTCCCGGGGACCGGGTGCACACCACGTCCGGGCTGGAGGCCACCGTCGTCGCCATCACCGACGACACCGTCGACCTGGAGATCGCGTCCGGCGTGATCACCACGTGGATGAAGCTGGCCATCCGCGACAAGATCCTGCCCGAGGAGCCGGCCGAGCTCGGTGACGACGACGCCGCCGACGACTTGGAGGAATCCGACGGGCTGACCGACCCGGGCCGGTAGCTGAGGGGGCACGTAGGCTTTTCTAGGCTCTGCCGGGGCAAGAAACCGATTCTCAAGGAGATACGAGGAAAGTGGCATCGTCTTCGGCGCCGGTGCACCCTGCCCGATACCTGTCGGTGTTCTTGTTGCTACTGATCGGCGTCTACCTGCTGGTGTTCCTCACGGGCGACAAGAAAGCCGCACCCAAGCTCGGCATCGACCTGCAGGGCGGCACCCGCGTCACCCTGACCGCGCGCACCCCCGACGGGTCGCGCCCGAGCCGGGAGGCGCTGGCACAGGCGCAGCAGATCATCAGCGCGCGGGTCAACGGGCTGGGCGTGTCCGGTTCGGAGGTCGTGGTCGACGGCGACAACCTGGTCATCACGGTGCCCGGCAGCGACGGCAGCGAGGCC
>NZ_AUWQ01000102.1 GCF_000455205.1 Mycobacterium sp. UM_CSW | reverse complement strand
CACACCATCCCCTACGCCGACGGCGGGGCAACCCACGCGTCGAACCTCAAATGCCTTTGCCGCCTGCATCATCTGCTGAAGACCTTTTGGGGCTGGCAGGACACACAGCTGCCCGACGGCACGGTCATCTGGCGGCTTCCAGGCGGGCACACCTATGTGACCACCCCGGGCAGCGCCCTGCTGTTCCCCAGCCTGTGCGCACCGACCCGGTCATGCCACCGGGTCACCCCGGCCGAGCGCCGCGGGGAGCGCACCGCGAGGATGCCGTTGCGCTCCAAGACTCGCGCCCAAAACCACGCCGCGCGCATAGCTACCGAACGCCGACACAACCGCCAAGCCCGCGAAGCCCGCCCACCCGAAGCCTGGAGTTACGTCGGGCCAGCCCCACCGGCCGACGTCGAAGAACCGCCGCCCTTTTAAGGGATCATCGGGGCACCGGCAATTTACCGGGTGAATACCGCCCGGCCCGAAGAAATTTGGGCTGTCAGAGTTAGCCAGGGCATCTAGAATGAGATCCCTTTGATGCTGCCTTGCAGCCCGGTCGGGATGAGGTTTGTCATGAATGTGCGCGGGCGGAGACGACGTCTGAAGGCGGCAATCGCCTGCGCAGGCGTCGTGCTCGTGGTGGCGGGCTGCACCACGATGGTCGACGGGCGGGCGCTGTCGATGCTCAACGACCCGTTCCGGGTGGGCGGCCTGCCCGCGACCAGCGGTCCCAGCGGGATCCGCGCGAACGCGCCGGACCCCACCGGCACGGTGATCAACACCGACAACGGGCCGATCGACAAGCTGTCCCTGCTGTCCATCAACGACATCGAGGACTACTGGAAGTCGGTGTACAGCGAATCGCTGAAAGGTACTTTCATCCCGGTCGCCAAGATGGTGTCCTACGACTCCGACAATCCGAATAGCCCGATCGTTTGCCATAGCGAAACCTATAAGCTCGTCAACGCCTTTTTCACGTCCCGCTGCAACCTCATCGCCTGGGACCGCGGGGTGTTCATGGCCGTCGCGCAACGCTATTTCGGTGACATGTCCGTGAACGGTGTGTTGGCACACGAATTCGGGCATGCATTGCAGCAGATGGCGAAATTGGTGACCCGAACGGACCCGACCATCGTCCGCGAACAGCAGGCCGATTGCTTCGCCGGCGTCTACATGTACTGGGTGGCGGACGGCAAGTCGCCGCGCTTCACGCTGAGCACGGCCGACGGCCTCGACCACGTGCTGGCCGGGATCATCACCACCCGGGACCCGGTTCTGGACGCCGACACCACCAACGACGACGAACACGGGTCGGCGCTGGACCGGATCAGCGCCTTCCAGATGGGCTTCATCAACGGCGCCTCGGCGTGCGCGGCGATCAACAAGCAGGAAATCGCCCAGCGTCGCGGCGACCTGCCGACCGCCCTTCGGACCGACTCCAGCGGGGATCCCGAGACCGGTGAGGTCCCGATCAACGAAGACACGTTGTCGACGCTGATGGAACTCTTGGGGAAGATCTTCTCCCCCAAGAGTCCACCGACGCTGTCGTACAAGCCGGCCGACTGCCCCGACGCGAAGCCCAGCCCGCCCGCGTCTTACTGCCCGGCCACCAACACCATCGTCGTCGACCTGCCCGGGTTGGCGCAGGCCGGCAAGGTGGCCGCCGAGAGCGAGCGCACGCTGCCGCAGGGCGACGACACCGCGCTGTCGATGGTGATGTCCAGGTACGCCCTGGCGGTGCAGCACGAACGCGGCCTGGCGATGCAGAGCCCCTGGACCGCGCTGCGCACCGCGTGCCTGACCGGCGTCGTGCATCGCAAGATGGCCGAACCGATCGAGCTGGCGTCCCAGAAGCAACTCGTGCTGACGGCCGGTGATCTCGACGAGGCCGTCTCCGGCCTGCTGATCAACCACCTGGTCGCCAGCGACGCCGACGGCACCAGCGTGCCGGCCGGGTTCACCCGGATCGCGGCCTTCCGCGGCGGCGTCGCCGGCAATATGGACGCCTGCTACTCGCGCTATCCTGGCTAGCCTCAGGCGATTTCGGCGATCCTGGGCGCCACCTCGTCGCCGAACCGGCGGATGAAGCCGACAGGGTCGGGGTTGCCGGGCACGGGACCCGTGTTGATCATCTCGAAGCCAAGCTCGGCGCACCGCTCGACCGTCTTCAGGTACGCGTCGGTGTCCGCGAAGGGGTCGTCGAAAAAGCCGACCGTTTTGCGGATCTCGCCGGGATCTCTGCCGGCCGCGTCGCAGTGGCGGTTCAGCACGTCGACCTTGTGCTTGAGTGCCTCGACATCGCTCGTCGTGCTGTTCCAGACGTCGGCATATTGCGCCACCAGCCGCAGCGTCTTCTTCTCGCCGTCGCCGCCGATCAGGATCGGGGGCCGCCGAATCGGTTGCGGCACACAGATTGTCTCGGCCAGCTGGTAGTGGGTGCCGTCGTACGGGCCGTCGTTGTCGCTCCACATCTGCAGGCAGATCTGCAACGTCTCCTCCAGCATCTCGAACCGTGTGCTCAGCGGCGGATACGGAATGCCGAGGGCGATGTGCTCGCGGTCGTACCACGCCGCGCCCAGGCCCAGCATCGACCGGCCCGCCGACAGCACGTCCAGCGTCGTCACCGTCTTGGCCAGCACGCCTGGGTAGCGATAGGTGACCCCGGTGACCAGCAGGGCCAGCTCGATCGTCGTGGTCTGCCCGGCCAGGAAGCCTAGCGAGGTGTAGCCCTCGAGGAATGGATCCTCAGCTCGCCCAACCTGTTCCATCTGGAAGAAATGGTCGGCCAGGGTGAACAGCGTGGCGCCGCCCTGCTCGGCGGCCTTGGCCGCGTCGGCCAGCGTCGGACCCAGCCTCGCCGGATCGCCCGGCAGGAAGTCGATGAAGTGAACGGCGAATTCCATTGCAGTTTCCCCTCTTTCGTCATTCGGTCAGACGCTCGAGCAGCGACAGCGCATCGAGGATGACGCGGCGTTCCCGTTCGGAATACCGCTCCTGGATGGCGCGCGCCAGCCACTCCTCCCGCACCCGACGATCGCTCTCGGCGCGCCGCCGGCCCGTGGCGGTCAACGAAATCACCTGGCGTCGCCCGTCTTCGGGGTCCGGCGTGCGCTGGATGAGCCCACGTTGCTCGAGCGCGGCCACGATCGTGGCCATCGACTGCGGTCGCACCCCTTCGGCGTCGGCCAGCGCGCTGGCCGACGACGCGCCCTCTTTCCAGAGCCGGGTGAGCACCGCGGTCTGGGACGGCGTGAGGTCCTCGTCGACCCCCAGACTCCGCAGCCGGCGTCGCAGCCGGCTGAACAGCACCCGCAGATCGCGGGCGGCCGCTACGGCCGAGTCACCGATGCCGTCCATGACACCACCCTAAATTAGTCAGTTGAAACTGTCCAGTTTCAACTGACTAAATGCGTCACGTCATGCAGACGTTGGCGAAGAGCAGGACCGGCCACGACACGATCGACCCCAGGAAGGACACCGCCAGGTCGATGCCGTGCATCTGATGCAGATGCTCGGTGTGGGTCGTCGACCAGATGGTTCCCACCAGCAGGTAGGGGGTGCCGAGGATGAGCGCGATGGCCATCAGCTGGGCGATGCTCAGCCGGTATTCGAGCACTCGTCGAAGTTTTTCCAACATTGTTGGGGATTATGCTAATCGAACCAGCCGGAGCGCGGCCTCGATCGCGAGGGCGGGCACGTCGAGGGTCTTGGAGCGCAGGTCGTGGCGCGCGCCGGTGATCTCGACGACCTCGGTCGGCGCGGTGATCAGCGCGGCGGCGGCGCGCAGTTCGTCGGGCGTGCCGAACGGGTCGGACGTCCCGTGGGTGAACACGGTGGGCACCCGGATGTTCCGAAGGTGCTCGGTGCGGGGACGGTCCGGCTTCCCCGGGGGATGAACCGGATACGAGAACAGCGTCAGCACGTCCACCGCAACCTCGCCCTCGGCCACGACCATGGACGTCTGCCGCCCGCCGTAGGAGTGACCGCCGGCGATCAGGGGGCCGCCGGATAGGCTGCGGCACAACGTGATCGCCTCGACGATGCCCGCGCGGTCGCCGGCCGCGGAACCGGACGGCGGCCCCTTGGGCCGGCGCCGGCGGTAGGGCAGGTTGTAGCGCACCGCGAGCCAGCCGCGCCGCGCCCACTCGTCGCAGACCTGTTGCAGCAGAAGCGAGTCCCGGTCGCTGCCGGCGCCGTGTGTCAACACCACGACACCGGCCGGTGCTCCGTCGGGTTCGTGTGCGACGCCCGCGATCGCCTCGAGGTTCATGCGCCCGCCGACGATGCGGTCCGGAACGGACCGAGGAGAAGGCGGGCAATCATGTGAGCCGAAACAGCGGCGAGACGGGTCCGTGGCCGGCGCCCAACGGGTAGGCGGCGCGCAGGGATTCGGTGACCCAGCGCTTGCCAAACTCGACCGCGTCGGGCACGGTGAAGCCGTGCGCCAGCGCGCACGCGACGGCGGTCGCCAGTGTGTCACCGCCGCCGTGGTCGTTGCCGGTGGGCAAGCGCTGCGAGTCGAACTCGTGGAACTCGGCGCCGTCATAGAGCAAGTCGCAGCTGCGGTCCGACGAGCGCAGGTGGCCGCCCTTGACCAGCACCCAGCGCGGGCCCAGCGCGTGCAGCGCCTTGGCCGCCTCCCGCTGCGACCCCGCATCCACGACGTCGACGCCCACCAGCAGCCGCACTTCGTCCAGGTTCGGCGTCACCAGCGTGGCGAGCGGAAATAGTTGGCCGCGCAGTGAATCCAGGGCCGACGCCGCCAGCAGCGCGTCGCCGTGCATGGACGCGCACACCGGGTCGACGACGAGTGGCACCGTCAGGCCCAGCCGGCGCCAGGTGGCGGCCACCGCCGCGATGATGGCCGAGGACGCCAGCATCCCGGTCTTGGCGGCCTGGATGCCGATGTCGGTGACCACGGCCTCGATCTGATCGGCGACGACGTCGCCGGGCACCTCGTGAAAGCTCTTGACTCCCAACGTGTTCTGCACGGTAACCGCGGTGACCGCCACGCAGGCGTGCACGCCCAGCAGCGCCATGGTGCGCATGTCGGCCTGGATGCCCGCGCCGCCCCCCGAGTCCGAGCCGGCGATGGTCAGCACGCGCAACGGCGTGGCGCCGGGCGCGGCCAAGGGCAGGAAATTCACTGCGTGATCGGCAGATACACCCGATTGCCGTGCTCGGCGAACTCCTGTGACTTCTCGGCCATCGCGGCCTCGATCGCCTCCTCGCTGTCGAGGCCGTGCGCGGCGGCATAGTCCCGGACGTCCTGCGTGATGCGCATCGAGCAGAACTTCGGCCCGCACATCGAGCAGAAGTGCGCGGTCTTGGCGGGTTCGGCGGGCAGGGTCTCGTCGTGGTATTCCCGCGCGGTGTCGGGGTCCAGCGACAGTGCGAACTGGTCGTGCCAGCGGAACTCGAAGCGCGCCTTGGACAGCTCGTCGTCGCGCTCCTGCGCGCGCGGGTGCCCCTTGGCCAAATCGGCGGAGTGGGCGGCGATCTTGTAGGCGATCACGCCGTCCTTGACGTCCTTGCGGTCCGGCAGCCCCAGGTGCTCCTTGGGCGTCACGTAGCACAGCATCGCGGTGCCGGCCTGGGCGATGATCGCCGCGCCGATCGCTGACGTGATGTGGTCGTAGGCCGGTGCGATATCGGTCGCCAGGGGACCCAGCGTGTAGAACGGGGCCTCCTCGCACAGCTCCTCTTCCAGCCGCACGTTCTCGACGATCTTGTGCATCGGGATGTGCCCGGGGCCCTCGATCATCACCTGTGCGCCATGGGCTTTCGCGATTTTGGTCAGCTCGCCCAGGGTGCGCAGCTCGGCGAACTGGGCGGCGTCGTTGGCGTCGGCGATCGAACCCGGCCGCAACCCGTCGCCGAGGGAGAAGGTGACGTCGTAGCGCGCGAAGATCTCACACAATTCGGCAAAGTTCGTGTACAGGAACGACTCCTGGTGATGGGCCAGACACCAGGCCGCCATGATCGACCCGCCGCGCGACACGATCCCGGTGACCCGCTTGGCGGTCAGCGGCACATACCGCAGCAGCACGCCGGCGTGCACGGTCATGTAGTCCACGCCCTGCTCGCACTGCTCGATCACGGTGTCGCGGTAGATCTCCCAGGTCAACTGGGTCGGATCGCCGTTGACCTTCTCCAGCGCCTGATAGATCGGCACGGTGCCCACCGGCACCGGCGAATTGCGCAGGATCCACTCGCGGGTCTCGTGAATGTTCTTGCCCGTGGACAGGTCCATGATGGTGTCGGCACCCCAGCGGGTGGCCCACACCATCTTGTCGACCTCTTCGGCGATCGACGACGTCACCGCCGAATTGCCGATGTTGGCATTGACCTTGACCGCGAACGCCTTGCCGATGATCATCGGCTCGCTCTCGGGGTGGTTGTGGTTGGCCGGGATCACCGCGCGGCCGCGAGCGACCTCGTCGCGCACCAGTTCGGCGGCCACGCCCTCGCGGGCGGCGATGAACGCCATCTCGGCCGTGATCTCGCCGGCCCGGGCCCGCTGCAGCTGGGTGCCGCGGTCGCGGACCACGCCGGGCCGCGCCGGCAGCCCGGCCGTCAGGTCGATCACCGCGTCCGGGTCGGTGTAGGGCCCGGAGGTGTCGTAGAGATCGAAGTGGTCCCCGGTGGAGAGGTTGACGCGCCGGAAGGGCACGCGCGCGCCGGGCACCCCCTCCAGCTCGCGATAGGCCTTGCTGCTGCCCGCGATGGGTCCGGTGGTGACGGACGGCGCCGCTGTTGACAGGGTGTCGGTCATTTTGTGCTCCCTACGCCGGCATTACCCGGTCAGGTTCGTACGGTCGACGGCCCCGAGCCGTCCTCTCAGCGCACTCGGCGTGCGCTCCCGCGTGTTGTGGATGGGTCCGCCCGCGACGTTACCCCCTGGGCGGTAGCCGGGAGTACCCACCGGGTGGGAGGATGCAAACGTGCAACCCGCCGAGAGCCCGACGCAGCCGGTCGGAGCGGCCGCGGCCGCGAGCAGGTACCTGAACGTCGGGGCCTTCCGCTTCTGGTTCGTCGGCCAGCGCTGGGAATGGTCCGACGAAGTGGCCAGGATGCACGGTTACGAACCCGGGGAAGTGGAGCCGACGACCAAACTGCTGCTGTCGCACAAGCATCCTGATGACCGTGCCCATGTCCAGGACCTGCTGGACTACGCGCTGCAGTCCGAGGAGTCGTTCTCGAGCCGTCACCGGTTCCTCGACACCGCGGGCAACGTGCACGACGCGATCGTGGTGGCCGACCGCATGCTGGACGACTCCGGCGCGGTGCTGGGCACGGCGGGGTATTACATCGATCTCGCCAACACCTTCAACGAGGCGCGGCAGGAAGTGCTCGACGAGGCGCTGCCCGACCTGTTCGAGAACCGCGCGGCCATCGAACAGGCCAAGGGCGTGCTGATGTACGTCTACCGGGTCAGCGCCGAGCAGGCATTTCGCGTGCTGCAGTGGCGCTCGCAGGAGACCAATGTGAAGCTGCGCTCCCTGGCGAAGCAATTACTGACCGAGGTCGTGACGTTGCCCGTACCGACCGCCTCGGCCCAAAATCAGTTCGACCATTTGCTGCTGACGGTGCACGAACGGATTCCCGCGGAGCCGTCCGGGTAATAGCTAGGCTTCGAAACATTCTTTCCTGGGCATGCTGCATATTCGGGGCGCTGCAGTGACGCCCAGGGAAGGGATTCGGAGTGTTCGAGGCGGTGAAAGGCATGGAATTGTTGGCGGTTGACCACGAGGCCCGCGAGGACGCTGTACTCGTTCGGGTCAAAGGCGATGTCGATTCCAGCACCGTCGACCAGCTCACGCCCCACCTGGTCGCCGCGCTGCAGGTGGCCGCGAAGCACCCGGCCCGGTTAGTGATCGTCGACCTGCAACCGGTGACCTTCTTCGGAAGCGCGGCGTTGAACGCTGTCCTCGACTGCCACGAAGGTGGCAAGGAAACCGGCACCTCTGTGCGACTGGTCGCGGACAACGACCAGGTTCTTCGACCGATCCAGGTGACCGAGCTCGATCGCATCCTGGAGATCTATCCGACGCTTTCCGACGCCCTGCAACGCGACCGCCGGCAATGAACCCGCTGCCGGCCGACCTCGCGGCCGCGGTCGCCCTGGGCGGCGAGATGGGCCGCCGGTTTGCCGAGTTCGACTGGGAAGCGCACCCTTTGGGTCCGCCGCAACAGTGGCCGGCCGAATTCCGCGCGGCAGCGGTAACGGCGCTGACGTCGCGATTCCCGATCGTGCTGTGGCTCGGGGCGCAGGAGTTGTTCCTGGTCTACAACGACGCCTACATATCGGCGCTGGCCGACAAGCACCCGTCCGCGCTCGGCCGGCCCGGCCGGGAAGTGTGGTGGGACATCTGGGAATCGATCTCGCCCATGCTGGCGAGCGTCGTCGAGACGGGCAAGGCCACCTGGTCCGACGACCTGCTGCTGACGATGGTGGTCGAAGGCCGGCGGCTGGATCGGTATTTCACCTTCACCTACGGCCCGTTGATCGGCGACGGCGGCGACGTCTCCGGGATTTTTTGCGCGGTGAACGAAACGACCGAGCGGGTGCTGGGGGAGCGGCGCCTGCGCCTGCTCAACGACCTGGCCGCCGCCGTCATCAAAACGCAGAGCATCGACGACGCCGTCGGCGCGGCCGTCGCGGTGTGTGCGGCCCAGCCCGCGGACCTGCCGTTCATCGCCGTCTACGGCGCCGACGCCGACGGCGACGTCGCGCTGCGCGGCGCGACGGCGTCGGTGCTGCCGGTCCTGCCGCGATCGCTTCGGACGTTCACCGATGACGTCGGGGCGGCGCTGTCGGGGCTCGAGGCGATCCTCGGTGCGGACTGTCCGGAGCGGGCGCTGGTGTTGCCGCTGGGCGAGGGCTCCGCCGCCGGGGCATTGGTCGTCGGCGTCAATCCGCGCTGCCCGCTCGACGACCAATACCGCGGCTTCTGTCAGCTGTTGGCCGACCAGCTGTCGTCGACGTTCGCGCGGATAGCGTCCTACGAACAGCAGCGGCTGCGGGCCGACGCGCTGGCCGAGCTGGACCGCGCCAAGACGGCTTTTCTGACCAACGTCAGCCACGAATTCCGCACGCCGCTAACCCTTTTGCTTGGACCGCTCGAGGACGCGCTGTCCGACGCGCCGCCCGAAAGCGTGCTGGCGGATCGCCTGACCACCGCGGGGCGCAACGCGCGGCGCCTGCAGCGCCTGGTCGACTCGTTGCTCGATTTCTCCCGCATCGAGGCTGGCCGGGCGAACGCGAACCTGGTCTGCACCGACGTCGGCGCGCTCACCGAGCACATCGCGTCGTCGTTCACCGAGCTGTGCCGGCGGGCGGGCCTGGAGCTCGTGTTGGACTGCGGCCCGGTGCTTGCCGACGTCGATCCGGGCATGTGGGAAACCATCGTGCTCAACCTGCTCTCCAACGCCGTCAAGTACACGCTGCGCGGATCGATCACGATCGAGGTGCGCGCCGAGGGCGAGGGTTGTCGAATCGCATTGCGGGACACCGGGGTTGGCATCGCGCCGGAGGACCTGGACCGCCTGTTCGAACGCTTCTACCGGGCCGACAACATCCGCGGCCGCAGTGTGGAGGGCGCCGGCATCGGGCTGTCGCTGGTGCGCGGGCTCGTCGAGCTGCAACGCGGAACGGTGGAGATCGAGAGCGAACCGGATCGCGGAACCACCGTCACCATCCGGCTGCCGCGGTCGGTCGCCGACGCACCGGTCGAGCAGATCCCCGCGGGCGCGCCGGACGTGAGCAACCCCTACGTGGCCGAGGCGCAGCAGTGGCTGACGGCCGTCGCGGATCCGGCCGCCGCCGCCCAGGACCCGCCGCGGCAACTGGTGTTGGTGGCCGACGACAACGCCGACATGCGGGCCCACCTGGAGCGGGTGCTATCGCCGCATTGGCAAACGGTTTTGGTGGCCGACGGGGAGTCGGCGCTGGCCGCGACGAGGGAGCTGCGCCCGGACGCGATCGTGACCGACGTGATGATGCCGGGCCTCAGCGGCTTCGACCTGGTCGCGGCGATTCGCGCGGACCCTGCGCTGGCTGCGACGCCGGTGCTGATGCTGTCGGCGCGGGCCGGCCCGGAGGCCGTCGACGAGGGCTTCGCCGGCGGGGCCGACGACTACCTGCCCAAACCCTTCCGGTCGCAGGAGCTGGTCGACCGGGTGGCGTCCCGGTTGTCCGCGGTCGGCCGCGAGCGGGACCGCCAGCTCCGCGAGGCCCAGCTCGACCTGGTGCAGCTCGACGCCGCTCTGCAGGCCACCGACTCGGTGGCCGGAATACTGCGCGCGCTGATCGACACCTGCTCGGGCCCGGGGGATGCCGCCGCCGTGACGATCGGGTTGTTCGACGGCGAGCGCCACCTCCGGTTCGAGTACGCAGGCGACGTGCCCGCGGAGGTGCGCGACCGCTACCACGTCGCCGCGCTCGACGCCCCACTGGTCGGGGTCGACGTCGTGAACAGCGGCGAGCCGATGGTCATCGGCGACACCTTCGACCTGCCCCCGCGCTACGAGCACGCGGTGCGCGACACGGCGGCGAGCGTCCGCGCCTGTGTCGCTCATCCGTTGCGGGACAACGGCGGTCGCGTCGTCGGCGTGCTGGCGCTGCTGTGGCCCACGCCGCGCCGGTTCAGCGCCGCCGAACTCGACAGGTTCCGCCGGATGGCGGCCCTCACTCAGTCGGCGGTGGACCGGGTGCGCATCATGGCGCGCGAGCACCGGATCGCCGTCGACTTCCAGGAGCACCTGCTCGACTTGGATCGCGGATCGACCGCGGCCGTCGTGGCGGCGGTGTACCAGCCGGCCGGGGAGGCGATGCGCGTCGGCGGCGACTGGTACTCGGTCACCCCGCTGGGGCGCGCCGGCCAGATCGGCATTTCGGTCGGCGACGTCGTCGGGCACGGCTTGGCCGCCGCGATCGTGATGAGCAGGCTGCGCGCCGCGGTTGCCGCCTCGGCGCTCAGCGCGGCCGAGCCGGCCGCAGTGCTGGGCGCGTTGGACCGGTACGCCGCCAGCGTCACGGGCGCCCGCTGCGCGACGGTGGCTTACGCGCTCGTCGACATCGGGGCCACGGACGGCGGCGGCGCCACCGTCAGCTACAGCTGCGCCGGCCATCCCTACCCGCTAGTCATTCCCCCCGACGGGGACCCGGTCTACCTCGAGTCGGGGCGGCGGCCCCCGGTGGCGATCCGGGAGAGCGGCCCGGATAACGGCCCGGACAACGTCACCGCAACGACCGAGCTGGCACCGGGAAGCCTGCTCCTGCTCTATACCGACGGACTGATCGAGCGGGCCGGGGAGACGCTCGACCAGGGGTTCGCCCGCCTGAAGGCCGCGGCCGCCGATTGCGCCGGCTTGCCGGTCGAATCGGTGTGTGCCGAACTGCTGGCGTGCATGACCCCGCCGGGGGGTTACCGCGACGACGTGGTGGTGCTCGCGCTGCGCCCGAGCCACGCGGCCGCGCGCAGCTTCGCCACCGTGCTGCCGGCGGTGCCGGCGCAGATCCCCGTCGCGCGCCGCCAGCTGCGGGGCTGGCTGGACAGCATCGCGGCGGCGCCGCACCGCGAGGAGGACATCCTGCTGGCGACGGGCGAGGCGGTCACCAACGCCATCGAGCACGGCAGCCGCTGCGAGGCGCGCCGGACCGTCTCCGTCGAGGCCTTCCTGCACGGGGAGACGGTCGCGGTCACCGTCAGCGACACCGGGAGCTGGGCCGGCGATTCGTCCGCCAGCCTGCGCAGCCGCCGGCGCGGGCGCGGGCTCACCCTGATCGGTGGGCTGGCCGACCGCGTCGCCACCGTCCGCACCCCGGGCGGCACCCGGGTCACGCTGGAGTTCGATAACGCGGTGAGCGGCTAGTCGGCTAGACCTCTTCCATCGCCTCGCCGAGCTCCTCGAGGAGCCGGTTGTGGTGGTTGCTCGCGAGCACGTGGCCGGCGGCGATGACCAGGGCGACGGGCCAGTCGATGAGTTCGAACGCCGCCAGGGCCGCCAGGCCGCCGTAATAGGCCAGCTGCTCGGGCCGCGGAATCTCCACCTGACCCACCACCGGCACGTTCACCACGAACGTTTCGCCCTCGCGGATCTTCTGCACGGCTTCGCTCTGCGAGGTCCCCTTGCGCGATTTCTTTTCGGCCATGATTCGCCTTTCGGTAACGAAGGGTTTGCCGCCCCGCCGAGTACTCCGACCACCGTCGGAATTATGTCGACGACCGACTCCGTGTCCGATCCGCTGGTTTCGTCGATCGCTTTGGTGCTGAAGGTGCCTCTGGTGCAACTTTATGCGCTGCTTTGGCGGGCCGGGGTGGTTGAGATTCGCCATTCCGATCGGACGGCTCACCGGTCGTCGCGTCAGGTCCTGGTGGCAGCGTGTGCGGGCTGCCCCAACCGTCCGAAAACCGGTTCAGAACGGCTATCGCGACAGTCGCCCCGGCGGCGGCGCCCAGAGCTTGTCCCCAGCCGACCGGACCAAGCGGTGTGCAGCCAAGCAACTGGCTGACCACCGGGATGCTGATCAGCGTCCCCATCGCGCCGAGCGAACCCACCGCCGTGAGCACCACCAGCGGGGCGTGAGAGTCCAGCAGCGTCTGGCCGAGCTCGGCGCCCACCAGCGCCACCAGCGCCACGGTGGAGGCCCGCTGCGGGCGTCCCGTGACGCTCGCCATCGCCCACGCCACCGTCGTCGCCGCGGCCGTGGTGACGCCGCGGATGGCCACCGCGCGCCACAGCGCGGGCTGGTCGGGGCCCCGAATGCCCGGGTCCATCGGGGTGCTGGGCTCGCTGACCGCCAGGGCGGCGGCCGGCAGCGCGTCGGTCATCATGTTCACCAGCAGCAGCTGCCGGGTGTTCAGCGGCGACGTGCCGGTGATCGCGCTGCCGATGACGGCGAACAGCACCTCGCCGGCGTTGCCGCCGAGCAGCACCGACACCGCCGCCTGCACCCGCTGCCAGAGCTGGCGCCCCTCCTCGATGGCCTGCACCAGCGCCTCGATGCGGGCGTCCACCAGCACCACGTCGGCCGCCATGTGGGCCGGGTCGCTGCCGCCCGCGACCACGCCGATGCCGACGGTGGCGGCCCGGATGGCGGCGGCGTCGTTGGAGCCGTCGCCGACCATCGCGCACAGCACGCCGGCGCCCTCCAGCGTCTGGACCACCTGCACCTTGTTCTCGGGCGTCATCCGCGCGAAGATCACCCGCTCGGTCACGACGCGCTCTTGGTCCTTGCGCGACAACGCGTCCCACTCGGAACCGCTGATCACCTGCTCGTCGGTCACCGATAGGCCCAGCTCCCGGGCGATGGCCAGCGCGGTGATGGGGTGGTCGCCGGTGATCAGCTTGATGCCCACGCCCTGGCGGCGCAGGTTCGCCAGCAGGTCGACCGCCTCGGGGCGCGGCGTGTCGGACAGGCCGAGGAACCCGGTCAGGGTCAGCCCGTCGCGGCAGAAGTCCGCGATGTCGTCCGGGTCGTCGCGGATCGCCTCGGCCTGTTGCGCCGTCAGCCGGCGCTGCGCCACCGCGATCACCCGCAGGCCACCGGCGGCCAGTTCGCCGACCGCTTTCTGGATCTTCGGGCCGGTGTTAGCACAAGCGGCCAGCACCACTTCGGGCGCGCCCTTGACGGTCAGCTCCGTGCCGGTGACCGAGGCGGAGAACGACCGCCCGGAGCGGAACGGCAGGTGCGCGTCCGCTTCGCCGGTCGGCGCCGAGCCGTCGAGCGAACGCTGCGCCGCCTCGACGATGGCGGCGTCGGTGGCGTGCGCCTGCGGGCTGCCGTTGGCGGCGGGGGCGGCGTGCGCCGCATGGCGCAGCACCTCCTCCGGCGAGTGCCCCGGCGCCGGACGGACCTCCGCCACCCGCAGGCGGTTCTCGCTCAGCGTGCCCGTCTTGTCGAAGCAGACGACGTCGATGCGGCCGAGCGCCTCCACCGATCGCGGAACGCGGACCAGCGCGCCGAACTTGGTCAGCCGTCGCGCGGACGCGGACTGCGCCAGCGTCGCCACCAGGGGCATCCCTTCGGGGACCGCGGCGACGGCGATGGCGATGCCGCTGGCCACCGCCTGGCGCAGGCCCGTTCCACGCAACATCCCCAGCCCGCCGACCAGCGCGCCGCCAGTGACGCTGACGGGGAAGGCCCGGTTGGTGAGCTGGCTGAGCTGGTGCTGCAGGCCGATGTCGGACGCGGTGTCGCCGGACACCAGCTCGGCGGCGCGGCGCTCCTGGGTGTCGGCGCCGACCGCGGTGACCACGGCGACCGCGGTGCCCGCCACGACGGTGGTCCCGGCGTACAGCATGCAGCGACGCTCGGCGAGGTCGGCGCCCGGCGTGGCGTCGACCTGCTTCTCCACCGACAGCGACTCGCCGGTCAGCGTCGACTCGTCGACCTCGACGTCGACCTCCTCGAGGATCCGCGCGTCGGCGGGCACCACCTCGTGCGTCCGGATCTCGATGATGTCGCCGGGCCGCAGCTGCGCCGCGATGACGTCGGTGTAGCTGCGCTCGCCGTCCGGACCGGTGTCGACCCTGCGGGCCGGCGGGATCTGCTGTGCCAGCAGGCGATCGAGGCGGTTCTCGGCGCGCAGCCGCTGGCTGGCCGCCAGGATCGAGTTGCCGGTCAAGACCGAGAACACCAGGACGGCATCGACGGGGGAACCGAGCACCGCGCTGGCCGCCGACCCGAGCGCCAGCACCGGGGTCAGCGGGTCGGTCAGCTCGGCGCGCACGGCCTTGAGGAGTTGCCACACGGCGTTCGGGTTGGCGGGGGCTCGCCCTTCGGGCGAGGCTTCCACCGGAGCTGTGGGCGGCGGCAGGGCCTTGCGCACCTGCTCGACGGACATCGCGTGCCATTCGTGAACGGCCGCCGGCCGCGGCGGGTCCGCCGTCATGATCCCGCGGGCCAGCAGGTAGCCGGACAGGGCGCCCGCGGCGGCGCCGGTGGTCACCGGTCCGGGGCCCAGGCCGCGCACGCCCGGGATCATCAGCAGCGATCCCATGGCCGTCGCGCCGGCCGAAATCCCGACCCCGCGCTGGGTGGCGGCCTTGGCCGCGGGAAGCGCGTGCAGCACCCGCCAGGCGGCCGCGAGGTCGGGCAGCAGCAGGTCCGCGCTCCAGGGCGGCGGGCCGGCGCCGGGCCGCGGCAGCACGCCCAGCGCCACGTCGGCCGACGAAAGCGCTTGTGCGCCAGAGGATGACAGCAAGGCGACGGTTCGACCTTGCTGTTGCAGGTCCGCGACGGCGCGCGCGAGCGCGTCGTCCATCGAGCCGTTGGCGAGCGGGGTGATCTCGTCGAACGCGGGGCGCAGCTCGCCCAGGGAGTCGACGTCGACCGACACCAGCTCCGCTCCCGTGCGGTGCGCCTCGGCGACCACGGCCGACGCCAGCGGGTCGTGGGAGGGACGGAAAAGCGCCTCGACCGCCGCGTGCGGCTCGCTGGCGGACATCCCGGGCACCCGGTGCCAGCCCGGCCGTTGGCCGTTGTTCTGCAGCACCAGCTGGGCGCGGTTCCAGGCGGCGGACAGTTCACGCTCGTCGGCGCCGCGGATGCGCGCCACGCGCATGCCGGTGGTGCACAGCACCCGCGGGTCGATGACGATCGCGTCGACGCGGTCCAGGCGGCGCAGCGCGTCGGGCCGCAGAGACAGGACGGCGTGCCGGTCGGCCAACCCGCGTCCCAGGGCGGCGGCGAAAGCCTCCGGCGTGGTCCGGCTGGCCTTGGGGGCGGTCACCAGCACGGCGGTGGCGGCCATGTTCGGGTTGCGGGTCGTGGCGCCGACCAGGCCCGCGCCGAGCGCCTGGATAAGCGCGAACCGCCCGGCTGCGCCACGTTCCACGACCCGGGCCCGCGGCGGCCGCGGCGACGGCG
>NZ_AUWQ01000101.1 GCF_000455205.1 Mycobacterium sp. UM_CSW | reverse complement strand
GCTGGTGTCGGCGGTGGCGTCCGGGAGCGGCGCCGGGAGGCTGGGATTCGCGGGCACCGCGCACAACGACCAGGCCGTGGGGGCGGCCGGGTTGACCGAGCTGGCCAACGACGAGTTCGGCGGCGGGCCGCGGGTGCCGATGGTGCCCGGCACCTGGGACCAGCAGGGCCCGGGTGAATCGGGGAGAGGGGGAGACGACGGTTCGTAACGAGACAGTGAGCAACCGAAATCCGAAGAGAGTGAAAGGAAACCAATCACCATGAGCATGCTGGACGCTCACATTCCGCAGCTGGTGGCCTCGCAGTCGGCGTTTTCCGCCAAGGCGGCGCTGATGCGCAGCACCATCAGCCAGGCCGAGCAGGAGGCGGTGTCGGCGCAGGCGTTCCACCAGGGCGAGTCCTCCGCGGCGTTCCAGGCCGCGCACGCCCGTTTCGTCGAGGCCGCGGCGCGGGTCAACACCCTGCTGGACATCGCCCAGGCCAATCTCGGCGACGCCGCGGGCACCTATGTGGCCGCCGACGCCGCCGCCGCTTCCGGCTACACGTCGATTTAATCCGAGATCTAAGACCGCGAAAGGACTTGTGATGTCACAGATCATGTACAACTACCCGGCGATGCTGAGCCACGCCGGGGACATGGCGGGCTACGCCGGCACCCTGCAGGGCCTGGGCGCCGACATCGCCAGCGAGCAGGCCGCGCTGTCCAACGCCTGGCAGGGCGACACCGGCATGACCTACCAGGTTTGGCAGGCCCAGTGGAACCAGGCCATGGAATCGTTGGTGCGCGCCTACCAGGCGATGGCGAGCACCCACGAGGCGAACACCCTGGCCATGTACGCCCGCGACACGGCCGAGGCCGCCAAGTGGGGCGGTTAACCAAAGGCCTAATGACGTAAATGGACGCAGCGCCGAATGCCGTCGAGCTGACGGTCGACCACGCGTGGTTCATCGCGGAAACCATTGGGGCGGGCACCTTCCCGTGGGTACTGGCGATCACCACGCCCTACCGCGACACCGCGGAACGCGCCGAGTTTTTCGAGCGGCAGCGTGCCGAGCTGACCGGTATGGGTCTGTTGACGCAGGACGGAGTCGTCACTCCGGCCGTCGCGGGCTGGATCAAGGCCGTCTGCTTCCCGGACCGGTGGCTCGACCTGCGCTACGTGGGACCCGCCAACGCCTCCGGCTCGAGTGAGCTGCTGCGCGGCGTGGTCGCGCAGCGCAGCGGTACAACGGCTAAAACGGTGGTCGCGTTGCGCAGCGCGCAGCTGGTCACGTTCACCGCGATGGACATCGACGACGCGCGAGGGCTGGTCCCGGTGCTCGGCGTCGGGCTCGCCCAGCGGCCGCCGGCGCGATTCGATGAGTTCAGCATGCCGATGCGCGTCGGGGCCCGGGCCGACGAGCGGCTGAGGTCGGGCGCCTCGCTGTCGGAAGTCGTTGAATACCTGGGAATCCCGGCGTCGGCACGGCCGGTGGTGGAGGCGGTCTTCTCCGGGCCGTGCAGCTACGTCGAGGTCGTCGCCGGCTGCCGCCGCGACGGGCAACACGCCACCACCGAGGTCGGCATGAGCATCGTCGACACCGCCGCCGGTCGCGTGCTGGTCAGCCCCTCCCGAGCGTTTGACGGCGAATGGGTCTCGACGTTCGCTCCCGGCAACCCGTTCGCGATCGCCGTCGCGATCGAACACCTGACCGCCCTGCTGCCGGAGGGCCAGTGGTTCCCCGGCAGGCGGCTGTCCCGAGATTTTTCCGCCGAACACCAACCAGCAACGAGATAGAGAAGAGAGAACCATGTCGCAGGAACGGCCGCAGCGTCTTTTGAGGGCCGCCAAATGACGTCCGGCACCGTGATGCCGATCGTCCGCGTCGCCATCCTCGCGGAGAGTCGGCTGACGGAGATGGCCCTCCCGACCGAGTTGCCGCTGCGCGAAATCCTGCCCGCGGTCAAGCGTTTGGCGGCTCCGGCCGCGTCGAATGGCGACGCGGACGACGGGTTGGACACCCTCGCGGCGGCCCACCTGAGCCTGGCGCCGATCGGCGGCGCGCCGTTCAGCCTCGACGCCAGCCTGGACACGGTCGGGGTGGTGGACGGTGACCTGTTGGCGCTGCAGCCGGTGCCCGCGGGCCCGGCGGCGCCGGGCATCGTCGAGGACATCGCCGACGCCGCGATGATTTTCTCGACCTCGCGTCGCAAGCCGTGGGGGACAACGCATATCCAGCGGGGCGCGCTGGCCGCGGCGATCGCCGTGGCCTTCCTGGCGACCGGCCTGGGTGTCACCTACCGGGTGGCCACCGGCGCGCTGTCCGGACTGGTCGCGGTCAGCGTAATCGCCGTCCTCACCGCGGTCGCGGGCCTGCTGATCACGGTGCGGTCCGCGCGCGCCGGAATGGCGCTGTCGGTCGCCGCCCTGGTGCCGATCGCCGCGGCCCTGGCGTTGGCGGTGCCAGGCAAGTTCGGGCCGTCGCAACTGATGCTGGCCGCGGCCGGGGTCGCCGCGTGGTCGCTGATCGCCCTGTTGGTCCCGGGCCCGGAGCGCGAGCGGATCGTCGGTTTCTTCACCGCGACCGCGGTGGTGGGGGCCGCCGTGGTGCTGGCCGCCGGCGCCGAATCAGTCTGGCATTTCCCGATATTGACCATCGGCTGTGGGCTGATCGTGGCGGCCCTGCTGGTCACCATCGAGGCCGCTCAGCTGTCCGCCCTGTGGGCACGCTTCCCGCTGCCGGTCATTCCGGCGCCGGGCGACCCCACCCCGTCGGCGCCGTCGTTGCGCGTCCTCGAGGACCTGCCGCGGCGGGTGCGGATCGGTGACGCGCACCAGAACGGATTCATCGCCGCCGCGGTGTTGCTCAGTGTCCTGGGTTCGGTGGCCATCGCGCTGCGCCCAGAGTCGTTGGGGGGCTTGGGCTGGTATGCGGTCGGAGCGACCGCCGCCACGTCCGTGCTGCGCGCCCGGGTCTGGGATTCGGCCGCCTGCAAGGCCTGGCTGCTCGCCCAGCCTTACCTCGCGGCCGGCGTGCTGTTGGTGCTCTACACCGCGACGGGGCGTTACGCTGCCGCGCTGGTTGCGTCACTGGTGCTGATCGCGTTGGCATCGGCGTGGGTGGTGGTGGCCTTGAACCCGCGCATCGCCTCGCCGGAGAGCTATTCGCTGCCGCTGCGCCGGCTGCTGGGTTTCCTCGCGGCCGGGCTCGACGCGTCGCTGATTCCGGTCCTCGCTTACCTGGTTGGCCTGTTCGCGTGGGTCCTCAATCGATGATCCGTTCCGGACTCGCTTGCATCACAGTCGCTTTGGCGGCCGTGATGTGGGCCTGCCCGCCGGCGTTGGCGATCGATCAGCCGACGGTCGACCCGGGCGTGGCACCGCCCAACGGAAGCCCGGGTCCCGGGCAGCCGATGGAGCAGCGCGGCCCGTGCGGGGTCTCCGGTGTCATTCCCGGCAGCGATCCGGCGGTGACGACGCCCAGCCAGGCGATGCTGAATCTTCCTGCGGCATGGCGGTTTTCCCGCGGCGACGGCCAACTGGTGGCGGTCATCGACACCGGGGTGCGGCCGGGTCCGCGCCTGCCCAACGTCGATCCCGGCGGCGACTACGTCGAGACGACCGACGGCCTGACCGACTGCGACGGGCACGGCACGCTGGTCGCCGGAATCATCGCCGGCCAACCCGGTGACGACGGGTTCTCCGGCGTGGCGCCCGCGGCGCGGCTGCTCTCGATCAGGATGACGTCGGCGAAGTTCTCGCCGCGCACACCGGGCGGCGATCCGATGCTGGCGCGGGCGTCGCTCGACATCGCAACCCTGGCGCGGGCCATAGTGCACGCGGCCGACCTCGGCGCCCGGGTGATCAACATCTCCGCGATCACCTGCCTTCCCGCCGACCGCCCCGTCGACCAGGCCGCGCTGGGCGCGGCGATCCGGTACGCGGCGGTGGACAAGGACGCGGTGATCGTGGCCGCCGCGGGCAACACCGGGGCGACCGGATCGGTCGGCGGCGGGATGTCTTGTGACTCCAACCCGCTCACCGACCTCGGCCGCCCGGACGACCCCCGCAACTGGGCCGGCGTCAAGTCGGTCTCGGTGCCGTCGTGGTGGCAGCCCTACGTGCTGTCCGCGGCGTCGCTGACCCCGGACGCACAGCCGTCGAAGTTCACCATGGCCGGCCCGTGGGTGGGCATCGCGGCGCCCGGCGAAAACATCGTGTCGGTCAGCAACCGCGACGGCGGGGGCCTGGCTAATGGCCTGCCCGACGACCACCAGCAGCTGGTGGCGCTGAGCGGCACCAGCTACGCGGCGGGCTACGTGTCGGGCGTCGCGGCGCTGGTGCGCAGCAAGTATCCCCAACTCAACGCGACACAGGTGGTGCGGCGCATCACCGCGACCGCGCACAACGGCGCCCGGGCGCCCTCGAACGTCGTCGGCGCCGGCAGCGTGGACCCGGTGGCCGCGCTTACGTGGGACCTGCCCGCCGGCAACCAACCCGGTGTGGCGGCGGCGAAACCCGTTGCCGCCCCGCCCGCACCGGCGCCGGAGAACACCACCCCGCGGACCGTGGCGTTCGTCGGAAGCGCAGTGCTGGCTTTGGTGGTCGCGGCCGTCGCCGCAATCACCGCGATCGTCCGTAAGAAGGAGAGCACCCCGTGAGCCGTTCGATACCGACCCCCGGCGCCGGCCGGATCACGCTGGCGCTGCTGGCCGTGGTGCCCGCGGTGCTGGCGTACCCGTGGCGGTCGCCGCGCGACTACTGGGTCCTCGGCATCGCCGCGGCCGTGGTGATCCTGCTGTTCGGCTGGTGGCGCGGGTTGCACTTCACCACGATCCTGCGCCGGCGGATTGCGATCATCCGCCGCAATGGCGGGACCGTGCCCGAATCCGATTCTGCCACAACGGCAACCGCGCTACTACGGCTCGGGCCGCCCGTCGGCGATTCGGACGTGTTCCCGCTGCCGCTCCTCGCCCGATACCTCGACCGCTACGGCATCCGGGCCGACAAGATCCGGATCACCAACCGCGGCAACGCATCCGACCCGTCCAAGCTCGAAACCTGGATCGCGATCACGATCTCGGCGGCCGACAACCTGGCGGCGCTGCAGGCGCGGTCGTCGCGGATCCCGCTGCACGAGACGGCCCAGGTGGCCGCGCGGCGACTGGCCGACCACCTCCGCGAGATCGGCTGGGACGCCGGCATCGTTGCGCCCGACGACGCCCCGCGGCTGCTGGTGCCGAACGCGCGCGAGACGTGGCGGGGAGTCCAACGCGGCGCCTCGGATTTCGTTGCGGCATACCGGGTCCGCGTCGACGGCGGGTTGCCCGAAACGCCGGAGGCGATCCGGACGCACCCGACCCGCGAGACCTGGACCGCGCTGGAGATCGCCGGCGATGCAAGCCACCACACCGTCGCGGCCGCGTGCGCGTTTGTGACCGACACGCCCCCGGCGGCCGCGGCCCCGCTGGCCGGGCTGATCCCGCAACGCGGGGATCACCTCCCGGCGCTGACGGCGCTGGAGCTGCTGTCGACGCGACGGCTTGACGGGCACACCGAGGAACCGGCGGGCCTGCTGGCCGAACTGGTCTGCCCCACCCCGGAGGCCGGCGCGCACCGGGCGCCGCTGACGGAAACCGTCGTCACGAGTCGTTAGTTCTCGAAATCGACGGTGGCGCGAAGAAGTGCGAGTGCGCTACCCGCTGCCGTCGATTTCGGCGTCGAACCGTCAGAACATGACCCCGCGCAGGAATTGGGTCATCCGGCGCAGGTAGTCCAGCTGGCTGACATGCAGGACGTGGCTGCCGGGAAACCAGTGCAGCGCACAGCGATTCCAGTGCTCCCACAGCGCGACGGCCTGATCCGGCGGCGCCATCCGGTCGCCGGGGCCGGTGATGATCATCCGGCGTTCCTTATCGATCAGCGGCCGGTAATTGAGCGGCGAGTGGTAGGACAGCCCGGCGATCAACTCGGCACGGCTGATCTTCGACATCCGCAGCCCCACGCCCATCAGCTTGTTGGCGGGAAACCACTCGTCGAACATCGTCGCCGGCGTCACCACGGGGCAGTTGGGGATCACCGCCTCGACCCGGTCGTCCACCGACGCCACCAACGCGGAGGTATAGCCGCCGAGCGATATGCCGGTCAGCGCGATGCGTTCGACGCCGGTGTGCCGCAGGTAGTCGATGATGGACCGAAAGTCGTGCACGGCCTGTGCCATCGCCTCGGCGAAACCGCAGAGCCCGCCCGCGAAATAGCCGAAACCGCTGAACGGCGAATACCTTTCGGCGCGCGGGCCGTGGAACGGCAGGGTGTACATCAGGACGTCGTAGCCGGAGCGGTAATACCACGGCAGTGTGAAGAACCGGCCGTTGGCCAGGTAGGACGACCCCATGAAGCCGTGTATGACGCACAGCGTCGGGTGCGGCCCGTCGGCATGTCGCCAGTGCTGCGCGTGCACGATGTTGTTCGATCCAAACGCGCTCCAGCGTGTGCGCATATCCGGGTTGATCGCCCGGAAGCTGCTCGGGAACGAGATGTTCTCGACCGTCCCGTGCGCAATCCACTCCGCCAGCCGATTCGCCGGCCGCGACGACACCCGGGGCGGCTCGGTGGGCACCGGAAACGACTTCGCCGGATCGTGCTCGGCGCCGAGCTCGGCGTAGAAGCGCAGGCTGTCGCGTTCGCTGCCGGAGCGCACCGAGTTGGCGAGCACCGCCGGCGTGACGGTGGTCGTCAACACCGACGCGACCGCGGTGCGCAGCGCGAGATCGGAGACGGCGGCCGCCTCGACGACCATTCGCTGACGGGGCGACAACGCGGAGCGCGGCGGCAATCCCGCAGCGCCGGCGGGCACGTCGGCGCCGGGAACATCCGGTACCGGAACCGGAGGAGTGACCGGATCCGGGTCGGTCGGTGTCACAGACGCGATGCTATCGCCCACTCGGTCGCTGCCGCGGCGGCATGCGGTAATACGGTTTACCTATCAGCTCGAGCCGCGATGGTGTTGATCAGGAGGACCGATATGTGGGATCCCGACGTCTACCTGGCCTTTGCTGACCATCGCAGCCGCCCGTTCTACGACCTGCTGTCGCGCGTGGGCGCCAAGCAGGCGCGCCGGGTGGTCGACCTGGGCTGCGGCCCCGGCCACCTGACCAAATACCTGGCACGGCGCTGGCCCGAGGCGGCGATCGAGGCGGTGGACAGCTCGCCGGAGATGGTCGCCGCGGCCAAGGAACGCGGCATCGACGCCGTCGTCGGCGACTTGCGGGACTGGAAGCCCAAGCCCGACACCGACGTGGTGGTGTGCAACGCCGCCTTGCACTGGGTGCCCGAGCACGCCGATCTGCTGGTGCGGTGGGCCGGCGAGTTGGCGCCGGGCTCGTGGATCGGCGTCCAGATCCCTGGCAACTTCGAAACCCCCTCGCACGCCACGGTGCGGGCGCTGGCCCGTCGCGAGCCGTATGCAAAACTCATGCGCGACATACCATTTCGCGTCGGAGCGGTGGTTCAGCCGCCGATGACCTACACGAACCTGCTGCTGGACGCCGGATGCAAGGTCGACGTCTGGGAGAGCACCTACCTGCACCAGTTGACGGGTGAGCACCCGGTGCTGGAATGGATAACCGGAACGGCGCTGGTCCCGGTGCGCGAGCGGCTCGACGACGAGGGCTGGGAACAGTTCCGCCGGGAACTCATCCCGCTGCTGGACGACGCGTACCCGCCCCGGGCCGACGGCACGACGATCTTCCCGTTCCGCCGGGTGTTCATCGTCGCCGAGGTCGGCGGCGGCCAGCGCTCCGGGTAGCCCCCACTACTCCTCGATGCCGCGGTCGACGGCGATCGCCGACCGGCTGGTGGGCTTCATGTGGTGGATCCGCAGATAGGTTTCGGTGTAGCGCACCGCGATGCGCACGCCGGCGAACTCCGACGGTATGACGTCGCCGGTGCGCTGACGCCAATCATGTAGGCGCACAGCCAGATCCGCGGCGACAGCGTCGACGTCGGGGTCTTCGGTCGCCAGCAGGTTGTGGGTCTCTGCGGGATCGGTTCGCAGGTCGTAGAGTTCGCGCTCCGGGCGCGGGCCGGCGATGAACGGCGCGACCGCGTGTCCCGACGGGCTGTCCTCGATGTCCAACGGCAGGTCGAGCAGCGGGCGGGACGCGTAGTTCTCGATGTAGCTGTATTCCTTGGTGCGGATGGCGCGAATGGGGTCGAACGAGTCGTGATAGGTCTTCATGGAGAACACCTGCTCGCGGACCGGTTCGGCGTGCGGCTCCGGCGCGAGCAGCGCACCGGCGTGGGACGCGCCCTCGACGTCGGCCGGCACGCGCAGGCCCAGCAGCTCCAGCAGCGTCGGCACGAAATCGACGCCGCTGAAGAGTTCGTCATAAACGCGCGGCGCCACGGCGCGGCTCGTGGGGGGCCGGACGATCATTCCGATGCCGGTTCCGGCGTCGTACAGCGTGGATTTCGCCCGCGGGAACGCCGGGCCGTGATCGGTGAAGAACACCACCCAGGTGTTGGCGTCCAGCCCCGTCTGGGACAGCGTGTCCAGCAACCGGCCGACGGCGGCGTCGGCGGCGGCGATCGCGCCGTAGAAGTCGGCGACGTCGCCGCGGACCTCGGGGGTGTCCGGGAGGAAGTCCGGGGGATCGACCTCCGCCGCGTCGGCCGGCTCGTAGCGGTCCCGCGGGTAGGGCCGGTGGGTTTCGAAGAACCCGGCGGTCAACAGGAACGGTTGGCCCGCGAGGTTTTCGGCGCTGTCCTGCAGCCACTCCTGGGCGCGGTCCACCACGTAGTCGCAATAGGAGTTGGACACGTCGAACTCGTCGAAGCCGAGGCGTTTCGGGTAGGACGTCTCGTGTTGCATGCCGAAAAGTGCCGAGTACCAACCGGACTCGGACAATATCTGGGGCAGGGTCCGTACGCCGCTGCGGTATTCCCAGCCGTGGTGGGCCAGGCCGACCAGGCCGTTGCTTTGCGGGTAGCGGCCGGTGAACAGCGACCCGCGCGACGGCGAGCACAGCGGCGCCGTGGCGTGGGCCCGGGTGAACAGAATGCCCTCGGCGGCAAGCCGGTCCAGCCGCGGGCTGGACACATCCGGGTGACCGTAAGCGCCGAGATATCGCCCCAGGTCGTGCCAGTGCACGATCAGCACGTTCTCTTTAGCTGTCATGTGGCGACTTTGCCCGTCATTGCCTCACCTCGACCGGCGACGATACCGCAGCCACCAGGTTGTCGCCGGGCGTTACGATCGGCGCGATTCCCAGCGGTTCTCGGAGACGAACTCCGGCAGCGGCCGCCCGTAGGCCCACCCGTCGAGCTCCAGCGCCGGCCGGTCCGGAAACTCCGGCACCGGTCCCACACACAGGATGGCCACCGGCTCGGCGTCGTCGGGCATCGCCAGCAGCTCCGCGAGTCGTCGCGGGTCGAACAGGGAAACCCAACCCACGCCAAGGCCTTCGGCGCGCGCGGCCAGCCACAGGTTCTGGATCGCGCAGGACACCGACGCGAGGTCCATCTGCGGCAGCGTCCGGCGGCCGAACACGTGCCGGTCGCGGTCGTCGCCCAGCGCCACCACGAAGAGCTCGGCGCACTCGAGGATGCCCTCGACCTTCAGCGCCAGGAATTCCTCGGACCGCTCCCCCAGGGCGGCGGCGGTGCGCGGCCGTTCCTCGTCGACGAGGGCGTGAATGCGTCGCCGCAGCGCGTCGTCGGTGATGCGGATGAACCGCCACGGCTGCATCAGCCCGACGCTGGGCGCGGCGTGCGCGGCCTGCAGCAATCGCCCCAGCACCTCCTCGCTCACGACGGCGCCCGGTGAGAACCGGCGCATGTCGCGTCGCTCGGAGATCACCCGATACACGGCGCGCCGCTCCTCGGGGCTGAACGCCTGATCGGTCACGCCAGCCATCGTAGGGAAAACCGGGTTAGCGTAGTGGTCCATGAAGTTTTCCGACGTGCTGGATCAGTTGTCCGACGACGGCGCCGACGGGCGCGTCTACGGCGAACCGTACGAGACCGCCGATGGGACCACGGTGATCCCCGTTGCCAAGCCGCTCGGCGTGTTCGTCGTGCACGGGGGCGAGGCATCGTGGGTGCCCGCGGTCGATCAGAACCGGATCGCGTTGATCGGCGTGCTCACCGGCCTGTTGGCGGCGGTGATCGCCAGCCTGGCGGTGCTGCGCCAGCCGCCCTGGCCGAAGATGACGTTCACGGACTATAGGTGACGCCGACCGCCCGGAAGACGTACTCGGGCGGCATGTCGAAGGCAAGCGACCGTCGCGGCAGGCCGGCCAAAACGTCGTCCGCCAGGGCCACCTTGTAGTGCAGCGACAGGTGGCCGCTGAAGTTCTGGTCAACCTCGCTGACGTCGACGTCGACCTGCACCCCGGTTGACGAGATCTCGACCTTGGCAGCGCCGGCCTGCGGCGCGTCCCAGCGCGCGTCGACGGTCGGCCCGGCCAGCTTGGGCAGCATGGACAACGTCGCCAGCACCCGCTCCGAGGTGAACGCCAGCGAGCCGACGTAACTGGCGACGCTGTGCGGCAGCCGCACGCCGGGGATGATGCCGCTGAACCGCCGGGTCACCGCGACGTAATCGGCGAGGTAGATCAGGCCCTCCGCCTCGACCTGGGCGTGCAGATCGGCGGGTAACTTGCCGATGCCGAACAACCTGCGGACGAAGACCGCCATGAATGCCAGTATGACCGCCCTGGTATCGGTGGAGTGATGACCCGCCCCCGGACCGCCCCGGCCGCGTGGGTCGCGGTGGTGGCCGTCTCGGTCTACGCGGCGATGTGGGTGGGCTACTGCCAGCACTGGGGTTGGTTGCTTCGCGCCGACTGGTCGATGCTCGACGCCGCGCGCGAGGTCGCGGTCAAGCACCCGGCGTGGGTGCGCTTCTGGGAGGTCGTGTCGTTCGTGCTGGGCCCGGTCCCGTTGCGGGTGCTGGGAGCGGTGGCCGCGGTCGTCGCGCTGGCGCGGCGCGAGGTGCGGGCGGCGCTGGTGCTGCTGGCGTGCGCGCCGCTGAGCGGCCTGGTGACGACGGCGGCCAAGGCTTTGGTGAACCGGCCGCGCCCGGCGACCATGCTGGTGCCGGCAGCGTCGTCGTCGTTCCCCTCGGGGCACGCGCTCGAGGCGACGTCGGCGTTGCTCGCCCTGCTGGCGTTCGTGCTGCCGATGATCGGCCGCGCGGCAAGGCGCGCTGCGATCGCGCTGACGGCGCTGAGCCTGCTGTTGGTCGGGATTGCCCGGGTCGCGCTGAATGTGCATTACCCGTCCGACGTGCTGGCCGGGTGGTCGCTCGGATACCTCTATTTCCTTTTGTGCCTGTGGGTGTTTCGGCCCGGTTGGTAACACCGTAGTGACACAATCGGGTCTAAAGCTTTACTTGACCCCGGGGTTCGCGTCGCCGGACCATTGAATCCATGCGCCGACTGCTCGCTTCGCTGTGCGCTGCGGTGTGCCTGATGGTCGCGGCGCTGGTGCTGGCGCCGGTGAGCGGTGCGGCCACTCCCTGGTTCGCGAACTCCGTCGGCAACGCCACGCAGGTGGTTTCGGTCGTCAGCACCGGCGGGTCGAACGCGAAAATGGATATCTACCAACGCACCGCCAGCGGTTGGCAGGCGCTGGTGACCGGCATCCCCACCCACGTCGGCTCCGCGGGCATGGCACCGCAGGCCCGCAGCGGGGTGCCGGCCACCCCGATGGGCGTGTACACCCTCGACTCCGCCTTCGGCACGGCGCCCAATCCCGGTGGGGGACTTCCATATACGCAAGTCGGGCCGAACCATTGGTGGAGCGGCGACGACCACAGCCCCACCTTCAACAGCATGCAGGTCTGCCAGAAGTCGCAGTGCCCGTTCAACACGGCCGACAGCGAGAACCTGCAGATCCCGCAGTACAAGCACGCGGTCGTGATGGGCGTCAACAAGAACAAGACCCCCGGCGGCGGTGCCGCGTTCTTCTTTCACACCACTGACGGCGGGCCCACCGAGGGGTGCGTGGCGATCGACGACGCCACGCTGGTGCAGATCATCCGCTGGCTGAAGCCCGGTGCGGTGATCGCGATTACGAAGTAGCCAGCGCGCGGCCGGGCTTGATCTTGAAGTCCAAGCCCGCCAACGACATTGTGGCGTCGTAGGTCCTGTCGTAACCGGTTCCGCTGATCTTCCAGCCGGCGTCGGTGCGCCGGTAGGTGTCGCGGTAGAAGGCCGCGCCGATCAGCATGAAGTTGAGGTCGGCCACGATGACCCGGTCCTGCAGATACCAGCTGCCCGTTGCGGTGTCGCCGTCCACGGTGATGTCGGGGTGGGTCACCCGGTGCTCGGTGATGACGTTGAGTGGGAGCGAGGTGCGCATGTACTCCACCAGGTCGGCACGGTTGGTGAAGTGCAGCTCGTTGCCGATCGACGGGCCGTAGTCGGCCGTGATGTCCTCGGCCAGGGTCTCGGCGAAGTCGTCCCAATGCTTGGTGTCCAGCGCGCGCAGGTAGCGGTATTTCACCTGCTTGATGGCTTCGATGTCGGCGAACTCTTGAGGGGTCATCCCGACATTGCAGCACACGGTGATAGGCCGGCTGCGGTCGGACGGCTTGGTTGGTTTTTCGTCGAGACTTAATCCTCTGCGAGCTGCGGCGGCGTGTCGTGTGCGTGGTGTAAGTGTCGCGGCACCAGCGCGGCCCGCGTCGCCGTCATTGCAGCGCGCGGGTGGCCATTTCGATCAGCGCGCGTCGTTCCAGGCTCCAGTCGATGGCGGTCCCGGTGATCATCTGCGCCAGCACCACACCCCGCAGGGTGGCCCAAATGACCTCGGCCACACCGGCATTGGCTGGGTCGTCGGTGATCAGCCGGCCGAGCTGGCCGATCGCGGCGTTCATCTCCATCAGGTGGCGCCGCGAAGACCCGCCCCGGGTGGCGCGCAGGATTTCGAAGGCGGCCATCGACGTCGGGCTGCTGTAACAGCTCCACGCGGTGTCGATGACGACCTCGATGCGCTCGCGCAACGGAAGCTCGCTGACGTCGGCCGCGGACAGGCTGTCGACCAGCCTGGCCACGCCGTCGTCTACGACGGCCATCAGCAGGCCGTTGCGGTCCCCGAAGTGATATTGGATGACCCCCCACGTCACGCCGGCGCGCTCGGCCACGTGCTTGGCGGTCGCGGCGGCGAACCCTTCCTCCATGATGCAGCGCACCGTCTCGTCGATGATCTTGGTGCGCGTGTCGTCGCCGCGCTTGCGGGGCGCGCTGGTGCGGCGGGTGGGCGCAATGGACCTGGAAGACGGCCTGGAAGAAGGCATTGTTGACTTTATAACATAAAGCCGTCTATTTTTGGGCGGTGACCGGATCCCGATACGCGCGGTTGTCCCGCCAGGAGCTGTCGGTCCTGGTTCCCGAACTGCTCTTGATCGGTCACATGATCGACCGCTCCGGCATGGCGTGGTGCATCACGGAGTTCGGCCGCGAGGAGATGGTGCAGATCGCCATCGAGGAGTGGGCGGGCGCCAGCCCGATCTACACCAAGCGCATGCAGCGGGCGCTGAATTACGAGGGCGACGACGTGCCCACCATCTTCAAGGGCCTGCAGCTCGACATCGGCGCGCCGCCGCAATTCATGGACTTCCGCTACACGATTCACGACCGCTGGCACGGGGAGTTCCAGCTCGACCACTGCGGCGCGTTGCTCGACGTGGAGCCGATGGGCGACGAGTACGTCTTCGGGATGTGCCACACCATCGAGGACCCGACGTTCGACGCCACCGCCGTGGCGACCAACGCGCGTGCGCAGATGCGCCCCATCCACCGGCCGCCACGGGTGCCGGCGGACCGGCATCCGCACTGCGCGTGGACCGTCATCATCGACGAGTCCCACCCCGAGGCGCAGAGCATCCCGGCGCTTGAGGTCATCCGCCAAACGCGCGCCGCCACTTGGGAATTGGACCCGATCGACGGCTCCGACGAGGGCGAGGCGGATTACTCCGGGCCGTTGCTGTCCGATTTCGACTTCGCCGCGTTCTCGCGCTCGGCGCTGGTCCGCATGGCCGACGAGGTGTGCCTGCAGATGCACCTGCTGTACCTGTCGTTCGCCCTCGCGGTGCGGGCGCGCGCCGCGAACGACGCCCAGGCGGTCGACGTGTGCACCCGCGGCCTGACCGGCCTGGCCGGGCTGGCATCCGAGCGCATCCACCGCGCGTTGCAATTGCCCGGCGGGATCGAGGGAACAAGACAGGTGCTCGAGCTGCACCCGCTGCTCAACCCCGCGGGCTACGTCATCGCGGAAACGGCGCAGAACCGGCTGCTTGTGCACCGGTCGCCGGCGCACGACGACGGCGCCTGGATTTCGCTGTGCTCACCGGAATCCGTGCAGCCGCTGCAGGCGATCGCCACCGCGGTCGACCCCCATCTCGAGGTACGGGTCAGCGGCACCACGACCGACTGGACCGCCGAGCTGGTCGAAACCGACACCGCGGCAAAGGAACTGCCGGAGGTGCAGGTGGCCAAGGTCAGTCGCGGATCGACATTCCAGTTCGAGCCGAGGCGTTCGCTGCCGCTCACTGTGATCTGAGCACCCGCCCTCTGTCAAGGGAGTCGTCGATACCGTTTCGGTGACGACACGGCATCGACCGGATACCAATGAGGTTGTGGCCGGGCGGAATACAGTGCGTGCGCGGCTATGGTTAACGCTGGCCACCGACCTCTATAGACGAAAGTTCTCGCTCTATGTACGACCCAGTGGGGTTGTCGATCGGGACCGCGAACCTGGTCGCTGCGCGAAACGGAAGTTCGCCGGTTGCACGCCGTGCGGTGCTGACGCTTTATCCGCACTGCGCGCCGAAAATCGGCCTACCCGTGGAAAACACAGAGAACCCGGCATTGTCCGAGCCTGGGGTGCTCATGCGGGGCTTCGTGGAGCGCGTCGGCGACTCGGTTGCGCTGGTGTCGCCCGACGGGTCCGCTCACGACCCGGACCTGCTCATGGTGGAGGCGCTGGACGCCATGGTGGCCGCCGCCGGCGCGGACTCCGGCGCGTCCGAGATCTCCATCGCCGTCCCGGCGTATTGGAAACCCGGCACGGTGCAGGCGCTGCGCAACGGTCTACGAACGCATTTGGGCTTCGTCCGAAGCGGCATGGCGCCCCGCCTGGTCTCCGACGCGATCGCGGCGCTGACGGCGGCGAACGCGGAGCTGTGCCTCGCGGCGACGGGCGTGGTCGGCCTGCTGGATTTCGGTGGCGGCGGCACCTCGGCCACCCTGATCAGCCTCGCCGGCGACTTCGAACTCCTCACACCGACAATGCGTTACACCGCCTTCTCCGGCGAAGAAATCGACCAGGCGTTGTTGCTCAAGGTCTTCGAGGAACTCGGACACGGCAGCGGGATGGACCCGGCCAGCACGGCCGCGGTC
>NZ_AUWQ01000100.1 GCF_000455205.1 Mycobacterium sp. UM_CSW | reverse complement strand
CAACAGCGCCGAGGCGACATCCGACGGAATGGGGCGATGGGTTCGGCACGCCTGGGCGATGTCCCACGCGTGCAACACCATCTCGATCGCCCCAACGTGGACAACGGTTTTGGCGGGAAGGGAGCGGCCATAGATTTCACACCACCGGCCCGTCGTGGGTTCCGTGTTCGACACGAGGAGCAAGTCGACGATCGCGACCCGCAATGCGGCGACGGGATCGGTGGGATCGGTGGGATCGCCATCGGCCGCCGCCCGCCCGGAGGCTGGGCCGCGCGCCGCCAGCACGTCGGCGACATCCCTCAGCGAGCCGCGCACATGGCCCAGCAGCCGGCGCAGGTCCCAGTCCGTGCAGGGCGTCGGCGCCGAGAGGTCTGCCTCGCGAACCAAGAGGAGGTTGCTGAACAGGTACCGGGTCGCCTCGGCCATAACGCGGAGTTCGTCGGTGTCGGACACGGTCCGGACCCTCAGCCCGGGAACGTCTCGGGCAACCCGAACTTGGCGACCAGCGTGGCGTCGTTGAAGGCGACGATGCGGGAGATGCGGCCGCCGGCCAGCGACAGCACGTCCAGGCCGTGAGCCTGGAATGACCCGTCCGCCGCCCGCCGGTACATGGCGAACGCCGGGGCGCCGTTGGCGCGGGTGTAGGCCAGCCGCCATTGATCCGGCGTATGCAGCACCACCCGGGCAATGAATCCGCGTACCGCCTCCCGACCCGTGAACCACGTTGGGATGGGCGGCATTTCGAGTTCGACGTCCGCGCGCAGCAGTTCCGCCAGTTGGTCGACGTCGGCGTGTTCGAAGGCGGCCATGTAGCGGTCCAGAACGCCGCGCAGCTCCGGTTCGGCGGGCTCACCAAGCTCGTCGAGCGTCGGGCCGGCCTCGGCCAGTCGCGCCCGGGCGCGTTGCAACGCGCTGTTCACCGCCGGCGTGGAGGTCTCCAATATCTCGGCGACTTCGCCGGCCTGCCAACCCAATACGTCGCGCAGCACCAGAACCGCGCGCTGCAACGACGACAAGTGTTGCAGCGCAGCGACGAACGCCAAGCGGACGCTGCTGCGCACCGCCACCACCACCGCGGGATCGTCGGTGGCGCCGTACAGCAGGCTGTCGGGGGCGGGTTGCAACCACGGGATCTCGGATTGCGCCGGGGCCAGCGCGGCCGTCGGGCTGTCGGCCGGGGCGCTCAGCCCGGAGGGCAGCGGACGCCGCTTGCGCGTTTGCAACGCATTCAGGTACGTGTTCGTCGCGATCTTGTACAGCCACAACCGCACCGAGGAGCGGCCCTCGAACTTCTCGTAGGCCTGCCACGCGCGAAGGTAGGTGTCCTGAACCAGATCCTCGCATTCGTCGACGGATCCGAGCATGCGATAGCAGTACGCCCGCAACTCGGATCGGTACCGCTCGGCGACTTGGGCGAAATCGTCGACGCTGACGTCCGGCATGGCCCAAAGCCTTTCACGACCCGCTGCGCGACGGCCGGGGATCGTTGGGATTCCGCTCGCCCGGCTCGGGGTCCTCCCACCATTGCGCCGGCTGATCGCCGTACGCGTCGTGCCAGTTCCACCACGCATACGCGGGACCCTGCGGGTAGCCTTCCGGGGAATCCTCCCAATCCTCTTGGCGCCCAAGCGCGGTCATGTCCAGGTAGCTCCAGGTCGTGCCCATCGCCTCGTCGCCGCGGTTGTTGATGAAGTACGTGCGGAACACCCGTTCGCCGTCGCGGATGAACGCGTTGGTGCCGTGCCACTCGTCGACCCCGAAGTCGCGGTCGAAGTCGTCGGTGATGGTGTACCACGGCATCCGCCACCCCATCCGGTCCTTCACCCGCTCGATGTCGGCCTGGCCGGCGCGGGAGGCGAACACCAGGGTGGTGCTGCGCGCGTTGAGATGCGCCAGGTTGCCGACGTGATCGGCGATCATGGAGCAACCGCGGCACGCGTGGTCGGGCCAGCCGTCCACCCCCGGCTCCAGGAACGCCCGGTAGACGACCAGTTGACGCCGGCCGCCGAACAGGTCCAGCAGGCTCACCCTGCCGTCGGGCCCGTCGAACTGGTAGGGCTTGTCCACCAGAAGCCACGGCATCCGGCGGCGCTGGGCCGCCAGCGCGTCGCGGGCCCGGACAAGCTCCTTCTCCTTGGCGAGCAGCCGCTGGCGCGCGGCCTCCCATTCCTGCGCCGACACGATCGGGGGCGTTTGCATGTTCTCTAGCCTTTCGGTTGTGGTGGAAGGTCTTTCAGGCGATCTTCTGCAGGCCCGCGCCGGTCAGTAGGTAGCCCGCGGCGACGGTGTCCGTGTCGGCCTGCGCCAGCTCGACGACGGCCGCGCCGGCCACCTGGGGGTCGACCAGTTCGCCGAGCTGCTTGACGTATTCCTCCTCGGATCGGCCCTCGCGGGCCGCGTACGCCCGCACGGCGGGGCGGCCGAGTTCGGTCAGCGGGGTGATGCGGGGCATCAGGGCGGTGAAGCTGATGCCGAGTTCGGCGCGGTTCGCCTCGTCCTGGGCGTAGCCCGTGATGAAACGCTGGGTGGCCTTGGCGCCGGCGTACCCGCCGCTGAGCGGGGATCCGGCTAGGGCGGCACCGCTGCTGAAAACCACCACGCGGCTGTCGGGGCGCAGCGGCTTGAGCAGGGCCTCGCGCAGCCAGTGGAAGGCGATGCGCACGTCGGTGTTCCAGTTGGCCGAGAACGTCTCCCAGGTGTGGTGTTGCAGCGGGCGAGGTAGCGGGCTTGCCCCGGCCACCAGCACCAAAACCTGCGGGTCGTACCGATCCAGCAGGGTGCCGGGCACCGATGGGTCGGCCGCATCGGCGATCACCGCTTCGATGCTGCCGGCGCCGTCGGTCGGCTGGGGAAACGTCGTCGCGGTGCGGGACACGGCGATCACCGAGGCGCCGGCTTCGGCCGCGGCCGTTGCGATGCCGCGGCCCAGGCCCCGGCTGGCGCCCACGATGAGTGCGGTCTGGCCGGATAGGTTGTTCATCTCGTCCTCCTGGTGATGGTGTTATGCCGGCGTTGCCGTCGCAAGCAGCTGGGCGTATTGACGCTCGAGCTCCTTGGCCGGGGTGCTGTCCCAGCCCGCGGCGATGGATTGGGAGATCGGGTCGGGGAAGATGTCCTGTTCGCCGCGCTGCAGCGCGTCGAAGACGGCCGCCGCCACCGACCGCGGGGTGGCTTTCGGGATGTCGAGTTCGCGGCTCATGTCGGTGTCGACGGGGCCGGTGAAAACCGCGAAAACCCGCACGCCCTGGGGCGCCAGGACGGCGCGCAGCGACTGGGTGAGGTTGAGCGCGGCCGCCTTGGAGACCGAGTACGCCGGAATGATCGGCAGCGGCGCCAGCGCGTTGACCGACAGGTTGTTGATCACCGCTCCCCCGGAACGAATCAGCGCCGGCAGGAACGCCCGCGTCACCGCATGGGTGCCGAACAGGTTCACGGCCAGGTGCCGTTCGAGCACCGCGGGATCGCTCAGGTCGTCGTAGAGCGCGATGCCGGCGTTGTTGATCAGCACGTCAAGCGATTCCGCCGCGGCGGCGGCCGCGCGGATCTGTGCCGCGTCGGTCACGTCGAGCGCGACGGGGACCACTCGCTCGTCGGGAAACGAGGAACCGTCTCGCGTGCCCGCATACACCCGGTCGGCGCCCCTGTGCAGGGCTTCCTCCACGAAAGCCCGACCGATGCCGCGGTTGGCACCCGTGACCAAGACCGTTTTGTCCCCGAGTGTGTCCTCTGCCAAAGCCATGACAAGCCCCTCTCAAGCGAAAAGCCCCCGCACGGGGTGCGGGGGCGCCGATTGTGTATCGATCGAACTACAGGTATAGACAGGTTCCGTCGCCGAAACTCATCGCAAAGTCGGATGCCAATTTCCGCGTGTGCCGCGCGGCGGGCCGGCGACTACTGGCAACCTCGGTTGTCATCGCGGTCGGGTGCCGCTTAATTCACCCGGCCGCAACAAAATTGGGGTTGCCTTGGGCGGGGATTTCGGGAACGGGGAGATAGGGGCGACAGATGACCACAACAGAGCGTCGGGCAACGGAACGACGCGGGTTGATCCAGCGGCTGACCGAGGTCTGCGTCCGCTACGTCGAGCGCGTCATGCCCGACCCCTACCTGTTCGCGGTCATCCTGACGCTCATCGTCGTGGCGCTGGTGGCGCTGCTCGTCCGGGGTGCGTCGGCCTCCGGCATCCTCAAGGCGTGGTACGGCGGGGTGTGGGGACCGCAGAACATCTTCACCTTCGCGTTCCAGATGGTGCTCGTGCTGGTGACGGGTTACACGCTGGCCGAGGCGCCCGCCCTCAAGCGCGCCATCGTCCGGCTCGCGAGCAAGCCGAAGAACCAGGTCCAGGGGGCGCTGCTGTGTTTCGGCGTCAGCACAGTCTTCTCCTTGCTGAACTGGGGACTCGGTTTGGTGGCGGGCGCCCTGGTGGCGCGCCAGGTCGCAAAACGCCTGCGGGGCGCGCATTTCGGCTACCTGATCGCGACCGGGTTCATGGGCTACATCGTCTGGACGCAGGGCCTGTCGTCATCGATCGCGCTTGCCAACACCGACACGACCAGCCCGATCAACGTGATCCACAAGATCGCCGGGATCACCGTCCCGCTGACGCTGACGGTTTTCCAGCCCTACAACTGGGTCGCCGTCATCGCCATGGTCGCCCTGCTCGCGGTCGCGATCTGGCGCATGGCGCCCCGAGACGGTCTCGAGCCCGATCCGGCGGTCTTCGACGAGGAGCCGGAGCCACCCGCGCCCGACGGCAAGCGGACGTTTGCCGAGTGGTTGGAAAACCTGTGGATCCTCAACGTCATCGTGTTCGTCGCGGGCATCACGTACTTCGTGCTGAGCGGCTTCGCGCTGAACATCTCGTCGATGATCATGCTGTTCACCATCACCAGCGCCCTGCTGCACCGGACGCCGATTCGCTTCATCCGGGCGTTTTCGGGCGCGGCGAAGGTGTCCGGCCCGCTGCTGCTGCAGTATCCGCTGTACGGCGGGATCGTCGGTCTGTTGGGTTATCTGCCCACCGGGTCGGGCAAGGCGCTGCAGACGGTGTTGGCCGAGGCGCTGGTGCGGGGCGCCGATCAGTACACGCTGCCGTTCCTGACGTTCGTCGGGTCGGTCATCATCTCGTTGTTCGTGCCGTCCGGCGGCGGCCACTGGGCGGTGCAGGGACCCATCGCCGTCGACTCGGCGCTGGCCATCGGCCAGCACTCGCCGGCCTACCTCGGGCTGACCTCGATGTCGGTCGCGGTCGGTGAGGGGGTGGCGAACATGATTCAGCCGTTCTGGCTGCTGCCGGTGCTCGCCATCGCGAAGCTCAACGTCCGCCAGGTGATGGGTTTTACGGTGATCGCCTTCCTGATCGGTTTCGCGGTCGCCAGCGCCATGGTCCTCATTGCGCCGTATGTCATCTGACGCGCCAGCCTCGGTGCAGGGCTCTCCCAGCGCGCGCGTCGACGCCGCGTATCGGCGCATCGCCGAAGTCGACCGGCCGGAAGTCTGGATCACGCTGCGCGCGCGGGACGACGTGCTGGCCGACGCCGACGCGGTCGAAGGGCGGCTCGCCGCGGGAGAGAGCCTTCCGCTGGCGGGGCGGGTGGTCGCCGTCAAGGACAACATCGACGTGGCGGGCCTGCCGACCACCGCCGGTTGCCCCGAATTCGCCTACCGGCCCGCGAGCACGGCGCCGGCGGTGGAGCGGCTCCGCGGCGCCGGGGCCGTCGTGCTCGGCAAGACGAACCTCGACCAATTCGGCACCGGGTTGGTCGGCACCCGCAGTCCCTATGGCGCCGTGCGCAATTCGCGCCATCCTCACCTGGTCGCCGGCGGCTCCAGTTCAGGGTCAGCCGTGGCGGTCGCGCTGGGCATCGCCGACATCGGCATCGGCACCGACACCGCGGGCTCGGTCCGGGTCCCGGCCGCGCTCAACGGGATCGTCGGCATCAAACCCACGCTCGGCATCGTCCCCACCCACGGGGTCGTTCCGGCCTGCCCGAGCTTCGACGCCGTCTCGGTGCTCGCGGCGGACCTCGCCCTGGCGGCCGCCGCGGCGCGGGTGATGGCCGGGGTCGATTCCCGCGACGCCCGCAGCCGCACCTGGCCGGCCGACGTCCGCCTGGCCGCACCCGACACACCGCGGGTGGCGGTCCCGGAAGCCGCGAACCTCACCGCGCTCTGCGACCCGTACCGAGACGCGTTCGAGCACAGCGTGATTCGCGCCTCCGACGCGGGGCTGAGCATCGAGCCGGTCGACGTCTCGGTTCTGCTGGATGCGGCCCTGCTGCTGTATGACGGCGCGTTCGTCGCCGAAAGATACGCCGCGGTAGGCGAATTTCTCGACACCGCGCCCGCGGGCGCGGACCCGCATGTTGCGGCGATCATCACCGCGGGACGCGAAATCACCGGCGCCGCATTCGCCGCGGACTCCGACGCGCTGGCCCGAGCGCGGGTCGCCGCCGCCGACCTTCTCGCCGGCTTCGATGCGCTGCTGCTCCCGACGACGACCGAACACCCCGCGTTGGCCGACGTCGCAGCCGATCCGTTCTCGATCAACCGGCGCATGGGCACCTACACCAACTTCTGCAACCTGCTCGACATGGCCGCGGTCGCCGTTCCCGGTGTGGCGACGGCCGGCGGTGGCCCGTTCGGCGTGATGATCGTGGTGCCCGCGTTCCATGACCAGATCGCCATCGACATCGCCGCCCGCCTCAGCGGAGCGCCACCCACGCTGCTCGTCGAAAGTGGCTGCGAGGTGGCGCTATTCGGTTTTGCATCCCTGCGCCGGCGACTCGAACTCTTGGGCGCCCGCCACCTCGGTTGGGTCACCGCCAAGCCCGGACCGGGAGCGTCGTCGCGCGGCGAGCTGTTCCGGGTTTCGGAAGCCGGGCTGGGGCGGCTGCTGGCGGACCTTCCCGCGCCCGCGACGCTGACGACGGTCGAACTCGACGACGGCCGCGCGGTCACCGGGCTCACCGAAAAGAGCTGACCGGCAACTACATCCACAGTTTGGCCAACGAGTCGGCCAGGGTTTCGGGGTCCTGCTTGTCGGTGTTGCAGGTGATGGCCAGGGATGTGTTTCGGTCCTTGCTCACGCGGAATGCCGTGACGAACCCACCCCATGCGCCGTCATGATCGAGCGTGCCGTTGGCCATCAGATAGATGCCGGCCCCGTACCGATCGGCGCCACCCGGTTCGGTCGGCACCGCGCCGGCCAGTTGCGCGTCGAGGAGCGCGGGGCCGCCCACCCGGCCGGTTCGGTAATTGTCGGCCCACCCGACCAATTGGCTTGGCGTCGTTTGGATTCCGCCGTCACCGACCTGCTCCCAACCAGATTGGGTCGCCCGGTAACCGCCGCTGCTGTTCTCGTAGGGAACGGCTTTGTCGGGAATCGGGCCGGTGGGGTCCAGAATCATGGCCAGCCCGAGCGGACGGAAGATTTGTTCGGTGAGGAACTGCGGCAGCGGTTGCCGCGCGACCCGGCGGACGATCTCGCCGAGCAGCAGGTAATTGGAGTTGGAATACTCGAATTGGGAGCCGGGCTCAAATTCCAGCTTGGGCACGCCGGCCAGGGCCTGCAGGGCCTGGTCCTCGGTGGTGCGGTCAGCAATCTGATATCCCTGTGCCTCGAGAAGCCCGACGTACTCGGGGATTCCGCTGGTCTGGTGCATCAGCTGCGCCAGCGTGACGGTGGCCGCCCAGGTCGGCAGCTCGGGCAGGTAGCGGGACACCGGGTCGTTGAGGGCCAGCTTGCCTTTGGCGACGAGCAGGAGCAGCCCGGTGGCGGTGAACTGCTTGGATACCGAGGCGATGTCGAACACCGTCTGCGCGGTGATGGCCTTGCCGCTCGACATGTCGGCGACACCGCGGACGCCCGTCCACGCCACCTTTCCCTTGACGCCGACCGCGGCCGAGCATCCCGGCGCGCCGGCCTTGATCGCGTCGTCCAGCACGCTCTGGCTGCGGGCGGCCGCATCGGCGTGATCGGTTGCCGACGTGGTGGTGGGCCCGGGACCGCGGGCGCCGCCGCAGGCGCCGACCAACAGCAAGACCGCGAGACACGCGAACCGCCGAGCCATACCGTGAATGATCGCGCTCGGCGCGAGGCCCCGCAGAGAAACGACGCTTCGGGGTGGTGTTCGAGGTGGCGGAGGTATGGTACGCGGCAGTGCCATCCGGGTCACTCAGCGATCTTCAGGGAGTCGGGATGTCGGGTCGTAAGTTCTCGTTCGAAATCAACCGGACCAGCAGCGCGCCTGCGGCCACGTTGTTCCGGCTGGTGGTCGACGGCGCCAACTGGTCGAAGTGGGCCAAGCCGGTCATCCTTCAGTCGAGTTGGGCGCGCCAGGGCGATCCGGCGCCGGGCGGCATCGGAGCGATTCGCAAGGTGGGCATGTGGCCCTTGCTCGTGCAGGAGGAAACCGTCGCCTACGAGCAGGATCACCGCCACGCCTACAAGCTGGTCGGACCGCCGAGCCCCGCCAAGGACTACTCGGGCGAGGTGGTATTCACGCCGAATCCGGCGGGCGGCACCGACATTCGCTGGACCGGTGCGTTCGTCGAGGGAGTCCCCGGGACGGGACCGGTGATGCGGGCGGCGCTCGGCGGCGCCGTCCGGTTTTTTTCGGGCCGGCTGGTGAAGGCGGCCGAACGCGAATCACGTGACGGGCGGTAACGATTAGCTTGGCGCGCAAGGCTTTTCGGGACGCGTAACGCACCCATCTCAGGGGTTGTTGGCCTGTTGCTCGGTCGTCTGCGCCTGCTGCATGTCCTGTAAGAACTGCTGCTGGGCCGCTTCGTTCTGTTGCTCGGCCTGCTGCATGGACTGTTGCATCTGCTGCAGCGCAAGTTGTTCCTGCTGCTGGGCCTGTTGCTGGGCCCAGTCGTCGTCGTCGGCGGCGAGGCCCCCGAAGGGGCCGGCGGCGGGAGCCGACAGGGCCACGTCGGTCAGGCGCATGGGTCCGATCGCGGCGTGTGAGGTGTCGGGGCGCGCGGCATCGAACAGCGCGAGCATCGCCAGGGTCGTGGCCCCTGCCAAAACCAGTCGCACCATTCGCGGTCGCCGGCGACGAGCGGGGGCTGTGCTTGTCATCGTTCATGTATCCGCCCCGTCGTTAGCCGTGGCCTGAGAAAGGGCTGTCGCTCGCATATGAGATCTATTGGGCATCGAAAAGGTTTAAACGAGACACCCGAGGCCAAATACTAAGGGCGTCGTGGTTGGTTTGCCCGAGCGGGTAATTGCCCACGATGCGGCGGTGCGCATCCGTTGCTTCGAAGAGGTGGGCGAATGAAAAGATTCGTTATTTTCGGCATTGCGGCCGCCGCGTGGCTAGTTCTGAGTGTTCCGGTGGCACAGGCGGATATCGGCGGAAACGTACCGGGCCCGGGATTGTGCGACTACCCCGGCGTGGGCGGGTCGGGCATGGAGATGGGGGCCTACCACTACTGGTGCGATTTCCCGGTGGAGGAGAACGGTAGTCGCTGGCACTGCGAGTACGGCGGCGGCGCCGTGCAGGGTGTGGGCGGCGTCAACATCTTGCTGTTCAGCGCCTCGGTCATCACCCCGCTCGGGGTGCTGGAGGGTTCATGCTCGTTCCGCTGCCCGGACGGCTCGTTGTCGGCCGCGCCGAACCCGCCCGGCGCATGGAAAAACGCGCTCCACCCCAAAAAATGCGTTCCGGTAGAAGTGGCGCCGACGTCTGAACCGAACACCGGGCTGCCGCCGTGGCCGGGGCAGCTTCCCGGGGTAACGAACCCGGCGACCCCCAACCCGGTGACGACGGAGAACCCTTAGCTGCCTTTCTCGCTTTCGTACTTCTTGGTCATGTGCTCGACGGCCTGCAGCTGCGACTGCGCGAGGCCCTCGCGAACCTGCCCGGCGCGCGCGGCGGCGTCCAGCGTCGGCTGCGCCTGACCCTGGAAGTGGAGGCGCCAAAAACCCACTCTGACAATAAGCTCCCGGTGATGGCCGTCAACGAACCTGATCGTGGTCGCCGTTCTATCGGAATGGGTCGATGGTTGGCGGCAATCGCCCTGGGGGGTTTCGGGCTGTGGCTCCTCGGCCAGGGTGCATGCGATGCCTTCGGGTATCTCGCGGGCTCACCGACGACGGCGAAAATCGTTGAATGCCACGGCGCTGGTGCAAGTCGCGGTGGCGCAAGTGGCGTTGTTGCAAGTCGTGTTGTTGCGGTTTCCCCTGGGAATGGCGGGTACGAGTGCACGGGCACGTGGGACGTCGGCGGCCAGTCGCAGAGTGGCCCGATAGAGCCACCAGTCCCCAGCTATATCGAGGCCGGAACATCACTGGATGTTCATGTGTATGGCGACACCGCCTATACCCCAAACTCGATAGGCTGGTGGTTTCTCGTGAGTCTTATTGAGGGCGGCGGCGTCCTAGCGGGAGCCGTGCTCGTTCTTGGAATTCTGGAGTACGACCGCGACACCAAGAGCTGGAAGCGCAGGAAACCCTGGGGGCCTACGTAATCATCGAAGACTGGCGCCGCGACTACCGTTTCACGGCCGGTTACTTGCTTTTCAGTTCGTCCTCATACTTCTTGGCCATGTGCTCGACGGCCTGCAGCTGAGACTGCGCGAGGCCCTCGCGAACCTGACCGGCGCGCGCTGCGGCGTCCAGCGTCGGCTGGGCCTGACCCTGGAAGTGCGGGATCACCTCGGCGGCGAACAGCTCGGCGGACCGCTTGGTGGCGGCGGGATTGGCCCACTCGTGGCCCATCTGCAGGAAGCAGCCGAACCCGCCGGATTGGTCCCAGAGCCGCTGCACCTGGGCCCGCGCCCGCTCGGGCGTGCCGATCACCCCGGCGCCGCTCTCGTTGATGATGTCGATCATCTCGTCAAGCTGCTCCCCCGGCATGGTCATCTGCGGGAAGGCCGCGACCTTCTGGAAGTAGTTGAACCACGACTCGATGCCGAACTTCACATCGGCGCGGGCCTGCTCGTCCGTCTCGGCGATGTGCATCGGCCCGACCAGGCTCCAGTCCTTGCGGTCGACCTGCGTCCCGAAGGCCGCGGCGCGCTCCTCGACGATGCCCCAGTGATAGGACAGCGCGTCGAAGCCCTCGACGATCAGCGTCGCCCCGATGGACAACAGCCCGATGCCGTGCTTGCCGGCCAGCCGTGCGCCGGTCGGTGAGGCGACCGCGGCGACCGCGAGCGGGATCCCGCCGTCCGAGTAGGGTGCCAGCTGCAACTTGGCGTCAAAGAGCTGATGCGTGGCGGTTTTCGCGCTCACGGTCTCCCCCGCCAGCAGCCGCACGACGATGTCGAGGTTGGTTTCCAGGAGCTCGCGCGTGTCAGTGGGGTTGAGCCCGATCATCGCGGAATCCGTCGGCAATGAGCCGGGTCCCATCCCGCCGATGATGCGCCCATGCGTCAGGTGATCGAGCAGCATCAACCGGTCGGCGACCCAAAGCGGGTTGTGATAGGCGAGCGAAATGACCCCGGTGCCAAAGCGAATGCGCTTGGCGCGTTCGGCGGCCGCGGCGATGAAGACTTCCGGGGAGCTGATGATCTCGCTGCCCGCCGAATGATGTTCGCCGATCCATGCCTCGTCGAAGCCGACGGCGTCGAGGTGTTCGACGAACTCCAGGTCGCGCTGCAAGGCCAGCGTCGGATTCGTGCCTGCCCGGTGGAACGGGGCGATGAAATATCCAAACCTGAGCTTGCCCATTGGGGTCCCCTTGCGGTCGAGTTGCGGAGAACCATAACTCAAGCCGCCCAAGGTTAGGTCAAAAGGGCGGACCCCAGATATTGCTCAGCCGGCGGGGCCAGATTCACATGACCCCACCGGCTTGGGAGCAAGTCTTCGCCGTAACCGGCGTGTTAGTAGCCGCCGCAGACGTTGCCGACGCAACCCCCGCCGCCGCCC
>NZ_AUWQ01000099.1 GCF_000455205.1 Mycobacterium sp. UM_CSW | reverse complement strand
CGACCATCGAGTCCGGTGGTGCCGGAGATCAGGCAGCAGGCCAAGGCGCGGGTGGTGAAATCCACTAGCGGGTGACCAGGCAGACAGCGAAGAGGACTGACTACACGGCGCGATACGTCAGTTCACGGCGCCGCGGGTCACCTGCGGCCCGGGCCCGGCGCGATGCCGGGACAATAAGCGCGCCGCTTGACCCGGCGCACCGAGCTGCAGCATCGCCGCCAACGCCGTTTCGAGAATGACTTCCTGCTGCACGCGGCTACCGCCGATGGATCCGAGCCCGGGCAGCGATTCGATGAGGTAGTCGAGCGCGGCGCGCGGCTCGCCCTCGGTCAAAGCGATAAGGCCCTCGCCGATGAGGCGCAACGTCGATGCCTGCGCGTCGGTGGCGCCGGGGACATCGATCGCGCGGATCGCGGCCGGGTCGTTCGCGGCGGCCAGCACCAACAGCGCGTGAAACGCGATGAAGGGCGTCTGCGGGGTGTACGCGAGCGAGCCGGCCTCGGCGAGCACCGCCATCGGGTCGGGCGGGGTGACCCAGTCGGGATGTAGGCGCGCGCGCCACGCCAGCGAACCGGCGTCGACGAGACAACGAACGTCCTTCGAGTGCGGCGGCGCGAGGAACGCGGCGTACCGGCGCGCCGCGGCGGCCGCGTCGCCCATCGCGAGTTCGTGCAGCGCGGCGTGCCACTGAAAGTGCGGGACGTAGCGCTGGGTGCTGCCGTCGCCCGCGATCCACTCCGTCAGCCACTTCAGCCCGGCGCCGTGCGCATCGGTCTCGTAGTGCACGTGCGCCAGCGCGTGCGCGGCATTGCCGTTGCCCGGATCGAGTTCGAGTGCGGCGTCGGCCAGGTCGGCCGCGTCATACCACAGGCCCTGCTCCGTGCGGCCATAGGCGCGCAATCCGAGATACCACGGCGCCTCGCCGTGCACGCCGGTGAATCGCTCGACGTACTGCCACGCGTCCGGCAACGCGTCACCGGCCCCCGCGAACGCGATCGACGGCGCCAGCACGAGCAACGCGACCGCATCGTCCGGCACGCGGTCGAGGTGGTCGATGAGCGCGTCGGTGCCCGCCGCGTTTCCCTTCTCGCACCACGTCGCGATGGCCTCGACGTGGCTGCGGTCCTCGTCGCTCCCGCGGGCAAGCGCCGCCCGCGCCCGCGCGAGGTGGCCGGTGACGGCGTCGGGGCCGCCGGCGCGGTCGGGCCGTTCCGTGGCGATCATGGCGAGCGCGACGTGCGCACGCGCGTGGTGCGGATCGTCGGCGACCGCCTCGGCGAAGGCGACCGACGCGCCGTCCTGAACCGCGAGCAGGCGACGCACGCCCTCGGCGTACGCCGCGGACGCTCCCGTGGATCGCGGCCCGGTGGCGACGAGACGAGGCACCCGCACCGGGCGTTCGCGTGTGTCGGTGGCGAGCAGCTCGGCGATCGCGGCCGCCTGCGCGCGGATTTCCGGGATCGCGGTGGTCTCCCACTCCTCGCCCTGGCGGATCGAGCCCAGACACACGACGCCGGGGACCGTGCTGCCGGTCGCGTCGACGAGATAGCCGTCCGTATCGAGGCGCACCCCCACGCCGCACGGGTGCAGCGACGCGACGCCCGTGTCGAGCAGGTTCGCCCAGAGCGGGGAGCGTTGCAGGGACCGCCGATCCCACACGGCGCCGGTTGCGACGACGACGGCGTCCCCGCGCCGGCGCATGGATCGCCAGCTCGTCGTGACCACCAGCTCGACGCCGTCGCCGCGCAGCGACACGTCGGCGACCTCACCCGCCTCGATGCTCAGCTGGCCGCCGTTGATCGCGTGATAGACCGCATCGGCGATCGTCGGCGGCATGCGGTGCCGAAGCACCTCCCACTGCCGAAGTTCTTCGCGCAAAAACCGGCGTTGGTCTTCCCAGCCCATCGACCGCCACAGCTTGGGGGTGCGCGGGCGGAGCGCGTCGATGACTTGTCGCCAGCCCCAACCGTTTTCGCGCGCGTACGCGAGGTCCGCGGTGAGCGCGGTGCGCAATGCGTCGAGCGAGACGTCGTCGGCGAGGGCGTCGACGTTGGGCAATTCGGCCGGGGCGCCGGTGGCGCGGAACCGGCGCGGGAGCGTGCCGTGCCGCGAAAGCAGGGTGACCGCGGCGCCGCGCGCCATGAGATGCAGCGCGACGTCGACGCCCGTGAGTCCCGAACCGATCACCAGGACGCTGCCGGGTCGGCGCGCGGCCAGGGCGGCAAGCGCGCCCGGCGCCCAGGGGTCCACCACGACCTTGCCGTCGGTGGCCGAGTCCGCATTCAAGGCCAACACCGGCGCGAAGGCGCGCTCCAGCGATTCGGGCATGCCGCCCGCGGGCCGCCCGGTCGCGAGCACGACGGCGTCCGCAGACAACGAACGTCCGTCGCCCAGGGTCAGGCGCGCCGGCGCGCCCGGCACCAACCCGACGACCTCCGCACGCTCGATCCGCGCGTCGGCGGCGGCGAGTTGCTCCCGCAGGTAGCGGCCGTATGCGAGGCGCGGCGCGAAGCTCTCGACCGGGGTGACGGCCCGCTCGTCGAGCCAGCGGCAAAAGTGATCGGGGTCGTCGGGCCACGCGGACATGCGCTGGGCGGGAACGTTCAACAGGTGGGTCGGGTCGTCGGTTCCGTAGGCCGCGCCGGTGCCGGGACGACCGGACGCGTCGATCAGCGTGATCTGCGCCTCCGGTTGGCGCCGGCGCAGATGGACCGCGGCGAGCAGGCCCGCGGCACCGCCGCCCACGATCGCGACGCGCATCATGGCGGAATGCTATATCGGCCGTCGCCGGTCAATTCCGGTTCGACGGATCGAGTTGCTCCAGCGCTCCGCTGGGGTCGTAGTACAGCTCCTGGCGGGCGATCCGGCCGTCGCGGTAGCGGTAGACCACCACGTACGTCGAGCGCAGGCGTTGGCCGCCCTGGTCCCAGTCGAATTCGACGCGCACGAACGCCGTGTCGGCGCCGGGCGTGATGGCGTAATCCACTGCCTCGTAGCGGATGTCCGCGCAGCCGCGGATGGTCAGCGCGATGAACTCGAGCGTGCGCTCGACGCCCTCGATCGCGGACGGCCAGTCGAAGAGGCGCACCGTCGGGCTCACGTACACCACGTCGGGCTGATAGAGGTCCCGCACGATCGACACGTCGCCGGCCGCGAACGCCCGCGCGAAACGCGCCTCCTGCGCGGCGAGCGCGTCGGCCGAGATGCCGGGCGTCATCGCGCCACCCCGACGAGCACGAAAACGCCTTGGGCCGTGCGGATTCCGAGGTCGGCCGTGCCGATATTGACCCGCGTCACGGCCAACGCGGCTGCTTTACCCACACAGCACTCCTACCACCGGCGACCGCGCGCGTAAAGCCTTTGGTGCCCAAGCCAATCGCGCGTACGGTGACCGCATGTCAACCAACCGCACACTGGTGTCGTCCGGCTCCGACTTCGAGTCGGCGGTGGGCTATTCGCGGGCGGTGCGGGTCGGCCCGCACGTGGCGGTGGCCGGGACGACCGGCGCCGGACCCGCCGATGACATCGCCGCCCAGGCCCGAGACGCGTTGCGCCGCATCGCGATTGCGCTCGATCAGGCGGGTGCCGGGCTCACCGACGTGGTGCGCACCCGCATCTACGTGACCGACATTTCGCGCTGGCGAGAGGTCGCCGCGGTGCACGCCGAGTTCTTCGGCGAGATCCGTCCGGTCGCGACCATGGTCGAGGTGTCGGCGCTGATCACCCCCGAGCTGCTGGTGGAGATCGAGGCCGACGCCTACGTCGGCTCCTGAGGCGCGGCCGGCGGGAAGGTGCCGTCCGTGGCAGGCGGATAAGCGGTGACCCCGATCACAGCACCAACCGGCAGCGGGCCGTACAGATGTGGGAACCGCATCGACTCCGGGTCCGTTGCCACCCCGGGCTCCCACCGCACCGGCGAGTCCAGCAGTGCCGGGTCGATGTGCAGCAAGACCAGGTCGTCGCGGCCGCGGTAGAGCCGGTTGGCGGGCAGATGCACCTGCTCGGGCGTCGAGAGGTGAATGAACCGGGAGCCGTCGGGCCCCGGCGCGTCGGGCGAAATCCCGCCCCGATCGCGGGCGCGGAACCACTCCTCGCGCCCGCACAGGTGCACCAGAACGGTCACGGTCGCTCAGCTTAAAACCCGTGAGAAACGACACACCTGATAACGATCGGGGAACAAGGCGAAAACGCCACACGTCTGAGACAGTGAATGAACGAGAACGGAGAAGCCATGTACGCAACTCTGACCAGTCCCGAGCTCACCAGAGCGGACCGCTGCGATCGCTGCGGTGCCGCTGCTCGTGTCCGCGCCAAGCTGCCTTCCGGACTTGAGCTTCTCTTCTGCCAGCACCACGCGAACCAGCACCAGTCGAAGCTGACCGAGCAGGACGCCGTGCTGGAGGTCAGCGAAAGCTAGTCCCGCCGAACTCACCCCTGGCCAATGTGGGCTGCGCGGGCGGTCATCGGTAATGCTGGACGGGTATGAGCGTCCAAGCCGCGCGGCCGTCCCGCCACCACGTCCGGCGAATCAGTCTCAGAACCCTGGCCAAGAGCTGGGACGACTCCATTTTCTCCGAGTCGGCCCAGGCGGGATTCTGGTCGGCGCTCTCCACCCCGCCCCTGCTGTTGGGAATGCTGGGCAGCTTGGCCTACGTGGCGCCGCTGTTCGGCAAGGACACGCTGTCCTCGATCGAGAAGAGCATCATCTCGACCGCGCACAGCTTCTTCTCGCCGAGCGTCGTCAACGAGATCATCGAGCCCACCATCCGCGACATCACCGCCAACGCGCGCGGTGAAGTGGTCTCGCTCGGTTTCTTGATCTCGCTGTGGGCGGGATCGTCGGCGATCTCGTCGTTCGTCGACGCCGTGGTCGAGGCCCACGACCAGACCCCGCTGCGACACCCGGTGCGACAGCGATTCTTCTCGCTGTTCCTGTACGTGGTGATGCTCGTCTTCGTGGTGATCGCCGCGCCGGTGATGGTGGTGGGACCACGCAAGGTGAGCGAACACATCCCAGTCGGACTGGCCAACGTGCTGCGCTACGGCTACTACCCCGCGCTGATCCTCGGGCTGATGATCGGGATCATGCTGCTGTACCGGGTGGCGCTGCCGGTGCCGCTACCGAGCCACCGGCTGGTGCTGGGCGCCATCCTGGCCACGGCGGTGTTCCTCATCGCCACGCTGGGCCTGCGCTTCTACCTGCGGTGGATCACCAGCACCGGTTACACGTACGGCGCGCTGTCCACGCCGATCGCGTTCCTGCTGTTCGCGTTCTTCGGCGGCTTCGCGATCATGCTCGGCGCCGAGCTGAACGCCTCCATCCAGGAGGAATTCCCCGCGCCGAGGACCCATGCCCACCGGCTGCGCAATTGGCTGCTGACGCGCCGGACCGCCCCCAAGCGGGTAGTCGACTTGCCCGCCGGACCCGCGGCGCCGTCCGACGTCGCGGCGGCGGAGCCGCCGGCCTGATCAGCCCTTCTTGAGCCGCTCGTAGATCCGCTTGCACTCCGGGCACACCGGGGAGCCGGGCTTGGCCGCCCGGGTGACGGGAAACACCTCGCCGCACAGCGCGACGACGTGGTTGCCCATGACGGCGCTCTCGGCGATCTTGTCCTTCTTGACGTAATGGAAGTATTTCGGGGTATCGCTGCCGGTCCCGTCGTCGACGCGTTCGTCGGTCTCGGTGCGTTCGATCGTCTGGGTCTGCATGCCTCACATTGTGCCCCCTGACTCGCCGGTACCGGAATCGTTTGGTTGTGGGACAGTGGAGATATGAAGCGCGGCGAAGAGCCAGGGTTCGACGGCTTCGACGACACCAGCCGTCCCGTCCTGATCACCTCCGCCGCGCCCTCCTACGAGGAGGAGCATCGCGCCCGGGTGCGGAAATACCTGACGCTGATGGCGTTTCGGATCCCGGCACTCATCCTGGCCGCCGTCGCCTACGGCGCCTGGCACAACGGCCTGATCTCACTGCTCATCGTGGCGGCCTCGGTGCCGTTGCCGTGGATGGCCGTGCTGATCGCCAACGACCGGCCACCGCGCCGCTCCGACGAGCCGAGGCGGTTCGACCAGACACGGCGGCGCACTCCCCTGTTCCCCACCGCCGAGCGCCCGGCGCTCGAACCGCGGCGACCGCACCACGACGGTTCCGGCTAGCCGCCAAGGGGCCCACTTCTCAGGACATTCTCAGGTCGTCGGCACATCTGTGCACGTCAAGGCGTGTGAGATCACGCGCGGGCGGGAACTCCCACGGCGGATCCATCGTTAGACGTGTTGACAGTGCAAAGCCGAACGGGAGGTCGCTATGGCGAACGCCAGCACAAGCAGGATCGACGGCGATCTGGATGCTCAAAGCCCCGCCGCGGACCTGGTGCGCGTTTATCTCAACGGCATCGGCAAAACGGCGTTGCTCAACGCGGCGGGTGAGGTAGAGCTGGCCAAGCGGATCGAAGCCGGCCTGTACGCCGAGCATCTGCTGGAAACGCGTAAGCGCCTCGGAGAGAACCGCAAACGCGACCTGGAGGCCGTCGCGCGCGATGGCCAGGCGGCGCGCCGCCACCTGCTGGAAGCGAACCTGCGGCTGGTGGTTTCGCTGGCGAAGCGTTACACGGGTCGGGGCATGCCGCTGCTGGACCTCATCCAGGAGGGCAACCTCGGTCTGATCCGCGCGATGGAGAAGTTCGACTACACAAAGGGATTCAAGTTCTCCACCTACGCCACCTGGTGGATCCGCCAGGCCATCACCCGCGGCATGGCCGACCAGAGCCGCACCATCCGGCTGCCGGTCCACCTCGTCGAGCAGGTCAACAAGCTGGCGCGGATCAAGCGGGAGATGCACCAGAACCTCGGGCGCGAAGCCACCGACGAGGAACTCGCCGCCGAATCCGGCATCCCGGTCGAGAAGATCAACGACCTGTTGGAGCACAGCCGCGACCCGGTGAGCCTGGACATGCCCGTCGGCTCCGAGGAGGAGGCGCCGCTCGGTGACTTCATCGAGGACGCCGAGGCGATGTCGGCCGAGAACGCGGTGATCGCCGAGCTGCTGCACACCGACATCCGCAGTGTGCTGGCCACTCTCGACGAGCGCGAGCACCAGGTCATCCGGTTGCGCTTCGGCCTAGACGACGGCCAGCCGCGCACGCTGGATCAGATCGGCAAGCTGTTCGGGCTGTCCCGGGAGCGGGTCCGTCAGATAGAGCGCGACGTGATGTCCAAGCTCCGCAACGGCGAGCGGGCCGATCGGTTGCGCTCGTACGCCAGCTGATACGTCCATAGCTAGTAGCAAGTCGGTATGCCCGTCGCGCGAGCGGCGGGCATACTGCTTGCCGGGGACATCCGCAAGAGGCGTTGGGCCCATTCTTGCAGCTGGCCAAGTAGACTCAGCGTCAATGGAGGGTGCTGGATGAACGAGCTGGTCGATACCACCGAGATGTACCTGCGGACCATCTACGACCTCGAAGAAGAGGGCGTGACGCCGCTGCGTGCCCGGATCGCCGAACGCCTCGAACAAAGCGGGCCGACCGTCAGCCAGACCGTGTCCCGCATGGAGCGGGACGGCCTGCTCCACGTCGCAGGGGACCGCCACCTGGAGCTCACGGACAAGGGCCGCGCGCTGGCCATCTCCGTGATGCGCAAGCACCGCCTCGCGGAACGACTGCTCGTCGACGTCATCGGGGTGCCGTGGGAGGAAGTGCACGCCGAGGCATGCCGGTGGGAGCACGTGATGAGCGAGGAAGTCGAACGCCGGCTGGTGAAGGTGCTGAACAACCCGACCACCTCCCCGTTCGGCAACCCGATCCCGGGCCTGTTGGACCTCGGCGTGGGCCCCGATTCCGGCGCCGACGGCATCAACCTCGTCCGGTTGACCGAGCTGCCCGCCGGATCTCCGGTCGCGGTGGTCGTGCGCCAGCTCACCGAACACGTCCAGGGCGACATCGATCTGATCACCCGCCTCAAGGACGCCGGCGTCGTTCCCAATGCCCGGGTCACCGTCGAGACCAGCCCGTCCGGCGGCGGGGTCACGATCCTCATTCCCGGCCACGAGAACGTCACGCTGCCGCACGAGATGGCGCACGCCGTCAAAGTCGAGAAGGTCTGAGCGGCCAGCACCGATCGCCGCCACTATCCCGCCCGGCGCCCGAACGCGCGTCGCGGCGGCAGCCGCACCCCCAGCCGCTTGGCCAGCCGGTAGCCGGTGGCCGCCAGTTTCCGGATGTCATCGGGCTTCATGCCGGACTGCAACGCCTGATCCAGCATCCCCGCCATCCGGTGGTCGGGGTCACAACGCAGCGCGGCGTCCAGCGACACCCCGGCGAGCGGGCCGTCGCCACGGGCGTACGCGCTGAACGCGAGCAGCACCAGGGCCTCGACCCGCCAGGGCGGCGGCAGGCGGCGCGCCAGCAGCGCCCACAGCGACTCGGCCTCCCCCGCCCGGTCGCCGACCGCCAGGGCGTACAGCGTGTCGCGCACCTCGACGTCGCTCAGCGCGCAGCCCAACGCCGCAAGCTCGGCCGCAGAAAGCGTTTCGCCGCCGGCGACGCGGGAGGCCACGGCCATCGCGTCTTGCACGTCGCGGCGCGCGCACCCGGTGGGATCGGCGCGATGGGCCACGTCGCGCCGTGCCGCCTGCCGCCGGACCGCGTCGGCCAACTCGGCGGCGCCCGCCGGGTCGTCGACCGCGATGACGGCCTGCAGGTCGGCGCGCCGGCGGTAGAGCCGCCGGCCGTCGAGCACCGCCGCCGCGGCCAACGGCGACGCCGACGGGTCGTCGACGAAGCCGCCGGAGCCGCAGCCGTCCACGCAATGCCAGCGCCCGCCCCGGGCCACCCGATCCACCACATGTGCCGCATAGAGTTGAATTCCCCGCTGCGACAACGCCTCTGCCAGCTCGTCGCACAGCAGCCGGTATTCCTCGTTGCACCCCGGGCAGTGCGCGCAGTTCGCGTCGACGATCACCGCGATCGCCGCCTGGGGCCTGGCGGCGGCGGCGACTTCGGCCAGATGCCCGACACGGTCGACGAGTTCCTCGGACAGGTCTACCCGCATCACGGCCCCCAGTTCCCCGCCTTCCAGGGACACCAGGACCAATGAATTCTCCGGAACGAAGCCGAGAACGGCCGGTAGCGCCGCGATCAGCGCGCCGGGGCGATTGAGCTTGAAATCAGGTTGATGCGTCGTCATGGGCACCAACGCTGACGGGCGGCACCGTCGGGCCGTGCCCCCGCGACGGGATCGGGCCGCTCGTCTGTGGAGAAAGTCTGGACTGTGGGCCTTATCGTCTATGCATGGGTTCGATGCAGGAGTACGACATCGTCGTGATCGGTTCGGGACCGGGCGGCCAGAAGGCCGCCATCGCCTCGGCCAAACTAGGCAAATCCGTCGCCATCATCGAACGGGGCCGAATGCTTGGCGGTGTCTGCGTCAACACGGGCACGATCCCGTCAAAAACGTTGCGCGAGGCGGTGCTTTACCTCACCGGGATGAACCAGCGCGAGCTCTACGGGGCCAGCTACCGCGTCAAGGACCGGATCACCCCGGCCGACCTGCTGGCGCGGACCCAGCACGTGATCGGCAAGGAAGTCGACGTGGTGCGCAACCAGCTGATGCGCAACCGGATCGACCTGCTGATCGGTCACGGCCGCTTCGTCGACCCGCACTCCGTCGTCGTCGAAGACCCGGGCCGCCGCGAAATGACCACTGTCAGCGGCGAATACATCGTCATCGCCACCGGCACCCGGCCGGCGCGGCCGTCCGGCGTCGAGTTCGACGAGGAGCGGGTGCTCGACTCCGACGGCATCCTCGACCTCAAGACGCTGCCGGGCTCGATGGTCGTCGTCGGCGCCGGCGTTATCGGCATCGAGTACGCGTCCATGTTCGCCGCGCTGGGCACCAAGGTCACCGTCGTCGAAAAGCGCGACGACATGCTGGACTTCTGCGACCCCGAGGTGGTCGAGGCGCTCAAATTCCACCTGCGCGACCTGGCGGTGACGTTCCGGTTCGGCGAGGAGGTCACCGCCGTCGACGTCGGGGCGGCCGGCACCGTCACCACGCTGGCCAGCGGCAAGCAGATTCCCGCCGAGACCGTCATGTACTCCGCCGGCCGCCAGGGCCAGACCGATCACCTCGACCTGCAAAACGCCGGCCTCGAGGTCGAGGGCCGCGGGCGGATCTGGGTCGACGACAAGTTCCGGACCAAGGTGGAGCACATCTACGCCGTCGGCGACGTCATCGGGTTCCCCGCCCTGGCCGCGACCTCGATGGAACAGGGCCGGCTGGCCGCCTACCACGCGTTCGGGGAAGCGTGCGACGGCATCACCGACCTGCAGCCCATCGGCATCTATTCGATCCCCGAGATCTCCTACGTCGGGTCCACCGAGGTGGAGCTGACCAAGAACGCGATTCCCTACGAGGTCGGGGTGGCGCGGTACAAGGAGCTGGCTCGCGGCCAGATCGCCGGCGACTCCTACGGCATGCTCAAGCTGCTGGTGTCGACCGACGATCGCAAGCTGCTCGGGGTGCACATCTTCGGGACCAGCGCCACCGAGATGGTGCACATCGGTCAGGCCGTGATGGGCTGCGGCGGGACGGTCGACTACCTGGTCGACGCGGTGTTCAACTATCCGACGTTCTCGGAGGCCTACAAGGTGGCCGCGCTGGACGTGACCAACAAGATGCGGGCGCTGTCGCAGTTCCGCCGCTGAGCTAGCAGCTGTCGTCGAGGTCGTTGGGTACCCGGTCGCCGGGGCCGCCGGCCTCGGCGCGGGCCAGCAGCTGGGCGGTTTGGGCGTCGAACGGCGCCGAGTAGGACACGTTCGCGGCGCACCCGCCACGCTCGAAACCGCCGATCAGCCCGGTGAGCGTGGTGCCGCTCACCCACGGCGCCCCGCTGGTGCCGTCCACCAGGCCCTCGCACGCCAGCGAGGGAAACCCGCTGTCGTTGACCGAGGTGCTGGCCTGGCAGCCGATCGGCGAGCCGCCCACCCCGGCCGCGTACCCCAGCACGGTGACGTGGCTGCCCGGGGGCGGCGCGACGCCCAGCGTCAGCGCCAGGCCGACGTAGGACTCGACCGACCCGCCGGCGTCGTTGCTGACCCGGGCGATCGCGTAGTCCGCGTGCGGATCCTTGCCCGAGATCCAGCGCGGATCCAGGTAGACGGCGTCGGCCTTCCACACGTCGGCGGGCGCGGGCGCCGCGTCACCGGCCAGACCGGGAACGAAGGTCATCTTGGCCGCACCGGCCAGGCAGTGCGCCGCGGTGATCATGAGATTCCCGGTCGCCGAGTGGATTACGGAACCCGTGCAGACGTGCAGCGGGCCGTCGTTGATGAAGATCGCGCCGACGCGCCGGTCGGGGTCCACCGGGCCCGCGACCGCCTTCTGCTGGGGCTGGCTGAGCCGCTGCACGAGCGGCCCGGTCGCCACGGGGACGGACACCACCGGGCGCGCCGCAGGCTCGGCCGGCCGGGTGCACGACGTCATCAACGTCAGCAGGCCGACCCCCGAGCACAGCAGCAGCGTCCGTATGCGCATTTCGTGTCCATCATGCCTGACCACGGCGTGTCGGGCAGACCACATCCCCTCCCCGCGCGCCGCCGCGTTTGCTGGCCGACATGCGGATTACGTTCGCGGGTTGGGGCGTTTCGACGGTGAAGACTGCAGGGTGTTAGCTGTTCCATTGTTGGTGCCCGCCGATTCGGGGGACACTGGTCAGGGCACCCTGGAGCAACCCCCGAAAGGAGGAGACCCGATGGCCCACGATCAAAACCACGGCGACGAGTACGACCAGCCAGGACAGTCCGGCATGTACGAGCTGGAGTTCCCGGCGCCCCAGTTGTCGACGGCCGACGGCCGCGGCCCGGTTTTGGTGCACGCCTTGGAGGGCTTCTCCGACGCCGGCCACGCGATACGGCTGGCCGCGACCCACCTGAAGGCCGCGCTGGACACCGAGCTGGTCGCGTCGTTCGCGATCGACGAACTGCTGGATTACCGCTCGCGGCGACCGCTGATGACGTTCAAGACCGACCACTTCACCAACTACGACGATCCGGAGCTGAGCCTGTACGCCCTGCGCGACAGCGTCGGCACGCCGTTTCTGCTGCTGGCCGGCATGGAACCCGACCTGAAGTGGGAGCGTTTCATCACCGCGGTGCGCCTGCTGGCCGAGCGGCTGGGTGTACGGCGCACGATCGGCCTGGGCACCGTCCCCATGGCGGTCCCGCACACCCGCCCGATCACGCTGACCGCCCATTCCAACGACAAGGAACTGATCGCCGACTTCCAGCCCTGGATCTCGGAGATCCAAGTCCCCGGCAGCGCGTCCAACCTGCTGGAATACCGGATGGCCCAGCACGGTCACGAGGTCGTCGGGTTCACCGTGCACGTCCCGCACTACCTGACCCAGACCGACTACCCGGCGGCCGCGCAGGCGCTGCTGGAGCAGGTGGCCAAGAGCGGATCGCTGGAGCTGCCGCTGTCGGCGCTGACCGAAGCCGCGGCGGAGATTCGCGCCAAGATCGACGAGCAGGTGCAGGCGAGCGCGGAGGTGGCTCAAGTGGTGGCCGCGCTCGAGCGCCAGTACGATGCCTTCATCGACGCTCAGGAGAACAGGTCGTTACTAACTCACGACGAGGATCTCCCCAGCGGCGACGAGCTTGGCGCAGAGTTCGAGCGATTCCTTGCCCAACAGGCAGAGAAGAAGAACGACGACGACCAGGCGTGAGGACTCAAAACGCCCATAGCCCGGGCCGACACCAAGGTTGGCGGAGATGACCGAGCGGAAGCGCAAGAGCAACCTTCGCCCAGTGCGTGAAGTCACGGCGCCCACGCTCGAGTACCGCACCATTCACGGCTACCGGCGGGCCTACCGCATCGCCGGTTCCGGCCCGGCGATTCTGCTGCTCCACGGCATCGGCGACAACTCCACCACCTGGAATGCCGTGCAGGCCAAGCTCGCCCAGCGGTTCACCGTCATCGCCCCCGACCTGCTGGGCCACGGGAAATCCGACAAGCCGCGCGCCGACTACTCGGCCGCCGCCTACGCGAACGGCATGCGCGACCTGCTTTCCGTCCTCGACATCGAGCGGGTGACCATCATCGGCCACTCGCTGGGCGGCGGCGTGGCCATGCAATTCGCCTACCAGTTCCCGCATTTGGTCGACCGGCTGATCCTGGTCGCCGCGGGCGGCGTCACCAAGGACGTCAACGTCGTGTTCCGGCTGGCCTCGTTGCCGTTGGGCAGCGAGGCGCTGGCGCTGCTGCGGCTGCCCCTCGTGCTGCCGGCGGTTCAGCTGGCGGGGAAGCTGGCCGGGCTGGCGATCGGGTCGACCGCGCTGGGCCACGACCTGCCCAACGTGCTGCGCATCCTTGACGACCTGCCGGAGCCGACGGCGTCGGCGGCGTTCAGCCGCACGCTGCGGGCGGTCGTGGACTGGCGGGGGCAGATCGTGACGATGCTGGACCGATGTTATTTGACCGAGGCCATCCCCGTGCAGATCGTCTGGGGCACCAAGGATGTGGTGGTTCCGGTCCGGCACGCCTGGATGGCGCACGCCGCGATGCCCGGCTCGCGTCTCGAGATCTTCGAGGGTTCGGGCCACTTCCCCTTCCACGACGACCCAGCCCGCTTCATCGACGTCGTCCAGCGCTTCATCGACAGCACCGCGCCCGCCGAATACGACCAGGCCGCCCTCCGGGCGCTGCTGCGCAGCGGGGGCGGCGAGAAGACGGTCACGGGCCCGGCCGACACCCGCGTCGCCGTCCTGAACGCCATGGGCTCCGACGAGCGCAGCGCCACCTGATAAACACGTTGACCCGCGCCGTACAGTCGGGTCATGGGCATCGACGTCACGGTGTTGCGGGTTTTCACCGACGCGGACGGCAATTTCGGTAATCGCCTCGGTGTGGTTGACGCCGCCGCGGTACCGCCCCCGGACCGGCAGCGGCTGGCGAACCAATTGGGCTACGCCGAAACGGTTTTCATCGATATTCCGGCCGCCGGCTCGGCCACCGCGCACGCGAGGATTTACACCCCCCGCGTCGAACTTCCGTTCGCCGGGCACCCGACCGTCGGCGCGTCGTGGTGGCTGCGCGACAACGGTACGCCGATCAAGACGCTGCACGTGGCGGCCGGCCTCGTGCAGGTGAGCTATCAGGGCGACCTGACCGGCGTCAGCGCCCGCTCGGAGTGGGCACCGGAGGTGGCCATCCACGAATTCGATTCGGCCGACGACGTTCTCGCCGCCGACCCGGCCGACTTCCCGGACGACACCGCGCACTACCTGTGGGCCTGGGTCGACCGGGACGCCGGGACTCTGCGCACCCGCGGGTTTTTCGCGAACCTCGGGGTGCCGGAGGACGAGGCGACCGGCTCGGCGGCGATGCGGCTCACCGACTACCTCAGCCGCGACCTGCGCATCACCCAGGGCAAGGGCTCGTTCATCGAAACCGCGTGGAACGCCGAGGGCTGGGTCGGGGTGGCCGGGCGCGTCGTCAACGACGGTGTCCGACGGGTCGACTGAGGTCAGCCCTGCCGGTGCAGGACGGCCACGAGGTGGTCCTGCAGGGGTTGCCCCACGCCGCCCATGCGCAGCGTGTAGGACAGCTCGTCGCCGTCGATGCGCAGCGAACGGCCAAGGGCGGTAACCTCTTTGGCGCTCGGCGCCAGCCCAATCGCCGTGCTCGACAGCTCCACCTCGATGAGGCCGTCTGTCACGGCGTAGGTCCCCGTTTCGATCTCGGTGATGCCGTTCGGGTGCGCGACGATCAGCTCGACGCTGCCCGGGCGGGGCACGCGAAAATACCCCGTTTCGCCGTGTAGGGGCCTGCCGTCGGCCACCGCCTTGGTCTTTTGCCCGTAGGCCAGGAACGGCTTCCCGACGTGGGAGAAGACGACTTCCTCGAGATACTCGAACGGCTGGATCGTCGGGTAGAAGCCTGAGCCGCGCCCGGCCCACGTCCCCAGCAGGGGTGCCAACGCCTCCAGATCGGGATGCAGGTCGGGCGGCATGGACGCCAGCCTAGCGAGTGGCCGGCTCCGGATCCGTCGGCGCGTTGCGGTGCGCGCGCAGCGCCTCGATCTCGCGCTCGAAGTCCTCGGCGGAGGAAAACGACCGGTACACCGAGGCGAACCGCAGGTAAGCCACCTCGTCGAGATCGCGCAGCGGGCCGAGGATGGCCAGGCCGACCTCGTGGCTGGGCACCTCGGGCGACCCGGCGGCGCGAACGGTGTCTTCGACTTGCTGGGCGAGCAGGTTCAGCGCGTCGTCGTCGACCTGGCGGCCCTGGCAGGCCCGCCGGACGCCGCTGATGACCTTCTCCCTGCTGAAGGGCTCGGTGACGCCGCTGCGTTTGACGACAGCCAGCACGGCGGTCTCGACGGTGGTGAAGCGCCGCCCGCATTCGGGGCAGGAGCGTCGGCGCCGAATCGCCTGGCCTTCATCGGTTTCGCGGGAGTCGATCACCCGGGAATCCGGATGGCGGCAGAACGGACAGTGCATGACCGCTCCTTCGCCGTGCTCACCTGCGGGGCCGCAGAACAACACCCCGAGCGTACCGCGACGCTGGAGTCAGCCGACCGGCGCGATCAGCGTCTGGCCGGCGGCCAGCGCCGGTGAGTTCAGGTCGTTGAGCTCGCGGATCCGATCGGCAACCTGGCGGGCCGGCGCGTCCGGCGCCACCCGGTGGGCGACGTCCTGCAGGGACTCGCCGGGCTCAACCCGCACGACGGCCAGCCGATCAGGCACGGCGGCGGCCGATCCCCCGGAGTCGCCGTTGACCGCCTGCCCGAAGTTGGCGACCAGCCCCAGCCACAGGGTGATGACCCCGGCGACCAGCGCCAGCCCCAGCGTCGTGGCCAGCGTGACGGGACGCCTGCGATGCGGGGCGACGGACATCGCGACGCCGGTGCCGTGGTAGCGCAGCGGCGTGCCGGCCGGCCTGGACGGGCCGGGCCGGCGCGAGCCGGTCAGCCCGTCCCGCCTGGGATAAAGCCCCGGCACCGGCCCGTTGACCGGGCGACGAACGCTGCTGGTACGCGGCGAGACGGTGTAGGTGATAGTCATCTTGCGTTCCTCCGGTCAGGTTGTTCTCGCTCGGGTGTTCGACTATATCGCTCGTATGTTCGATGTCCGAACATTTGAGCGAAGCGTGTCGAGCAAGCAAAACGCTAGACCGCACCACCGACAAATCCGGAAGCGCGACCTCTGACATGCAGCACAGGTACCCGATCCCCGCAAAAGTTACACACATGTGATTCAGCAGCTATAGGGTCTTGACGCCCCGACCCAAGGGTCTTTGGACCCGGCGACACGCCAGTCGAACACATGTTTGATTCTTGGCCGCCCTCCCGCTACATTCAACCCATGAGCGACAGCAACGACACTCCCTCGATCAGCTCATCCGCCGATTCATCGCTGACCGAACGGCAGCGCACCATCCTGAACGTCATCCGCGAGTCGGTCACCACCCGCGGCTATCCCCCGAGCATCAGGGAAATCGGCGACGCCGTCGGCCTGACGTCGACGTCGTCGGTGGCCCACCAGCTGCGCACGCTGGAGCGCAAGGGCTACCTGCGCCGCGACCCGAACCGGCCACGGGCCGTGGACGTCCGCGGCAGCGAGGAGACCGTCGAGGCGGCGCCCGTCACCGACGTCGCCGGCTCGGACGCGCTGCCGGAACCCAGCTACGTGCCGGTGCTCGGGCGCATCGCCGCCGGCGGACCGATCCTCGCCGAGGAGGCCGTCGAGGACGTCTTCCCGCTGCCCCGCGAGCTGGTCGGCGAGGGCACCCTGTTCTTGCTCAAGGTCGTGGGCGACTCGATGGTCGAAGCGGCGATCTGCGACGGCGACTGGGTGGTGGTGCGCCAGCAGCACGTCGCCGACAACGGCGACATCGTCGCCGCCATGATCGACGGCGAGGCCACCGTCAAAACGTTCAAGCGCGCGGGCGGTCAGGTGTGGCTGATGCCGCACAACCCGGCATTCGACCCCATACCGGGCAACGACGCGACCGTGCTCGGCAAGGTCGTCACCGTGATCCGCAAGGTGTAGCGGCCGGCTCAGTCGGCCTTGATGAAGCCGTTGGCCTGCGCGACTTCCTCACTGGCCAACCAGATTTCGGCCAGCGTGTCGTGGTAGAGCTCGCTGCCCGGGGTGTAGTACAGGCCGAAGCGGGCGCTGGCCTTGATCGGGTAGCCGTCGGGCGCCTGGTAGGGATCCTCCAGCGGCAGGTGGATCGTCGGGCGCCCACCGGCGACCGGGGCGGCGTTGATCACATCGGCGGCCGATTCCGGCACGTCTTCCTCGTCGGTGGCCGCGTGGCGCCCGGTTCGGGGCTCCGTCGCCCCTAGCGCCCCCGCGGCGGCCGCGGCCTCGGCGGCGCCCTCCGGGGGTTCCGGCTCCGGGTAGTCGGCGTCCGGTTCCTCGGCAACCGGCACCTCACCCACGTAGGCGGCCTCCGGCGGGGTGCGCGGAACCGCGACGTCCGGGTAACCGGGATCGGCGTACTCGTCGTCCTCGTAGCCGGGGAGGTACTCGGTGCCCGTGTAGTCAACGTCCTCGGCGGCGACTTCGGGGTATCCGGCCTCCGCCTCGGGGACGTCGTCGTAGCCGGCCTCCGCCAGCGTCGCCCCCGAGGCGAGCGGGATGGAATCGGTGTCCACCGCGTCGGGGTCTTCGTCCTCGTCGGCGGCCCCGGCGTCGGCCCCGCGGGTCCAACTGACTCGCTGCGCCGGCCCGGCCTCGTCCGGCAGCTGATGCTCCGGCTGCTCCAGGCCGAACGGGGCGTAGTCGGTGGCCGCCTCCGCGTCGTCGTGGCCCCAGTGGTCGTTGCCCGGGGCGTCGTACCCGGCGGCGGCCAGGTCGCGCTCAGGCTCGTAGGCTCCGGTGTCGCCGGCGCCACGCCGACGCCGGCGGCGGCGCCAGGTGAACGCCAGCAGCACCGCGAGCAGGATCAGCAGCAGAACCGGGATCGCGGCCAGCAGCCACCACCATTGCCAGGTGAACTTCTTGGCGTGCGAGGGCATCGCCGCGGTGCTCGGCTGGTTCTGCCCGGACACCTGCAGGCCGGACAGCAACGGAGCCAGGTTGGACGGGTCGGTGCTGAACGAGTTCTTCGCCCGGTTCCAGGAGATCTTGCCGCCGGTGAACTGCTGCGACACCACGTCGCCGTCCACGGCCTGGTCGCCGACCGGGGCGCCCAGCTTGCCGCTCGGACCGCGCAGCTTGTCCCACGCGGCCTTCATCGCGCCGCGCACGACGAACGCGCCGTGGTCGGAGGTCCAGAAGATGACCGGCTTGTCGGCCGCGGCGAACGTGGCGATCCGGCTCGCCGGGCCGATGCCGCCGTCGGCCTCGTTGGCGGTGGGGAAACCCAGGTCGCTGCCGGCCGGGCCGCCCAGCGACTCGTACTTGGCGAGGATGTCGGTCTCGAGGGCGTTCGCCCCGGTGGCCGGGCTGAAGAACACCTTCCCGTTCGCGAAGTTCTGCGCGACCCCGTCGCCGCCGATGGGATACGACCCGCCCTGCTTGGCGCCCAACGGGCCGCCGGCGCCGCCGGCCGCGCGCCAGGCCATGTTGATGGCCGCGTTCGGATCGATGGCTACCTGCAGGCCCTTGAGCTGGTCGGCCAGCGTCGCCGGGTTGGTGGTGAACTCCTTGGTTTTCCTGTTCCAGGAGATCTCGCCGCCACTGAACTTCTGGGAGGTGACCTCACCGGCGTAGGTCTCGTCGCCGACCGGCGCGCCGAGCACGCCACCCGAGCTGCCGAGTTTGTCCCAGGCGGCGTTCAGCGCGCCGCGCACCACGAACGCGCCGTGGTCGGAGGTCCAGAAGATCACCGGCTTGTCGCTGGCCGAGAAGGTGGCCACGCGGCTGTCGGGTCCGGCCAGGCCGGGCACCTCGTTGATGGTGGGGAACCCGAGGTCGCTGCCGGCCGGGCCGCCGAGCGACTCGTATTTGTCCAGGATCGGCCCGTAGACGAACTTGGCGCCGGTGTCGGTGGTGTAGAACATCTTGCCGCCGTCGAAGTCCAGCGCGAACCCGTCGCCGGCGGGGTACACGTCGCCCTTGCGGGCGCCGAGCGGTGAGGTGTCGCCGCCGGCCTTCTCCCAGGCGGCCATCATGGCGGCCTCGGCATCGCCGATCGGGGACGCCGAAGCGGTGGGGGCCAGCAGCGCAGCCGCCATCACCGCGGTCGCCATGCCGACCAGCGCGCGCCCGATCAGCCTGCGCATTCGACCTCTCTGCCCGTTCACCAAGCCTCCCAGGCCCGTATACCTGGCCATGCCGCACCTGCAGACCCGTTACGAAGCGTGATATCGCCGGGCTCGCATAACTTTGCCCTTGCCGGGCAGAAATGCGAAGTCAAATCACGAAAATTGCGAAAACGGAGACCGCGCCGATGTCGAAATGATGCCGGAGCATGCCCGAACCGCGACCAACCACGGCTTCCGGCGCCCCGACCGCCCGTTTGCCGATGTGCCACCAGGCACTCGGTATGCGAGAAACGCATGTGCCGACGGTACGTGAAGCCATTAGCTGGCCGTCAATCTACCCGGCCAATAGACCAATTGGGCCTTTCATCATTGGGGCCCGTCGAACGGCCGCGCCTGGTGTCCTTGCGCGGCAACCACATTGCTCAGACGCCGAGGCTGCGGCCGATGATCTCCTTCATGATCTCGGTCGTGCCGCCGTAGATCGTCTGCACCCGCGCGTCCAAATAGGCTCGGGCGACGGGGTATTCGCGCATGTAGCCGTAGCCGCCGTGCAGCTGCAGGCAGCGGTCGATCAGGTGCACCTGCTTCTCGGTGGCATACCACTTGGCCATCGCGGCCTGCTCGGCCGTCAGCTTCCCGTCCAGGTGCAGGCGGACGAACTCGTCGACCATGATGCGCACCACGGTGGCCTCGGTCGCCAGCTCGGCGAGCAGGAATCGGCTGTTCTGGAAGCTGCCGATGGGCTTGCCAAAGGCCTTGCGCTCCTTGGTGTATTGCAGCGTCTGCTCCAGCACGCCTTCCATCGCCGCGGCCGCCATGACCGCGATGTTGATCCGCTCCTGCGGCAGGTTCTGCATGAGGTAGATGAACCCCATGCCCTCCTCGCCGAGCAGGTTTTCGGCCGGCACCTTGACGTCGGTGAACGACAGCTCGGCGGTGTCCTGAGCGTCCAGGCCGATCTTGTCCAGGTGGCGGCCCCGTTCGAAGCCCTCCATGCCGCGCTCGACGACCAGCAGACTGAAGCCCTGCGCGCCCTTCTCGGGGTCGGTCTGGGCGACCACGATCACCAGGTCGGAGTTGATTCCGTTGGTAATGAACGTCTTTGACCCGTTCAGCACGTAGTGATCGCCCTGCTTGACCGCGCGGGTCTTGATGCCCTGCAGGTCGCTGCCGGTTCCGGGCTCGGTCATCGCGATCGCGGTGATCATCTCGCCGGTGCAGAACTTGGGCAGCCAGCGCTGCTTCTGTTCCTCGTTGGCCAGCTTCAGCAGGTACGGCGCGATGATGTCGTTGTGCAACCCGAAGCCGATGCCGCTGTAGCGCCCGAGGGTGGTCTCCTCGGTGATGATCGTGTTGTAGCGGAAGTCGGGGTTGCCTCCCCCGCCGTACTCCTCGGGCACCGCCATGCCCAGGAAGCCCTGCTTGCCGGCCTCCAGCCACACGCCGCGGTCGACGATCTTCGCCTTCTCCCATTCCTCGTGGTAGGGCGCCACGTGGCGATCGAGGAAGCCGCGGTAGGACTCGCGGAACAAATCGTGCTCGGGCTCGAAAAGGGTGCGCTCGTACTTGATGGCACTGCCCATGGATGACCTCCGCTGACCTCCGGGCGAATGGGACTCTGCCGCCAAGATATACCAACCAGCCGGTTGGTCGGCGGCCGGCGGGGTCGCTGCGTCGCCGAGAACCGTTAGGGTGCGGCGAACTCGCGCAGGCTGGCGGCCAGCGCGACGGGAACGCGGGCGCGGATGCGGGTGCCTTCGGCGTTGTGCTCCTCCTGCTGCACTCGCCCGCCGGCGTGCAGCCGGGCCACCAGGTCGCCGCGGTCGTAGGGGATCACGACGTCGACGGCGGTGTCAGTTGGTGCGGCGAGTTCGGTCATCCGCCGCCGCAAGGCGTCGATGCCCTCGCCGGTGTGCGCGGACACAAACACCGCCCCGGGCAGCCCGTGCCGAAGCTTGGCCAGCGCGAGGTCGCTCGCGGCGTCCACCTTGTTGACCACCAGCAGCTCGGGCGGGGCGTCGCCGTGATGGTCCGCGACGACTTCCGAGACCACCTGGCGGACCGCGTTGATCTGCGCGATCGGGTTGACGTCGGAGCCGTCGACCACGTGCACCAGCAGGTCGGCGTCGACGACCTCCTCCAGGGTCGAGCGGAACGCCTCGACCAGCTGGGTGGGCAGGTGGCGCACGAAGCCGACGGTGTCGGTGAGCACGGCCGGGCGCCCGTCGGTCAACTCCGCGCGCCGGGTGGTGGGCTCGAGGGTGGCGAACAGCGCGTCCTGCACCAGCACCCCGGCCCCGGTCAGCGCGTTGAGCAGGCTGGATTTGCCGGCGTTGGTGTAGCCGACGATCGCGATGGACGGGACGTCGCTCGCCAGCCGGCGGCTGCGCTGGGTGTCGCGGGCCTGCTTCATGTCCTTGATCTCGCGGCGCAGCTTGCTCATCCGTTCCCGGATGCGGCGCCGGTCGGTCTCGATCTTGGTCTCGCCGGGACCGCGCAGCCCCACACCGCCGCCGCTGCCGCCGGCGCGGCCGCCGGCCTGCCGGGACATCGACTCGCCCCAGCCGCGCAGCCGCGGCAGCATGTACTCCATCTGGGCCAGCGACACCTGGGCTTTGCCCTCCCGGCTGGTGGCGTGCTGGGCGAAGATGTCCAGGATCAGCGCGGTGCGGTCGATGACCTTGACCTTCACCGCCTTTTCCAGCGCGGTCAGCTGCGCCGGGGACAGCTCGCCGTCGCAGATGACGGTGTCGGCGCCGGTGGCCAGGACCACCTCGCGCAGCTCGGCGGCCTTGCCGGAGCCGATGTAGGTCGACGGGTCGGGCCGGTCGCGGCGCTGGATGAGGCCCTCGAGCACCTGCGAGCCGGCGGTTTCGGCAAGGGCCGCCAGCTCGGCCATGCTGGCCTGGTTGTCGGCGGCGCTGCCCTCGGTCCACACGCCCACCAACACCACGCGCTCGAGGCGCAGCTGGCGGTACTCGACCTCGGAGACGTCGGCGAGTTCGGTGGACAGCCCCGCGACCCGGCGCAGCGCCGATCGGTCCTCGAGGGCGAGTTCGCCCGCACTGGGCTCTAGATCCGGTTGATCGGGAAAGGGAGTTTCGGGATTCGTCATAGGCAATTAGCAATAGTGCACGCTAAATCGGTGCAGCGCACCTGATTTAACGCTCCTGGGCGCGCCACCATTCCTCGCTGATCTCGCCGCGGGCCACCAGCACCGACGGTCCGCGCAAGTAGCTGGTGGCGTCGGTGACGGTGACGACGACGTCGCCGCCGGGCACCCGCACGGTGAGCGTCCCCGTGTCCGCGCCCCCGTTGGCCAGCGCGGCGACGGCGGCCGCGACCGTCCCGGTGCCGCACGAGCGGGTCTCGCCCACGCCGCGCTCATGCACGCGCATCCGCACCATCCCGTCGACCGGCGACGTGAGTACCTCGACGTTGACCCCCTCGGGGAACTGGTCGTGGTCGAACTGCACCGGCGCGCCGACGTCGAGGGCCGCCAATCCTTCGGCGTCGAGCTGCGGATCCACGCAGGCCAGGTGCGGGTTGCCGACGTCGACCGCCAGCCCGGCAAACCGCCTGCCGCCCACTATCGCCTCCCCCGCCCCGAGCCGGTTCGCCTTGCCCATGTCGACGGTGACGTCGGCGTCGGTGTCGCCGGCGTGGTGCAGGATGACCGGGCGCGCGCCGGCCAGCGACCC
>NZ_AUWQ01000098.1 GCF_000455205.1 Mycobacterium sp. UM_CSW | reverse complement strand
TCGGCGGCGCAGCTGCGCGCCGACGGTTTGGCGGCCACGACGACGCAGATGCGGGCGTCCAGCCCGCCGTGGCTGGCCGACGAGCTGACCCGGTCCTGGCGCGCCCAATGGCCGCTGTTGCCCGACGCGATGGACGAGGCGGCGGCCTACGTCGCGCCCAGTTGCGCCGACCTGGCCCGGCTGGCCGCGCCGCTGGCGGTGGCCGCGGCGGTCGACGACCCCATCCACCCGCTGCAGGTGGCCGTCGACTGGGTCGCCGCCGCGCCGCGGGCGGCGCTGCGGACCGTGACACTGGATCAGATGGGCACCGACACCGCCGCGCTCGGCGCCGCCTGTCTGGCCGCGCTGGCCGAGCTGTAGTCGATGGTGGCGACCCGCTTCGCCCGGCTACGCCGCGCTTGCGATCGCCACGTAGTCGGATCTACCCGCCCGTCGTCGTGCGCAGCTGCTGCATCGCCGATCCCTCGGCGCTGCGGCGGGCCGCAGGCTCGTCGGGCGGCTGCTCCTGGGCCTGCTGCTGCTGGGCGGCCGCGGCCGCCCGCAACTGTTCGGCCATCGGCTCGGGCAGCTGCACGGGCAACGGCGTGCGCACCGGCAGCGGCGTGTCGCCGCGGCGAACCACGGTGTCCGCCAATGCCGTTCGCGCCTCGCGCTCCAACGCCTCCATGGTCTCGTGCGACCCGTTGACGACGCAGCGGATCATCCAGCGGTAGCCGTCGACCCCGATGAAGCGCACCACGCCCTGGGCGGTGCCGACCACCTCCCGGCCCCACGGGCCGTCCTTGATGCTGACCTTCGCCGAGTCCTTGCGCAGCGACTCGGCGAGCTCCCCAGCCACCTCGCGCCACAGGCCGCCCGTCTTGGGGGCCGCGTAGGCGGCGATGGTGAAACGGCCGTTGGCCGTGACCACCCACACCGCGCTGGGCACGCCGGTCTCGGTCAGCTCGACCTGCAGCTGGCCGGCCTCCGGCATGGGGATGAGCACCGAACCCAGGTCGAGGCGGGCCAGTTCGGCGACCGCCGGGTCATCGAAGTCGTCGATGTCGAACGGGCCCTCGAGCTCGTCGTCGAACTCTTCGTCGACCGGATCCGCGGGGGCTTCCGTCTCGAGGCCGTCGTCGCTGTCGTCTTTGCCTGATCTACCAAGTGCCATCACAAACTCGCATGTCCGCCGGAGGAACCGTGACCACCATCGCCACGGGATGTTTCGGCCAGCCCGGCCTCGTCGAACGACGACACCTCGACCAGCTCGACCAATTCGACCCGCTGCACCAGCAATTGGGCGATCCGGTCACCGCGGTGCACCACGATCGGCTCCGCCGGGTCGAGGTTGATCAGCGAGACCTTGATCTCGCCGCGATAGCCGGCGTCGATGGTGCCCGGGCTGTTGACGATCGAAAGCCCAACCCGCGCAGCCAATCCCGAGCGGGGATGCACCAACCCCACCATCCCGAACGGAATGGCGACCGCGACGCCCGTTCGCACCAGAGCCCGCTGCCCCGGATCCAGCTTGACGTCTTCCGCGCTGTACAGGTCGACCCCGGCGTCGCCGTGGTGGGCGCGACTGGGCAGCGGAAGCTCGGGGTCGAGGCGCACAACTTTCATTTCAAAGCCAGACTGGTCGACACGGGGCCACAGACTACCCTTGACCGCGTGTCTGCTACCCGCGTCGCGCCGCACAACGTGCGATATCGCGAACGCCTTTGGGTGCCATGGTGGTGGTGGCCATTGGCTTTCGGGCTGGCGGCACTGATCGCTTTCGAAGTCAACCTCGGTGTTCGGTCCCTGCCCGACTGGCTGCCGTACGCAACGCTGTTCGTGGTGGCCGCCGGGACGCTGCTGTGGCTGGGCCGCGTCGAGATCCGCGTCACCGCGGACCCGGCCGCCCCGGGCGGAGTCGAACTGTGGGCCGGCGAGGCACACCTGCCGGTCACTGTCATCGCCCGTTCCGCCGAGATAGCCCCCACCGCGAAGTCGGCAGCACTCGGCCGGCAGCTCGATCCGGCGGCCTACGTCCTGCACCGCGCGTGGGTCGGCCCAATGGTTCTGGTGGTCCTCGATGACCCAGACGACCCCACGCCGTACTGGCTGGTGAGCTGCCGCCACCCGGAGCGGGTGCTGTCGGCATTACGCAGCTGACCGTTCAGGCTGCGCAGTCGGTACAGATCATCACGCCGTTCTTCTCGCTGGCGAGACGGCTGCGGTGTTGAACCAGAAAGCAGCTCGAGCAGGTGAACTCGTCAGCCTGCTTCGGGATGACGCGAACGGACAGCTCCTCGCCGGACAGGTCGGCGCCAGGCAGTTCGAAATTCTCGGCGGTTTCAGATTCGTCCACGTCGACCACGGCCGAGGCCGCCTCGTTCCGCCGTGCTTTGAGCTCCTCCAGCGAGTCTTCCGAGACGTCGTCCGTCTCGGTGCGCCTCGGAGCGTCATAGTCGGTAGGCATATCAATCCCGCCCTATCCCCTCAACAGGCCTCGTTAACCTCAAGCAACGCTTTGTACCAGCGTCGAACGCATCCACCAAATGATTCGTGCCCGTATCCCCCACCATTAAGGTGTGATTTACGTCACATCCCCGAATTGACCCTTGTCTTGAGTCTCAAACGGTGCAGTTAGAGTTCCCCTGTGGTCGCACAAATCACCGAGGGTACCGCTTTTGACAAGCATGGACGCCCCTTTAGGCGCCGCAACCCCCGGCCCGCCATCGTCGTCGTGGCGCTGCTGGTGGTGGCGACCGCCGTGGTGTGGACGGTGGCGCTGACGCGTCCGGCGAAGGTGCACGAGGCCGTGGTGTGCAACCCACCGCCGCAGCCGCCCGGCTCGGCGGCGCCGCAACTCGGTGAGCAGGTGTCCCGCAGCGCCATGGCCGACGTCAACCCGGCCAAACTCGCCGACACCAAGGTCCGCGTCCTCAACGCCAGCGGCCGCGGCGGACAGGCCGGCGACGTCGCCGGCGCGATGAAGGACCTGGGCTTCGCCCAGCCGACCGCCGCCAACGACCCCCTCTACGCCGGCACCAGGCTGAACTGCGTGGGCCAGATCCGCTTCGGCACGGCCGGGCAGGCGACCGCGGCGTCGGTGTGGCTCGTGGCGCCATGCGCGGAGCTGTACAACGACAACCGCGCCGACGACTCCGTCGACCTGTCCCTCGGCACGGAGTTCGGCTCCTTGGCCCACAACGACAACATCGACGCGGTGCTGGCCGGCCTTCGCCCGGGCGCCACCGAGCCGTCGGATCCCGCACTGCTGCAAAAGATTCACGCCAGCAGCTGCTGACCCCTCATTCCGGCAGCGGCCCCAGGCCGTCGAAACGCTGCAGGGCGGCCAGCAGCTCGTCGGCGATTCCGGGGGCGGCGGCCACCACCAACCCTTCGCTGCCCACCGGGCCGTTCGGCTCGGGCACCAGCACGCGGGCGCCCGCCTCGGCCGCGATCAGCGCGCCGGCCGCCCGGTCCCACACCTGCAGCCCGTGCTCGTAGAAGGCGTCCAACCGGCCCGCCGCGACCATGCACAGGTCCAGCGCCGCCGAACCGATGCGCCGCACGTCGCGCACCGCCGGCAGGATGTGCGCCAACAACGCCGCCTGGCTCGCCCGGCGCCGCCGTGAATAACCAAACCCGGTGCCCAGCAACGCCATCGACAAATCGTCGACGGCGGCGCAGCGCAGCGGCCGCGTCCCGCGATCGTCGGTGACGTGCGCGCCGAGGCCGGTGGCCGCCGAGTAGACGCGCCCGGCGACGACGTCGGCGACCGCCCCCGCCACCGACACGCCGTCGATCTGCGCGCCCACCGACACCGCGTAGGCGGGGATGCCGTAGACGAAATTCACTGTGCCGTCGATGGGATCGAGCACCCAGGTGACCGCGCCGGACTGCGCGTCGGCGGGGCCGCCGCCCTCCTCCCCAAGAATCGGGTCGCCGGGCCGCAGTTGGGCCAACCGGTCCCGCAACAGCCGTTCGGTCTCGGTGTCGACGACGGTCACCGGGTCGGTCGGGGTGGTCTTCGATCGCACCGCGCCGTCGGCCGCGACCGACGCCGTCGGGCCGAACACCTCGGCGCGCCGGCGAAGCACGAACTCGGCGGCCTCGGCGGCCAACTTTTCGGCCACCGAACGCAGTTGCGCGGGCTCGTTGTCAGGTCGCGTCACCGGTCCATCGCATCACAGACGCCATGGCCGCGCAGACCCCCAGCCGGGGTACCGGTGGAGCTAAGGTGATCGGACAGGCCAAGTCTCGCCGAGGAGTTTCGATGACCAGCACCGACTCGATCACGGGCGCGCCACCCGACGCGGCCACCGGCAAGCCGCAGCGCCGCGGGTTCGGCGTCGACGTCGGCGGCAGCGGCATCAAGGGCGGCATCGTCGACATGGAAACCGGGCTGCTGATCGGCGAACGCATCAAGGTGCTGACCCCGCAACCGGCGACGCCGCAAGCGGTCGCCAAGGCCATCGCCGAGGTCGTCAACGGGTTCGGGTGGACCGGGCCCCTCGGGGTGACCTATCCCGGCGTCGTCACCCACGGCGTCGTGCAGACGGCGGCCAACGTCGACAAGGCCTGGATCGGGACCAACGCGCGGGACGTGATCAGCGCCGAACTCAACGGCCAGGATGTCACGATCCTCAACGACGCCGACGCGGCCGGGCTCGCCGAGGAGCGCTACGGCGCGGGCCGCGAACAATCGGGCCTGGTCGTGCTGCTCACGTTCGGCACCGGGATCGGGTCCGCGGTCATCCACAACGGGACCCTGATTCCCAACACCGAATTCGGCCACCTCGAGGTCGGCGGCAAGGAGGCCGAGCAGCGCGCGGCGTCGTCGGTCAAAGAACGCAACGGCTGGAGCTACGAAAAGTGGACCCAGCAGGTCACACGGGTGCTGGTGGCCATCGAAAACGCGATCTGGCCGGATTTGTTCATCGCCGGCGGCGGCATCAGCCGCAAGGCCGACAAATGGCTGCCGCTGCTGGAAAACCGCACCCCGGTGGTGGCCGCCGCCCTGCAAAACACCGCCGGCATCGTCGGCGCGGCGATGGCCGCCACCTCGGACGTGACGCACTGAATTTTGCCCGGTAGGCCGGTGGGAGCGCGCGCTGTCGTTACAATGGTCCTCGGCGACCGCCCGACTGAAAGCGTGCGAGCACTCACGCTGATCTCCAACGCCGACATTCGACATAGCAGACACTTTCGGTTAACCATGCCCAAACCCACCGAAAGTGCGTCCGACCGAAGGGGTGTAAGTGGCAGCGACCAAGGCAAGCCCGGCGACCGATGAGCCGGTGAAACGCACCGCCACGAAGTCTCCATCGTCCCCCGCCAAGCGCTCGCCGGCGAGGGCCGCCAACGGCGCCGCCGCCCCGGCGAAACGGGCCGCCAAGGCCGCGCCGCGGGCCGCCAAGTCCGACCGAGGACCCGAGGCCGCAGCGCCCGACGAGGCCCCGAAGAAAGCCCGCTCCGCGGCCAAGGGCGCCAAGGCGCCGTCCGGCCGCGGCACGAAGGCTACGGCCAAAGGCGCGAAGGACGGCGACGCCGACCTCGAGCTCGACGCCGACGCCCAGGTCGAGGTCGAGGATCTCGACGCCGAGCCGGACCTCGAGGTCGAGCCCGTCGAGGACCTGGACATCGACGCCGAGGACCTCAGCCTCGACGACCTCGAAGTCGACGTGGCCGCCGACGGCGAAGAGGCCGACCTCGAGGCGGACGACGCCGAGGACGGCGAGGAGGAGGCCGCGGCCGCGCCCGCCGCGAAGACCAAGACGGCCGCCGCCGAGGAAGAGGAAATCGCGGAGCCCTCCGAAAAGGACAAGGCTTCCGGCGATTTCGTCTGGGACGAAGACGAATCCGAGGCGCTGCGCCAGGCTCGCAAGGACGCCGAACTCACCGCGTCCGCGGACTCCGTTCGCGCCTACCTCAAGCAGATCGGCAAGGTGGCGCTGCTCAACGCGGAGGAAGAGGTCGAGCTCGCGAAGCGCATCGAGGCCGGCCTGTACGCCACGCAGCTGATGGCCGAGCACGCCGAGCGCGGCGACAAGCTGCCCGCCGCCCAGCGCCGCGACATGATGTGGATCTGCCGCGACGGCGACCGCGCGAAAAACCATCTGCTGGAAGCGAACCTGCGCCTCGTGGTGTCGCTGGCCAAGCGCTACACCGGCCGCGGGATGGCGTTCCTCGACCTCATCCAGGAAGGCAACCTGGGCCTCATCCGCGCGGTCGAAAAGTTCGACTACACAAAGGGATACAAGTTCTCCACCTACGCCACGTGGTGGATCCGCCAGGCCATCACCCGGGCGATGGCCGACCAGGCGCGCACCATCCGCATCCCGGTCCACATGGTCGAGGTGATCAACAAGCTGGGCCGCATCCAGCGCGAGCTGCTTCAGGACCTGGGCCGCGAGCCCACGCCCGAAGAGCTGGCCAAGGAGATGGACATCACGCCCGAAAAGGTGCTCGAGATCCAGCAATACGCGCGCGAGCCGATCTCGCTGGACCAGACCATCGGCGACGAGGGCGACAGCCAGCTCGGCGACTTCATCGAGGACAGCGAGGCCGTGGTGGCCGTCGACGCCGTGTCGTTCACGCTGCTGCAGGACCAGTTGCAGTCGGTGCTGGAGACGCTGTCTGAGCGCGAAGCCGGCGTAGTACGGCTGCGCTTCGGGCTCACCGACGGCCAGCCGCGCACCCTGGACGAGATCGGGCAGGTTTACGGCGTGACCCGCGAGCGCATCCGCCAGATCGAGTCCAAGACCATGTCAAAGTTGCGCCACCCCAGCCGTTCTCAGGTTCTGCGCGACTACCTTGACTGAGATTTAGCGGCAAAACACGCTCTTACCTGCGACAATATGGCAATACCCACTGCGCACACCTGCGTTAGTTAAGGTATTGCGCATGAGCACCCGCGCACCCCGCAAACGCACCCGCAAACCCCCTGACCTGGCCTCTTTGCTCCCAAGCTGGGAGTTGGCTCTGGTCCAGGAGCACAAGAGCCGCGAGACCCGCAAGAGCTACACCACCGGCATGTACCAGTTCCTCGACTGGTGCGAAGTCAACGGCCACACCCCCGCCCTCGAACGCGACCTGGTGCGCTCCTTCGTTGGGCACCTGCTGGCCAAGGGCGTCGCACCGTCCACCGCGCGCTCCCGTCAGCTGGCAGTCCAACGGTTCTCGGCGTGGTGCGAGGAGGAAGGCGAAATCGACTCCGACCCGCTGGTCAAGCTGCGGGCACCCGCGCTGGACCGCAAGATCACCCAGTCCCTCACAGACGACCAACTGCGGGCCCTCATCAAGGCGTGCGCCGGGCGCGACTTTCTGGACCGCCGCGACGAAGCGATGATTCGGATGATGGCGGAGACAGGGATTCGTGCCGGGGAGCTTTGCGACCTCACCGTCAACGACGTGGACCTGGTGCGCGGCGTCGTCGTGGTGCGGCGCGGCAAAGGTGGCAAAGGCAGGGTGGCTCCGATTAGTCCGAATGCCGCACGGGCGATCGACCGCTACCTCCGCGTTCGCCGCGCCCACCGGCTGGCCGACACCCCCGCGCTCTGGCTCGGCGATCGTGGAAAGAACCTCGCCTACTTCGGGCTGCGCAACGCCTTGCAACGCCGCGCCGAGCTGGCCGGCATCGACGGATTCCACCCCCATTTGATGCGTCACACCGCCGCGTCCCGCTGGCTGGCCGCAGGCGGTAGCGAAGGAGGGCTCATGGCTGTGGCCGGATGGAGCACCCGCGACATGATCGACAGGTACACCCGCAGCACCGCCGCCGACCGCGCCGCGGCGGAAGCCCGCAACCTGAATCTGGGCGACCTTTAGGGGGCAACACGCGCAAGTTGTGCGCCACTTGTGAGCTTCCCCCGCTCCGACGTCACCGCTGGTAGCACCCAGTACACCGCGGCTGTGTGGCTTGTGGCGCAGTAGGTTTCCACCCCGTGCTTGCATGTGTGCTGTGTACGCTGCACCCCAGCACCACTCCCCCCGGTGCCAACACCCGCAATAGCGGCGGCTTCCGGGGTAGGCGGCAAGTCTTTCAGCTGCGGTAGCTCAGGCGCATCGCCAGGGCAAGGAACACAACGGTTTTTTCGTATGTCCTTGTCCCGGAAGGAAATTCGCCCCCAATGCCCGCCGCAGACCCCGTAGAACGCAGACGCCGAGCGCAGATAGCCGCTAACGCCCGATGGGCGAAGGTGATCGACCGCACCGCCGCCACCCAGGCGGCGCGCGACGCGCAGTACCGCAAGCTGGAAGACGAGGTCGACCCCGGCCGGGTCTTGACGCCGAAGGAGCGCGCCAAGCGCGTCGAATGCCTGCGCAAGGCCCAGATGCAGCGGGTCGCGCTAAAAGGCACCAGGGCGTCCGTGAAGGCGGCAGCCAAGCGGCGAGAAGTGAAGCGACGCAACACCAAAGACGTCCCCGCCAGCCAACCGTCATGCGATACCCCAGGTTCTGCCGCTGGCGGGGATTCCAACCAAGGCGGCGCCGCGTGAGCCCCCCGGAAAGGCGAAAGCCGCCCAGGGTGCGCACCCCGAAGCGGCTTTCTAGGACGCCCGGCACGGGCCACGCGAAAGTCGTAGACCTCCTCGTGAGTTGCAGTCCTGCGCCACACGATAGCCGAGGAGTGCGACGCGACCGCGCAGCCGACGCGCGGCCGGTGAGGGTGGTGCGCCGATGAGAATGCGCGTCACCTACCCCGCCTTTTGGAAGTCGCCCAAGCTGGCCAACCTCGCCGACGATTGGGATGCCCGACTTGTGCTGGCGGGCCTGTGGTCCTACGTCGAGGACAACGGTGTCGGCCTCGACAACGCGGGGCTCATAGCCGCTCAACTTTTCGCCTTCGACGACCCCGCCACCGTCGTGCCACGGGTAGCGAAAGCGGTCGACCGGTTGCACGCCAAGGGACATGTGCGTCGCTACGAGGCCGACGTGGAGGGTGTGCGGCTGAAGCTGATCGAGGTTGCCGATTGGAGTTCCTGGCAGAAGCCCGACAAACCGACACCAAGCCCATATCCGCCTTCTACCAGTGCAAACGCTGTCGAGAGTGATTCGCGAGCCGCTCGCGAGCCATTCGCTACAAATTCCCGGCAGGAGGGGGGAGATAGGAGTTTGGAGTTAGGAGTTAGGAGGGGGGTGGGGCGAGCCGCTCGCGAGCCATCCGCGAACCACTCGCGAGACCCCCACGCCCCCCCGCCCCGCAAGTGCCCAAAACACATCGACGACCCGACATCGCCGAAATGCGGCGCATGCAAGGACTCCCGACTCGCCTTCGAGGCCTGGGAACGCGAGCACCCAGCACTGGTCGGAGCCGACGCCAAAGCCGGTGAGTGGCAGGCCATGAAGGAACGACGAGAACACAAGGCGCGGATAGCAGCGTGCCAGCTCTGCGACGAAAACGGTATGCGGGAACGCGGCTCTGCCCTTGCCCGCTGCGACCACACGCCCGACTACATCGACGGCGAGGTGATCCCATGACGGCGCGCTGTGCGACCTGCGGCGCTCCGCTGCTGCCTACGACCCGGGTGGGTCGCTGCAAAGAGTGCCGCTGGTACGAGCTGGATCGAAAGCTGCGCGCCATCGAGGACGCCGAGCTTCGGCGACAACGCGCCACCGTAGTGGCCGCGCGCATCCAAGACCTTGACGCGCAGAGCGTCCAGAAAACCCAACCGGCACAGGGAGGAACAAACCCATGAGCGCCCCAGACCCCGTAACCGAGACGACGGTGACCATCTACGCCGACGACGGCAGGGAGGTGTGGTGCTGTGATTCCGGCGACGGCGAAGTCAATGTCGGCATCGGTCACTGCGACGACCGCGACCTGCCGAGCACCAACGCCACCATCAGCCGCGCGAGCGCCGTCCTGCTCGCAACTCAGCTCCTCGAAGCCGCCGGGGAGACAGCACCGACCGGCCCAGCGTCGCGGATGCCGTGACAGCAGCCGTGGTGGAGGGTGGTTACCCCCGGCCCGCTGGCCGGCGCGGCAGAAACGACGCTGGCCCGGTCACGCTCGTGTGCTACCGCGATGAACACGCTCAATTCATCGGCGGCTGGGATTCCCTGGCAGACGTCGTGGAAGCGATGCGGGTGCTTGGCCCGTGCGACCGGGGCTGCGTCGGGGCGCACGCCGCCGTAGCCGAGGTGGCTGGTCGCATCCGCACCACACCCGGCCCGCCACCCACGGTCTTGATCGCGGTCGTTGTGCCCGGAAGTTCTCGCATCCTGAACTCGCATCAGCGCCTTGTCGTCTGCCCATACTGCGGCGACAAGCACCCCCACCCGTACCGCCACGTCGGCTCAGTCCGTGCGGCGGGCTGCCTGAAGGGTTTCTACCGAATCACATTGGAGAACAAAGGCATTGAGTAACGACATGCCAGCTTTCATCATGCACGACGGCGAGCTGCTTCAACTCGTGGACCAGCTCGACCTCGCCGAAACCATCCTGGCTGCGCAAGCGTTCGACGACCTCCGCCGCGGGCCCCTGGTGCCGCCCGACGTGCAGGCCTGGGCACGGTGGTGGTCCTACCGCCTGCACACCCGCCTGGGCGATGCACCGGCGCATCCCCAAGAGGCCTTCGTCAGCCGAGACCTGTCGCCGCAAGACCGGCAGCTGCTCGTCGTCTGCTTCGAGCGGATCGCGGACGGCACCCACGTCGGTCCTGGCTTACGGGCATTCGCCAACGCGGTCGCCGTGCAGCTGCTCGCGGTCGGCCTCGACGTCCAAGCCGACGATCACGCCAGAACCGCCGACCTGGAAGCGTGGATCGCGGAGCGGCGGAGGGAGCGCCCGCATGGGACGCCTGGCGACACGTCGCAGCTACCGGAGTGGTCTGACATCACCGAACCCGGCGACCCACCCGACGCGAATCCGTGGGTGTAGTGCAGTGTGCTGGACTGCTCTGCGCGACACGATAATTCGGGTGCTGGACGCATGTCGGCGGGTGAGCGTATCGTCCATCGGCAAGGCGCACCATCGCTGCCAGGACCGGCCAGGCCAGGCGCGAGCGCCCTTCGCAGGTCAGGACGGACGCGGCCAGCGCCTCCACGGGCCTTCTCAATTATCATGCCGATTTCGTTGCGCAGCAATGGCTTTGCGCGCATCCATTCAAGGAGTAGACCTTTCATGCCTAGCAAGCTGAAGCTTGAGCTCGACCGGCTGACGCAGGCCCGTAATGAGGCCCGCGCGCGTCGTCAGGCGATCGTTGACCGCGCCGAGCGGGAGGACCGCAAGGACCTCACCGAGGCCGAGACCCGTGCCTTCAACACGCTGACCGAGGACATTTCGGTGCTCGATGAGCGGGTCGGTGAAGCTGCCGCCGAGTTGCGGCGCTCCGGCTACGGTGACCCTACGGTGGACGCCGTCCGTGGCGGTACCGCAGCCGCACCCGGCGCGGGCGGCCCAGGTGGTCCCGACGCCCGCAGCGCCTCCGAAGCGTGGGGCCGCAACACCGCCGCCGCACTGCGCCGCGACCTGGGCGGCGGTGAGCAGCGGGCCGTCATCTCCGGCTCCGTGGATGTGCCGACCCTCGTGCTGCCCAGCGTGGTTGACATCCCCCACCCAGCCCGCCTGATCGATCTCTTCACGAACCGGCAGGTCTCGGAGTCGATGGCGTTCGAGTACTTTCGGCAGACCGCCCGGGTGAACAACGCCACGGCGGTTCCCGACCTGGCAACCAAGCCCACGTCGGTGCTCACGGTGCAGGCTATCCAGGACCGCTGCCGCGTCATCGCGCACTTGAGTGAGCCGGTTCCGTACCGCATCTTCGTCGACCAGAACGAGATCTCCTCGTGGTTGGCCGACGAGATGGCCCAGGGCGTGCTGGATGCCATCGAAGCCGAAGCCATCGGCGCACCGACCGGCACCGGCCCCGGCACAGGATCCGGTGAGCATATGGTCGGGGTCAGGAAGGTGGCCGGCACTACGGCTGTCGCGTTCAACACCGACGTGCCAACTACCCTGCGCCACGCCGTCACGGTGATGCAGAACCTCGGCGAGCAGCCGACAGGGTGGGCGCTGAACCCAGCCGACGCCGAAGCCATCGACTTGCTGCGGTGGGGTGCCAGCGGTGGGTTCCTGACGGGCGGCTACGAAGGTACGGGCCAGGCAGAGCAGGCGAACCTGGCCGACAACATTTTCGGGCCCACCCGGCCGCGGGTCGTCAGCCCGAGCGTCCCGCAGGGCACCGCGATCCTGGCCGACTGGACCAAGCTCAAGCTCTTTGTGCACTGGGGAATGACGATCATGGTGAACGCCTTCAGCGACAGTCTCTTCCAGGCCAACGCGGTGCAGCTCCGCGCGGAGATGCTGGTCGGCATCGGCATCCTGCGGCCGCAGTCGTTCGCCCTGGTCGCGCTGGCGTAGCGAGATGGTCTGGGTGGACGGCGTGGACGCCGAGAAGACCCCGGCCGGGTGGCGGTGGCGTTGGCAGTCGCCCTGGGCCGTTGTCCACTACGGCCCCACCTTCCACCGCACCAAGAAGGCGGCGGTGGCTGAGGGTGTCCGCTGGCTCAAGAAGCAGGTCCGCTGAGGTGTGGGACGACGGGTTCCTCCCGCTCGACGAGTGCGCGGCCCGCATGGGCGTCACCGTCGAGCGGGTGCAGGAGTACGTGCGACGCGGCACCCTCCGCGCCGACCGCGACGGCTACGTCCAGCCGGCCATCCTCTCCGGTGCCGTCGACGACGGGGACTCCTCGCCGTGACCCTGCTGCTGCGGTCGCGGCGAGAGATGGGCGCGGGTGCAAGCTGCCGCCGATCGGGGACCAGGTCAAGGAGAGGGGCCTGGTCCTGGCGGCGCACCGGCGCCTTTCCCACAGATAGCCGTGCCGCGCGGTCACTACCGCTGAACTCCACCGTCCCTCCAGCTGGTGGCGGCATCAGAGACCGCGCGGCACGGCACCTCCACACGCTTGGGTGCGTAAGCGGCGCGCTTCCTCTCTCAGCGCGGCGGCACGCTGGCGGCACTCGGTAGACACACGACGTATGTCATCGGTGCAAGCAACAACCAGCTCGGCACGTCGGAGGGCTTCCATGATGTCCCACTCGCTCAGCAGTTGGTATTGGACAGCCATTAGTCATGTCCCCGTATCGCCCACATGAACACCTGAGTACCCACTCCCGCCACAGGTCACCACCCCACGCGCCACGGCCCGACTAGTCGAGCCCACCCGCTGCACGCCAACCTCCCACCACCCCAAGCAAACTGCCCAAGACCGCCACAGAGCGCCACAGCCCCGGCACGCCCCCTCCCAGCAGAGGGGGGTAGGGGGGTCAAAAGTTCCGGCGCGGCCGAGGCGTACGAGACGCCCGGCTCCCAACTTCTACCCCCGAGAAAGTTAACGCCAAAAAGGGCCGGATAGGCCTGGAAATTCCTGGTGGAAGTCGGTTTTCGGCGGGATCCTGTTAACCGTGAAAGTTAACAAGCGGGTCAGCCCCTGGTGGGCCTCTGGGCGCGGTCGTTTCGAGGCGTTCAGCAACTTGAATCGTCCTCGGGCGCAGCGGACACCAGCTAACTCAGGTGTCGAGGAAGTCCCAGTCGTCACCCAGCACCCACCGCAGAGCAGACAGCTTCCCGTTGAGCATTCCCCACTCGAACTTGTCGTACGGGCCGAGGTTATCGGCACCGTAGGTCGCCTCGACGCGGGCACGTCCCGGTCCGGCGATCTTGCGCAGGCGCTCAACCTCGGCGTCGTCGCCCGCGTCGAGCAGCTCCTGCTCGTGACGCATTGAGCGGTCGTACCAAATCCGGTCGAAGAACTCCTTTTCCGCGGCCAGGATCTCATCGAGCCCACGGGCGTCTTCGGGGAAGTACATCTCGGCTATCAGCTCGTCGAGATAATCGCCGAACTCGTCACGGAGGCATTGCTCGAGCCCGTCGACACCCAGCCGGTACGTCGAGTGCTCGGCCGCGAACGCTTCGGCAATGTCCGGGTGCGGCTCCCGTTGGTCGCCCTGGGCCGTCGAGAAGTCGGTCGAATTCGACGTAACGAAGGCGTAGGTGTCGTCCGGCCCGGCCCCGCCCACAGCCGTCGTGTACATCTCGACCAGCAGCGCATCCGCCACGCTGTTGCGCTGCCGGTGGCACGGCGCCCGCTTCGCCAACGCACGCGCAACCACCCGCTCCTGGTCGCCAGTCGTGGGCTCCAACCTCTTGCCGGTGTCCAGCAGCGACCGAACGTCGTTGAAGTTCCGCGTCGTCAGGGCTCCGCTGAGCGACACCTGGTGCGCCCATCGGTCGAACTGCCTCAGCTCCTCGTCGCGGTAATCCATCTCGGCGTACGCCGTCAGCTCCGTCCGGAACGCCTTGATGCGCTCGGTGAGGCTCGACGTCATCGTCTTCTCGACACCCTCGCGGTTGCGCTCGAACTCTTCCACGATCACCTGCGGCACCAGCAGTACAACGTGGCCGTCCTCGATAAGGCTCTGCAGCGGCCGGATGAGTCGCTGGCCGTCTCGACGCTTCGCCAGATCCAGGCACGTTGAGGTGTCGATCAGCAGATGGAGCACCACGCTAGTAGCGGCCCTGAATGTCCTTGCGCGCAACATCGATGATGTGATCGCACAACTTGATCACCGCATCAACGTCTATGTCGGCGGCCGTAAGCCTCGCCATAGCATTCGCACGCCTTTGCTTCAGTCGTCCTTCAATGCCTTCTTCGGGCTCTTCACCCGACCGCCGAGCTTCTTGTTGAGCCAGCCGCGCCAATTCCAATTGCGTCTCAGCGTTTCTCAACATGAACAGGGACACCTGGTGTGAGCGAAGCCGCTCTTCGATCATCATCAGCATTTCGTCGAGGGCTTCACGTACCGGCTCCGCCGCATAGGCAGTGATCTCACTGATGCCCTCTTCGTCGCCGATGTCTCGGGGGAATTCGCCTAGACCCTGTGCTAGCCGAGCGCGACTATATTCTTCGTCCTCTTTCGAAACTTGGGCGTGGCGCTGTGCAGTCAGTGCCCGACGTTTGACGGCCCGGCACGCTGAGATGAGCCTGCGCAAAACGTCGTTCTTGGCCTGCCACACCCGGCCTTCGTAGTCGAGGGAGCGCGCATGCTGCCGGTCCTCCCGCTTCGACCGGGCGTCGATGATCTTCGACCAGAGCGCCACTCCACCGGTCACCACGACCGACGCGACCGGCACCACCACGTCCCAACCTTGCACCTCGCTGAGGTTACGGCCCCGGTGTTGGTGTCGTCACGGCTTCCAGCGTCTCGCCCAGCGCGCCGGCCGTCCGTCCTGAGGGTGGTTGTACCCGTGCACCCCAACAAACCCGCCTGCGGTGACGCTGGACGAAAGAAGGAACCGCCCGTGCTCACCCCCACGGAGCACGGGCGGTTCGGGTCAGTGCGGCTACTCGCCCGCCTCCGTCGCCGCCTTCTCGATCTCCGCCCAAGACAGGGCGCGGTACTTGGCCCATCCGACCCAGTGGGCTCCGGCGTCGACGATCTCCGCGATGCGCTTGGCCTGCTCGACCGTCTGCGGGTCGCCGTGCAGCGGCGTCCAGCTGCCGGTGGCCTGCTCGGCGAACCAACCACCCGAGCCTTCGGTGACCCGGTAGCGCCAGCGGCCCGACACCGCCGACCAGGTGCCGTCCTTTTCGGTCCAGTCGAGGTTGTTCGGCTTGGGTAGCGGACCCACCTTGGACAGCTCGCGGGCGGGCTTCTCGGCTGCCGTCTTGACCGGAGCCGTCTTGGCGGGTTGCTTCTTGCTGGCCGTCGCCGGGTGCGCGGCCCTCGCGGCTTGCTTGGCCTCCTGCTTCTCCACGATCGCAGTTACCGTGGCCGGCTTCTTCTGCACCGCGGCCTGCTGGCGCTTGCTCTCCCGCAGGTTCGGCTGTGGCTGTGTCATCGTGCTTCCTTCCAGTTGCTGGCTGCGCCCGGTGCGCTGCCGTACACCGCGCAAGGTAATGTCCTCAGCCCAGGCACTCAAGAAGCTCAGAGCGTCAAATGCCAAGCTGCACAACGAATTACGATGCACGCCAGGGTTTCGCAGACAGCAAACAGCCACTCACATCTCATCTCAGGTAATTGCCGCACAGCTCCCCGCTACCAGCAGCGTTTATGCAGGTAGCGCACTTAGGTAGCACACCGCTACTGCGCGACTACCTCGACTAGTTCACGGCTCGCCAAGACACAACTCAAACGGTAAACGGAGGCCAAAGTGCCTGATGGCCCAGAAGACATTCCAAAGACGGAAGAAGCTGAACCAGACCGCATAATTGTCGAGATCGGGGAAG
>NZ_AUWQ01000097.1 GCF_000455205.1 Mycobacterium sp. UM_CSW | reverse complement strand
GCGCTCGATCTCCGCGGCGTCGATGGCGCGCCACCCCGCCGAGTCGACGACGGCGGGCCGGCGCGCCCGCACCAGCCGGCCCAGGGCCTCCGGCTTGGCCACCGGATCGTTGAGCCGGCCGGCGTTGAAATCGGCCACCAAGGCGTGGACGGTCTGGATCGAGCAGGACTTGTTGGTGCCGATGAACCCCGTCGGCCCGCGCTTGATCCAGCCCGCCACGTACGCGCCGGGCACCGGTAGGCCGGAGCCGGGTTCGACGACGCGACCACCCTCGTTGGGCACGACGGCCGCGGTTTCGTCGAACGGAAGGTCGCGAATCGCCTTGCCGCGGTACCCGATCGACGTCAGCACCAGTCCGGCCTCGAGCCGGCGCGCCTCGTCGGTGCCGGTGACGGAGAATTCCACGCCGGTGGCACGCCGCCCACCCGGCACACGCTCGGGCGTGAGCTGATAGGCCAGCCGGATTCGCTCGCGCGACAAGGGTGCCGAAGCGTCGCCCAGCTTGCTGAGGATCTCCAGCTTGGTCTTGGTCAGCGGATCCGAAACGCTCGCCAGGTCGCTCGCCACGCGCTGGTGGTCGGCGGCGTCGAGCACGACCTCGGATGTGCCGGTCAGCCCGATCAATTCGGGCAGGGTGAACGCCGAATGGGCGGGCCCGCGCCGGGCCGCGATCACCACTTCCCGCACGGCCGAGCGCCGAAGCGCTTCCAGCGCGTGGTCCGAGATGTCGGTTCGGGCGAGGTCCTCCGGGTCAGCCGTCAGCACTCGGGCCACGTCGAGGGCGACGTTACCGTTGCCGATGATCACCACGCGTTCGTGACCGAGATCGACCGGCAGATCGGTGAAGTCGGGATGCCCGTTGATCCACGCGACGAACTCGGTGGCGGTGCCAGTGCCCGGCAGGCCCATCCCATCGATGTCCAACCGGCGATCGTCCGGCGCGCCCACCGCGTACAGCACGGCGTGGTGGTGGGCCAACAGATCGGCATGGCTGAGATGCTCGCCGACCTCGACGTTGAGGTAGAACCGGAAATGGCGGTGGCGCGATACGCGGTCAAAGAGCCGGGTGACCCTCTTGGTGTTCTGGTGGTCGGGCGCCACCCCGGCGCGCACCAATCCGTAGGGCGTGGGCAGCTTCTCAAAGACGTTGACCCGCACCCCGTCTTGGGTGAGCAGTTCGTCGGCGGCATACATCGCCGCCGGCCCGGATCCCACGATGGCCACGGTCAACGGCCGACGGCGCGCGCGCACCTCGGCGGCCGGGATCACCGGGGCCAGCTTCGACGTCGGCGGCAGCTTCACGTCGGCGGGTCGTTCGGGGTAGAACGAGGCGTTGATCTCGACGAAAGGCAGCTGCTTGGGCTCCAGCCGGGTGTCCGGCGCGATCGCGCCGACCGGGCACGCGCTCACGCAAGCACCGCAGTCCACGCAGGCCACCGGATCGATGTAGAGCATCTCCGACGTCGCGAAGCCCGGCTCATCCGGTGTGGGGTGAATGCAGTTCACCGGGCAGGCGAAGACACAGGACCCGTCGTTGCAGCACGACTGGGTAATTACGTGCGGCATGGATAACCCGCGGGGTGCTACGCGGCCGGGGCGGCGGCCAGGTGCCGGCGCTGCGGCTCGCTGCGGTAGCGCGACGGCTTGCCGTTGATCTTGCAGAGCCGCCACATCAGCCGTGCGGAACGCGTTTCCATCAGACCGGTGTCGTAGGCGAGCATCCGGACGTCGGCGAACATGTCGCTCAACCACTTTCGCGACTCCGGCGACCGGAAGAACAGTTCCTTCTTGACCTCGCGCGGGATGTCGAACTCCCGCCAGAACGCCTTGGGCGGCACCGTGATCGCCTGGCACAACACCCGCATCGTCAACGGCAGGTACAACGCCGTCCAGAAGCGCTGCCGCTTAGACAACTCCGGCAGCCGCTTGCGCAGGAATTCGTGCGCGAACGAGATGTGCCGGGCCTCCTCGGCCACGTGAATGGCCATCACCCGCTCCATGATGGGGTGCAGCGACTTGCCTTCGCGCAGAACGTTTTTCTGCGTGTGATCGATGGGCTCCTCGCCGGCCAGCACCCCGATGAAGAACGCCACCGGCAACGGGCCGGCGACCAGCGGAACCAGCGGCGAGAGCCACTTGAGCATCCGCGGCATGCCGGGAACGTCGGCGCCGACGCGGTTCACCATCTCCTGGAACATCATGGTGTGGTTGCACTCTTCGACCGATTCGTGCAGGCAATACCGGTATTCCGGCGATCCGTTGGGAACCCAGAACGTGTAGTTCATCAGCCCGCGGATCAAGATCGACTCGAAGTGCAGGCCCACCTTGGCGACGTTGGCCTGCCGCCACATCCCGATCTTGATCTTGCGTTCCTCGGACTGGGCCTGGTACCAGGGATGGCGGCCCAGCGGGTCCGTCAGGGGCAGGATCCAGCGAGGGTCGTTCTCGGTGACCGCGAATTCCGGTGAGTCCCAGTCGATGTCGGTGTACGGGTTGAAGTTTCGCCGCACCGACCCCTCGGACAGTGTGGCAAGCATGTTCACGTACTCGGCGTCGTCGCGGACTTCCATGTTGCGCCGCCAACGCCGGACCAATCGCGTCCTGTCCATTCCAAGCCTCCCCGCCGAGGTTTACATTCGGACGTGCAATGTCCAGACAGTACCGCAGGTACCGGGTATTTTCTAGAGCGGTCCGAGGCACTGTGGCCTGACCGGTGGTCACGCGAGCGATGTGGCGTGGCTCACACAGCTCGAGGGCTCGGCCGGCTACCTCGGCCCACGGCGTCGCCACCTTCGGAGCGCTCACTAGGCTGGCTGGCATGGCTGACCAGCTCGAGATCCCCTCCGACATCAAACCCCGCGACGGCCGCTTCGGCTCCGGTCCCTCGAAGGTCCGGCCCGAACAACTCAAGGCGTTGACCACCACCGCGGCGCCGCTGTTCGGCACGTCGCACCGGCAGGCGCCCGTCAAGGATCTGGTGGGCCGGGTCCGGTCCGGCGTCAGGGAGCTGTTCTCGGTGCCCGACGGCTACGAGGTCATCCTGGGCAACGGCGGCGCGACGGCGTTTTGGGACGCCGCGGCGTTCGGGCTGATCGACAAGCGCTCGCTGCACCTGTCCTTCGGCGAGTTCAGCTCGAAGTTCGCCTCCTGCGTCGCCAAGAACCCGTTCGTCGGCGATCCCATCATCATCAAGTCGGACGCCGGCAGCGCCCCCGAGCCGCAGAGCGACCCGTCGGTCGATGTGATCGGGTGGGCGCACAACGAGACCTCGACCGGGGTCGCGGTGCCGGTCCGCCGGCCGGCCGGCGCCGACGACGCGCTGGTCCTCATCGACGCGACCTCGGGCGCGGGCGGGCTGCCGGTCGACATCACCGAGGCGGACGTCTACTACTTCTCGCCGCAGAAGAACTTCGCCAGCGACGGCGGGCTGTGGCTGGCCGTCATGAGCCCGGCCGCGCTGGCGCGGGTCGAGTCGATCGCCGCGTCGGGCCGCTGGGTTCCCGACTTCTTGTCGTTGCCCATCGCGGTGGAGAACAGCCTGAAGAACCAGACGTACAACACCCCGGCGATCGGCACCCTGGCGCTGATGGCCGAACAGCTGGACTGGATCCTGGGCAACGGCGGGCTCGACTGGGCGGTCAAGCGGACGGCGGACTCGTCGCAGCGGCTGTACTCCTGGGCCGAGGAGCGGCCGTACACCACCCCGTTCGTCACCGACCCGGCGTTGCGCTCTCAGGTGGTCGGCACGATCGACTTCGCCGACGACGTCGACGCCGCGGCCGTCGCCAAGACTTTGCGGGCCAACGGCATCGTCGACACCGAGCCCTATCGCAAGCTGGGCCGCAACCAGTTGCGGGTCGCGATGTTCCCCGCGGTCGACCCCGAGGACGTCAGCGCGCTGGTCCACTGCGTCGACTGGGTGGTCGAGCGCCTTTAGCGCGGCGACGATGCGGGCCAGTGGCCCGCTGAGGAGCCGGACAATCAAGCAGCGCCTTTAACCTCTCCGTCATCGGCCTGCAACCCGCCAGCGTGTCAGAGCGGGTTACCGGCGTTAGCTGCATTAGAGTGCGGACCTGACGGGTCCGTCGCGCAGCGGGACGGAGCCTGCGAGGAGAAGCCATGCGGGTACTCAAAGTGGTTGGTCTCGACGACGACGGCAAATACATCATCTGCGAGGGTGATGACCCCGCGGATCGGTTCAAGCTGGCGGCCGACGACAGACTCCGCGCCGCCCTGCGCGGCGAGTCGCCACCACCCGAGCAGCCGGCGCTCGACATGCAGGTCACAAACATGTTGAGCCCCAAGGAGATTCAGGCCCGCATCCGCGCCGGCGCGTCCGTCGAGCAGGTGGCCGCCGCGTCCGGCTCGGATATTGTGCGGGTCCGCAGGTTCGCGCACCCGGTGTTGCTGGAACGCGCCCGCGCCGCCGAGCTGGCAACGGCCGCGCACCCGATGCTCGCCGATGGGCCCGCGGTGCTGACCCTGCTGGAGACCATCAGCACCGCACTGGTCGCGCGCGGCCTCGAACCCGACCGGCTCAGCTGGGACGCCTGGCGCAACGAGGACAGTCGCTGGACCGTGCAGCTCGCCTGGAAGGCCGGCCGCACCGACAACATCGCGCACTTCTGCTTCACTCCCGGCGCGCACGGCGGCACCGTCACGGCGATCGACGACCCGGCCAGCGAGCTCATCGACCCGAACTTCGAGCGTCCCCTGCGGCCGCTCGCACGGGTTGCCCAGCTCGAACGCGAAGAAGAGCCGAAGCCGGCGCCGCCCGCCCCGCCCGAACAGCCGGTGCACACCCGGCGCGGCAAGCCGGTCATCCCGGCCTGGGAGGACGTGCTGCTCGGTGTGCGCTCAGGCGGGCAACGCTAGCACCCGCTAAGCGCCCGAAACGGTCAGCGCTTTGACTGTGCGCTCAGGGCTTTCGGTGTGAAGTGACGGCGGCATCTGGCCGATTCTCGCGCCCTAAGCTCACACACAAGGCCCACCATTCACACGCAACGCCCTAGCCGCTAGCCCGAAACGGTCAGCGCCAGCAGCGTCACCCACCCGCCCGCCACACCCACGGCCGCGCCCAGCACAAACCAGCGCAGCACGGGGGTGCGCCGCCAACCCCACAGCGTCGGCGCCAACCCGCCCGCCGCCACGACGTTCAGGCCGACAGCCAACAGCGGATGCACCCGGATCAACCCAAGGCTCAGCACGACGATGGCGATCCCGGTAACCGCGGCGACGAACGCGGACACCGTCAAACCCGTTGCCCAGGGGACGGACTCGTCGTTCACCACGTGAGCCTAGCCCGCTCGTAGAAGGCCAGGGCCGCCGCCGTCGCGACGTTGAGCGAGTCGGTGCCCCGCGACATCGGGACGCGCACCCACACATCGCTGAGCCGCAGGGTGGCCCTCGTCAGGCCCGGCCCCTCGGCGCCCACCACCACCGCGACGCGTTCGTCGACCGCCGCGGCCATCGCCTCCGCGAGCGCGGAGGCCTCACGCTGCGGGGTCATCGCCAGCAGCCGAAATCCGCTCTCTCTCAACAACATAAGGTCGCTGGGCCACTCGGTGGCCCGCGCGTACGGCACCAGCAGGGCGTGGCCCATCGACACCCGCACGGCGCGGCGGTACAGCGGGTCCGCGCAGCCGGCGCCGAACACCACCGCGTCCACGCCCAACCCGGCCGCGTTGCGGAAGATCGAACCCAGGTTCTCGTGGTCGTTGACGCCCTCGAGCACCGCGACGGTGCGGGCGTTTTCGACCACCTCCACGACGCTCGGCTCCCGCACCCTGCGGGCGGCCGCGAGCACGCCGCGATTCAGATGGAAGCCGACCACCTTCGCCATCACCTCGGCCGAGGCGCGGTAGTACGGCGCGGCGGTGCCGGCCAGGTCGTCCTCCAGTTCGGCCAGCCGGCGTTCGGTGCCCAGCAGGGCGTGCGGGATGAACCGGGACGCCAGCATGCGCTGCACCACCAGCACGCCCTCGGCGATCACCAGGCCCTTGCCGGTCGGCAGATCGGGACGCCGATCGACGCTGTTCAGGTCGCGGAAATCGTCGAGGCGGGGGTCGTCGGGATCGGTGACGTCCTGAACGTCCAAGCCGTCGGTCACGGGCCTTCGTCGACGAGGGCCAGCATCAAGTCGGCGGCCTCGCGCAGCGTGTCGCGCTGTTCGACGTCCAGCGTCGCCAGCCGCTTTGCCAGCCATTCCTGGCGGGCCCGACGGTTCGCCTTGACCAGCTCGGCGCCCGACTCGGACACCGAGACGAGGACCTGCCGGCCGTCGACCGGATGCGGGGTGCGGTCGACCAGACCCATCTCGGCCAGCGAAGCGATCACCCGGGTCATCGACGGGGGTCGGACGCGTTCGCGAATGGCCAACGCGCCGGGCGTCATCGCGCCCTCGTTGGCCAGCGTGGCCAGCGCCGACAGCTGAGACAGCGACACCGGCGATGACGGGTTGCGGAACCGCAGTTGGCGGGCCAGCCGCATGACTGCCAGCGACAAGTCGCTCGCCAGCCGCGCATCGCTGTCAGGCATGGCGCGAGGGTACACGCAACGCGAGAAAGACGGGATACGAAACGGCCAACGACGGACTTTGGTCCTTTGCTCGCGGGCGCTCGTTCCAATCGCCCGCCCCCACCTCAGGCCGCCCTGCGGCCTGCATCGTCGCCGGGCTATGTTGATCGCGATGACTGTCGAACCCGGCCAAGGGCGCGAGGCGCCGCCGCTGCCGGCCTCGCTGCTCGAGGTGTGGCCGGTCGTCGTGGTCGGCTTCGTGGGTTGGCTGATCGGCGCGGTCCTGGCGTTCGTCGTGCCCGCTCTGCACAGTTGGCGCCCGGTGACGCTGGGCGGGCTGGGCGTCGGAGTGATAGGCACCAGCATCTTCGTGTTGCAACTTGCCGCCGCGCGCCGCGGCGCCCGCGGCGCGCAGACCGGCCTCGAAACTTACCTCGACGGCAAGTAGATTCACCGACCCGGGAGGAGCGATGGTCGCCCCGCTGCTGCAAGCGCAGATCGACATCGACGCGCCGGCCGCCAAGGTCTGGGCGCTGATATCCGACTTCCGGCGGATGCCGCAGTGGAGCCCGCAGTGTCGCCTGATGCGGCCCCTCGGCCCAGTGCGTCCGGGCACCCGCACCATCAACCTCAACCGCCGCGACCGGGTTTACTGGCCCACCACGAGCACGGTGCTCGAGGTCGTTCCCGAGAAGCGGCTGGCGTTCCGGGTCAACACCAACCACACCGTGTGGACCTATGAGCTCGAGCCCAACGGTCAGGGCACGCGGGTGGTCGAGAGCCGCCACGCCGAGAACGGCGTCACCGCCGTTTCGAATCTGTCGGTCAAGGCAATCTTCGGCGGGAACGCGATCTTCGAGCGGGAATTGCTCGAGGGAATGAACACCTCGCTGGCGAGGATCAAAGCCGCGGCCGAGAAGGGTTAGTCCCCCGGTTCGGTCAGCTCGGTCGAAGGCTCCGACGATTCGGTCGGAGGCTCCGGCGATTCCTGCGAAGGCTCCAACGACTCCTGCGGAGGCTCCGGCACGTCCGGCGGCGACTCCACCGCCTCGGCCTGGGCCGGCGGCGGGTTCTCGGCGACGTCGAGCACGCCGTCGTCGTACGGGTCGTACATCGGCGAGCCGGTGCCGGCCGGGGCCGGTGTGTCCGAATGGGCGCCACAGCCGTACTGCTTGTCGACGATGTGCCCGTCCGCGGACAGCTCGTTGCCGCACACCCCGAACATCGCGCCGAGCGCTCCGGCTAGCGGCAGGAAGAAACCGCAATCGCGGCACACCCGCTTGGTCGAACGCGCCATCGCCGAATCCGGACCGTAGTCGCCGGTGTGCCACCGCTCGGCCGCCTCGGCGCGGCCCACCGGGCCCATCACCCAGCGGCGGCCCAGCCCGACCTCGGCGGCGGTCTCGTCGACCTGCGGGTCACCGCTGGCGGCGTAGCCCGGGACCAGCCGAGGGTCGTCGACAGCGGGCGCCAGCAGGTCGCCGGGACCCAGATCGCCCGGTCGCACCCGCTCCTGCCAGGGCACCCACTCCGGGGCCAGCAAGGCCGTCGGGCCGGGGATCAGCACGACTTCGCTGATCGTGGCGTGGTCCGCGCCGCGGTAGGCGGCGACCACGGCCGCCCACTGCCAGCCCTGGTAGCCGGGCAAATGCGCCAGGAACCGGTGGGTCGCGGCGTTCGGGTCCTCGTAGCTGACGCCCAGGTAGTCCCCGACGGCCTCCGGGCCGGCGAACTCCTCGACGGCGGCCCTGGCCTGATCGGCCGCACCGGTGAGCAGTGCGGCCAACTCGTCGGGCCACTCGGCCACGGTCGTGGCGGCGGGTTCCACTGACTCTTCCGTGGGTCCGGTCACGCTGCCCCCTCTCTCGTGGCGATCGGACTACAGTGCGTCTCCATACTAGGTTGGCGAGCCACGCCCTGTTGCCTGCCGGTATAGGACAGAATTGAGTGGTGTCTGGACGCCGGCGTGATGCTCGGGGCCGGGTGGCCGCTAACCCGGGCCGCCGGCCCCGCCCGAACGGCAAGGGTTCGGCCAACCAGCATCCGGGGATGGCCAACTACCCGGCCGACGACTCCGACTCTCGCCGGTCGCGCCGTCCGCCGCCGATGCCGAGCGCGAACCGGTACCTTCCGCCGCTGGGCGAGGAGTCCGAGCCGGACCGCAACAGCGGCCCGACCCCACGCGGGTCCACCGCCAGCGAACGCATCACCGTCACCCGCGCCGCCGCGATGCGCAGCCGCGAAATGGGCTCGCGCATGTACTGGATGGTGCAGCGCGCCGCCACCGCCGACGGTGCCGACAAGTCGGGCCTGACGGCGCTGACGTGGCCCGTGGTCGCCAACTTCGCGGTCGACTCGGCGATGGCCGTCGCGCTGGCCAACACGCTGTTCTTCGCCGCGGCCAGCGGGGAGAGCAAGTCCAAAGTGGCTCTTTACCTGTTGATTACGATCGCGCCGTTCGCGGTGATCGCGCCGCTCATCGGCCCGGCGCTCGACCGCCTGCAGCACGGCCGGCGCGTGGCGCTCGCGCTGTCGTTTGCGCTGCGCACCCTGCTGGCGGTGCTGCTGATCATGAACTACGACGGCGCCACCGGCAGCTTCCCGTCGATGGTGCTCTATCCGTGCGCGCTGGCGATGATGGTGCTGTCCAAGTCGTTCAGCGTGCTGCGCAGCGCGGTGACACCGCGGGTGATGCCGCCGTCCATCGACCTGGTGCGCGTCAATTCCCGGCTGACCGTGTTCGGTCTCCTCGGCGGCACCATTGCCGGCGGTGCCATCGCGGGCGGCGTCGAGTTCGTCTGCACCCACCTCTTCAAGCTCCCCGGCGCGTTGTTCGTGGTCGTCGCCGTCACGATCGCCGGTGCCTTCCTGTCGATGCGCATCCCGCGCTGGGTCGAGGTGACCGCGGGTGAAGTCCCGGCCACCCTGAGCTACCGACGCGACGGCGACGGGCGGCGCCGATGGCCCGAGGAGGTCAAAAAGGTCGGCGGAACGCTCCGACAACCGTTGGGCCGCAACATCATCACCTCGCTATGGGGCAACTGCACCATCAAGGTGATGGTGGGCTTCCTGTTCCTGTACCCGGCCTTCGTCGCCAAGGCGCATCAGGCCAACGGATGGGCCCAACTGGCCATGCTGGGCATGATCGGGGCCGCCGCCGCGATCGGCAACTTCGCCGGCAACTTCACCAGCGCTCGCCTACAGTTGGGCCGGCCCGCCGTGCTGGTGGTGCGCTGCGCGGTGGCAGTGTGCGCCGTCGCCCTGGCGGCCGCCGTGGCGGGAACCCTGATGGTGACGGTGATCGCCACGCTGATCACCTCGGGCTCCAGCGCCATCGCGAAGGCCTCGCTCGACGCCTCGCTGCAACACGATCTGCCCGAGGAGTCGCGGGCGTCGGGATTCGGGCGATCGGAATCGACCCTGCAGCTGGCCTGGGTGCTTGGCGGGGCGCTCGGTGTCCTGGTGTACACGGAGCTCTGGGTCGGCTTCACCGCCGTCAGCGCCCTGCTCATCCTCGGCCTGGCCCAGACCCTCGTCAGCTTCCGCGGCGACTCCTTGATCCCCGGACTCGGCGGCAACCGGCCCGTCATGGTCGAGCAGGAGGGCACGCGCCGGGGCGCCGGCAGGCCGGCGGCGGTGCCGGAGTGAGACGCGGCGTGGTCGCGCTCGTCGCGGCCGTGGTGGCGCTGGCGTGCCTCGGGGTCGGGGTCGGAACCTGGATTCTGTTGCGCCGCACCGGCCCCCAGCAGCCTGAGATCAGCGCCTATACGCACGGGCACCTCACCCGGGTGGGGCCGTACCTGTACTGCGATGTGCTCAACCTCAACGACTGCCAGACGCCACAGACCCAGGGCGAGCTACCGCTCAACGAGCACTACCCGGTGCAACTTTCGGTTCCCGACGCCATCGCACGGGCACCCTGGCGCCTGTTGCAGGTCTATGAGGATCCCGCCAACACGACCGCGACCATGTTTCGACCGGGCGCGCGCCTCGCGGTCACCATTCCGGCGGTGGACCCGCAGCGCGGCAAGCTGACCGGGATCGTCGTGCAATTGCTGACGTTGGTGGTCGACGACGGCCAACAAAACGACATCACCGCCGTTCGCGCCGTCCCGCACGCGGAATGGTCGGTGCGGCTGACCTCCTGACATTCCGCCGAAGGCCAAAATGAAAACACCGCACAACGATTCGATCTGGCCCGACGACACCCGCCGTGCCGCCGTGACGCTCGCGCTGGCCGCGGCGACGAACAGCGACATGCAGTTTCAGGACATGATCGACTCGATCACGGACGCGCTGAACAGCGGCCGGTCCCTGCAGTTCGTGGTCGAGTTGATCCGCCTGCTGCCCGCCGGGTTGAACGAAGAATTCAACAAGCCCGAAACCGCCTCGGCCTTCCGGCAGATGGCGGCGGAAGCCCAGGCGTACGAGGACGACATGCGAGCGCGCAGCGAATGGCGAGACGAGTAGCCGGTTACGCGCTGTGATCGGCCGGCACCCGTTCCCCGTCGACCGGCGGCCCGGGAGGAGTTCCGTCCCCGAAAGGCCTGCCGCCCAAGGTTTCCCGGCTGTGTGGGGCAAGCCAGCCGGCCAGGTCCGGTCCTTTGGGCACGATGCGCGTCGGGTTGATGTCGGCGTGCACGATGTAGTAGTGCTGCTTGATCTGGACGAAGTCGACGGTGTCGCCGAAGCCGGGCGTCTGGAACAGGTCGCGCGCGTAGGCCCACAGGACCGGCATTTCGGACAGCTTCGAGCGATTGCACTTGAAGTGCCCGTGGTAGACGGGGTCGAAGCGGGCCAGGGTGGTGAACAGCCGGACGTCGGCCTCGGTGATGGTGTCGCCCACCAGGTATCGCTGGTTGGCCAGGCGGTCGCTGACCCAGTCCAGCGCGGTGAACAGTCGGTCGTAGGCCGCTTCGTAGGCCTGCTGCGAGCCCGCGAAACCGCAACGATAGACGCCGTTGTTGATCTCGGTGTAGATCCGCTTGCTCACCTCGTCGATCTCGGCGCGCAGCGGCTCCGGGTATAGCTGCGGCGCGCCGTCGCGGTGGTAGGCCGTCCACTCGGTGGACAGATCCAGCGTCATCTGCGCGAAGTCGTTGGTGACCACCGCGCCGGTCGGAATGTCGACAATCGCCGGGACCGTGATGCCTTTGGGGTAGTCGGGAAAGCGTTTGAAGTAGGCGTCCTGCAGCCGCGGGATCTTCAGCACCGGGTCGACGCCGCCCGGGTCCAGGTCGAAGGTCCAGCTGCGCTCGTCGTGGGTGGGGCCGCAAAACCCAATGGAGAGAACGTCTTCCAGGCCCAGCAGCCGCCGTACGATGATCGCGCGGTTGGCCCACGGGCACGCGCGGGCGACGATGAGCCGATACCGGCCCGGCTCTACCGGATAGCCGTCACGTCCGTCGGCGGTGATGCGGGTGTTGATGTAGTTGGTGTCGCGGGTGAATTCGCCCGCAGGGGCGACATAAGAGGCCATGACGACAATTCTGCCCCTTCGCCCGGCGTCAACTAATCGGCGATTCCGCCCATCGCGTCGGCCTTCGCGCCCGTCTGGAACCGGCGGGCCAGGTTGGCCTCCGACGATTCGGCGGGCTCCCAATGGGCGATCCACGGCCCGGTGCCCTCGGACTGGTCGACGATCCCGTCCTCCAGCCAGGTGTACCGGCCCTCCAGCACGTCGTGGGTCAGCCGCACGTCGCTGCTGTCGGTATTGGCCCACAACGCCTGGAACAGGGCCTCGACCCGCAGCGTGGCTTGTTGGCAGAACGTGTCGGCCAGCTCGTAGGCCTGCCGGCCGACGTTGGGGTCCGCCGCCCGCTGCCCCTCGGCGCGCACGCACGCCGCCGACATCGCGAACAGCTCGGCGCCGATGTCGACGACGCGTCCGAGGAATCCCTGCCGCTGCTCGAGCTTGGCCTGCCAGCGCGCCATCCCGTAGAACGTGTTGCGGGCCAGCTTGCGGGTGGAGCGTTCGACGAACCGCAGGTGGGACGCCAGTTGGCCGAACTCGCTATACGCCCTGGGCCGCTGCCCTTCGCCGAACACCAGCTGCGGCAACCACTTTGCGTAGAACCCGCTCGCGCCGACGGCCGCTGCGGCCTTTTGCCGCAAGCCGGTGTCGGCCTTGGCGAGGTCGCCGGCCGCGGTCAGGTGGGCGTCGACCGCCTCGCGCGCGATCAGCAGCCGCATGATCTCGCTGGATCCCTCGAAGATGCGGTTGATCCGCAGGTCGCGCACCACCTGCTCGGCCGGCACCGCGCGCTCACCGCGCGCGGCCAGCGACTCGGCGGTCTCGTACCCGCGCCCGCCGCGGATCTGCAGGAGCTCGTCGGCGATCAGGCAGGCCATCTCGCTGGACCACAACTTGGCCAGCGCCGCCTCGATCCTGATGTCGTTGCGGCCTTCGTCGGCCATCTGAGCGGACAGCTCGAGCACCGCGTCAAGGGCATAGGTGGTGGCGGCGATGAACGAGATCTTGCTCGCGACCGCTTCGTGTTTGGCGAGCGGCTTGCCCCATTGCACGCGCTCCCCCGACCATTCGCGGGCTACCTTCAACGCCCACTTCGACGATCCCGTCGCGCTCGCCGGAATCGACAGGCGCCCGGCGTTGAGCGTGGTCAGCGCGATCTTCAGGCCGTCGCCTTCCCGGCCGATCAGGTTTTCGGCGGGCACCCGCACCCGGTGCAGCCGGGTGACACCGTTCTCGATGCCGCGCAGCCCCATGAACTTGTTGCGCCGCTCCACGGTGATCCCGGGCGAATCGGCCTCGACGACGAAGGCGCTGATTCCGCCGCGGTGCCCCTCGCTCTTGGGCACCCGGGCCATGACCACCAGCAGTTCGGCAACCACGCCGTTGGTGGTCCACAACTTCACGCCCTCGAGTTCGTACGCCTTGCCGTCCTCGACCGGTGTCGCCGTCGACGCCAGGCGCGCCGGGTCTGAGCCCACGTCGGGCTCGGTGAGCAGGAACGCCGATATGGCGCCGGCGGCGCAGCGCGGCAAGAACTTTCGCTTCTGTTCCGGCGTGCCGGCAAGTTTGAGCGGCTCGGGCACCCCGATCGACTGGTGGGCCGATAGCAGTGCGCCGAGGCTGGGATGAACCGAAGAGATCATCACCAGCGCGCGGTTGTAGGCCACCTGCGACATGCCCAGGCCGCCGTATTCGGTGGGTATCTTCATGCCGAAGCAGCCCAGCGCAGCCAGGCCCTTGACGTATTCGTCGGGGATCTGCGAGTCGCGCTCGATGACGCTGCCGTCGACGGTGTCGAGGAACTCGCGCACCTTGCCGAGGAAGGCGCCGATGCGCGCCTCGTCGGCGTCGGAGGGTTTGGGGAACGGGTGGATGAGTTCTAGCGGAAAGTGCCCGAGAAAGAGCTCTTTGGCGAATGACGGTTTATCCCAACCACTTTCGCGGGATTCCTCGGCTAGGGCCCTCGCTTGTTCCTCGGTGACCTGAGCTTGCTGTGCCATCGCCGCCTCCTCGCTAACGACTCACATCGAGGTCATGGGTACCCGCCGGTGGGCGGAGTATTACGACCTACGCATGTCGAAGTTACCACCGAGTAGCTTCTCGGCATACCGGTTCGTCGCGAGTGGCTCGAAGCTCAGGAATCGAGCTCCCGGGCGACCGCCTTGACCACCTCGGAGACGCGATGCGCGGTCTTGCGGTCGGGGTATCGCCCCTTACGCAACTCGGGCTGCACGGCACTTTCCAGCAGCGTGATCATGTCCTCGACCATCCCGTGCAGCTCGTCGGGGCTGTGCTTGCGCTCGACCGGCGCCGCCTCGCGGCGCGTCTTGGCAAGGCTGGGCGGCGGATCGATCAGCTTGAGGCTCAAGGCCTGCGGGCCACGGCGGCCCGAGGCGACGCCGAACTCCACCCGCTGCCCGGACTTGAGCCCCTCGACCCCTTCGGGCAGCGCCGACGAACGGACGTAGACGTCCTCGCCGTCCTCCTGCGACAGGAAGCCAAACCCCTTTTCGGCGTCGTACCACTTAACCTTGCCGGTCGGCACTGGTCTCACCTGCTTGTCTGACGGAACACTAGGATGGGCAACGCAAGAAGCGTCCCGCCTGCGCAGGACGCATGTTGGATTCTGATCCTACTCGGATGCCCGCCTGACGAGCACCCCCGTTACCCGTCACTCGGTAGTCTGGGCATTACCGCAGGAGGAGAGATGCGCCTGATCCTGAACATCGTCTGGCTGGTATTCGGTGGCGTGTGGATGGCCGCCGGATATCTTCTGGCGGCGCTGGTCAGTTTCCTGCTCATCGTCACCATTCCCTTCGGCTTCGCTTCGTTGCGCATCGCGTCCTACGCGTTGTGGCCGTTCGGCCGCACCATCGTCGACAAACCGACCGCCGGGACCGGCGCGCTGATCGGAAATGTCGTCTGGGTGCTGCTTTTTGGGTTGTGGCTGGCGATCGGTCATCTGGTGAGCGCGGTGGCGATGGCGGTCACGATCGTCGGCATTCCGCTCGCGTTGGCCAACCTGAAGCTGATCCCGGTGTCGTTGATGCCGCTGGGCAAAGAAATTGTTCCCTCGAACTCGCCCACCCCGCCGACCCGATTGGCGCCGGTGGCCGCATGACGCTGACCGCTTTGGGCTTACCGACCGTGCGCGGCCGCGCGGACCGACCCGTCGCTCAAAACGTTCCGGGCAGCGGCCCGCTGCTGGACACCTACGGACGTGCCGCCACCGATCTGCGGGTGTCGCTGACCGATCGTTGCAATCTGCGGTGCAGCTACTGCATGCCGGCCGAGGGCCTGGACTGGCTCCCCGGCGACCAATTGCTGAGCCCCGACGAGTTGGCCAGGCTGATGGATATCGCCGTCACGCGGCTGGGCATCACCAGCGTGCGGTTCACGGGCGGGGAGCCCCTGTTGTCCCGCCACCTCGAAGAGGTGATCGCCGCGGCGGCGGCTCTGCGGCCCCGTCCCGAGATCTCGCTGACCACCAACGGCGTGGGCCTGGCGCGGCGCGCCGCCGCCCTCGCCGAGGCGGGCCTGGATCGGGTCAACGTGTCGATGGACAGCGTGGACCGAGACCACTTCGCGGCCATCACCCGCCGGGACCGGCTCGCCGACGTGCTGGACGGCTTGGCGGCCGCCAAAGCGGCCGGCCTGACTCCCGTGAAGGTCAACGCCGTGCTCGACCCCGCGACCGGGCGTGAGGACATCGTCGGCCTGTTGCGGTTCTGCCTCGAGCACGGCTACCAGTTGCGGGTCATCGAGCAGATGCCGCTGGATGCCGGGCATCAGTGGCGCCGTGGCGCCGCGCTGACGGCGGACGACGTGTTGGCGGTGCTGCGCCCGCACTTCCGGCTGCGCCCCGATCCGGCGCCGCGCGGCTCGGCTCCGGCCGAGCTCTGGTTGGTCGACACGGGCCCCAACACGCCGAGCGAGAAGTTCGGTGTCATCGCCTCGGTGTCACACGCCTTCTGTTCGACCTGCGACCGCACCCGGCTCACGGCCGACGGCCAGATCCGCAGCTGCCTCTTCTCGACCGACGAGACCGACCTTCGGGGCCTGCTGCGCGGTGGGGCCGACGACGACGAGATCGAGGCCGTGTGGCGCGCCGCGATGTGGGCTAAGCCCGCCGGCCATGGCATCAACGATCCGGACTTCATCCAGCCCGCCCGACCGATGAGCGCGATCGGTGGCTAGCCCGGCGGGCCAGGCCGCGACCGAGGCGGAGGGAATCCAGGTGACCGTCCGCTACTTCGCGGCCGCGCGCGCCGCGGCGGGCGCGGAATCGGAGACTCTGGTGGTGCGCCCGGGCACCACGATCGCCGAATTGACCGAGCGTCTCGCAGTCCGAGGATCGCGCCTTGCCACCGTGTTGAGCCGGTGCTCCTACCTGCGCGGCGGCATCGCCGTTCGCGACGAAACCACACCGTTACAGACCGGTGACACGATCGACGTTCTGCCGCCCTTCGCCGGCGGATGAAACTGTGAGATACCTCACGTAACGGAACGATAACGGCAAAATCACGCTCCGATATCGGGGGTTATGACCAGCGGAAATCCCTAGCGTTCCTGGGCTTTTCGCAAATGGCCGAGAGGGAAACGCCGGGTTTCGCAAGACGTGACGAGACGAACAGAACGCGCTAGCGTCACCGACGGTTCGTCAATCTACCGAACGGCGTTCCTCCCCTCCTATCGCGCCGAGCTCCATCCAATAGGCGGGGATCACCAAACCAAAAGCGGATGGAGGCGGGGGACCCACCGGTCCACCGTGATCGGACTGGAGCCGCTTGCGGCTCCTAGGGGTGAAGCCGACGCCGGCTCCCATGCGGAGCGCGGCGGTGGCCGGGTGGCCTCTCCAACCCGAACCCGACAGCTGACCTCGTAGGCGCGTCACGAGAGAGGAATATTTCGGCGCGTATGAGTGGACGTCACCGTAAGCCCACAACATCCAGCATCAGCGTCGCCAAGATCGCCTTCACCGGGGCGGTAATTGGTGGCGGCAGCATCGCCCTGGCCGGCCAGGCCGCCGCGGCCACCGATGGCGAATGGGACCAGGTAGCCCGCTGCGAGTCCGGCGGCAACTGGGGAATCAACACCGGCAACGGCTACCACGGCGGTGTTCAGTTCAGCTCGAGCACCTGGGCCTCGCACGGCGGCGGCGAATTCGCCCCGTCGGCCGAGATGGCAACCCGGGAACAGCAGATCGCGATCGCCGAGCGCGTGCT
>NZ_AUWQ01000096.1 GCF_000455205.1 Mycobacterium sp. UM_CSW | reverse complement strand
CCGACGCCGGGCTCGCCGGCCTGGTGATCACCCCGGGCTACGACCTGCGTTACCTCGTCGGCTCGCGGGCGCAGACCCTCGAGCGGCTCACTGCGCTGGTCCTGCCGGCGACCGGCGACGCGACGATCGTGGTGCCCCGACTGGAGCTGGCCTCCCTCAAGGAGTCCGCCGTCGCGGAACTGGGCCTGGCGGTACGGGATTGGGTCGACGGCGAGGACCCCTACCGGCTGGTGAGCGAGGCGTTAGGCGGCGGACCCGCCGCGACCGCCGTCACCGATTCCATGCCAGCGCTGCACCTGTTGCCGCTGGCCGAGGTCCTGGGCGTGCTGCCGGTGCTGGCCACCGACCTGCTGCGCGAGTTGCGGATGGTCAAGGAGGAATGCGAGGTCGACGCGCTGCGCAAGGCCGGTGCGGCCATCGACCGGGTGCACGCCCGCGTGCCGGAGTTCCTGCGGCCGGGCCGCACCGAGGCCGACGTCGCCGCGGATATCGCCGAAGCGATTGTCGCCGAAGGACATTCGGAGGTGGCGTTCATCATCGTCGGCTCGGGCCCGCACGCGGCCGACCCGCATCACGGCTATTCGGATCGGGAATTGCAGGTGGGCGACGTCGTCGTCGTCGACATCGGCGGAGCCTACGAGCCGGGCTACAACTCCGACTCGACCCGCACCTACAGCATCGGCGAGCCGAGACCCGATGTGGCGCAACAGTATTCGGTGCTGCAACGCGCCCAGCGTGCCGCGCTTGACGCGGTCCGTCCCGGCGTCACCGCCGAACAGGTCGACGCCGCCGCCCGCGATGTGCTGGCCGAGGCCGGGCTCGCGGAGTTCTTCGTGCACCGCACCGGGCACGGCATCGGGCTGTCGGTGCACGAGGAGCCGTACATCGTCGCCGGCAACGACCTGCCGTTGACGGCGGGCATGGCCTTCTCCGTCGAACCCGGCATCTACTTTCCCGGCCGGTGGGGCGCCCGGATCGAGGACATCGTCGTCGTTACTGAGGACGGCGCCCTGGCCGTCAACAACCGGCCGCACGAGTTGATCGTGGTGCCCGCGTCCTAGCTGGCATGACGGTGGCGCCGCGTAGGTTGGGCGACGTGTCGATCCTGGACCTCACGCTGCTTCCGCTGCGCATCGCGCGCCATGTCGCCGATGCGGTGCTGCACCCGGTGGCGCCCGCGCCGGCGCCGCCCGGCGAGCTCGTCGTCGCCGACGGGATGCCCGAAGGCGTGCCGCCGGCCGCCCGCCGTCCCGAGCCGCGGCTGCCCGTGCCGTCGAATTGGCCGTTCGGAGAGGAGTTTCCGCGCACCTGCGGTGCGAGCCGGCTGGCCGGCGGTGCCCTGTTCTGGACGGACTTCCTCTACGACGACCACGGCGCGACGGGCATCCCGGTCGGGGACCTGAAAATCCAGGCGCCGCCGCGCGGCACCTACGTCTACCCCGACGGGCCCGCCGCCCGCAACGGCGCCGACATCTTCCGCGTCGCCGTCGGGCTCACCGACACCCACACCTGGTGGCGGGTCGACTGGAACACCCTGCTGGACGCCTCGGTGCCCGTCGCGCTGTTCACCTTTGACACCGGCCCCGCCCGCGCGGCCGCCGCCGAGTGGCCGGCCGGGGCGGGCGTGCGCTCGGCGGGCATCGACATGGCGCTGCTGCTGTCGGGGCGGGGCGCCACGTTGATCGACCTGACCACCCAGGCGACGACGCCGGTCGAGCACAGCGTGGATATGCAGTCGCGGTCGTTTATTGCGCAGGTCCCGCGGTCGCTGTTGGAGCCCGAAGGGAGCTGGACGGTCCGGCTGGCCGCCGGGCTGGCCAACCCGGCGGGGGACGGATTCGCCGACGTGCCCGCCGAACACGGTGCGCTGCCCGGGCAGCCCAACGTCTACAACGTCGCGTTTCGCACCAACGAGCATGAGCCGCCGCACCTGAACTTCTGGTCGGACTCGGCCCAGGCGGCGGCTTTGACGCATGGCGACGTGTCGGCGTTCGCGGTGACGGTGCCGTGGGCCCGGCTTGCGGCCCGCGAAACCGAGCCCGAGCCGGTGGTCACCGGCCCGTCGACCCGCTGGTACGCGTCCTCGGTGGAACTCGGTCAGGGCTTGTCGGGCGACGACATCTTGAGCACCAAGCCGCAATTCCTCGGGCGCGTGCAGCCGTATTCGGTCTGCCTGCCGTCCACTTTCACCCCGGGTCGTGCGCTGCCGCTGACACTCTTGCTGCACTCGCTTGCTCTGGGCCAGAGCCAGTTCGCGGCGATTGACCCGCGGCTGCTGCACGAGGTGTGCGAGGGCCGCGACTCGGTGGTGGTCACCCCGCTGGCCCGGGGACCGTCGACCTGGTACTTCGACACCGGGGAGCTCGACGTGTGGGAGGTGTGGGCCCGGGTCGCCGAACAGCTGGGCACCGACCCCAATCGCACTGTCATATCCGGCTATTCGATGGGCGGGTATGCGGCCTACAAGCTCGGGCTGAGCTATCCGCAGGTCTTCTCGCAGGCGGTGGTCCTGGCCGGGCCGCCGGCGTGCGGGGTGCGGCTGCTTCCCAATGTCGACATCCCGGCCGACCTCGACCTGGACTCGCCCTGCGCCCGGGAGGGTGACAGCTGGAAGTTGCTGGTGAACGCGCGCTGGCTGCCGTACGTCATCGCCCACGGCCTGGTCGACGAACTGGTGCCGTTCGCGTCGGCGGCCGAGCAGGTGCTCGAACTCGACCGGCTGGGTTACCGCCATCGGTTCACCGTCTATCCGCTCGAGGATCACCTCGCCTGGGTGCTGCAGGACAAGTTCGAGGACCCGATCGCCCACATGGGAACCGGTCTGCGCCAAGCGGATCCGGGACACATCACGTTCGCGTGGTATCCGCAATTGGTGCGCGCGGATCTGGGTATCGGGCCGCACCAGGTGTGGTGGCTCTCGGAGCTGACCGCCGATCCCTCGGTAACCGCGCGGCGCGGGGCCGTCGCCGAGGTCGACGCGCGCTCGTATGCCCGACCGGACCCGACGCACACGGTTCGACACCACCGCGGCGTGCTTTTGAACTTCGAGCCGACGCCCGGCTTGTACAGCGAGCTGGACTGGCAGGTGGGACGGCCCGTCGGCGCGCTGCCGTATCTGACGCTGCGCCTCAGCGGGGTCGCCGGCCTCACGGTCGACGTTGCGCGCGCCGGGCTGGCCGCGTTGCCGTCGTCGACGATCACGGTCACCACCGACAAGGCCGCGCGGATCACGCTCGGCGGGCTGCCCGACGGCGCATCGGTGCAGCTCGACGGTGAGCCGGCCGGGGCGACCGTCGCTGTGCCGGCGGGGCGGCACCGCATCACGTTGCGTGTCGCTAGGTGAGTCTTCTGGCCCTGCGACCTGGGTGAATAGCGTCGCGCAGGGCCGTCCGCGAGAATTTCGCGCGTGGGCCCGTTGGCGGTTGATCCTGAGGCGCTGTTCGCCGCCGGCAGCGCCGTGGCTGCCGCAGGTGACGGTCTGGCCGCGAATCTGACCGTGTTGACGGCCGGTTTTGCGGCCCACACCGGCATAGATGCCGCCGGCGAGGTGTTCGGCCTCGGGTACCAGGACGCGGCCGGGTCGCTGTTGAAGGCCGCGGCTGCTGCGGTCAACGCCTGCCGGCAGAGCGGGGCCCTGATACAGCAGGGCGCGTCGAACTATTCGAAGGCCGAAGCGGCGTCCACGCTGGGTGGCGGTGACGGCGTGCTGCAGGCCCCGGCAGAACCGGCCAAGATCTCGGCGCCCGGCCCGCCGGGCACCTGGGGGAAAGGGGAACCGCCGCCGCTGCTGTGGGCGGTGGTCCAGTCGTTCGTCGACTCTGTGTGGCCGGACGGCGACGTGGCCGGGATGCACGCGGCTGCGGCGAGTTGGCGGGGCTTCGCCACGTCGGTCATCGGGATGCAGGGTGCACTCAACGCATCGAAGTCGCTGCTGGCTGCGCAGCAGATACCCGAGGGCGGCAAGATCGACGAGGCGTTGTCGCACATCGCCACCGGGATGGGGCAAATCTTCGAGGCTTCCTCGAAGATTGCGACCGCGCTCGACAATTTTGCCAAGGAGGTGGGGCAGGCACAGAACGCGATCCGCGACCTGCTGAACCGGTTGGGCTCACTGACCGACCTGGGCCACGACCTGATGTTGATCGTGAAAGGGGACGCCCTCGACGAGATCAAGAAGATCGCCAAGGACGTCAACGACGTGCTGCACAACTTGGGGCGGGAAGCCCGGGCGTCCGAACAGGCGATCAAGCTGGGTTTGGGGGTCGTCGACGGCCTGGTTGTCAAGCTGGAGAAGTATGTGCGCCGCGAGCTCAAAGACTTTCTGGGAGACGCGGTCGGAAACCAGGTGGCAACAGTTTTCGATGTCTTTGCCAACGCCAACGAGGGAGTTCTGAAGGGCGCCGTCGGGATGGCGACGTCCATGGCGGACCTCGACCCGCGCTGGTTCCTCATAGATCCCCAGGGCGCCGCGTCGACCTGGGCGGGGCTTGGCAAAGGCCTCTGGAAGGGAAGCATCTTCAACGCCCTGATTAACCCGCAGGAGGCCGGCGAAGCTCAATTGCAGCAGCTGAAAGGCGTTCTGCACCTTGATGATTGGAGTACCGCTCGCCCAGGATTGGGGCTCGGGGAAAACGCTTTCGACGTCGCGACGCTGTTCATTCCGGGAGGCGGGGAAGCGGCCGCCGCGGCCGATGGTGCGGGGGCGGCCGCGCGCGGCGCCGAGGCGGCTGTGCAGGCGGAGCGTGCCGCCGGCAGAGCGGCCGACGGGCTCGCGGGTGTCGTTGGTCCCCGTGGCGCACTGGCCGATATCGCTGGGAAGGGCAGCAGCCTGACCAAAGACCTCGAAGGCGTGACCGGAGAGCTGCCCAAGATCGAGCCTCCGGTCGGTGGCCAGCCCGTTGCGTTGCCTCCGAAGCCGATTGACGCGCCGGTCGGTCCGGCGCCTCGTGCGCCTGATGTGGCCCCGGGTGCGCCGCACGGGCCGGCTGCCGCGCCAGGGCCGACGCCTTCGGGTGGTCCGCGCAATCCGGCCGGTACCGCGCCAGCACCGGCGCATGCTTCGCCGGGTGGTCCGCACGATCCCGTGGGTGGTCAACCGCATGAACCGGTGCCAGCGCCGGCGGGTGGTCCGCGCGAACCGGTATCAGCGCCGGCGGGCGGTCCGCATGAGCCGGCTTCGGTGCCCGCGGGTAGTCCGCGTGAGCCGGTGCCGGCAACTGCGCCCGCATCGCATGCGCCATCCGTTCCCGCTGGAGCGGCTGAGCGGGCGCCTTCGACTTTTCCGCAATTGGTGCATCATTCGCCGACTCCAGTGTCGGCGTCGCCCAGCGAGGCAGTCGGTGAACCCGCACCGGCCGCAGTGCACTCATCGGCAACGCCGCCATCGTCTGCGGCGCCGCACTCCACGTTTCCGGGAGGTCGACCAAGTGAACCGCCGGGGGGTGGCTGGCACGGGCATAGTGACGGTGCGCCACCAGACGTTGGTCCGCACGGACGGCCGCCGCAAGGGAGCGGTGCACACTGGCAAGGAGATGCCGGTCCGTCACGCGACGGTGGTCCCCGCCACCCCGCTGATGATCGACCGATCCAACATGGACCAGATGACGGTTCTGCGGGCAAGCAAGATAACTCGCACCCGAATGATGTCCCCGGCGGCGAAGTCCAAGATGCGGCAGCGGCCGGTATTCAGGAGCCACCAGTTCCGAAAAAAGTGCCGGGTGTCGATTACTCCCTGCCGGCCGAGGATGCACTGCGTGTAGTAGAGCATCCTGAGGCTGAGCTCAAGCGATTGATGGATGGAGGCGTTCCGCACAGCATCCTCGATGGGTACGACCCGTTGGCTGGAAGGACCGTGGAGGAGTTCAGACGAGAGTTCACGATTGAGGGCTCAAACGGCAAAGTCTCGTGGGATTGGGATGCTCAAGCTCCCAGAAATGGGTTCGCTGGAGAACCCGAGGAATCCAGTCATATTCCGCCCAATCTCCGCCTCGATCGCCTGGGTTCAAATGCGGGTGGGTTCTTGTCGCCTGAGGGAGTTCCATTAGCAGAGCGCGCAACTCCGCCCGGTCTTGCCACGCAATACCATCTGTTCGAAGGCACAGGCCGAGAAGTCCCTCCCGGCAAAGATTGGATTGTTCAACATGGTCCAGCGAAAGAGGCATTCGGTCAGCCCGGTGGTGGGGATCAGTGGATTGTACTCGATAAAGGAACAAACAAACCTGTTCCTGTCGAAGAGCTAATTGTCGAGCGACTTCTAAGGGACATCACTCCGCCGGAATGATAGAATGTATTCAATTTAAAGGAGTTAGGTGATGGTCTTGAAAGAGGACGATCCAGACATCGCAGAACTGGTGATGCAGTACAACTACTGGCGAAAAATATACGCCTTCGCGGGGAAACCGCCTCCCGACGAAGCGGTTTGGGAAGATGGTCGCTTAAATTTTCGCTTCGGCTACCCACATCCTGACTGGTGGGCTTACATACTCGAGGACACTGTCGATGACAATTATCGTGTCCTACGAGCGTCGACTGAACGAAGTGATACTCCTATAGAATCCTCTAAAGGAATCTTTTCGCGAATTAAGGATGCAGGAAAATTCATCATCTACGGAGTCGCTGAGTCACTGCGAATCGATTGCAGGCTCGACCCGGTGAGTTGGAAATGGGACGACGCGGGTCTTGATTCCCAAGTAGTGGCAGATATTCAAAGCGATAAAGTGGTAAAGTATGTGCTTCGAAGGGATCCAAGCGCGTATTTCATTATGACGCGCGGAGATATGCGTTACAGTCACATTCTTCCGATCACTTATGATGAGTTGAACGCCGAACTTCTCGAAGGCTTTCCCGAGAGCGTCACGTCGCGGATAAGCACGGGTTCGCGTTGATCTGGCTGAGTTACTCGCCCCGGTCCAGCAAATCCGACGACCCCAGTACCCGCTCGACCTGCACCTCGATGACCACCCGCCGCGGGTTTGGTCTGGGAGTCCGGTAGCGCTGGGCGTAGCGCAGCTCGGCGTCGCGGACGGCGTCGGCGTCGCTGTTCACCTTCGACCGGCCCTCCAGCGACAGCCACCGCGCGCCGTCGACCTGGCTGAGCACAGCCACCCCGGCGCGGTCGGCGTTGACGGCCTTCTGCGAGCCGCCGGTCGTGATCACCCGCGCGATGTGAGTCTTGGGATCGAAGGTGAAACCGACGGCGACCACATGCGGGGAATTGTCGGCTCGCAGCGTGGTCAGCATGGCCAGGTGACGTTCTGACAGGAAAGCCAGCGCATCGTCGGTCAGCCGCGTAGTGGTATTCGCCATCACCGCCCACGCTAGCGCAGGTCATAATCGCAGCCGTGGACGACACGGGCGCAGGTCCGGTACTAATCCTGGGCGGCCGCAGCGAGATCGGCATCGAGCTCGCGCGGCGCCTGGCCGCCGGAGCGACGGTGGTGCTTGCCGCGCGCAGATCCGATCAGCTCGACGACCAGATCGCCACCCTCAAAGCCGCCGGCGCCGAAGCGGTGCACACCGTGGAGTTCGACGCCGACGACCTGGCGTCGCACGGACCGCTGGTCGCCTTGATCGTCGCCGAGCATGGGCCCATCGGCACCGCGGTCCTGGCCTTCGGGATCCTCGGCAACCAAGCACGCGCCGAGACCGACGCCGCCCACGCGGTCGCCATCGTCCACACCGACTACGTCGCCGAAGTCAGCATGCTTACCCACCTGGCCGCGGCCATGCGGACCGCCGGCCGCGGCTCGCTGGTGGTGTTCTCCTCGGTCGCCGGGGTGCGCGTGCGCCGCGCGAACTACGTCTACGGCTCGGCGAAGGCCGGCCTGGACGGATTCGCCAGCGGCCTGGCCGACGCGCTGCACGGGACAGGCGTGCGGTTGCTCATCGCGCGCCCGGGCTTCGTCATCGGACGCATGACCGAGGGCATGCGGCCCGCACCGCTGTCGAGCACCCCGGAGCAAGTGGCCGCCGCAACCGCACGGGCCCTGGCCAAGGGCCGACGCACCGTGTGGATCCCGTGGTCGCTGCGGCCGATGTTCTTCGTGATGCGGCTGCTGCCGCAGTTCATTTGGCGCAGGATGCCGCGATGATCATCGTTGTCGGTATCGGCGCCGACGGCATGGCCGGCCTCGCGGAATCGTCACGCGCCGAACTACACAGGGCCACGGTCATTTACGGATCCCGAAGGCAGCTCGACCTGCTCGACGAAACGGTGGCCGCGCCCCGCCGGGAGTGGCCGTCACCGATGCTGCCCGCCCTGCAAGCACTTCCCGTAGACGACGAAATCCACATCGTCGCCAGTGGAGACCCGCTGCTGCACGGGATCGGCGGCACTCTGATCCGGTTGTACGGTCCCCAAAAAGTCAGGGTGCTGCCGCACGTGTCCTCGGTGACGTTGGCATGCGCGCGGATGGGTTGGACTGCTCACGACACCGAGGTCATCAGCCTGGTGACTGCGCCGGAACACACCGCCGTGCGCCGCGGCGGCCAGGCGATCGTGCTGTCGAAAAGCGCGGCCACACCCAAGGAATTGGCTGCACTGCTGACCGCGCATGGGCGTGGCGACTCCGAGTTCACTGTGCTCGAAAACCTCGGCGCCCCAACCGAACGTCGCCGCGACGGCAGCGCGCGCCACTGGGCCGAGGACCCACCGCAACACGTCGACGACCTCAATCTGGTCGCCGTCCGCTACCTGCCCGACGAACGTATGTCGCCGTATCCGGACGACGCGTTCGTCCACGACGGTCAGATCACCAAACTTGGGGTCCGGGCGGCGACGCTGGCCGCGCTCGCGCCGCGGCCGGGGGAGCGGCTGTGGGACATCGGCGCGGGCTCGGGCAGCATCAGTGTCGAGTGGTGCCTGAGCTGGCCGGGTTGCAGCGCAGTGGCGTTCGAGCGCGACGAACGGCGCCGCCGCAACATCGCGGCCAACGCCGCGTCCTTCGGCGTCTGCATCGACGTCCTCGGCGAGGCGCCGGAGGCGTTCGACGGCGCCGTAGCGCCCGCGGCCATCTTCATCGGCGGCGGCCTGACCCAGCACGGCCTGATCGACGCGTGCCTCCACCACTTATCCCGAGACGGACGGCTGGTGGCCAACGCGGTCACAGCTGAGTCAGAATCGCTTCTTGCGCAGTCATATTCGCGCTATGGCGGCCAATTGCGACGCCTTCAGCACTACCAGGGCGAGCCGCTGGGTGGCTTCACTGGTTGGCGCCCCCAAATGCCGGTCACGCAATGGGCGGTGACCAGGTGACTGTGTACTTCATCGGTGCGGGACCCGGCGCCGCCGACCTCATCACGGTCCGCGGCCAGAGGCTCCTCGAAAGCTGCCCAACGTGCCTATATGCCGGCTCTATCATGCCCGCAGACCTGCTGGCGCTCTGCCCCGAAGACGCGAAAATCATTGACACCGGACCGCTTACGCTCGAACAGATTGTCACCGAAATGGCCGACGCCGACGCGGCGGGCCATGACGTGGCACGGCTACACTCCGGTGATCCGTCGCTGTACAGTGCGCTGGCCGAACAGTGCCGGCGACTCGACGCGCTGGCCATCGACTACGAAATCGTGCCGGGGGTAACAGCTTTCGCCGCTGCCGCGGCCGCGTTGAAGCGCGAGCTCACCGTCCCCGGGGTGGCGCAGACGGTGACGCTGACCCGCGTGGCCACCCTCTCGACACCCATGCCGCCCGGTGAAGAGCTACAAACCCTCGCCAAAACCGGCGGCACTCTTGTACTGCATCTAGCGGCCGCGCAGATCGACGCCATCGTCCCACAGCTGCTCGAAGGCGGCTACCGGCCCGAAACACCTGCTGCGGTCGTGGCTTTCGCTAGTTGGCCGCAACAGGTGCTGCTGCGCGGCACGCTGACCGACATCGCCGATCAGATGCACGACGCCAACATCACCAAGACCGCCGTGATCATCGTCGGCGATGTCCTGGCCGCCGAGGGATTCACCGACAGCTACCTATATTCCACCGAGCGGATCCGGGGGAGCCGGCACTGATGCGCGTCCTGTTGCTCGGCGGCACCGGCGAGGCTCGCGAACTGGCCAAGGCCCTGCACCCGCGCGTCGACATCGTCAGCTCGCTGGCAGGCCGGGTACCGGATCCGGCCCTCCCGGTTGGTCCGGTACGTATCGGCGGCTTTGGCGGTGTGGACGGACTCAAACGCTGGTTGCAAGAGGAACACATCGACGCCGTCGTCGACGCCACCCACCCGTTCGCCGCGACCATGACCGCGCACGCCGCCGAAGCATGCGCCGCACTGCGGATACCGCACTTGGTGTTGGCGCGCCCCGCGTGGACACCCGGCGACGCTATCGTCGTCCCATCAGACGTGGAGGCGGCGAAAACCGTTGCCAAGCAAGGCTACTCACGCGTTTTTCTCACCACCGGACGTTCGGGTGTCAACGCCTTCGCCGACAGCGACGCGTGGTTTCTGATCCGCGCGGTCACCACGCCGGACCCCGCGTCGCTGCCACGTCACCACCAGCTGCTGTTGTCGCGCGGCCCGTATCACTACGACGACGAATTGACGCTGCTGCGTGAACACCGCATCGACGCACTGGTTACCAAGAACAGCGGCGGTGACATGACCCGCGGCAAGCTGGACGCGGCGGCCGCGCTGTCGATTCCGGTGGTAATGGTCGCGAGACCGAAACTTCCGGCCGGCGTCGCCGCCGTCGGCACCACCGAAGAGGCCGCCGAATGGGTTGCGCGGCTGGGTTAGCCGGTGAGGTCTTCGCGCTCCGCGTCGGCCAGCAGCGCATCGCGGGCCCGGGCAACGCGGGACCGGATGGTGCCGACGGGGCACCCGCAGACCGCCGCGGCGTCGGCGTAGGGCAGCCCGAGCAACTGCGTGAGCAACAGCGCCTCCCGCTGCTCCGTAGTGAGGTTCGCGATCATCGTGGTCACCTCGACCAGGTCTTCGAACCCTCGGTGATTGCGATCGCCGCTGTGGAATTGGGCGGGATCGGCGGCGGATGCGGTGCGGGGCCGCGACTGGGCGTAACGGATGTGATCAGCCACGACGCGGCGCGCGATAGCCAGCAGCCAGGTTCGGGCACTGGATCGTCCGGAGAACCGCTCGATAGCGCCGATCGCTCGCAGGAAGGTCTCCTGCGTCAGGTCGTCCGCGGTGTTCGCGTCGGAAAGATAGGCGACGAAACGCCAAACGTCTTGCTGGGTCGCTTTGATGAAAGCCTCGAGCGCTCGCTCGTTCCCGCGTGCGGCTGCCAACGCGAGGTCGGTGACGGCCTCGTCGTCGCTTGACGCGGTCATAGCCAACCACCTTAGTTGGACGGGTGCGATCGGTCTACGACGGGTCGTCGTAGAGGCCGAGCGGTTGATCGGCCAGAGATGCCGGTGCCGCCGACCCGCTGGCGCCTCCGACGGCGAGTCAGGGTCGTCGGCGTCCTTGCCGGAGGAGTGCGGCCGCCGGGTCCGCACATATTCGCGCGCCACCAGCAACGCGAACACGAGCCCGAGCAGCAGGGGCATGTGGCTTGCGATGCGTGTCGCGGTGACCTCGCCGGCGAAGGCGTCGACGACCACGTAACTCAATAGCGCGACGGAATACACGCCGGTAATCGCCGCCACGCCAATCGCGGTGGCGGGCCAAACCCCCGCGGCGATCATGGCCAGACCCAACGCCAGCAACCATGCGGTGGACTCGTGCATCAGGTGCTCACCCGACATGGCGCCGTGCATGTGGCTCGACACCATGCCGAAGTTGATGCCGCTGATCTGGGCGGCCGCGATCGCGACCTGGAACAGGCCGACGCCGATCAGCCCCCAGCGCCGGTAGCGCGAGCGCAACCAGCGCATCGAGCGGTGATACGCGGGTGCCTGCTGATCGAGGCTGGCCATGATCTTGCCGACCAGGTCCGGTCCCTCGCCCGGCGCAATGGAGGACAGCCGGCGCGACTGGACCGCCGCGCCGATCAGCCAGGTGCGGCAACCGCGGCACGACTCAAGATGGGCATCGACCTGTTGCGCGAGCACCTGCGGACGCTCGCCGTCCAGTCGCGCAGAAAGCGCCTCACGCGCAACGTCACACCGCATCCCTGCATCGTTGCGCATGCTCGGTTCGTGCGCAAAGGCGTCCACTAGCGGGGGACGGGAACCAAACGGTCCGGCAAACCGACCACTGAAAGACAAGCGCTCCCCTCGCTACGCCGACCGAAGAGGTATTCGTGTTCCTGCCCGAAGGCCCCCGACGATGACCGCTCCCATCTGGATGTCCTTTCCGCCCGAGGTGCACTCCACATTGCTCAGCAGCGGTCCGGGTTCCGGGCCGCTGCTCACCGCCGCGGAGGCGTCGTCATCACTGAGCGCCGAATACGCCGCAGCCGCAGACGAACTCCTCGAACTGCTGGGCGCGGTCCAGGGCGCGTGGGACGGTCCCAGCGCCGAACGCTACGTCACCGCCCACGCGCCGTATCTGAGCTGGTTACTCGAGAGCGCGGCCCGCAGCGCGCTCGCCGCGTCATCGCACCGAACGGCCGCGGCCGCCTACACCACCGCGCTGGCCACCATGCCGACGCTCGCCGAGCTCGCCGCAAACCACGCCACTCACGCGGCTCTGCTGGCGACCAATTTCTTCGGCATCAACACCATCCCCATCGCGGTCAACGAAGCCGACTACGCCCGCATGTGGCTGCAGGCCGCCGAAACCATGGCCACCTACCAAACCGTCACCGACTCGGCCCTGGCGGCGATCCCGACGGCCACGCCGGCGCCGCAGATCGTCGCGACGGGCGGAGAGGCCAGCGCGGCGGCGGCGCGATCTGCCAGCGTCTCTTGGCAGGATCAGCTCGCGGCGCTGATCCAGCAATACACCAAAAACTTCGCGTGGCCGGTGTCCAAGGATCTCAACCCCGCGGGATGGCCCATTCCCGCCGTCCCATTTGCCAACGGCCTCACCTCGGCGCTGATGCAGATCCCCGGAATGTCCCCGGCCCTCGCCAGCGCCTTGGCGTGGGCCACCTTCCACACGTTGATGATCTTCTGGCCCTTCGGGCAGCAGGCGATCCAGCTGGCCATATCGCTTGCCCCGGCGCTGGCCGCCGTCGTTCCGGCCGCCGGCGCCGCGGGTGTGGCGGCGGGAGCCGCGGTGGCAACCGGCATCGCGGTCCCGGTGTCGGTTGCCGCCTCCGTGCCGACCGCCGCGGCAGCGCCGGCGCCCGGTTCTATGCCTGCCCCGGCGACCGCCGCCGCCCCGGCCAGCGCGAGCAGCGCCGCCACGGTGTCCGGTCCCACGGCGCCGAGCCCAACCTCCGCCATCGGCGGGGGACCGGCCGGTAGCGGGCCGGGGGTGGGATTCGGTCCGTCGGCGACGACGGGCATCGGCGCAAGTCTGTCCGATGTCCTATACGCCGTCGGCCTTTCCGGGTTGTCCGCGCGCGGCAGCGCCACCAGTCGCACTCGTCGTCCCTCGGAGGAATCGGCGGCGGAGGGAGCCGACGAGCCGGCGGCCGCCGCCACGGTGCACGACCGAGCGCCGAGGCGCCGCCGTCGGGCCGCGAGGATCGAGGATCGCGCCCATCGCCACGAGTTCATGGACCTCGACGACGACGGAGGCCCGCATCCGGAGGCTTCGGGCCAAGGGGGCGGGCCACTCGGATTCGTCCGTGCCACCGTGACGCCCGCCGCGGCCCGTCCGGCCGGGCTGATGACACTGGCGGACGACGGATCCGGCGGTTCCCCGGCCATCCCGCTGCTGCCCAACAGTTAGACGACAGCGCGACCGAATAGCGCAGCGCGACAACGTTTTTCGTGCCATGCAGCGGACCATTTCGTTGACGAGTCGGGACTGCGATCCGACCGCGGCGGTGCCAGCTTGGCTGGTGCGTGCCTAATTCCACAACTCAACGCCGACGAATGACTCTGTGACAACGTCAAATGCGACCGAGTCCAGTTTATAGACTCGACCGAATCCAGTTAATAATTCCGACCAAATCCAGTTTATAAACCCGATCGGATCCAGTCATAATTCGGACCAAATCCAGTCACAATTCGGACCAAATCCAGTCATTATTCCGACCCAATCCAGTTCATAAACCCGACCATTTCCAGTGTTACGGAATCTATTTCGATGACCGACCGGCTGCGGTAGCGTTTCGACTCGGTTGCTCGAATGCGATCACGCATTATGCCTTTCCGCAGGGCTGGCGATGAAAATGAGGGTGGAATGCCATGAGCTCTCCTTTTTACATTGACCCCGCCGTCGTCCAGTGGGTGACTGCAAATCTTGACAACATCGGCGCGAACTTGGCCAGCGCCAATGCGGCGGCTGCAATCCCGACGACCGGGGTGACGGGCCCGGCGGCTGACGAGGTGTCGGCGGCGATCGCGTCAGTGTTCGGCGAGGTTGGTGACGAGTATCAGGCGCTGGCCGCGAAGGCAGCGGCCTTCCATGACCAGTTCACACGCACGATGGCCGCCGCCGGGGCTGCGTATTCGGGTACTGAGGCTGCCAACGCGGCGCAGATGGTGGAAGCTGCGATCCGCGCGCCGGGTGCTGCGATCAATGCGATGAGCACGGCGGCGACCGGGCGTCCGCTCATCGGTAACGGCGCGAATGGGACCTCGGGGGTGCAGGGGACGGCCGGCGGTGCCGGCGGGTGGTTGTTGGGCAATGGCGGTGCCGGCGGTAATAGCACGGGAGCGGGCAACGCTGGCGGTGCCGGTGGGGCGGCGGGGCTGATCGGTAACGGCGGGGCCGGCGGCCTCGGCGGTCCCGGCGGTGCCGGTGGTGCCGGCGGCCGCGGTGGGTGGTTGTTCGGTGTCGGCGGTGCCGGCGGTGCCGGCGGATCGGCCATTCTCGCTGGTGCGACTGGTGGTGCCGGTGGTATGGGCGGTGCCGGCGGGTTCTTCATGGGCCATGGCGGTCCCGGTGGTCCCGGTGGGGCGGGTGCCGCGGGTGCTGCCGGCACTGGTCCGGGTGTTGCCGGGAGTCCCGGTGGCTCGGGTGGTGCCGGCGGTGCCGGTGGTGCCGGCGGGCTCTTCGCTGGCACTGGCGGTGACGGCGGTACCGGCGGGCAGGGCGGCGCCGGTGGTCCTGGCGGTCTTAACGCTCCCGGCGGTACGGGCGGCATCGGCGGTCAAGGCGGCCCCGGCGGTCCCGGCGGCGTCTTGGGTGTCCAGGGTGCTCAGGGCGCACAGGGTGCTCAGGGCGCTCACGGCGCGACCGGGTAGCCATTCACCCGGTGCAGCTGCGACATGATGGTTTACGAATCTTGCTGCGGTGTGCGCCGTTCCGCGTCCGTCCTGCAATCAGCTTGCCGCCTTGGTCCGGCGGCACGCCGCTCGGATCGTGCAGCTAGCTCCCCGACGAGATCCGCCTGCCGTGCAACGGTTTCACCCATGGCAGACCTTGCGCAGTCGCGTACCCGTTGCAGGAAAGGCACTTTCGCTCGCTCGGCATCGTGTCACACTTGGGCCTCGACCAGGTGTGCTGTTCGCCCAACAGCACGACCAACGATCCACAGCCGCTGCTATTTCGCGTGCAACCCGATCCGCGACACGCGATTGCTCTGTAAACTCTGAGCGGTGTCCAGACCAGTGACTGTGCACGCCACGATCTGCCTGAACATGATCGTGAAAAACGAGGCCGACATCGTCACGGAGACGCTTGATTCGGTCGCTCCCTACATCAGCTCGTGGGTGATCGTCGACACCGGCTCCACCGACGGAACCCAGGACGTGATCCGCAAACACATGGCACGCCTGGGCATTCCAGGCGAGCTCCACAAACGACCATGGCGCAATTTCGGCCACAACCGCACCGAGGCACTAATCCTCGCCCAAGGCCATGGCGACTACATCTGGGTCATCGACGCCGACGACATTGTCGTGGGCACACCCGACTTCGCGCAACTAAGCGCCGACATCTACCGCATGCGCCTCGGAGACGCCTCCTTCATCTACTGGCGCCCGCAGCTGTTCCGCGACGGGGTGCGCGTCCGCTACGAAGGCGTCGTCCACGAAACGGCCGTATGGAAGTCTGACTGCGTCGTTGGGCGCCTCGAGGGCGACTACTACGTCGAATCTCGGCGCCTCGGTGCCCGCAGTCAGGATGCGCAGAAGTATGCGCGTGACCGTGACCTGTTGCTGGCCGAGGTCGAACGCAACCCCGAGGATGCGCGGGCGGTGTTCTATCTGGCGCAGACCTACTTCGATCTGGAAGATTTCGTCAACGCGCGCAAGTGGTATGAGCGGCGGATCGAGATGGAGGGCCGGGAGGAGGAGGTCTATTACTCGATGCTCCGGCTCGCGGAGTCGGTGACGAGACTCGAATGGCCGTGGCAGGTCGTCCAGGACATCTACCTCCAAGCGTGGGAATTTAGACCCACTCGCGCCGAGGCGCTGTATGCCATCGCTCGGCGGTATCGCGAAGATGAGCGCTACCTACCCGGCCACTTGTTCGCCCAGCGCGCCGCCCAAATCCCATTTCCCGAGAACGACCTCTTGTTCATCGGCGCAGACGTCTATGCCTGGCGTGCGATCGACGAGCAGGCGGTGTGTGCCGCCCAGCTCGGTAAGCATGCGGAGGCGTTCATGCTGTGTCGGCGCCTGCTGGCCCTATCCGCCGTCCCCGACGTTGAGCGGCAACGGATGGCGGTCAACCGCGACGTCAGCGTGCCGTTCATGCTCGAGGCCGCGTCACCGTATCCCGATGCGCAGGTGCAGCGTCTGGCCGCCGCTCCGGGCGAGGCCAAGGTGGTCGTTAGCCTGGTCGCCGGGCCAGACCGCGCGACCACCGAGCAGGCCATCAACTCGTTTCTGAACTGCTGCCTCGATCTGCCACTGTGGTTCGGGCGCTTTCTGGTGGTCGACGCTGGCCTCTCAGCCCTCGACCGTGCGTTGCTGCGTGAGCGCTATGGGTTCCTCGAGTTTGTTGATTGCAGCCCCGGCGACGCGCCCGCCACACAGCTCGCGCGGCTTCGCGCTCAGGCCCAGGGACGGTTCTGGCTGCACCTGGGCCAGGGCTGGCGGTTCTTTGCGCCCGAGAATCTCATCACCCGCCTGATCGCGGTGCTCGAATCCGAACCGCAGGTATTCCAGGTGGGAATCAACTTCGCCGATGCGGACAAGCTGACCGGCGTCTGCGCGGCCGAGGCAGCGGTCCGCCGGGAAAGCTATGGCGGCCGCTACGTCCTCACCGATGCGGTGGCAAGCGGCCCGGCGATGTTCCACACGGCACGCCTGGATCGGGCCGGCAGCATTGGGGGCAGCGACCCAGATCCCATCGCCGAACTCGGTTGGCGGGCGGCCGCTTTCGGGCTACAGACCGCCAGCCTCGACGAGGTTCTCTGCATCGCCGCAGTCCCACCCCGGCAGCAGCCCAAGGCTCCGGCCCGGGTGGCGAAGAAGGCCGCAGTCCGGCCCGCGCGGCAAGCCAAGGCCCCGGCCCGGGTGGCGAGGAAGGTCGCGGCGCGTCCGGTGCAGCAGCCCAAGGCCCCAGGGCGGGTGGCGAAGAAGGTCGCGGCCCGACCGGTGCAGCAGCCCAAGGCTCCGGCACGGGTGGCCAAAAAGGCCGCGGCGCGTCCGGCGCGGCAGCCCAAGGCTCCGGCACGGCAGCCCAAGGCTCCGGGGCGGGTGGCGAAGAAGGCCGCGGCGCGTCCGGTGCAGCAGCCCAAGGCTCCGGCGCGGGTGGCGAAGAAGGCCGCGGCGCGTCCGGTGCAGCAGCCCAAGGCTCCGGGGCGGGTGGCGAAGAAGGCCGCGGCCCGACCGGTGCAGCAGCCCAAAGCTCCGGCCCGGGCCGCGAAGGGACGTCGGGCGAAAACACCTTCTCGGTGAGCGGATCGAGGCTCGGCGATGTTCGATAGCTATTGACTAAACGGGGTCGAGCGCAATCCTCGTGCTGTACTTTGCACCCATGCGTGTCGCGGTCGCGATCGTGTCACCGCCCTCCCACCAAGACATCAGCGGCGGAGCTTTCAACGAGGTCGCCGAGGCATTGCACCACGGTCTTTTGGCGCTTGGCCATGACTCGGTGCTGACCAACTGTCTGGACCTCGACGAGCGCTGCACCATCGTGCTCGGCGGAAACCTCCTCGTCCAGTACGCATTAGCGCCACCAAAAAAACCCATCTTCTACAACCTCGAGCAACTGGGTGACGACTTGCCGTGGATGACGATGCCTGAATTCGTCGACCTTTTCCGGCGCTACCCGGCGTGGGACTACAGCCAAGCCAACATCGAGTACCTCGCTGCCCTGGGGCTGCCCCGACCAACCTACGTTCCGATCGGATACGTGCCCGAGCTGACACGGATCACCCCAGCCGCCGAGGACATCGACGTCCTGTTCTACGGCGCGCTCAACGGACGCCGATACGCCGTTCTCAGGGATCTGCACGACCGCGGTCTTCGCGTCAAATGGCTGTCGGCGGTCTACGGCGCGAGCCGCGATGCCTGGATCGCACGCTCGAAGATCGTCCTCAACATCCACTATTGGGAAGCGAAAATCTTTGAAATCACGCGTGTTTCGTATCTGCTCGCCAATAGACGCGCGGTGGTCTCCGAGCGTGGTGCCGATCCCACGGTGGAGCGCGATCTGGAGTCGGGCGTCGCGTTCGCCAACTACGACGAACTGGTCGATCGCTGTGTGGAGCTCGTCGGGGACGAGCGCGCGCGATGCGACCTCGCCGAGCGGGGCTACCAGGCTTTCTCCGCTCGCGACCAGGCCGCCATCGTGGACCGTGCGCTGTCAGCAGGCCTCGAGGGTGGCAACCACCGGACCGCCGCGCGGGACGCCCCGCGGATCACTGCGCGCCACGAAGGCAAAGACCGCACCGCAGATGATCAGCTCCGCGACCGCCAACTGTTCACCCACAGCCTGTTCATGCATAAGGCTGCGCAGGAGCGTGATTGGTTGCTGGCCAAGGTCAAACGTGATCCCGAGGATGCGCGGTCGGTCTTTTTCCTCGCCGAGACCTACTCGCGTATGGAGGATTTCGACAACTCGCGCCGGTGGTGTGAGCGGCGGATCGAGATGGGCGGCTGCGACGAGGAGGTCTACTGGGCGATGTATCGGCTCGCGGAGTCGATGTCGAACCTCGGTGAGCCGTGGCCGGATGTTGAGGAGGCCTATCTCAAGGCATGGGAGTTTCGACCGACCCGGGCTGAGGCGTTGCATGCCATCGCCTTTCGGTATCGCGTCGAGCAGTGCTACAAGTCCGCGTACCTGTATGCCCAGCGCGCCGCCGAAATTCCCTTTCCCGGAGAGGACCTCTTTGTCCCCAGATACGCGGACGTTTACGCGTGGCGCGCCACCGATGAGCAGGCGGTGTGCGCATCCTGGATCGGTAAGCGCGATGAGGCGTTTACGCTGTGTCGGCGCCTGCTGGCCCGCCCCGACCTGCCCGAGCCTGATCGGCAACGGATTGCGGCCAACCGCGATTTTTCGGTGCCGGCCATGCTCGAGGCGGCCGCAGCGTATCCCGACGCCGTGGTGCAGTCCCTGGCCGCAGGTCCCGCCGAGGGAGCCGAGGTCACCGTCAGCCTGATCGCCGGACCAGACCGAGAGACCACCGAGCAGACCATCAACTCGTTTCTGAACTGCTGCCTCGATGTGTCACGCGTCGAGCACTTCCTGGTGCTCGATGCCGGCCTGTCCGCCGCCGACCGCGCGAAGCTGCGGAAACGATACGAATTTCTCAAGTTCGCCCGTCGCAGATCCGGCGACAAGCCCGCCGCCCATCTGGCGCAGTTGCGCGCTCAGATAGACGGACGGTTCTGGCTGCATCTGGGCGGGGGCTGGCGGTTTTTCGCCCGCGAGAACTACATCACTCGCCTGAGGGCGGTGCTCGACGCCGAACCACAGGTGTTTCAGGTGGGCATCAACTTCGAAGATGCGGTCAAGCTGATCGGCGCCAGCGCCGCCGAGCGGACGGTGCGCCGAGCGCCCGACGCCGGCCGCTACGTGCTCACCGAGGCGATGGCCAGTGGCCCGGCGATGTTCGACACCACTCGCCTGGATCGAGCCGTCGGTGTGCAAAACAGCGACACCGATCCGCCCGCCCCGCGTGGACGGCTGGCCGCCGACGCCGGGCGGCGCACCGCCAGTCTCGACGAAGTGCTCTGCATCTCAGGTCTTTACCTCTAGATCTACCCGGGGCTTCGCCCCAACCCGACGAGTCATGTTGAGAGTCAACGATATTGTTAAGATCAATCCGATCAGGTGGCGCGTGGCTGATGATGAGTCGAGCGCGACGTGTTGGCGGCGCTGCGTTCGATGCGCTGCGAAATCGGCGCTCCGTCGGCCGCCCGTAAGGTCGACGGGCACCTCGCCGCCACGCCCATAACGGTCGTTCGGGCGCATCATCAGCGTGGTGTCCGCGCACTAGGAGGCGCTTCGGGTGTTCGGCAGCGGACGGGAGTCGGCGCTGTCCCAGCTGCCGATGCTCGTGATGATGGTCCTGTTCACTACGGTCGGGCTGTGGACCCAGGGCGGCGGCGGTAGTCCCGCCGGCCGGGCACTAGTGTCGCGCGAGCAGGCGCTTTTCGTATTCGTCCAACATCAATGCGCCATACGCGGCGTTCGCATGTGTCGCATCCTCGGCCCAATACTCGGGCCGCAGGTACCCCTCTTCGGTCATCGCCGATGCGCTCACCGGCCAGAATTCGACCGCGTGGCGCTCGGCGGTCTCGCGCATCATCTGCTGGACCAACCACCACAGCTTCAGGCGGAGGTATGCGGGCGCGAGCTGCGCCTTATCGGGATGCAAGCCGCGGTCCGAGGCCAGCTTGGCGAAGAATTCGGCATGGACCTGCATGCCGCGCCGGATGGCTTCGTTGTCCGCTTTCGGGGGTGGAGTACCCAGGACGATCGGCCGCGGCCCGCCGGTATCCAGCATCCGTGTCAGGAGTACCTCGAGAGGGGGCATCGAAGGCTGAAACACTTCGCGGACCTGCAGCTCGGGGACGAGATCGACCCCCTCGTCCATGACCAGCCCGGGGTGCGACGCCAAAGCAAAATCGAACGGCTTCTCGAGAAACATGAAATGTGCGTGCTGATTGCCCTGCCAGCAGACAGCTACGCGGAAAGTCTTGGCCAGCCCGACGACCGCGTCCCAGTAACCCAGATTCTCCGGGCTGCCCCCGATCACCATGAATCCCCGGCCTTCGTCGATGGGTTTCATCTCGTAGTCGTCGGGTGGGTGGTTGAATTGCCCGCCGTAGCACCAGCTGTGGGAATGGCCGACGATCAGCAACTGCACACTGCGCGGCGTTCTCGGCGCATCACCCATGCTGGCTCCGCTGGAACAACTGATTCATCCCCTTTTGTCCGCGGATGCTCATGCCGAAATGTCCTTCAGGCGCCCCTTGAACTCGTCCGACGAGACAAACAGCTTGACGAGGTCGATCACCGACATGCCGCGTGCGGCACCGGTCCAGACCTCCAGCTCGCTTTCCCCAGGTGAGCGCGCCAGCAGCTCAGAATAAAGCGTCCGGATAGTCTCTTCCGCGACGTCGCCGGCCGGCTCGGTCGGGATGTCGGCCATCGACTCCTCGCATTCCACCTGGCTCAGCATCCGTGAGAGCCGGCGCGCGGCGTCTCCCTCTTCGCGCGGCGCGTTCACCACGCGTGTGGCCTCGTCCGGGGCTTCGCATGCCGCAAGGAATGCAGTCATTACGGTGGCGATGGCCTCCTGTGTGACGGTGCGCCGATCGGCCTCCAAGTAAGCATCCGGGGCTTGTGGCCCTGTGACGATCTCGAAGGCTGGAAAGTAGGAGACGAAGGCGTGGCGTCTCACGATTTCGTCCGCGGACGCCCGCAGGACGGCCTTACTGTAGGTGGACGACGGGAGCACGTGCTTCCCAGTTGCGGTGGCCACCAACGGCACCGGCGAGACCGTGAGAATTATGCGAACCCCGCGATTCAACGCGCAAAGCTCGGTGACGAATGCGTCGAGATCCGAGGTGACCTCGTCCACTGAAAAGTTGACGAACGCATGGAGCGTCTCGTCGAACGTGCCGGCAACCGTCCCGGGACACGCGGGAAAAACTGCCCCGTCGAGCCGCGAGACCCACGCTTCGGTCAGGCCGAGCGTGAAGATGAAGACCTTGGCCTCCTCGAACACCCGCCGAACCGCGCGCAGATGCTGGGCACCGAGCAGGTCGAACTCGCGGTCGGTGAGCGCGTGATAGCGAAGTCCGGGACGGAAGGGGTCGATCACGCCGGCATCCGTGTACCAGCGGTCTTCCGCCGGTCTGAAGGATCCGACGCAGCGGCGCAGGAGCTGAAGTAACTGCCGCGGCGTGTAGATATTGCCGTACGCTGCGCTGAAGTTCTCGTAGCCGAGGTTCTCCGGCGGAACATATGAGAATGCGGGGTTACGCCTCTCGGTCCGAAGGTATTCGAACCCCGCACGCTCAAGGAACGGCACCAGGTTGGAGGCGAAACAACTTCCGGCCGACGCAACAGATTCACCCGGTCGGATCAGCGGCCCATCATGATCCGCGAGTTGGCAGACGTCGAAACCCGAAGATACGGATCGGCTCCAGAAGGAGCGGTCCGGCGCGTTCTGGTACGGATGCATGATATTCCTCCACGACCGGATCGGACAGATCGATCAAGACCTCGCCGACGATCTCAGGCGCGGGCGCCCGAAATATTCGTAATCCAGCGCTCGACCAGCATCCAGAGCGTACGACAGGAAAAACACAAATGCGGTTGTTTGCGCCTCGGCCTATCGACGGCATCACGCACGGGCGTCTCGGTCATGCCGCCGACGTTGAATGCCTCGCCGGTCGCCGCGTCGCTGTCGGCCGCGAACAGCGTGCCGGCGATGGCGTCGTCGACGTAGGTGAAGCACCCTGTTTGGTTACCCCAGTCGTACAGCAACAGCTGGATGCTGTTGAGGATCCGAAGAATGCTTTGGGAGATCACGAAGATCGGATTCTGGCGTGGCCCATACACATTGAAGGAGCGCACCACCGTCACCGGCAACACCTAGGATCCAATCAGGCCACCACGTCGACTCCGCGGAACATGCGGACTAGCGCTTGAAAACGAATATGATGAATCAATGCGCTCCCCAGTATTTATTCTCGGGTCCGTGCGCTCCGGCACGAGCGCGATTGCCGACGTGCTGCGGCATATCGGCTACGAAGGCTGGGGAGAGGGGCACTTTCTCTCCTTAATCCACTACACCGAAATCGCAGTCGATCAACACTTTGTGAGGTTTGCACACCCTCCCGACCCAGAGACGATGCTGGGAAACATCGACAATCGCGATCTGAAGCGCAGGCTCTTCGAGATTTTTCGGACGTTGGTGAACGAGCTGAATTATCCAAATCCGAAAAATCCGTGGTTCGATAAAACACCGGACCCGGGGATGATTGAGGCGAGCCCGATGGTCCGGGAACTTTGGCCGGACTCGGTTTTTGTTTTCGTCAAGCGGCGCGGCATTGAAAACGTAATCTCGCGCGTGAAAAAGTTTCCCGGTGAGTCGTTCGAAAACCACTGTGCCGGTTGGGCCGGAAGCATGGCCACGTGGCGGAGGATTCGGCAGCAGTTACCGCCGGGATGTTTCATTGAGGTCGAGCAGCGAGACATGATTCAGCGACCGGCGCTCACCACTCGAAGTTTGTGTGCATTTCTGGAGGGGAACGAGAGCACGGTTCCCGCCAAGCGGATTGCGACGTTCTGGCGTGACGTCGCTTGCAAAGTTATGAGTACTCCTGGCTCCCAGGAGAGCGAAAAAGGAAGCGCCTACAAGACATTGTCGCTCGCTGAATCGGGCTGGACCGTAGAACAGACGAAGACGTTTCTCAAATATTGCGAGAGCGAAATGAGGGAATGGGGCTACACCATGGATGAGCATTACAGGCTCTTCCCAGACGAGGGCGTAGACGCAGCCACGTCGCCGCCAGGGTAGGCGTCGCGTCGAGGTCTCCCGACGCTTTCCCTGATCTGACCACGTTTTGCCCCTTTGACGAGCTGGATCTGCAGGTGGCCGGACAACGCCTGCAACCTGATTGGGCGGTGATGGGGTGCCGAATCGCCGACGGTCGACGCGCGGGTCCCTGAGGGGTCGAGATGCTCAACACCGCCAACGCTGATACATGGCGATCGAGCCCAGTGGCGTCACCCATAAAGGCAGCATAAAGGCAGCTGGGGTCACCGAAATCACCAAGTTGGGGGATATGTCCAAATAGCCACCGGAACCCAGCTGACGCTATACGGTGTTGGCCGAACGACTGCTTCAGCAGGAAGGGGGCGGATCGCGTGCTTACGCCGAGGACGATGCGACGCCCGAATGTCCTTGAGTATTCCACTCTGTCTAGGTCACTCACGGCGCCGACGGAGGTTACCTTATGACCATTGTCAAGGGCGCCGGCAAGAAAGCTCCGACAGGCCAAAGTCCGCCGAAGGTACGCGCGGCAACGTCGCCTTCGAAGCGAGCTGAGCCAGTTAGCGCGACACTCGGGCCGCCCCAGTTGCGAACGTCTTGGCCGGTTTCCTCCCATGCTGCCTCGGAAGATTTTGATGAGTCAGCCTATCTCTCAGCGTTTCCGGACGTCGCAAGATCCATCAAGGAGGGACAGTTTCCTTCGGCATTACGCCACTATGAAACTTTTGGTATGCATGAGAGCCGTCTTACGGATCCTCGTTATGAGGCAGCCGTTCGCGCCGACACCGCCGGATTTCCCGCAGGGAACGTGGATAAAATCTTCGGTTGCAAAGACGGGCAATGCCTGGTCTTGGGCTGGGTAAACGACGACGAACAGGAACCCGTCGGCCAACTCGGCAAACTGATGCTGCGGAACGCCCTAGGTTTGCGTGCTTCAACGACGGTTTTCTACCGGTACATCCGCGAGGACGTCACAAGGTATCTGAAACTGCCGGAGCACCGAAGGCTCGCGTTCTGGGCGATTGTAGTGATCGAAAGGCCCGAAACCATGAGGGTACCGGCCGAAGTGACCCTCTCGGTAGGAGCCGAACGCAGAACATTCGAGTGTCAAATCTGCCCGGTGGACGAGGAACGCTTCAGAGAACTTGCTCTCGACCATCTGGCCATGACTCAAACTGTCGGGCACGCTCCCGTGGAGACCTTTCGTTACCTGGACAGCGGATTAGGAAGTTCCCTGATCGCGTTGAGTCTCAAGATTTCGAGGCGGATCGCCCTGGGCGCACAGACGGTTCAGATTGGCGCGGCGCCGGTTCGACCGAAAGCATCAATCATCGTATGTCTGTTCGGCAAGCCGGAATTGCTTACGATTCAGTGTGCGCTCTTCTCCGAGTGCCGTGGCATCGAAAACTACGAATTTATCTATGTCTCGAATAGTCCCGAGATGGCAGACCTGCTGATCAAGAACGCTACTATCGCGAACCGGATCTATGGAATGCCTATCACCCTAATTCTTATGCCGGGCAACGCGGGATTTGGCGTCGCCTATAACACTGCGGCCAACGCCGCGCGCAGTGCTCGCCTTCTGATAGTGAACCCAGACATTTTTCCGATGGATCCGGAATGGCCGCTGCAGCATAGCCGGATCGTGAACGATCTGCCCCCAGAGCAAGTTGCGCTGTTTGGCGCACCCCTGTATTACGACGACGGCTCGTTGATGCATGGAGGTATGTATTTTGAAGTGGACGTCGAATTTTCTTTTCGGGATAACCAAGCTACGCGCTGCGAGATGCTCAGAGTGGAACACTACGGCAAGGGAGCGCCGCCGCACACGAACCCTTTTCTTGTCTCACGCCCGGTTCCAGGCGTGACCGGGGCCTTCATGTCTGTCGAACGCGAATGGTTCGAGTCGTTGGGGGGTTTTTCGCCGGAATACATGTTCACACAATTCGAGGATGCCGACCTCTGCCTCAAGAGCTTCAGCGCTGGGAAGCCGGCTTGGATGCATTACCTGCCGTTCGTGCATTTCGAGGGCAAGGGGTCTGTGTACCGTCCAGTTCACGTAAGCGGACGTCTGGTGAATCGATGGCATTTCACCAAACTCTGGGGGGAAACCGTGAAAAAGAGCCTCCACGGTCCTACGTCACAAGCTTTCTCGACTCCGGCTCACCGCTGAGCACTCACTCACCTGGAACAAGAGGAGGAGGGAATGACCAAGACGGAGGGCAACGCCAAAGTTCTCATTGTCAGCCACCTGCATCCCGAATTGAACCGGGGCGGTTCGCAGCGGATCGCGTATGAAATATTCCAGGGGTTGCAGCACGAACCAGGCATCGAACCGGTGCTTCTGGCTTCAACCGATAGCGCGTATCCGGCTTTGTATAAAGCCGGAGCCTGTATCACTGGCTTCGACCAGCGGCCGAACGAATTCTTGTTCCTATCGGCTGAATACGACTTTACCTGGTATCGGACATCCTCGGTCCGTCTGATCGATGCCTACTGCGAATTTCTTGACACCATTCGACCTGATATCGTTCATTTTCATCATTTTCTGAGTTTTGGCATCGATATCCTCACCTTGACCCGGCGCGTTCTTCCCAATGCGCGCATTGTCTTCACATTTCACGAATTTATCGCCATCTGCAACGCGAATGGACACATGGTGCGACTGAGCGATCAAGCGCTGTGCTCACAAGCGAGCTCCGTTCGTTGCCATCAGTGCTTCCCCCACCTTCCGCCCGAACACTTTTCGTTACGGAAGATGTGGTTCATGCGCCACCTGCAGGATGTGGACGTTTTTACTTGTCCGCGCAGATCCATGGTGGACCGCTATGTAGCGTGGGGAATCGATGCGAGAAAGATCCGTCACGTACCGAACGGTCAGTCGATAGGTCAACCTGCCTGCGCCCGCGGTTCAAAGCTTCCCGCTTCTGACAGTCCAAAGAACCGCTTCGGCTTCTTTGGACAGATGGTCGACGTCAAGGGTATTCAAATAATCCTCCGTGCGGTGGCAATCCTTCGGGAGCAGGGCTTCACAGACTTCAAGGTTGAGTTGAACGGCGACAACCTCCGCTATGGAACGTCGGCGCTCGCAAAGGAAATCGAAGATTTCTTCGCCGAAGAGAATGAGCGGCCCTTTGCGGAGCGAATCGTCCACAATAATGGTGCCTATCCAATAGATCAACTGGCTAGCCGAATGGCACGCGTTGACTGGACCATTGTGCCTTCCCTCTGGGAAGAGGGTTTTCCGGTCGTGCTATTGGAGGCGGCGGCGTTCCGCCGCCCGGTCATCTGTTCCGATATTGGGGCGATGGCCGAGCACGTGACCGATGACGTCGATGGCATCCATTTTACTCGAGGCGACCCCGACGCCCTCGCCGCAGTCATTCTGAGAGCCTCTACGGAAAAAGGCCTTTGGGAACGCCTTTCCGGCGCGATTCCTGAACCGCCATCTCTGGCGGGAATGATAGCGGGGTTCCTCGACGTTTACGGCCTCAAACAAAAGCCAAACGGCTCATTAGTACGGCGACCGGTCGGCCGGGAAAAGGTTGCAAAAACAACTGATGCACCAATGAAAGCGCAAAGACCATCCCGCCGTCCGGCACGGGTATCGAATTCGAGATAACGACCGATCGATGATCAAGGTGGTGCCAGACAGGTGACGGTGTACCAAGGATGCGGCCGCGGCACAGTGGTCCAGCGATACCTCAATCTGCTCGAGGCAGCGCTGACCGGCATGCTTATCGAAGATGCACCGGACGATTGGCGGCCGCCGGGCATCGAGTTCAATCCGCACCTGCGCCTTTTGGGAGGGGACTGGCCGTCACTCGCCTGCTCAATGATCGGCGGCGTTCGCATGCGAAATTTGCGCTACGCATGCGAGACCGTAATGCTGGATGGCGTCCCCGGTGACTTCATTGAAACCGGCGTTTGGCGAGGCGGCGCCTGCATCATGATGAAGGGCATTTTGGAGGCCTATGGCGACGACACGCGGTGTGTCTTCCTGGCCGACATCTTTGACGGGAATTTCCCGGAGGATCCGGGATCCCAGCCTGAATTTTATGACAAGCTCGTGGTACCTCGCGCGCAGGTCGAGCGCAATTTCCGTCGTTTCGGATTACTCGACGAGCGGGTCGTCTTCCTTGAGGGTTGGTTCAAGGACACGTTGCCAGACGCTCCGATCGATCAATTGGCTGTATTGCGGCTTGACGGTGATAGATACGACTCAACAATGGAGGCATTGGGTGCGCTTTATCACAAGGTGTCGTATGGCGGCTTCGTGATTGTGGACGATTTTGGCCTAGAGCATGGCGGATGCGCGCTGGCCGTCCACGATTTCCGTAAACGCTACGCAATCGGATCGCCCATACTGCCGATCGACGGAATGGGTATCTACTGGCGTGTCGACCACGACCCGATACGATAATATTGCGCGCCGATCGCCACCGTGCGTCCGTATTGAGGCGGAAAGTCGTAGGGCCGAAGGCCTGCCCGACTCCTCCCGTGTGCTCCCCGATCAGGTGTGCATTCCTTGGTCGACGCCAGATCCAGAAGTGCTCACAAACTCCGAACAGTGCGGCGGCCACCGCCCTGACCTCGCAGACACCTCAGCCTCAACGATCCAGATCTACTGCTGCAGTATTGGGTCAGTGCGGCGCTCGCTGCTTGACGGACCTATTAGTACGACGAGAGGGCCGCCCCGATGGACGAAAATAACGCGACTGCAACGTTTCGCTTGTCCGGCGTCTTCTACGTCGAATTCCTCAAAGCACTGCACACCCACCTCACACCGCGCAGCTATCTAGAGGTTGGGACTGCGACTGGGGCTTCGCTGGCGGTTGCTGGCTGCGACACGATCGCGGTGGATCCGCGGTTCGATGTAAATGCCGGCGCCACAGGCAACCGGAAACGCACGTTCTTCTTTCAGATGACGTCAGACGATTTTTTCGCGACAGAAAATGCACCCGCGTTGTTGGGACGGCCGGTGGATATGGCCTTCCTCGACGGCATGCACCGGTTCGAATACCTGCTGCGCGATTTCATTGGCACCGAGGCCGCCTGCCATCCCCGCTCACTGATCCTGCTACATGATTGCGTGCCGTCGAACACGCGGATGGCCCTGCGACAGTTCCAGCCCGGTGATTCCTCCGAAGGAGACACCGCTGGCTGGTGGACCGGCGACGTGTGGAAGCTGCTGCCGATTCTGCGTGAGTACCGCCCGGACCTGCGGCTACACATACTGGACTGTCCGCCTACCGCCCTGGTCGCGATCACCCGGCTGGACCCTGCATCGAGTGTTCTTGCCGATCGTTATTACGAGGTCGTCGATCAGCACGCCGGATCCGTTCTCGACGAGGACCGGCTAAGGTCGTTCTGGGACAAACTCGAACTAACCGCTTCGCGACCACTTTGCGCGGAACCCGACCGCCTGACCGAGCTGTTCACCCTTTACGCGCCGCGTTCCCGAATGGCATCAGTGAGTAATGAAATCAAAGAGACGCAGAACGAAGAATTCATAGTTCGCGCGTCCTCGGAGCCCGGACCGGATTCGTTGCCCCGAGGCAGATTTCCGCTCCGGGACTGGCCGCCATCGGATGGCACGCTGACCGTCATCGAAGCGCCGAAGGTAGAGCAATTGAGGCCGGCTGAGTTTATTTGCAACCTCTCCGGCAAGGAGATACCCGACTGTTTCAGTACGCGCGCCGAAATCCATGGAAGCTACTTGGTTTCGCGACCCGACGTGATTCTATTTGGGCCCAATCACCTGGTGAGTCAATCCGGACACTGGTCGTGCGAAACGCGGACGTTCAAGCGACAGTTCATGGAATTTGTCACGGCTGCTGGGTTTTCGCACATCCACCCAGGCGTTAAGCCCCACATCGAATTCGAGGGCGATGAGATTGTTCTCGATTGCACCACGCTAAGCCAGGACAATGTTCATTCAATCATCGAACCAGTGTTCCTCGCCACTCCTCTCGAACCCGACAATTGGGGTAGATGGCTCGCAACTGTGCTCCCCAAATGCGTTCAGTTCAAGAAATTCGGGAATGGAAGAAAATTCTTTTGCTGGGCTGCGCATCCCTGGCAGCGTGACCTCTTGCAGCTGATGGGCATCGATGCGGCTCACGTGTTGGAGCACGATCCGGGCAAAACATACTTTTGCCGCGACATCCAAACCGTCGAATATTCGGTGGCAGACCTGTCGGTTAGTGACGCTGAGAAAGAGGTCTACGCCGACTTGGCCGATGCCCGCCGGCGAGATTCCGCAGACATTTTTGGCGAGCGAATCTTCGTGTCACGTCTCTCCATTTCGGCGAAGTATCCGCACTACCGCGTACTGCAAAACGAATGCGAGCTTATCGCGGCGCTGGGCAAGTTGGGTTTCAAGACGGTTCAACCAGAGCAGCTACCACTTAAAGAGCAGATTGGGATATTTGCACGAGCCAAATGCGTTGTCGCCTTGGGTGGAGCGGCACTCTTTAGCGTTCGTTTCTGCCCGCCCGGCACAACCGTAGTGACGATCGAATCGAGTGATCACTTTGTCCGCGGGCACGCGATGATGCTCAGTTCAACGGGACACCGCTTCGGCATTATTTTTGGGCAGCAAGATCTCGCCGATCCGGCGCCAATCCACAAACGGTGGACCATCGATGTGGAGCGCGCCTGCGCCGCAATTCGCGAGATTCTTTGACTATTTTCGCGATTTCGGTGATCAGGTGGGGCTACCGCAATACCGTTTACTTAAGCGGTGATGATCGGGTGGCTATGAATTGTGGGACGTTGCGATGGGCGTGTTTGAGCTGACAGCCAGACATTCTGCGTTTGACGACGCGCGAGTTGTCGCGAGGACGCCGTCGGGGCAGCAGCTGGCTCATGATCTCGGCGGTGACGCAGGTCTCGGCGTCAGCGATGGCCTCAGGGCAAAAACCGGCGGGCCGGTCCACGTCTTAATGGCGTGCTGCGGCAGACCGGGGTTCGGGCCAAGACTCACCGCCCAGCCTGCCGGCTTCTCGCTACCTGACCACGCTAGGGCCTCGTTCCACAAACCACTCTTCCTGTCCGCCAAATGCGGTCCGTTGAATACACCGTTTCCTTGCGGGCAGAAGAGGCGGTAACCGATAATCCCCACGATGGGGGCCCGCCTCGTGATACAGCTCCCAGCTGGCCACGGATCCGGGATCCTCGATCAAGAGTCGACCGGAAGGGCCTACCTCCGCAATGAAGCCGAACACAGATATCGTCTCGCGCCGTTACGAGACGTACCCGGAACCCATACAAGACCTCGAGGCATGGACCGACAGCAATTGGGAGTGGTTCGACCCTTCCCACGCCCACTCGACTTTGTGGCCCGACCGCGACTATAAGCCCGATCTCGATATTTTGATCGCTGGCTGCGGTACCAACCAGGCCGCGGTATTTGCGTACACCAACCGTTCCGCGAAGGTGGTGGCGGTCGATATCAGCCAACCGTCGCTCGACCATGCGCAATATCTGAAAGACAAGTACGCGCTGTCGAACCTGGAACTGCATCGGGTCCCGATAGAGGAGCTGCCATCGCTTAAGCGCAACTTCGACCTGATTGTGTCAACTGGCGTCTTACATCTCTTGCCAGACCCAGTGGCGGGCATGAAGGCGCTCAGGGGTTGTCTGCGGCGAGATGGCGCCCTGGGCGTGATGCTTTATGCAAAGTCCGGTCGACTGGGCGTCGAAATGCTGCAATCGGCCTTCCGCGACTTGGGCATGGGTCACGACGACGCATCGGTCCAGATGGTCAAAGAAGTGATCTCGGCGCTCCCGCTAGAACACCCGGTCCACAATTACTTCAAGATGGCGCCGGTTTCTGCCCAGTCCGATGCCGCCCTGGCGGACACCTTCCTGCATGGCCCTGAGCGCAATTACAGCGTCGATGACTGCATCGATCTTGTGACGTCGGCTGGGTTGGCATTTCAGGGATGGTTCATCAAGGCGCCGTACTACCCGCATGATTGGTTCAGACCCGGAACGGCACTTCATCAGGCGGTGAGCGCGTTGCCCGACGCTAAGCTCTGGTCCGTAGTAGAGCGTCTCCACGTGATGAACGGCGCTCATTTCTTCATGGCTTGCCGTTCTGACCGGCCTAAGAAGAGCTACGAAATCAGTTTTTCCACTCCCGAATGCCTCGAGTACGTTCCACGGATGCGGATGCGCTGCGGTATCGAGGGGGAGGAGATCTTCCGACCGAATTGGCGCACGAGTGTCACGCCGGCTCAGATGCGTTTCCTGCGGCAGGTCGATGGCCGGCGCACGATTCGTCAGATCGCTGATCGGGTCGCCAAGAGCGGGGAGTCGCCCGGCGCGAGCAAGCGTGACCTGGAGGAGTTCGGTCGCAGCCTGTTCGAGTCGCTGTGGCGTCTGGACTTTACTGCGATGATGCTGAAGGCGAATCCGTCCGCATAATCGTTGCATGCCAATGGATTTGACTGACGGCTATTCGCTTGCCGATTCTGGTCGGTGCTATCCGGTGAGGTCACCGCACTCCACATTGGCCAGCGCCCAGCGGTAGTCCGTCGCTGCCGCTGAGCTGATGGCCAGCCGGCCCGGATCCGGGTTCAGGCGGGGTAACGCCGAGGGGTGAACACCCGGTCGCCAAAATCGTCTGAATGCCACTGGGTTTGCGAAGAGCCGACGATCAGCAGGCAGCGCATGTCGACGTCGGCGGGATCGAGATCGGCCAGTCGCACCACGCGGACATCTTCGTCGGGCCCCGACACGTTGCGGCCGATGACCACCGGAGTGCCGGGTTCGCGGTGGGTCATCAGCACGTCGCGCATCGCGCCGACCTGCCAGGTGCGCGCCTTCGACGCCGGGTTGTAGATGGCCAGCACCAGATCGGCGGCCGCGGCCGCGGCCAGCCGGTCGGCAATCACCTCCCAGGGTTTGAGCCGGTCGGACAACGAGATCACCGCGTAGTCATGACCCAACGGAGCGCCGACCCGGCTGGCGACGGCCTGCGCCGCCGTCATCGCCGGAATGACCCGGATCCGCACTCCCGGCCACTGTTTGGCTTCCTCCAGCACCGCCGTCGCCATCGCGAACACGCCCGGGTCGCCCGACGACACCACGGCGACGGCGTGCCCCTGCTCGGCCAGCGCGCAGGCCAGCCGCGCCCGCGCCGGTTCGTCGGTGTTGTCGCTGGGATGGCGCCGCTGGCCGTCGCGGACCGGCACGCGGTCCAGATAGCCGGCATAGCCGATCAAATCGGTGGCAGCGGCCAATTCGCGGCGGCTCTGCGGCGTCATCCAGTCGAGGTCACCGGGTCCCAGGCCTACGACCGCGACGCTGCCTTCCCGCGACGGCTGCTGAGCGCGGCGGCCACCGGGCAGCATCGCCAACGAAAAGTAGGGCACGCCGGCCTCGTCGACCTCCGCCGCGGGCAGGATCCGCTGTCCCGACGTGCTGGCCCGCTCGACGTAGAACGCGTCGTCAAGCTGTCCGGACGCCGAAAGTGCTTCCCGCACAGCGTGATACGAACGACCCAGCTTGAGCACCACCGCGGCGTCGGCGTCGGCGAGGCGCCGGGTCAGCTCGGCCACCGGCAGGGTGCCGGGCAGCACCGACAGCACCTCGTCGCCGGCCACCAGCGGGGTCGCGATGGCCGCCGAGGCGGCGCTCACCGACGTCACACCCGGCACGATGACGGCGTCGAACCGCTGCGTCAGCCGGGTGTGCAAATGCATGTAGGAGCTGTAGAACAGCGGGTCGCCCTCGGCGAGCAACGCCACGTCGCGACCGGCGTCCAGGTGCGCGGCGATGCGCCGCGTCGAGTCCGCGTAGAAGTCTTCGATCGCACCGGCGTAGCCGCCGGGATGGTCGGTCGCCTCGGTGGTCACCGGGTAGACCAGGTGCTCCTCGATCTGCCCGGGCCGCAGATACGGCTCGGCGATTCCGCGGGCGATGCTGCGGCCGTGCCGGGCGCTGTGGTAGGCCACCACGTCCGCCTCGCCGATCACCCGGGCGGCCTTCACCGTCACCAACTCCGGATCGCCGGGCCCCAACCCGACTCCCCACAGGGTGCCGCGCGCGCTCATTCGATGTCGCTCGCGATCGCGTTGACGGCGGCCGCGGCCATCGCGCTGCCCCCGCGACGTCCCTGAACCACCAGATACGACATGCCCCGCGGCCGCTCGATGAGCTCCTGCTTGGACTGCGCGGAACCGACGAATCCGACCGGCCCGCCGAGCACCGCAGCCGGCGCGGAGGCGCCCTCGTCGATCAGCTCCAGCAGCCGGAACAGCGCGGTGGGGGCGTTACCGATCGCGAGCACCGCGCCGGCCAGGCGACCCGCCCACAGTTCGACGGCGGCCGCCGAACGGGTGGTCTGCCGGCGCGCGGCCAGCTCGGGGGCGCGCGGATCGGCCACCAGCGACACGACTTCGTTGCCCGCGGGCAGCCGCGCGGCAGTGATCCCCGCTGCCACCATCGACGAATCGCACAACACCGGCGCGCCGCCGCGCAGCGCTTCGTCCGCCCGCGCGACCACGTCGTCGGTATAGGCGACGTGATCGGCGACATCGATCTGGCCGCAGGTGTGAATCAACCGGACCACCACCCGCGCGACGTCGTCGGGGAACCGCGTCAGGTCGGCTTCGGCGCGGATGGCCGCGAACGACTGGCGATAGATCTCGGCCGCGTCGCGGATGTAGTCGAGCACCCGCTCACCTTAAGTGCTGGTCGCGCAGCAGCCGATAGCCCTGTCCGCTCGCGACCAGAACCTGCCCGACGGGCGGGCTGCCGCACGCGCGTTCGCACCCGACGAAGTGCCGGTGCACCGGGGAATCCGGCTCCAACGACATCGCCGCGTCGGCCCGCACGTCGGCCGCCGAGTGCTGGCAGCCGGGACTGCCGGTGCAGGCGCTGACGGTCAGCCAGGGGGAGTGTTCGTCGAAGACCAGGCCCAGCGGCGCCAGCACGCGCAGCGCGACGTCGGCCACCTCCTCTTTGAGATCGCACACCAGCACCGATCGCCACGGCGTGACCACCAGCGGGGCCTCGATGGCGGCCAGGTACTCCGCGACCCGGGCGGGCAGCACGCCCAGCGGCACCGCGGCGCCCAGCGCCACCCGGCCATCATCCTGGCCGATCCAGCCCACCTGAGGTTTGGTGACGGCCGGAAACGCCGCACCGAGTTCGGCGCCGGGCCATAGCCCCGCAACGTCAGCCAATTCGCCGACGCGCCAAGCCTTCCCGCGTAACTCAAGGAACCGCACCGCGAGCGCGACCAGTGACTGCGCCACTTCGGCGACGGCCAGCCGGACGCCGGTATCCCGCCCCGCCAACACAAGCGCGACGCCGTCGTCGAGGGCATGCACGCCGGCGTCAGCGCCCAGCCCGGACACGTCGCCGCGGCCGTCATCGACGCTGAACCAGAACCGGCCGCCCAGCTCGGCGAGCCCGGGCTCGGCGCAGATCGCCGCGTCCAGCTCGCTCACCCACCCACTGACGTCGGCGAGCCCGCCCACCCGGCCGGTCAGTGGCGACGCGACGATGTTGCGCGCCCGCTCATGCGTCGGCGACGGCAGCAAGCCGGCTTGCGCGAGCGCCTCGGCGACGGCCGCCACGTCGCTGACCGCGCGCAGCTGCACGTTGCCCCTTGCGGTCAGCTCGAGCGTTCCCGAACCGCGCCGACCCGCGAGGTCCGCCAGCGTCGCCAACTGCTCGGCGCTGATCCGGCCACCGGGCAAGCGCACCCGCACCAGCGCGCCGTCGGCCGCCTGATGCACCTGCAGCGCACCCGGGCAGGCGTCGGTTTCACGTGCGCGGACCATTCGCCTACGGTACGGCGCGGTAGGGGCCGATGTGATGCGGTTCGACGTACGTCACGAAGCAATCTCAGACAAGGGCAACACAGGGACGCGCCATTTTCACCGACGCATAACCCGACAAGCTGGTCGGCCTGCTCGTCGGTTGGTTCGCCGCTCAGGGAACCGACTGGGGAAGGGTGGCCAGCGTCGATGCGCGGTCAGCGGCCGTCGTGCACAGCAAGTACCTTCCACCAGCCGGGAATGCCTTTCAGTTTGTGACGCCCGTGGTCATTGAATTTGATGCCCGAGCCAAGCACCAGGGGCGGGATGGCCTCGGAAACCAAGATCTCTCCCGGTTCGGCGAGCGCCATGATCCGCGCCGCGATGTGCACCGCGATGCCATGCACATCGAGTCCCGCCATCGCCGCCTCACCGGTATGCAGGCCGGCGCGTATGGTCAATCGAACTTCTCGCAGCGCTTCTCGAAGTGCTCGGACACACGAGATCGCCCGTGCCGGCGCGTCGAATGTTGCGAAAACGCCGTCGCCCGTCAAGTTGATGACTGATGCCCTGGCAATTTTGACATGAGTCTCGATGATGCGGTTGTGTTCGCGCAGTACCGCGCTCCATGCTTCGTTGCCGGGTTCTGCTGCAACGTCGTCGAGTCGACGATGTCGGTGAACAGCACTGTTAGCAGTACGCTATCGCTGATGAGCACCGTCTTATTCGCGGTGACGAATGCTTCGATTTCTGCGAGCGCAGCGTCGGTATCGCCTGCGAACCATATATGGTCGTCCCCGTCCAGGACCGTCAGATGCGCATTGGCGATTCGCTCAGCGAGATACCGTCCATGATCGATCCGAACGTGGCGATCGCCTTTGCGATGCAGCACAAGCGTTTTGGTTGAATTCCTTCGAGTTCCGGTCGTATGTCGCTCCGCATGTAGAGTTCATAGATGCGGCTGAAGTAACCCGGCCCACCGGCAAGTCGCTCGCTTCGTGACCACCATCGACGCCTCGGCCCGTCGTCAATCCATGTTGGCGCTAACACATCTGCGAGGGCACCGGTCCCAAAAGCCGCGGCAGCAGCGCTGACGTACTTGCCAAGGGTGGACTCGGGCATACCGCACGGATAATCACCTGCCCGGCTGAAACGGGCGAAGGGGCTCCACAGGATCAACGAGCGGATTCTCCTCGGATGGTTTGCGGCCAACAGCATTGCAGGAAGGGCGGATTCGGCGGTCGCGAACACGGATGTGCTGTGACTTTCGGCCGCATCGAGGACCGCGATGAGACCGTCGGTCCAGGAGTGCAGCGGGCAGGTCTGTGGTCGGCATGGCATCGGAACTGCGGACCCCCAGAAGATCGGTGATGATCAACCGGCTGAACGAAGCCAACCGGCGAAGGTACGCAGCTACCGAAGGCTCGTCCCAGAGCAGGTCAATCGGATAGGCCGCCGTGGGGATGAAGAGCAGATCAGGCCCGCGGTCGCCGACAATCTGGTAGGCGACGTGCAGATCACCACTTCGGGCGTAGGCAGTCTCGGGCTTTCGTGTCATGTCTGCATGTCGCTTCCGGATGGGCATCACCAGCGGGTGGCGGGATGCGGGCTGATACGTGAGCGGGACGTCAGCGGTCCCTCAGATTCTTGCGGAGAATCTTTCCGGATGCCGATTTCGGGATGAGGGTGGTGAATTCGACCGCACGAATCTTTTTGTATGGCGCGACGCTGCTAGCCACGAACTCCATCACCTCGGCGGCGGTCAACAAAGCGGAGGGTTGGGTGACGACAAAGGCTTTGGGGATCTCCTCGCCGGACTCGGGTTCGATGGCGGGAACCACCGCGGCATCCGCTATCTCGGGGTGGGTCAGCAACAGTGCCTCGAGTTCAGCGGGTGCCACCTGGTAGCCCTTGTATTTGATGAGTTCCTTGAGGCGGTCGACGATATAGACACACCCGGCGGCGTCGACGCAAGCTAGGTCCCCTGTATGCAGAAATCCGTCGTCGTCGATGGTGTTGGCAGTCGCCCCATCGTTGCCGAGGTAGCCGAGCATCACATTCGGGCCTTTGAACCACAGCTCGCCGGTTGCGCTGACGCCCTGGTCGGGGATCACGATCTCGACACCGGTCTGCGGCGCAACGAGCTTGCTGACCGCGTTCGGGAGAGTCCACCCGCAGGAGTGCAACGGCGCGACAACGCCTATCGAGTCTCGGCCTCCGTCGACCGGCATGCTGTGGCCGACGCCGCTCAGTTCCGTCATTCCGAAGCCCTGCCACACCGCTACACCGAGTCGCGCGCCTACCGCGCGCGCGAGTTCCGCGTCGAGCGGCGCGGCACCACACATGATGACTTCCAGCGAAGACAGGTCGTAGGAATCCACCATTGGGTGTTTAGCCAGCGCGACGGCCACCGGTGGCACGATGAATGCCTTGGTGCACCGGTGATCCTGAATGGCGCCCAAGAACGCGGCCAGGTCGAACGAAGGCATAACGACCAGCTTGGCGCGCGGCACCAGTGAAGCCGTCAGCAGCACCGACAAGCCATAGATATGAAAGAACGGCAGCACGGCCAGAACGACGTCGTCGGGACCGACGATGTTGAGGGGTTGAACCTGGGCGGCATTGGCTACCAGGTTGCGGTGCGTCAGCATCACCCCCTTTGGCAGACCGGTAGTGCCGGAGCTGTAGGGGAGGACCGCCAAGTGGTCGGCCGGATCGAAGCTCCTGGTGCCGGCGCAGTGAGCTGCCGGTTGGGATCTGATGTCTGCGTCTCCGAGTATCAGCACATCGCTCCGTGCGAGTCCTATTTGCTCGGCTGCGGTTTCGGCCTTCTCGCGGTGCTCGGCGACGGTCAGCATCATCCGAGCATGTGAATCGCGCAGCTGCCGGGCAACTTCATCCACCGTCGACAAAACGTTGAACGTGGTTGCGGTCGCGCCTGCTCGCAGGATGCCGTGAAACGCGACCGCGAACGCTGTGCTGTTGGGCGAAAGTAAGCCAACGACGTCACCGACGCCAACTCCGCGGGCGACGAGATTCGCGGCGAATGCTTGGATTTGATCGACCAGCTCCCCGTAGTGTGCCGTGGCACCGGTCGTCGCCTCGACGAGCGCGACGCGCGCCCGGTCGGCGTCGGTGATGCCATCGAATAAGTAGTCGAAGACGGGGACGTTGGGAATACGGACATCTGGGAAGGGGCTGGCGAAGCTCACTGTACTCCAATCTGGTTGCGGTTACTTGAGTTCGGTTTCTTAGAGCCCTATACGTGTCAGCCAGGCTTCAATAATTCCGGCGACCGCCCTCCACTGAGGCTCGAGCATCATTTCGTGTCCCACGCCGGGAATGAGGACGGGTTTGGTTCCGTAGGCCGCGGCGGTACGACGCACGTGTTTGGGCCGATAGAATTGGTCGTGCTCTCCGCCGACGACCAACATCGGCGAGCGGACATTCTTGGTTTTGACAAGACTGCCAACCACCGTGTCGAACATCATTGCCCGTGTGCTGTCGGGTTGGATGCGCCGCGTAAAGCTGTCGATAAGGCTATCTGGCGCGCCCTCCCCGAAAAACAATTCCCGCGCGCCAGCGGAAGTCCCTACTAGGTCCAGCGGGTTGGCCGTCAGGGCGAACTTCGTTGAGCGCCAGGGGTGGCGACGTATCATTCGCATTACGGAACCCAGCTGTCCGCCCCGCGGTGGGGTTGAAGCCATCAGTACGGCAGCTGCTGCGTCGTGCTTTTCGAGATACTTCTGCACGACAAAGCCGCCGATGGAGTGTCCGACGAGGATGGGTGGCTCTGGGAGCGCGCCGACGACCTGGCGAACATCGTTGACGTAGTCGGCGATCGAGCACCAGCGCAGCGACTTGCTCGACGGGCTCTGGCCGTGCCCGCGCAGGCTGGGCGCCAACACGCGAAACCCCCGGTCGACAAAGAAGGCAACGAAATTGTCCTGCCAGCACCAGCCGGCATGCCAAGCTCCGTGTACGAATACGACTGAGTGCGGGCGCTTTTGACTACGCCTTCCGGTGTCAAGCAATTCCAGCATCTTCTTCCTGATCTCTTCGCGTCGTGCGGTCGCTATGGAAGAGAGTCGTCACACTCGAACCCAGGCACACATCTGGGGAACGAACTCGAGCTGACAATCTGACGAGTCCGCCTGGTACCGCAAGCGATCCAGCAATGTGTCGATCGCGAGTTGCTCAGCGGTCATCACGCCCGCCGCCACCATGTGCGGAAGCACTTCGCGCGCCAGGCCCACAATCCACGGCAGCAGCTGTGAGTCCACCGCGCTCTCGACGAGTGTCTCCGTGAACATCGATGGCGCAGGTAGCCCCGCCTCGCGGAAGACGCGTACCAACCGTCCGCCGACGTCAAACGGCGCGCCCCCCCGTGTGAGCGTGTGGTGCACCGCGTCGTAAACCTCATGCAGTGCGGGGAGCCGTGGATTGGATCGAACGCCGCGCGATGCGTCCATCTCGTGAAGCGCTATGACACCGCCGGTCCGGATGAGCCTACGAGCCATTCGCAGGAAATCACTGGGTTCCTTTTGATGAATCAAAACGTACCGACATACAGCAGCGTCGAAGCCCGCTGGGCTGTTATAAGATTGGATGTCGGATTGGATGAACTCAGCATTGGTGTGGCGCCGAGCGCGGAACCGCTCCCGTGCGGTATCGATTGCATCTTCACTGCGATCGATACCGATCACATATCCGGTTGGGCCCACCAGATCAGCGGTCAGCTGCGAGACATCGCCTGGCCCACAACCGATGTCAAGCACGCGCATACCTGGCTCGATACCTGCGCGCATCAGCAGACGTTCGGTGATGGGTCGCAACATCTCGGCTTGCGTTATCAGACGGTCGATTTCGGGACGGGAGTGTCCTAGTATGTAGTCCCGCTCTGGTGCCGGCTCACTGGTCATCGAGGGTTCCTTTCTGGGCATGCGGGGCTCCACTGCCTCCGCGCTCGTACGGCTGTTCAACACGCCGTTGATCGAAGATCGATCGTCATTTCACAAACATTCGCACTTACGTCCGCAAGTGAAGCGTCACTGGACTCACAAAGTGTGGACCCATCCATAGCGAGAAATCGTTGCCTCGCAAAGCTTTCAAGCTAGTACCGATACGGCGTTGGTTGGAGTGATTGTTGTTAGATTTCGTGTTGGTTGCGGATGAAGTGAGCTGCTTGTTCGCCGATGATGACGCAGGGCGCCATGGTGTTGGCGGTGGTAATGCGCGGCATGATGGACGCGTCGGCGATGCGCAGGTTGCTTACGCCGTAGACTTTGAGTTGGCCGTCGACTACCGACATGGCGTCGCGACCCATTTTGGCTGTGCCTGATGGGTGCCAGTAGGTGATGACGGCGTCGCGCAGATAGGTTTCCAGTTCGTCCGCTGAGCTGTTGCCGGGCATGGCTTCTCGGGTGACGAAGGGGCGTAGTTTGGCGCTGTTGCCGATTTCGCGCAGCGTTTCCACGCAGGCGATGGCGATTTTGAGGTCCTCGGGGTCAGCTAGGGCGTTGGCGTGGATCTGGATCGGGTCGGTTGGGCGGGGTCCCGTGAGCCGCAGCTGACCGCGGCTCCTGGGGTGCGTTGGTGCTCCGAACAGTGTCCATGCATTCTCGGGCAGGCCGTGTTTGGCGGCGTTTTCGGGAGTGGCTTTGGGGAATGGGCCCAGGCAGGCGAACAAATCGGGTCCGTTTATGTCTGCGGTTAGTCCGGAGTCCCAGAACAGGGCGGCTTGCACTTGAGTGTCACCGGGGATGGCTTCGGGGAGCTCCCATACGCAGTCGAATCCGAAGTGGTCTTGGAAGTTTCGGCCGACCCCGGGTAGGTGCTGGACGATGGGGATGCCGATGCGACGCAGTTCGGTCGTGTCGCCGATACCGGACTGCATCAACACCTTCGGTGTGTGAATGGCGCCCAGCGACAGCACGACTTCGGCGCCAGCAGCCACCCGATGTGTCGACCCGGCGTAGTCGATTTCCACACCGGTCGCCCGAGTGCCCTCAAACATCACGCGTTTCACCAAGGCACCGGTCAGCACCGTCAGGTTGGGCTTGTCTAGGTAGGGTCCAACATAGCTGCGGAAGATCGAGACACGCTGTCCGCCGCGGATACCCATGTCAGTGATCGCGGCGCCACGGAACTCTTCCATCAGTCGCCCGTTGGGACTCTGGTAGGTCGGAATTCCGAGCAGCTTGGCGGCCTCTAAAACCGCCGGGGCCAACGGGTGCACATCGGCAACCGGTTGAATGAAGACAAGACCGTCACGGCCACGGTGAGATGATTCCCCGGTCCCGTGCCAGTCTTCAATACTCCGGTACAGATCGAGCACCCGCTCGTAGCCCCATGACCTCTCCCCGGATTCTGCGGCAAAATAATCCCAGTCGCTGCGGTGTCCACGCGCCCAAATCATCAAGTTGATGCTCGACCCCCCGCCCAGCCCCTTGCCCATCGAAAACGGCAGCACCCGCCCATGGAGCCGGTCGTCAGGCTCGGCAGCGAATCCCCAATCACGTTCACTGCCCAGGTTGAGCGGCCACTGGTCGGCCTGCCTCACACTGTCAACCTCATCGGTACCGCCGGCCTCCAGCAGCAACACCGACACATGCGGAATCTCGGCGAGTCGACGCGCAACCACCGACCCCGACGTCCCGGCACCACACACGACAAAGTCGTACCGCTGCTCCAACACGCCTGCCACCACAACCTCCTCAATTGAAATAACGATCGCTATACATTAACGCGCCGGCCACGAAAAGGGTTCAACTGGAACCAAACTCACAGAAACACGACAGGACAACCAGTGGTCGTGGCCGAAGCCGCGCTGATGCATTCCGGGAAGCACCCGCCGCTATGCTCCACATTGTTGGTGTCGACGCCGAATTTCCATGGCAGGCAAGATGTGGACACGCGGCCGCGCACCGGGCTGTCTGCGCCTGCTGCGGCGACGACATCGTCCCGGGGCTGTTTTCGGGCCTGGCGCGAGCTCAATCCCGTTGTAACAAGCGGTCAACGACGCGCTACAAAACCTGCTTGGTCTCGCAGCCGGCCCGTTTGGTTCGTCGCTTTCACATTTGCGGGTGGTTGGACGACGACGACTAGACGAGGACGCTGCCGCCGTCGACCTTGAGGATCGCTCCGGTGGAGTACGTCTGCTCGATGCAGTACAGGTAGGCCCGTGCCACCTCGTCAGCCTCGGCGATCCTGCTCAGCGGGATCCGTTCTGCCGCAGCGGCGAACAGCGCGTCGCGGTCCTCCTCGCCCATGGTGTCCCACAGCGGTGAGCGAACCACGCCCGGGGCCACAGCATTCACCCGCACCGGCGCCAGCTCGACCGCCAGAGCGGCGGTTAGCGCATTCATCGCGCCGCACAGACTTACCGGCAAAGCGCCGAATTCCGGCTGCTCGGCGGCCGATCCGCTGGTCAACGTAATCGAGCCGTCCGCGGGCAGGAGCGGACCGATCACCCGAACCGCGTTGCACGCGCCGATGAAGCGAGTTTGGTAGAAGCCGGCGATAACGTCAGGTGTCAGTGCGGCCAGTGACACCATCTCTAGCGGCTCGCCCGCCGTGTAGACCAGATGGTTGACCGGGCCCGCCAGTTCGGCAAGCCGCTCAATGGACGCTGGGTCGCCGAGGTCAACCGTGGCGCCGACCGCGCCAGCGGGCAGCGCGCCCAGCGCGCGGTCGACGCTCGACATCCGGCGCGAGGCGACGACGGGCGTGGCGCCGCGCTCGGCGACCGCCGCAGCCACGGCCAGGCCGATGCCGGACGTTCCCCCGATGATCAGGACACGTTGGTTGCAGAGACTCATACATACAGGGTCGGGGCCGGGGCTTCGCTCGTCCAACACCCATTTGGTCCGGCAGCGATACCCTTTAGGTATGGCCACATTGGATTTGGACATGCGCAAGCTCCGCTACTTCGTCGCCGTGGCGGAGGAACTCAACTTCGGCCGCGCCGCGGCACGCCTGCACATTGCCCAACCCGTGCTGTCCCGTCAAATTCGCGCGCTCGAGCACGAGCTGGGAACCACGCTGCTCAATCGGGGCACCCGCGGGACTACGCTGACCCCCGCTGGGTTGCGCCTCCTCGACGACGGCCGCTTCTTGCTCGCGGAAGTGCAGGCGCTGCGGCAGCGGCTGGCGCAAGCCGAAGCCCCTGCCGTCGTGGTCACGGTCGGCGTACTACCCGGGCTGTTGGCTACCGCCGCCGCGAGGGCGTTCGAGGCGGGCGATCCGCTCCGGCGCACGGTAATCGTGCCCGTGAACTGGAACGAGCAGGCCGAGGTGATCCGCCGCGGCGACGTGCAGGTGGTCTACGCCCGCTCGCCATTCGACCTGTCTGGCCTGGCGACAGCGCCGCTCCTTGAAGAGCCGCGCGACGTAGTGCTGCCCGCCAGTGACCCGCTGGCTGAGCGGCGGTCGGTATCGCTGCACGACCTGGCGCCGCGGCGGTTGCTGCAGAATCCGGCGTCGGTGCCGGAGTGGTATGCCATCGCCAGCCCGGAATTGCGCCGCGCGGCAGTGCAGTCGTCGGTCACCGGAGTCGCGCAGAAGCTCGAATTAGTTGCCACCGGTGCCGGTTTCGCAGTGCTGCCCCGGTCGACGGCCATGTCCTACGTGCGGCCTGACCTTCGGGTGGTGCCAGCCGACGGCCTCGCTCCTAGCCGGGTGGTGCTGGCGTGGGACGCCACAGTCACGGATGCGGCGCGCGACGATTTCATCACAGCCGCGCTCGCCTGTGCCAGACAGACGATCGATCCGACCTCGCAAGCGTAAGGGATCGTGGGTGAATAAGACCGCAGACAGGCTTATTTCGCCCGGCAAGCGACGCAAATGACCGGAGGTGGCGCGCGGGCTGGGATTGCCGAGCGTGGAGTCGGGCCGTGCAACCGGCATCGGCGAAGTTCACCGGGCTTGCCGGCGCACTGGCCGTATGGGTTGCGCACAGCCCCTGAAGGAGTCGCCCTCGGCCAGGAGCCAGTGATAACAATGACGGGCCGGTCGACCCGGAGGTCATCAACGTATTCGCCATCGGAATGACAAGAGCTCGGGATCGCAGCGCCTCTGAACGACATTGGGCTGTTTGAGGCGACTTCCCTAGCCGAGGTGCGTGGCGAACCAGTCCCGCGCGGCCCCGGCCGCCAGCGCGAACCCGTCGCCGGTGTATGCCGCGAAGTGGCCCCCCGGCACGAAGACAATCTTTTTCGGTTCGGCCGCGGTCTGATATGCGGCCGCCGCCAGTTTCCCGCCCGTCAAGCCGTCCTCGCGCGCGACGATCATGAGCAGCGGGGTTGGTGCGATGTCGGGCAGATACCGCGCCGGTTCGTACCCGTAGAAGTTGTCAAGGCTACGCAACGAGACCTCGTTGGGCCATTGCGGATCCAGCGTCGCGCGCGCCTCGGTGAAAAACGCGTAGGCGTCCGAGGTGGGCAGGCCCACCAGCGTGTTCGGATCCGTCCCGATGACTGCCACCATTTGCGGCGGACCGCCGCGAGCGCGAGCACGCCGGTCCACGGTGAACCGCTCCGGGCCCACCACCTGATTGTTCACTCGGACCAGGTTGGCATAGGTAGTCCGGCCGCTGATGAACGGCGCCTGGCCGCAAACGGCTTGCACTCGCCGGTCGATCGCGGCGACAACGAACGCGTGTGCCGCCGAGAAGCTCGTTCCCCAGACGCCGATACGGTCGGGATCGACCTCGGAGAGGTTCTGCGCAAAAGTGATCGCATGCTGGTAATCGCGGATCTGCTCCCAGGCGTCGACTTCGTGACGTGGCTTGCCGGGCGCCGTCCCCGAATCGCCCCAGCCCCGATGGTCGAAGACCAGCACGCCCAGCCCGGCCGCCGCGAACACCTCGGCGAACTTGTCGAGGTGCATCTTCTTTGTTGATGTCCATCCGTGCGCCATGACCACACAAGGATTTGCTGTGCCCGCTCGGCGGTCTCGCCGCCCGGGGTACCACCACGCGTGGAGAGTGGCTCCTTCGGCATCGATCGTGACGTCCTCACGCAGCACTTCTACACCACCCCTCGAAATGGCTTGCAGCCAAAGCGTTTCACGATGTGTCGGATGCCGTCCAATACCGAATCTGGCAATCGACCATACCTCGCGGGTATGGCCGACAAGCTGGCCATCGGATAGCGATCGTTATATAGTGATCGTGATTCTATGATCCGCGACGAAAGGCAGTGGGATGGCAAGCGAGCAGGCGGTCGATTTCGCAGAGTTCTTGGCGGAGATCGGGAGGAGATCTTCGAACGCCAACTTTGAGCTTGAAACGATCCGCGATGTCACCGAAAACATCCATGCGGCAACGAAGGAACCCGAAGGGGTGACTTATGCCGAGGCGGACGCCGGAGGGGTTGAGGCCTTGTGGTGCATCCCCGTGGACGCTGACTCCGAATCGGTGCTGCTGCACTCGCATATGGGTGGCAGCGTGCTGATGTCGATGCATTCCGACCGCAAGGCAGCGGGGCACCTCGCGAAGGCGGCCGGCGCGCGCTCGCTGGTACTGAATTACCGGCGTTCTCCGGAATACAAGTACCCAGCGCAAGTCGACGACGTGCAAAGCGCCTACCGCTGGCTGCTCGACCAAGGCTACCGCCCCGACAAGATAGCCAGCGTCGGCCATTCGATCGGCGGCTATCTAGCAGTCGAACTTGCCCTGCGTCTGCGAGATCGCGGCGAGGCACTGCCCGGCGCCGTTTTGGCCATCTCACCGTGGACTGACGTCACGCTGTCTGGGGATTCCATCAAAATTAACTCGGAGCGGGACAAGCTGCTCACGCGGGGATTGCTCGAGCTGTTCCGGTCGTGCTGGCTGGACGGAACCGACGTCAATTTCACCGACCCGCGGGTACACCTGCTGGGAGCCGACCTGTCCGGATTGCCTCCCACCGCGGTGTATTACGGTGAGTACGAACTCCTCGCCTCGGACGCCGTCGCTTTCGCCCAAAAGGCAAGGGAGGCGGGGAACGATGTCATTGTCCGCCGGATCGAGCAGGGCCAGCATTCTTTCATCATGGGAGCCGGTCGCGTTGACGAGGTGGACCGGGCAATCGCCGAAATGGGCCGCTGGCTGCGCTTGACGCTAGGCCTTGAAACGGCGGTGGCCTAGCAGCATGCCTGCGCTCGGCTGAGCAGCCACGGCCGCCGGGTGTGCGGCCGCATCCAGGTGCCGATCAACCGAAGAAGTGATGGCACGGAAGTGGCGACAACGCATCCCGAGGCGAGGCGGGAATGGTGAGTAGTGCCCCTAGTTTCCGTCAGGCATCGGAGGTACCCGTAGAAACGTTGCGGTCATCCACGATTCGTGGCCTCGCGCCGCGGCTGGAACGGCATCGATATGGAGCGTTCGTCAGCGATGAGGAGTGACCGCAATGTCCTTGAATTATGTTGATCTGCAGAATCTTCGGCGCATCTCGTAGATATCGATCAGATGCCCGAACGATGATCAGGAGAGCCTCATGGATATAGAGTTGGAGCCGTACGTTCACAACGTCATCGCGGAGGCCGGCGGCAGCGATGACTTCCCCAGCGCGATCGACGTAAGTCAGTGGCCATCGAACCTTGGCAGCGAATATGAGCGGGGTTACCCCAGCGGCGTTGCGGCCGGCAACGATGCCTTCACAACGGTTTGAGCCCCAGGGCGGATTCGGGGTCGCGCCCGGCGGCCTGCTGTTGGTTCAGGAATTCCTCAACACCGCCGCCGTCCCTGGGTACTGCACCGATCTGTTGACCGACGTCGACCTGGCAGCAGAATGGTGCGCCGATGCGGTGTCCAAGTGGGTGAAGCCGCGAGATGCCGACGCTCAGCCGCCGTCACTGAATGCAGCGGATCTGGCGCAACTGCGAGACTTGCGCGACGCGATCGCGAAACTGGTCAACAAAAGTTCACCGGATAGGCGACAGGTGCGGTGTGTCAGCTCTGTTGACGGAGCGTTCGCGTTGTCCGATTCGGGTGTGCTGCGCATCGACCCAACCGGAAGCGGCTGGCGTTGGCTGGCATCTGCCCTCTTCAGCGAGATCTACCTCAGTCAGCGAGACGATCGGTGGAAACGGATTAAGCAATGCCGAGAACCCCTCTGCCGGAGGACGTTCTACGACCGCTCGAAGAACAACAGCGGGAGGTGGTGCAACGTGAAGACGTGTGGGAACGCGGCAAACCTGCGAGCATCTCGGGCGCGGCGCCGCGAACGTCAGCGCGCGGCGCCACAAAGACCACCGGACGAAATGACTTGGGCGTGACGAAGCGCGAATAACAAGAAATTAGGCGCCGGCGTCGCGGAGGGCCGAATTGTGGGATATGACATCGACCTGGAAAACCTTCGGTGAGCGCGTGATGACCCCGCCACCAGGACCGTAATATATCGATAGTTATGTTATGGTGTTCTGGTCATGAGATACCCCGCAGACCAGAAGGTCAAGGCCCGCGCCGAGCTGCTGCGGGCTGGCACCCGGACGATGAAGGTCGCTGGCTTCAACGGGATCGGGGTGGACGGGCTCGCCGCCGCGGCGGACGTGACGTCAGGAGCGTTCTATTCGAACTTCGCCAATAAGGAGGCGATGCTCGAAGCGATCATCGAGGCCGCCGTCGGTGAGCCATTCGTTTCCGACACGGAGTCCGGCAGCAAGACCGAGCGCCGGTCGAAGCTGAAGAGCTTTCTTACCGAGTACCTCAGTGCCTACCACGTGGAGAACCCGGGCGACGGATGTGTGATGCCAACGTTAAGCGCCGACGTGGCGCGGGCGGCGGGGTCCACTCGGGAGGTATACGAACGCAAGATCAGCGCGTTGGCGAGGCGGGTGGCCGACGTGCTCGATGGCACCGATCGGGAGCGCCGGGCGTGGAGCGTCGTCGCGCTGATGGTGGGGGCGGTGTCGATCTCGCGCGCGATGGCCGACCCCGCAGCGCAGGCAGAGGTGCTCAACGCTGCGAGCGAGACCGCGGACAGGATCATCTCACCTGGCAAGCGCCGCGCGCGAGCGGGGGCGACCGGCTGATCGCCGGGTAATGCAGTAATTCGATCACAGCGAGCGCGCCTTGCGCCCGAACACGACACCGCGATTTCCATGGCGCCGTGAGCGCCCTTAGCGCGGCGATGCCGTGACCAGTCCCAAATTCGCTGCCGCAGAAAGCATCCGGCGGTCATAAGCGGCCACCGCGCGCAACGTGTCACCCGCTCGCTGCGCGGCCGCCGAATCGCGTCGAGGCCGAGCAGACCCGGCGGTCGCAGCATGCCGGCATCGTCCAACAACTGGCGCGTCAGCACCACAGTGTCCAGGCTGTGCAGAGGATCTCGAGCCTGGGTGATCGCTTGAGCACCGTTCACGGCAACGGCGCCTCGCGCCGAACGCGCATTCACTGCCGGTTTGCGGCATTTTTCGCGCTCGGTACACCCTCGGCGCGCATGGATTCTCCGTAACGTGGGCACACCCCTGCGATGGAGACCGTGGAGTACGCCCCGGGACGTTCGGCCGATGTCTTCGGCGACCCGACGCAACCGACTGTTCTGCTATGGCACGGCATGCAGACGGACGCGCGCGCCGCTGTCCGGCCGCTAGCCGGCATGCTCGCCGGCCACGGCGCCGCAGTGGTGGCGCCTGACTGGAATTCCCACGCCGAGGACGGCGGCCGCGCGGACCTGTTGGGCTCGCTCGACTTCACCCGCAGCCGTGCCGCCGATCCCGACGGCATCGTGCTCGTCGGGTGGTCGATGGGTGGTGTCGCGGCGGCGGCGGTGACCGTCAGCGGCGAGGTCCCATTGGCGCATACCGTCTGCCTGGCGGGCGCTTTCATGGTCCCCGACCCGATTTTCGGCCGGCGCCCGACCGAAGAACTCTCGACGGCCCGCGCGGGCACGCCGTTCACGTTGCTGCACGGTTTGGCCGACGACGTCGTTCCGGTGACCGCCAGCAGGGAGTTCGCCGCCAGCCTGCGAGCAGTCGGATGGCCGGTGGACCTGGTGGAGCTGGTTGCCGACCACGGAACGATCGCCGGCGCCGACTACGACGCCGACGCGGATCGCTACGAGCCGGGCAAGAGCGAAGCGGCGCGAGGGGTCGCCGAGGAGGTCGCCGCCAGGATCGCGGCGACGTTCCCGGTACGAATGAGGGGTGGCTGAGCCGACCATCCTGCTGCTCTCGACGTCCGACACGGACCTGATCAGCGCGCGCGCCAGCGGGAAAAACTATCGATGGGCCAACCCGTCCCGCCTGGATGAAGCGGAGCTGCCCGACCTGCTCTCCGGCGCCGCGATCACGGTGGTCCGCATCCTCGGCGGCTACCGCGCCTGGCAGAGCGGCATCGATGCGGTGATCGCCAGCGGTGTGCCGACGGTGTTGGTCAGCGGCGAGCAGGCCGCCGACGCCGAGCTGACTGGCCTGTCCACGTTGGCGGCCGGCATCGCGGTGCAGGCGCACATCTATTTGGCCCACGGCGGCGTGGAGAACCTGCGCCAGTTACATGCCTTCCTCTCCGACACGGTGCTGATGACCGGCTTCGGGTTCACCCCGCCGGTGGTGACGCCGACGTGGGGAGAGCTGCCGCGCCCGGACGCCGCCAACGGCGACGGCCCCACCATCGCGGTGCTCTACTATCGCGCGCAGCAGCTGGCCGGTAACACCGCCTACATCGAATCGCTGTGCCGGGCCATCGAAGAGGCCGGCGGCCGGGCGCTGCCCGTCTACTGCGCCTCGCTGCGCACCGCCGAACCCGAACTGCTGCAACGGCTGGGCGACGCCGACGCAATGGTGGTCACCGTGCTGGCGGCTGGGGGGCTGAGGCCCGCCGAGGCGGCGGCTGGTGGTTCCGATGACAGCTGGAACGTCGAACACCTTGCCGCGCTGGACATCCCGATCCTGCAGGGCTTGTGCCTGACCAGTCCGCGCGACCAATGGCGCGACAATGACGACGGCCTGAGCCCGCTCGACGTCGCCAGCCAGGTTGCGGTGCCCGAGTTCGACGGGCGCATCATCACCGTCCCCTTCTCGTTCAAGGAGATCGACGACGACGGGCTGATCTCGTACGTCGCCGATCCGGAACGATGCGCGCGCGTCGCGGGCCTGGCCATCCGGCACGCGCGGCTGCGGCACGTCCCGGTGGCCGATAAGCGGGTGGCCCTGGTGTTTTCGGCGTACCCGACCAAGCATGCCCGCATCGGCAACGCGGTCGGGCTCGACACCCCGGCCAGCGCGGTCGCGCTGCTGCGCGCGATGCGCGAACGCGGGTATCAGGTGGGCGAGCTGCCCGGGGTCGAGGCCAACGACGGCGACGCCCTGATCCACGCGCTGATCGAACGCGGGGGACAGGACCCCGACTGGCTCACCGAAGGGCAGCTCGCCGGCAACCCGATTCGGGTGTCCGCCAAGGACTATGGCGCGTGGTTCGCGACGCTGCCCGCCGAGCTCGCAGACGCCGTGGTCGAGCACTGGGGCCCACCGCCCGGCGACCTCTTCGTCGACCGCACAGCAGACCCCGACGGCGAGATCGTCATCGCCGCCATCCAAGCGGACAACCTCGTCCTGATGGTCCAGCCGCCCCGCGGCTTTGGCGAAAACCCGGTCGCCATCTACCACGACCCGGACCTGCCGCCCAGCCACCACTACCTGGCCGCGTACCGCTGGCTGGACACCGGATTTCACGCCGACGCGATAGTCCACCTGGGCAAGCACGGCAACCTGGAGTGGCTGCCGGGCAAGACCCTCGGCATGTCGGCGGCCTGCGGATCCGACGCCGCGCTGGGCAACCTGCCGCTGATCTACCCGTTCCTCGTCAACGACCCCGGCGAGGGCACCCAGGCCAAACGGCGGGCGCACGCCGTGCTCGTCGACCACCTCATCCCGCCGATGGCGCGCGCCGAAACCTACGGCGACATAGCGCGTTTGGAGCAGCTGCTCGACGAGCACGCCAACGTCGCGGCCCTGGATCCCGGCAAGCTGCCCGCCATCCGCCAGCAGATCTGGACGCTGATCCGGGCCGCCAAGATGGATCATGATCTGGGATTGACCGAGCGACCGGAAGAGGACTCGTTCGATGAAATGATCCTGCACATCGACGGCTGGCTGTGCGAGATCAAAGATGTCCAGATCCGCGACGGGCTGCACGTGCTGGGCCAAAAGCCGACGGGGGAGCCCGAACTCGACCTGGTGCTGGCCATCCTGCGGGCGCGCCAGCTGTTCGGCGGCGAGCATGCCATTCCCGGCTTGCGGCAGGCGCTCGGCCTGGCCGAGGACGGCACGGACGAGCGCGTCACGGTCGACCGAACCGAGGCCGCCGCGCGGGAATTGGTCGCGGCGCTGCAGGCCAGCGGCTGGGATCCAGCCGCCGCCGAGCGCCTGACCGACGACGCCGACGTCGCGGCGGTGCTACGGTTCGCGGCCACCGAGGTGGTGCCCCGGCTGGCCGGCACGTCATCCGAAATCGACCAGGTGCTCAGGGCGTTGGACGGCAGGTTCATTCCCTCCGGCCCGTCGGGGTCGCCGCTGCGCGGCCTCGTCAACGTGCTGCCGACCGGACGCAACTTTTACTCGGTCGACCCGAAAGCGGTGCCTTCCCGGCTGGCGTGGGAAGCTGGCGTGGCGCTGGCGGATTCGCTGCTGGCCCGGTACCGGACCGACCACGGGCAATGGCCCCAATCCGTCGGCCTGTCGGTGTGGGGCACGTCGGCGATGCGCACCGCCGGCGACGACATCGCCGAAGTCCTTGCGCTGCTTGGCGTTCGACCGGTGTGGGACGACGCGTCGCGGCGCGTCGTGGGCCTGACCCCGATTCCGCTAACCGAGCTGGGCCGACCCCGCATCGACGTGACCGTGCGGATCTCGGGGTTCTTCCGGGACGCCTTCCCGCACGTCGTCACCATGCTCGACGACGCGGTGCAATTGGTCGCCGAGCTCGACGAGCCCGCCGCGGACAACTACGTGCGCGCCCACGCCCAGGCCGACCTCGCACAGCACGGTGACCAACGCCGCTCCACCACAAGGATTTTCGGCTCCAAGCCGGGAACCTACGGCGCCGGGCTGCTCCAGCTGATCGACAGCCGCAACTGGCGCGACGACGCCGACCTCGCGCAGGTGTACACCGCGTGGGGCGGGTTCGCCTACGGGCGCGGCCTCGATGGTCGCCCCGCAACCGACGACATGAACCGCCAGTACCGGCGCATCGCGGTGGCCGCCAAGAACACCGATACCCGCGAGCACGACATCGCCGACTCCGACGACTACTTCCAGTACCACGGCGGCATGGTCGCCACGGTGCGCGCGCTGACCGGGCAGGCGCCCGCCGCCTACATCGGCGACAACACCCGGCCCGACGCGATCCGCACCCGGACCCTGTCGGAGGAGACCACCCGGGTCTTCCGCGCCCGCGTGGTCAATCCGCGCTGGATGGCGGCGATGCGCCGGCACGGTTATAAGGGCGCGTTCGAGATGGCGGCGACGGTGGACTACTTGTTCGGCTACGACGCCACCGCGGGCGTCATGGCCGACTGGATGTACGAGCAACTGACCGAGCGCTACGTGCTGGACCCCGAGAACCGCAAGTTCATGGCCGAATCCAACCCGTGGGCGCTGCACGGCATGGCCGAGCGGCTGCTCGAGGCCGCAGGCCGCGGCATGTGGGCGCAGCCACAGCCGGAAACCCTCGACGGGCTGCGCCAGGCGCTGCTGGAAACCGAGGGCGACCTGGAGGGCTGATCCTCCAGCGGTGTTCGCCGGGCCCTGCCCGGCCACCAGACGCAGAATCGCACAAAAAGCGCTGTTCGCGTGCGACTCTGCGTCTGCTCGCGCGGTAAGTTGACACCCGTGACGCCCACTTTCGCCGATCTCGCCAAGGCGCAATACCTCCTGCTGACCACCTTCACCAAGGACGGTCGACCGAAGCCGGTGCCGATCTGGGCGGCTTTGGACGAGCAGCGCGGCGACCGGCTGCTGGTCATCACCCAGGAAAAGTCGTGGAAGGTCAAGCGGATCCGCAACACCCCGCGGGTCACGCTGGCCACCTGCACCATGCAGGGCCGGCCGACCAGCGAGGCGGTCGAGGGCACTGCGGCGATCCTCGACAAGTCGCAGACCGCCGCGGTCTACGACGCCATCGGCAAGCGGTACGGCATCGTCGGCAAGGTCTTCAACTTCTTCAGCAAGCTGCGCGGCGGCATGGACAACAACGTCGGCCTCGAGCTGAAAGTGGCGCCGAGCTAAGGCAAATGGGGACCGTCCTCATCCCGATCCCGGACCGCGACTTCGACCCCACCGAGGTCGCCGTCAGCTGGCGGGTCCTCACCGACAACGGCCACCGGGTGGTGTTCGCCACCGAAAGCGGCGCGCCCGGCGTCGCCGACGACATTATGGTCACCGGCCGCGGGTTGGACATCTGGTCCGCGCTGCCGGTACTGGGCAGCCTCCCGGTCGTCGGGCTGATGCTGCGGGCCAACAAGGACGGCCGCGAGGCGTACCGGGACATGCTGCGCTCGGCGGAATTCCAGCGTCCGGTCACCTGGTCACAAGCGGGCCTCGACGGCATCGACGCGCTGCTGCTGCCCGGCGGCCATCGCGCCCGGGGAATGCGTAGTTACATCGACAGCGACATCTTGCAGCGGCTCGTCGTGAACGCGTTCGCGCGAGGGCTGATCGTCGCCGCGATCTGTCACGGCGTCCTGCTCGCCGCCCGCAGCATCGATCCCGCCACGGGGCGCTCGGTGCTCTACGGACGCAAGACCACCGCGCTGACGTGGGCGATGGAAGGCCTGGCCTGGCGGCTCACTCGGCTGACTCGATTGTCGGATCGCGACTACTACCGGACCTACACCGAGGAGCCCGGTCAGCCCGTCGGGTACATGTCCGTGCAGTCGGAAGTCACTCGCGCGCTTGAGGATCCGTCGGACTTCCAAGACGTCGGCAGCGGAACGCCGCACCGGTGGCTGAAGTCATCGGGCGTGGTGCGTGACACCGCCACCGATCCGCGGGCCGCGTTCGTCGTCGACGACGGCCGCTACGTGTCGGCGCGCTGGCCCGGGGACACGCACACGTTCGCGACTATGCTGTCGCAGAAGCTGAAGTGACCCAACGTGTTTCAGCCCGCCTTCAGGTGCTCGCCGAAGAAGGCGAAGACGCGGCTCCACGCGTCGTCGGTGGCAGCCTGGTCGTAGCCGAAACCCGCGATGCGAAGCAGCGGCTGGGCGGGCAGCGTGTTCGCAAAGCTGTGCCCGACGCCGGGATAGTCTTTGATATCGGTGGTTATCTGCTTCGCGGCGGTCACCTCGCGGAACTTGTCCGCGGCGCCCCGGCCCAGCGGGTCACGGCTGCCGAAACTCGCCACGATCGGGCAGGCCCCGTCGAGGGTCTTGTCGAGGTCGCGGCGTAGGGGAGTGCCGTAGAACGGTGCGGAGGCGCCAAAACCCTTGGGCGACATGACGATCGCGAATTGCCCGCCCATGCAGAAGCCCGCGATGCCGACGGGCCCGGAACACTCGGGCATCGCCTTGAGATGATCGCGGGCCGCCAGGATGTCGTCGACGGCCCGACCCCGCTTCGTCTGCAGGTCCCGCATGACCCTGGTGATGCAGCGGACGCGGCCGCCCCGTGAGTACAGGTTCGGCGTCAGGGCCAGGTAGCCGGCCTGGGCGATGCGCTCGTTGGTCGCCTGCTTGTCCCGGCCGTAGCCGAAGGCGTCGTGGATCACCACCACCCCTGGCCACGGGCCGTCGCCCGGGGGAAGGTTCAACAGCGCATCAATCGATCCGTCCGGGGTGTCGATCTGAATCGTTGCCATAGCGTCATCTAACTGCAGCCGTGTCGGGCGCCACCAGGGGAACTCCCCGGTGGGCCGTGGACGTTGGCCTCACATGATGTCGCGGCTGTTTCTGATCTACGCCGTCGTCGAGCTCGCGGCGGTCATCGCGCTGGTCTCGTCGGTCGGGTGGGGCTGGACGCTGCTGGCGCTGCTGGGCACGTTCATGCTCGGGTGGGTCGTGCTGGCCCCGATGGCGGGATCACAGCTCATCCGCCAAATCGGGCAATTGCGGCGCGGGCTGACCGAGCCGCGCACCGCGGCGAGCGACGGGGCGCTGGTCACGCTGGCCATCGCCTTGGTCCTGGTCCCCGGCCTGGTCACCACCGCCGTCGGCCTGCTGTTGCTGGTGCCGCCGATACGGAAGGTCGCCGGGCCGGGACTGACCGCGCTGGGCATGCGTCGCCTGCGGCGGACGGTGCCGCTGATCACCGACGCGACGCTTTTCGGAACCGACGCCCGCGATACCCAACGCGACTACATCGACGGCGAGGTCGTTGACGTGCGGGACTTCCGCGCGCCGGCCCTGCCCAGCGAGACGCGCGGTGGATATCCCGGAAACCCCGCGTGGGATTAATTTGCCCGGCTCCTCAGCCCGCCGCTGCGCGGCG
>NZ_AUWQ01000095.1 GCF_000455205.1 Mycobacterium sp. UM_CSW | reverse complement strand
GCCGCCCAGCCCGGGCAGGCCCTTCGGGACGGCGGCCGCTGCCGCCGCCGGGCCGGTGATGGCGCCCAGGGTCTTGGCCATCTGAACACCGAAGTTGCCCATACCAACGCTGAAGTACGGCAGACCCTCGGTGTTGTAGAAGAAGCTCGCGTAGTTCGAGTAGCCACCCAGCGCGGTACCGATGTTCGACGGCAGAATCGTCTGACCGGTCAACAGGAACCAGACCTCGCTGATCAACGGGTTGGAGTTCGAGAACTGCGAGACAAACGAGTTCGTCGTGGCCGGAGAGCCGAGCGCGCCCAGCGCCTGCTGAATCTGGGTGAGATAACTCTGCAGGGTCTGCTGGATCGAGGCCGCCGGTGCCGCGGACTGAGTGACGGCCGCGGCTGCCGGGTTGGCAACGGTGGGCGCGTTCTGGAACGGCGTCACCTTGGCCGCCGCCGCGGACTGATTGGCGTAGCTGTACAACGCGGAGGCGTTCTGCGCCCAGAACTCGGCGTACTGCGCCTCCAGCTGCGCGATGATCCCGTTGTTCTGACCCAGGATGTTGGTCGCCTGGGCCTGGGTCAGCATGGTGCGGTTGATGGCGATCTCCGGCGGGGGCACCACCGAGGCCAACACCGTCTCGTAGGCCGCTGCGGCCGACTGGGCCTGGGCGGCCGCCTCCTCGGCTTGACCGGCGGTCGTCGTCATCCACTGCAGATACTGCTGAGCGGCCGACGCCATCGACGCCGACGCCGGCCCCATCCACTCCTCGCTGGCCAGCGCCGTCACGATGTTGTCGTAGCCCATCGCGGCCGAAGTCAGCTCGGCGGCAACGCCGTTCCACGCCGACGCGGCCGCCATCAGCGACGACGAACCCGGGCCCGAGTAGATCATCGCGGAACTGACTTCGGGAGGTAGTGCTCCGAGATCCATTGTCATGTCCTAAACCCCCTAGCCGGCCGCGGCCGCGTTGGCCGCCTCGGTCGCCGCGTAGGACCCGGAGCTGATGCCCAGGGTGCTGACGAACTGCTCGTGGATGGCCGCGGCCTGTGCGCTGACGGCCTGGTACATCTGGGCGTGCGCGGCGAACTGGGCCGCGGTCAGCGCCGACACCTCATCGGCGGCAGCGGGCACCACCCCGGTCGTCGCGGCCGCCGCCGCGGCGTTCTGGGCGCTCAACGCCGAGCCGATACCCTGCAAACTGCCTGCCGCCGCCGCCAAAGCTTCGGGCTGGGTAGTCACAAACGACATTTTCGTTTCCTCCTCAACTTTCAGGCTCGATGACCTTCAAGGAATGCTCTTCGCTGCTGAAGTTCGCTTCAGACAGGGCTTGCTAGTGAGACTAATTGGATCCCGTCGGGTCGCGCCTCCTTAGCGCCAACTGTTCATTGCTGGACAACTGCTGTTCACTCGGGGCAGCCCTGGGCAGGTTTGCCGGCTGGAAGGTCATCGTTCGCCGCCTCTCGATCATCCGGCCGACGGCGGTCGGGTCAGGACGCTATAGCGGAAGCCGTACTTGGTGGTGTAGCCGTAGCCGGCGCTGCGCCGTCCGACGGCCCCGGTCGGGATGCCGCGCAGCAGGGCGTTCCCCGGTACGGCGCCGCCACCCGCATTGACGGGCGGCGTCTCTTCGGACACGGCGCTGACCAGTGTTGCCTGCGCGGCCGGGTTGGTCCAGTTCGCGGGAACCGACAGTCCCCCGATCCTGCCGGCCTCGCCGGCGCTCGCCGAAACGGCGCCGGCGGGGTGCACGCCGCCCAGGCCTCCGATGCCGCCCAGGTGCAGGCCGGCGAACTGCGGTGTCGGGAACCAGGCACCACCGGCACCGGCCGTCGCACCGCCGGGGCCGAAGGTGAGCTGCTGGCCGATCGACCACCCGAAGTTTCCGATACCCACCCCGAAGTAGGCCTGCGCGAACTGCCGTATCTCGTTGCCCAACGGGCTGATGCCGCTGGACGGGAAGGCCAACCCGTTGTTCCGGATCCCGAACCAGTCGTTGGTCGCGGTCGGAAGCCCGTACTTGAGGAAGGATTGCAGTTGCTGCTGCAGCATCGAGAACGGCCAGTTGGTGAAGGTGTAACTCGACACCTGCTGCAGCGCGAGTTGCTGCAATGCCTGAGGGATGGCCGCGATCTGGTCCAGCACCGTCTGCGCGGCCGGCTGGGCGGTGGCCTGGGCAACGGCGGCGCTCTGGTTGGCCGCCGCGGTTGGGGTGCTGGTGTTCGGCGGCTCCGGATACGGGGTCAGCACCGTGGCGGCGGCCGAGGAGGCGGCGTAGCCGTACATCGCGGCAGCGTCCTGGGCCCACATCTCCATGTACTGGGCCTCGGTGGCCATGATCGCGGGCGTGTTCTGCCCGAAGAAGTTGGTCGCGACCAGCGTCGCCAACAGCACCCGGTTGGCCACGATCACCGGCGGCGGCACCGTCAGCGCAAACGCCTCCTCGAAAGCGCCCGCGGCTGCGCGGGCCTGGCTGGCGCTGTCCTCGGCCAGGCCGGCGGCCGTGCTGAGCCAACTCACGTAGGGCACCACCGCGTTGAGCATCGCCGTCGACGACGGCCCGACCCAGGGAGCGCTGATCAAATCGTTGATCACCGAGTCGTAACCAGAAGCAGCCGTGCTCAGCTCCGACGCCAGCTCGTCCCACGCGGTCGCGGCGACCATGATCGACTCCGCCCCTGGACCCGCATACATCCGACCGGAATTGATTTCGGGCGGTAGCGCTCCGAAGTCGAACACCGTGTCCTCCTCAGTTGGCCACGATCGCGGCGGCGATCATCGCGGTCAGGTACAAGCCATGGTGGTTGCGGTCACAACGTTGTTGACCAGCAAACCCAGTCGATCGGACGTTCCGCGGACCGCGGCGCGCCGCTTCCCTCTGCCCGAAATAGGTGCTCCGGCACCAGGATTGCCTGGACTTCCGGTCAGGAACGACATGCCCATTCCGCCTCGACTAACCCGCTGTCAGCAACCGAGCGACAGCTCTTTGGTGCCTGAACTGCCGCTCGCGAACGACATTAGCTGCTCACGCCAGGCGCTCCGACCGACGATGCCAACTGTTCATTCCCAGCCAACCAATGTTCACTCCCGGCCAGCGGCGGTTTACCAGAGACAACCGAATGTTCATCGTGCGTTTCCCCACCGGTTCGCCTTGCTGGGCTGCTAGTCCTCTTCGAGGATCAGCGCCATTTCCGGGCACGAGGCCACGCCGTCGCGTGTCAACTGTTCATCCTCGGGCCGCACCTCGTGCTCCTCGAGGATCGAATAGCCCGACTCGTCGATTGGGAACAGGTTTGGATCCACGGCATAGCACTGAGCGTGGCCTACGCATTTGGACGTTTCGAGACGAACCTTCACAAGGTTTCCTTCTTCGTTTCCTTCGGCGGCATTCGCGAAAACCCGGAACGGACGATCGATAGGTAGATTAGCCGGTCGATAAAGTCTATGAGACGGTTGCCGATCGGGGCCTACACGATTGGTGTCCCCCTCGTCGCACGTGGGATATTGATGTGCCGTCGACAAGCCGGTGACGAGAGGATCCGGGCGGGTCCGGCGGCGACAACACGAAAACCGAACGGACAAGCGGAGATCAGAGCGCATGAGCACTCTCGGCGAAGGCCAGCCGGCCGCCTTCCACCTACCCCGGCTGGAATACACCAAGCTGCCGATGTCCGCCGACCGCGGCGTCGGATGGAAGACCCTGCGGGACGCCGGGCCGGTGGTGTTCATGAACGGCCACTACTACCTGACGCGGCGTGAGGACGTGCTCGCCGCGCTGCGCAGCACCAAGGTGTTCTCGTCGCGGCTGGCGCTGCAACCCCCGGGCAGCCCGTTGCCGGTCGTGCCGCTGGCCTTCGATCCGCCGGAACACACCCGCTACCGCAAGATCCTGCAGCCGTACTTCAGCCCGCAGGGACTGAGCGCGTCGCGGCCGGTGCTGCAGCGGCACGCCGCCGAGATGATCGCCGCGCTCGCCGAACAAGGCAAGTGCGACGCGATGGCGGATTTCGCGCGGCTGTACCCCTATCAGGTATTCCTCGATCTCTACGGCTTACCGGTCGAGGATCGTGACCTCATCATCGATTGGAAGGACGCCGTCATCGGGGAGCGGCCCTACATGACGCAGGAGGACCACGAGAAAGCCCGCAAGCTGCTCGCGTACCTCACCGACGCCATCCAGAAGCGGCGGGAAAATCCGGGCACCGACATGTTGTCCCGGGTGATGACCGGCGAGGGGAACTTCACCGACCTCGAGCTGCTGGGCATGAGCCACCTGCTGATCCTCGCCGGCCTGGACACGGTGACCGCGTCCATCGGGTTCTCGCTCTACCACCTGGCGCGCCGGCCCGACCTGCGTGCGGCGCTGCGCGACAATCCCCGGCAGATCAGGGTTTTCATCGAGGAGATCGTGCGGCTCGAGCCGTCGGCGCCGGTGGCGCCCCGGGTGACGACGGAGATCGTCGAGGTCGGGGGCATGACGCTGCCCGCGGGCACACCGGTGCGGTTGTGCATGGCCGCGGTGAACCGGGACGGCAGCGACCCGATGTCCACCGATGAGCTGTTCCTGGACGGCAAGGTGCACCGGCACTGGGGATTCGGCGGCGGGCCGCACCGCTGCCTGGGTTCCCACCTGGCGCGCATCGAGCTGACCATCATCGTGGCGGAATGGCTCAAGCAGATCCCGGACTTCGAACTGCCCGAGGATTACGCGCCGGAGATCAAGTTCCCGTCGAAGACCTTCGCGCTCAAGACATTACCGCTGCGCTGGGCCTGATCTCTTTCAGACCCAGCGCAGCGGCCAATCCCAGTAGCGGTCCCTACTTGCGGAACTCGGTCGCGGCCACCTGGACGAACACGCCGGTGTCCTCGGCCATCAGCAGGCCTCGACCGCGGGGCAGCGGGCCGCCCTTCATCTTGCCGCGGATGAAGCCCTCGTCGGGGTCGGCGTCCATCACCAGCAGCGGCGCGTTCGCCTGGTGCAGTGCCCGCAGCATCGGGTCGCTGCCCGCCGACGACCAGCCACCGAACGTGCGGGTGACGATCACGTGCAGGCCCACATCGGCGGCCCTGGTCACCCAGGCGGCGGCCTTGTGCAGCGGCGAATCGAAACCGGCCGGCAGCTGCTGGATGTCGTCGACGATGAGGAAGATCTCCGGGCCGCTCCACCACGAGTGCGCCAAGAGCTCCTCCGCCGACAGGCCGGGCGGTGGTTCGCGGCTCGCCAGCAGGGCGGACATGTCGTTCATCATCGCCTGCACGCCGTCCAGGTTGTACGCGAACTTCTCCACGTACTCCGAGCCCAGCACCGTCAGCAGCTGACGGCGCGGGTCGACCAGCCACACCTGGGCGGAGGGCCGCCCGGCCGGTGGCGGTGGCGCGCTGCTGGCGCCGGGCGCGTACAGCCGCCCGATTTCCGACATGATCGTCGCCAGCGTCGTGGTGCGGCCACACTCGCGCCGGCCCGTCACCATCAGGTGCGCGTTCTCGGCAAAATTCAAATAGACCGGCGCCAGATCCAATTCCGATATGGCCCAGACGATTCCGCCGGCACCCACCCCTTGGCGGGTGTCGCGGGCCGCCAGCTCGCGCACCTGCTCGACGCCGAAGCGCGCGGGCAGGCGGCGGATCGGCGGGGCCTGGCCGCTCGCCAGGCGGCTGACCGCCTCGACGATGCTGTCCGACGCGAACACGTTGTCGGGCGTGCTGGCCAGCGCGGGCCGCGCGACCAGCGTGTGCAGACCGGCCTGCGGGTCGGCGTCGAGGCGGACGTAGTTGACCGCCACCATGCCGCGTCCCGGCTTGACCGGGACTTCCTTGGCGAACCGGGAACGCACCAGCTTGGCGTCTTCGACTGCGGCCAAACGCAATTCGACGCGCGAGCCGAAACCGCTCCGCACCGGCGGCCGCAGCTCCGACTCGCGGTCCGCGGTGACGATGACGTGCACGCCGAACGAGGGACCCTGGTTGATGATCAGGTTCACCTGCTCGATCAGCACCTCGTTTTCCTCGGCCAGCGCCCGGTAGTTGTCGATCACCAGGTACACGTCGCCGAACCCGTCGTTGGGCACCGGGCCGGCCTCGCCGCCGAACTTGCGGCGCCGGAACACCTCCATCGAGGCGATTCCGTATTCGAGGAAGCTGCGCTTGCGCTCCCGAACCAGTGCCAGCAGCTCGGCCACCGTGCGGCGCACGCCGTACGGGTCGGTCGGACCGGCCACCTCGCCCACGTGGGGCAGGCGGGCGACCGTGGTAAGCGCGGTGCCGCTGTATGCCAGGCAGTAGAACTGGACCTGCTCCGGCGTGTGGGTCAGCGCCGCCGAGCAGATCAGCGTCTGCAGCGCCGTGGTCTTACCGGAACCGCCGGCCCCCAGGATCAGCACGTTGGCACCGGGACCGGAAGTGTCGACCGTCCACGGCGGCTGGTCGTGCTTGAACGGCCGGTCGATGATCCCGATCGGGAACACCAGGTTCTGCTCGGTGCCGTAGTCCTGCTGCCACGAGCGGCCGATGAACCGGTTGACCAGGTCGTCGATCGCGATGGGTTCGTTCAGCGGCGGCTGCCACAACCGGTAGGGCTCGAAGTCGATCCGGCGCAGCTGATCGATGATCACCGTGCCGACCTTGGGCGTCCTGATGCCCTCGTCGTCCTCGCCCTCGGCTTCTGACACCTCGAGCGGCTCACCGTTAGAGCCGTTCGAGTGAACCGCCTCGATGGTCGGTCCCCCGACGCTCACCTCGAGGGGGGTGAACGAGTTGGTAAACAGTTGCGGCCGAACGTAATCGATGCTGTGCACCAACGCCGGGGCCTCCTCGCCGTCGACGGTGATGCCGCGCGAGATGTAGTCCCGCCACAGGAACTCGGCCTGGAACCGGACGATGTCCTCGAGGCTCCGCCGGAAGTAACCCAGACCCGCCTGGGCCGGCAGGTTCACCGCGTTCGGCACACCGGCGGCCTGCGCCGCGCCGGCGGTGCGGGCCTTCAGCACCAACCGGTAACCCATGTTCTCCATGAGCTTTTCGGCCCGGCTCTCAATCGTCTGGGACGCCATCATCAGGTGGATCCAGTAGGCGCGGCCCTGACGGCCGATCGAGTCCAGCACGTCGACGGCGGTCGGCATGATGCGGAACCACTCGTAGAACTCGTCGATGACGACCACCAGCATGGGCAGCGGCGGCATGTCCTGGCCGCGGGCCCGCATCCGGGAGCGCACGCTGTTGTATTCCTTGGCGTCGTCGACTCCGGCGCTGTCGCAGATCGCCTTGCGGCGCGCGATCTCGCCCCACAGCGCGTCCAGGAAGCGCTCCATCAGGGCCTGGTCTTCTTCCAGGTCGGTGATGATGCGCGACACGTGCGGCACACCGGCGAACGGCTTGACGGCCGAACCACCCTTGAGGTCGGCCAGCACGAACTGCAGCTCCTCCGGCGGGTGGCCGAGCATCAGCGACTCGATCACGGTTCGCACCAGCGTCGACTTACCCGAACCGGTCGTACCGGACATGACCCCGTGCGGGCCGTCGCCGCCTTCGTCCAGCGACTTCATGTCCAAGAACAGCAACTCGCCGTTGTCGGAACGGTTGCCGAACGGGGCGCGCAGCCGCGACCGGCCCATCGCGTCGGTGCGGCTGCCCCACAGCGAGTCGAAGTCGATGTCGGCCGGATCGTCGATCCCGTAGTAGGCCAGGATGTCCCGGGCGCCGATGTGGGCCACCCGCTGACCGATCTCTTCGTACGCCTCGGCCAGCCGCCAGCGCGCCAGTTTCTGGGCGAACTCCTCCGACTCTCCGATGCTGAGGTGGTCGGTGAGCGCGAAGAACCACGGCTTCTCGTCGATGACCATCCAGGTGTCGCGGTCGCGCGGCAGGGCTTCGATCACGCCGCGTTCGTCGAACCGCAGCGTCCGCTCGGGGACGGACGCCCACATCGACGAGCCGGTCAGGTCGAAGAACGTCACGCCGTCGATGCCCTCGGCGCTGATCACGAACTCCCATTGCGGGTCCGTGACGTCGGCGATGATCACGGTGTGCGGCGTCGGGGTCTGCGCCGACGAGCTGGCGTGCCGGGGCGTGAAAGAGCCACGGCCGGCGAACAATTCGGCCTGCTCCGCGGCGAACTCGCGCACCGAGCTGTAGACCATGCGGGCGTTGCCGGCCGCGTCCTGGCGCCGCGAGTCACCGAAGTGCGGCAGCCACTTCACCCAATCCCACTGCTCCAAGTCGGAGCTGACCACGACCATCTGCACGTGGTCGGGACCGTGCGAAAACGCCAGCTGGCAGACGATCGCGCGCATCAGGCCCAGCACCTGCTCGCGGTCCCCGATCAGCGAGTACCACGGTTCGACCAGCAGGGAAATCATCTTCGGCAGGTTGTAGACGACGCTCTGGTAGCGGCCGAATTCCTGCAGTGCCTTACCGGTCACCGGCTCGAGCTCGATGTCGGTCGGCATGTTCTGGGGCTCACCCCACGTCACCTCGGGACGCGTCATGCCCACGCCGACGCGGACGACACCGAAGTTGAGGTCCTTGCCGTCCGGCTTGCGCTCCCACATCCGCGACGAGCCCACCGCGGCGGGCAGGGTGTCGGGCGCCGGGTGGAACCAGCGGTAGTTGGCGTCCATGCTGTCGGCCGACTCGTGCGCGGTCTCGCGCAGCATGTCGAGCATCAGCATGAACTGGGCGCGCATCGCGTCCAGCTTCGGCCGGCTCATCTGCTGCTGGCCGCCGAAGCGGCCACCGAACATCATCATCGCCATGCCGCCGATCATGAAGATCGGGAAGATCGCGCCGACGCCGCCGAAGACGTGCGAGCCGCTGGCGAAGGTCATCGCGACCATGCCGCCCAGCAGGCCGATCACGACCACGCCGACCACCACGATCCACCACGGCTTGCCCTCCGGCGGCGGGATGCTCAGCGGGGTCGGGAGGACGATGTTCTCCGGCTTGATGACCGGGGGCTTCTCCGGTGTCGGGCGCGCGAATCCACGTTTCATCGGGGTACCACCAACTCTGCAGGGGTCATGTCCATGGGCAAGGTGTCGTGCTCCACCAAGGCGTCCGCCCGAGAGAGGGTCGGACCTTGCGGCAGCAGCCGCAGCGCCACCCACGGCGCCAGGCTAGGAGCGGTCTTGAGGCCGAGGGCCTCGCGGGCTTCGCGGGTGTCGTCGACCCCGAACCGCGCGCCGGCGTCGGTCAGCCACCACAGCGATTCGGTGGTCTTGGCGCCCGGGTCGTTGCCGGTGACGGCCACGAAGTTGGCGTGATCGGGCCCGAAGTACACCTGGTCGGCTTCGCGGCCGGTGGTGTCGGCCTTCACCAGCGACACGACCTTGCTCATCTCCTTGGACGCGACGGGAATGGTCGACCCGGAGATGACCTGGATGCGGGCCCGGTTCTCACCGGAGGTCTTCTGCCACCACCAGCAGGTCGCCGGGTTCTCCCGGATGTCCATCACGTTCAGCGGGTTGTCGGGATACGACGACAGGTCCAGCTTGTTGACCACGGGCATCTTCGCCAGGGACGACGGTTCGACCGTCACCGGCTTGTTGTTGCCGGGGCCGCCGGCGTTCTGCAGGATCTGCGCCACCAGCGGGGGCAACGTCTGCACGCCGTCGGCCAACACCAACGAATACTGTTGTGGCCCACTGATTTGCGGGGTGACAATCACCGTCCCCACCGGGCCGGGCGCCCCCGCGAACGTCGCCGGGGCACCGGCGCCGGGAATCTCGGGCACCGTCAGCTCCGGCCCCACCGGCAGCGCGTCGTAGAGCGCGCGGCTCATCGGCTTCGCCATGCTGACCTGCTCGGGCGTCAAGCCCAGCGGCAACAACACCGAGCGGTTCATGGCGTCGATCTTCGACCGGCGCCCCTGCCGGACCACCCAGGCGTCGTCGCCGTACCGCAGCACCACGGCGTCCGAGCCGTTCAGGACCTGCCGGTGGCCGCTGAGGTCGGGGGTTCCGTCGATGACCGTCACGGTCACCCCGGATGGCGCCCCGACGCCGGTCGATCCGGCGACGGTGTCGCATACCAGCCACGACGACGCGGACGGGGTCTTGGGGGCGAAGTTCGACGGCGCGCCCGGGATGCCCACCAGGGGCCCGCGCGGGAGGCTCGCGATCTGGCTCGACCGGACCAGGTGCGGGTTGTCGGGCCGCCCCGTGATCAGCCGCGCCGACGCCAGGTTCAGCGCCGGGTACAACTTGTCACCCACGCGGACGTAGAGGGCGCCGGAATCGCGGTCGGCGATGATCGGCGACTCGTTGATCTGGCCCGACGGGCTGATGAACGACCACAGCAGGGCGCCCAGGCAGATCACCAACCCGGCGGAAACCGATGCCACCAGGGCCAGCGTCTGGCGGCGGCCGGGCTCGATCTCCATTCGGACCCGCCAACGGGTCAGTGCCATCGAGGTCCGCCGAGCCAGGAACTGGTAGCCGGTTACCTGGGTCTTGGTCGACAACCCAAGGCCGTACCCCGACCCCCGCTGCCCGCGACTCTCTTCCGCCACGTTAATTCACCATCCGGTCTGCTAGAACGCCTGGACATTGTCCTTGAAAAATATCCGGGCGCGAATTGCTTCGACAACCGTGACAACCGTAAGGGACGCCCACGCACCTCGCCACGCGTTCCCGTGCGCGTTCACTTGGATTCAATCTGGCCGCGCAGACGAATCCCGCCTCGTTCGGGTCGTGAGTGTTGCGAACCGTGCCAGCAGCGCCGCTGGCAGTCTTGCTGTTCCCCACTCATCCCCCGGCTGGATTCCTCACGTCTTCAATGGGCATGTTAACCGGGGACGGCCACTTAGTCCTGTCGAATGCCCAGCTTCGCCGTCCGGCTCGGCGATGAGGCGACGGAACGGCTTCTCAAGCAAGATGGGCGACATGACGGAGCTCGCGCCCTCGCTGGTCGAACTCGCCCGCCGCTTCGGCATCGCCACCGAGTACGACGACTGGACCGGTCGGCGCGTGCTCGTCGGTGAGCGCACGCTGGTGGCGGTGCTTGCCGCGCTCGGCGTCGCCGCCGGCACCGAACAAGAGCGCAACGTCGCCCTGACCGCGCAGCGGCGGTCGTATTGGGAGCGCCGGATGCCGGCGACCATCGTCGGGCGAACCGGTGAGCAGATCCGATTCTGGGTGCACGTGACGCACGGCGATCCCGCCGAAGTGTGGCTGCAGCTCGAGGACGGCACCGTGCGCGGCGGGGTGGTACAGGTCGACAACTTCACGCAGCCGTTCGATCTGGACGGCCGCTGGATCGGTGAGGCCAGCTTCGTCCTGCCGGCGCACCTGCCGGTCGGATACCACCGCGTCCACCTGCGTTCCGGGGACTCCGAGACGAGCACGGCGCTGATCGTCACGCCGGACTGGCTCGGGCTGCCGGAGCAGCTCGGCGCGCGCCGCGCGTGGGGTCTGGCCGCGCAGCTCTACAGCGTGCGGTCGCGGCAGTCGTGGGGCGTCGGCGACCTCACCGACCTGGGTGACCTCGCGGTGTGGTCGGCGGCCCGCCATGGCGCCGACTACGTGCTGGTGAACCCCCTGCACGCCGCTGGGTTTTCCGGGCCGGCCGGCGCCGGCAGCCGGATGGAGCCGTCGCCCTACCTGCCCACTTCGCGCCGCTTCTTCAACCCGCTCTACCTTCGCGTCGAGGCGATCCCCGAATACGCCGACCTGACCAAGCGGGGACGGGTGCGCCGGCTGCGTTCGGACGTCCAGCACCGGGCGGCAAAAATCGACGCCATCGACCGCGACGGCGCCTGGGCGGCCAAGCGCGAGGCGCTGCGGCTGCTGCACCGGGTGCCCCGCTCGGCGGGCCGTGAGCTGGGCTACGCCGCGTTCCGCGACCGGGAAGGCCGGGCGCTCGACGACTTCGCCACCTGGTGTGCGCTGGCCGAGGAATACGGCGACGACTGGCACCGCTGGCCGGAGTCGCTGCGGCACCCCGGCGCCGCCGGCGTCGCGGGCTTCGTCGAACGGAATTCGGACGCCATCGATTTCCACCGCTGGCTGCAGTGGCAACTCGACGAACAGCTCGCCTCGGCCCAATCCCAGGCGATACGCGCGGGGATGGCGTTGGGCGTCATGCACGACCTGGCCGTCGGCGTGCATCCCAACGGCGCCGACACCTGGGCCCTGCAGGACGTGATGGCGCTGGGCGTGACGGCCGGCGCGCCGCCGGACGAGTTCAACCAACTCGGCCAGGACTGGTCGCAGCCGCCGTGGCGTCCGGACCGGCTGGACGAGTGCGAATACCGCCCCTTTCGGGCGCTGATCCGGGCCGTGCTGCGGCACGCCGGCGGCGTCCGCATCGACCACATCATCGGCTTGTTCCGGCTGTGGTGGATCCCGGGCGGCGCCCCGCCGACCGAGGGCACCTACGTGCGCTACGACCACGAAGCGATGATCGGCATCGTCGCCCTGGAAGCCCACCGCGCCGGGGCGCTCGTCGTCGGCGAAGACCTCGGCACCGTCGAACCGTGGGTCCGCGACTACCTCTTATTACGGGGCGTGCTGGGCACCTCGATCCTGTGGTTCGAGTTGGATCGCGACGGGAACGGCGGCCCGCTGCCGGCCGAGCGCTGGCGCGAGTATTGCCTGTCGTCGGTCACCACCCACGATCTGCCGCCGACGGCTGGTTACCTGGCCGGCGACCATGTCCGGCTGCGGGAGTCCCTGGGGCTGCTGACCCGGCCGGTGGAGGTCGAGCTCGAATCCGACCGGGCCGAGCTGGCGGCCTGGATGGCCGAGCTGCGCCGGGTCGGCCTGCTCGGCGACGGCGTTGACGCTCAAGACGACCCGGAGCAGGTGATTCTCGCCCTCTACCGCTACCTGGGCCGGACGCCGTCGCGGCTGTTGGGGGTGGCGCTGACCGACGCGGTCGGCGACCGGCGCACCCAGAACCAGCCGGGCACCACCGACGAGTACCCGAACTGGCGGGTCCCGCTGACCGGCCCCGACGGCCGACCGGTGCTGCTCGAGGACGTTTTCACCGATCGGCGGGCGGCCGCGCTGGCCGAGGCCGTCCGAGAGGCGATCGCGGCGCCCCGATAAACCCCACCTGTTAGCTTCGGTGGCCATGACGGCTTCCCCGAAAATCGCGGTCCTGGCCCCGGTCGCCGAAGGCGTCACCGCGGATCCGGAATGGATGGCGAGCTTCGCGGGCCACCTGGACCGGTGCGGGTTCGAATCGATCGTGGTTGTCGAGCACACCGTGCTGGCCACCCGCTACGACAGCGTCTACCCGTACGACAGCTCGGGCCGGGTCGGGCTGGCCGCCGACTGCCCGATACCCGACCCGCTCGACATGCTCGCCTTTTTGGCCGGGCACACCAGCCGGCTGCGGTTGGCCACCGGCGTGCTGGTGCTGCCCAACCACCACCCGGTGGTGCTTGCCAAGCGGGCGGCGACCGTCGACGCGCTCTCGGGCGGCCGGCTGCGGCTGTGCGTGGGGGTGGGCTGGCTCAGGGAGGAGGTCGAGGCGTGCGGCACGGAATTCGACAGCCGGGGCAGGCGGGCCGACGAGCAGCTGGCCGTGTTGCGGTCGCTGTGGGCCGACACGCCGCAGGGGGTGTCGCACCACGGCGAGTTCTTCCACTTCGACGACGTCGTGTGTTATCCCAAACCCGTTGCCAGGGAACACCTTCCGATCTACATCGGGGGGCATAGCAAGGCGGCGGCCCGCCGGGCCGGGCGGTTCGGCGACGGCCTGCAGCCGCTCGGCGTGGCCAGTCCGGAGCTCGCGTCTTTGATCGCCCTGATGCGCGACGAGGCGTCGGCGGCCGGCCGCAACCCGGCGGCGCTGGAGGTATCGCTGGGCCACGCCGTCACCAAGATCGATGCCGAGCGCGCCGGCGCCCTCGCCGAGCAGGGGGCCGACCGGATCGTGCTGTCGATGCCGCCGACCGCCGACATCGAGGAGGCCAAGGACGTCCTGTCGGCGTGCGCCCAGCGGCTGTCATTGAGCTCGTGATCCTCTCGGCGGCCGACCGCGCGGCCCTCAGTGATCTGGTGCACCGATACGCGGCCCATGTGGATGACCGTCAATTCGACTCGGTCGCAACACTTTTCACCGAGACCGCCGAGCTGACGGTGCCCGACCCGCCGGACGCGCTGGAGCCGGTCCATTCCCACTGCGGCCGCGAGGCGATCGGCGCCGCGGTGGCCGCCGTCGCCGCGGTCACCCGCACCGAACACGCCATCGTCGGCGAGGTGTACGACGGGACGGAAACGGGCGGAAGCGCCGCCGGGCGGGTCGCGTGCATCGCGCACCACTGGAGCCACCGCGGGGACGAGGTGCTCGACGTGGTGTGGCATCTGCGCTACGACGACGAGTACCGGCTGACCGACGCGGGCTGGCGGATCAGCCGCCGGGCCCTGACCGTCAACGCGATCGAGACCCGGCCCGTCCGCCGATTGCGGCCGCGCGACCCCGCCTAACTAGCGCGACCAGACGCTGGAACACGGCAAAGTCGTTTGCTCAGACGGCCTTTCGGGTAGCCGCGGGAGAGCGGTCGAACGAAAGCGACATTGGAGGAGGCGGTCATGGGGCACCTCGCGCGGGGTCATTTCGCGGGTGATCGGGAGCGCTCCCCCGGCCTGCTCGTCGTCGCCGCGGCCGCGTTGGCGCTGGTGGTCTGCGTGATCAATTTCGCCCTGGGCGATGCGGTCGGCGGCGTTGACGCAGCGATCGTCGGATTGCTGGCCTTCGGTGCCGGGCTGGCGTGGCTTGCCATGGACCGCAGGCAAATCCGAGAAGCCGAACGAGGCTGGCACACCGATCGGCGGTAGGCGCAGGGCTACTGCAGGTTCGCCAAGTTGTTGACCGAATTGCGAATGTCTGAGCGCAGCACCCTGGCGACCAGTCCCCCGACCGGCCCGCTGAGCACCCCGCCCTTGAGGTCCGCCGTGAGGTGAAACTTCGAGCCGGGATGGTCGTCGGAGATCGTCACGCCTACCCCGATGCGGATCCCGCCGCGGCCCCGGCCTTGCAGCTCAACCGCTTTCGGTGCGTCGTAACAGGTGACTTCCCAGTGGATGATGTTCCGGAAGCCCTTGACCTTGATGCACGACGAAACGCAGGTGCCCTTCTCGATCGTCGACGGAACCGGCCCACGCCAGCCACCGAAAATCGTCAACCACTCGTCGAACCGGCGCAGGTCGGACGCCAGCTTCCAGGCGGTTTCCGGCGGCACATCGGACGCCATCGAAACATCTACTCGTGCCAACGGTTCTCGCTCCTCGTCAGGCGGTCACGGACGTTGCAACCGCATACCCGCCTGTGCCGAAGGGATAAACCCGGCGCGCCGGCTTAGGGCCAGGCCTCCGCCAACTGGTGGGCCACGTCGATCACTTGCGCTGCCTGCGACTGCGGCGAGTCGATCTCCTCGGCGACGTACGCGGCGATGAAGCGACGGATCTCGCCGTCGACACCCGCCAGGATGCGCAGCACCTCGCCGCGGAAGGATTTCGACGACACGTTAACCGTGATGTCGGAGGGGCGCGGTTTGGCGACGTCGACAATCAGCAGCAGGGGCTCGGCGGCCCGTGCCCTGGCGCGCAGCGCGATGTCTCCGGAAACCACGAACCGCTGCTTGTCGAGCCGCAGATCCAGCAGTAGGTCGAGGGCCAACGGGATGTGAATGACGAATGTGATCTCCTCCCCCAGGCGCCGGGTCACCTTGGGATCGTGGATCTTGACGTTGGCGCTGACTTTGGCGATCCCGCCGGGGCCCTGGGCAATGGGCTCCATGGCGAACTCGTTGCCCGCGATGTCGGCGAACGCAGCGGCGACACGCTCAGGGGTGACCGCGACCTCGAAGAACCTGCGGCCGAACTCTTCGTAGGTGACATAATCGTGGTTTGGCATAGGCTTATACCGTCTCACGTCCCCTGCCGGAACCGTCGCTGATCTGCTCGCGTCGTAGCAAATTCGAGCCAGGCGTGGCCCCGGCCCAGGCTGGGCGGACCCGATGGGTATCACGAGGATGTGACCCCGCACCCACCCCGTTGCGCTGTGAACATCACCACACGCGTGGCGCCTGGATTCGGTGCGCCGGCCGCCGGCCTGGGAGGCTGGACTGACTTGGAGGTGTTGAGAGCTGATGTGCGCCCAGGAAGCTACTGCGTCGCGCTCGTTCAAGTCCCGGATCCAGGGACCGCTCACTTGGCTCGGCGGCGGCCACCGGCGCGAGCTCGGTGAAAGCCACGAGCGGCAGGCTCAGGCCGAGGAAGCCCTGGCCGGCGCGGTCGTGTTGCTCGCGGCCGCGCTGGCCTGGCTGGTCGCCGGCCTGGCGTTGCGGGAGTCCACCCGCTGGCCAACGCTCGCCGTCGTGGCGCTGACGCTCGTCTTCGGCCTGCTGGTTGGTGCGGTGACCCGCGGCACGGCCGGCGGACCCCGGCGGCGCTGGCCTGGCGTCGTGGCGCGCGGGGCCGTCGCGATCGCCGTCGGGGTCGTTGTCGGCGAGCTCGCCTCCCTCGTCATCTTTGCCAGCTCGATCGACCACCGGCTCGACGAACGGGCGCTGCGCGACGCCGACTCGGCGCCGGCCGTCGTGCGGGCCTCGGCGTCGCTGCAACAAACCAGGGACGCGCGGGCCGGGCTCGAGCGCGCCGTGGCGCAGGCCCGCGAACGCCAGGACCAGGCTTTGGTCGTGGCACGCTGCGAGTACAACCCGACGCCACCCTGCCCCCAGACCCGGATCACCGGCGTGCCCGGGGCCGGGCCCGAAACCCGAACTGCGAACGAGCTTCTCGCCGACGCGCAGCACGAACTGGACAACGCGTTGGCGACCCGTGACCGCCAGGCGCCCGAACTGGACGCCCAGATCTCCCGCGAGGAGCAGGCCCTGACCCGGGCGCGTCAGGACGTGGCCGCGGACGCCGGCCGGGGGCTCGGCGCGCGCTGGGTCGCCATGAACGAGGTCACCCTGGCCGCCGCCGGGCCGTTGGCGCTGCGGCTGGCGGCGATCGCGTTCTTCGCGCTGTTGTGCCTGCTGCCGCTGATCCTGCGGCTGTGGCGTGGCGAGACGACCCACGACCGGCATGCGACCGCGCGGGCCGAGCGCGAACGGGCCGAGATGGAGGCCGAAACCGCCATCGCGATCAAACGGGCGCAGGTCCGCCGCGAGGCCGAGATCATGTGGGCCGAGCACCGACTCACGCAGGCGCGGCTCGCCATCGAGGCGCAGACCGAGATCGACCGCGAGCAGCAGCGCCGGCGGGTGATGGACGCCCTCGAGGCGCCGGTGCGCGCGTCGTCGCGGCGGACGTTCGAGCCGGTGCAAGACGACATCTACCTGCCGATCGCGGCGGAGGCGGAGGCGGCCAGCCGGGCGATCGCGCCGTTGCCCGCGGGCCAGCCGGAGCCCGAGGTCGAGGTGCCACCCGAGACCCCCGCGAACCTGCCCGCCCCGGTCGAGGCGGGCGGCGAGGTCGAGCCGCACGAGGAGCGGGCGACGCCGCTGATCCCGTCGCTTCCGGACGCCACCAAGGCCGCCGCCCGCTGGATTCGTCCGCTGGTCCCGCCGTTCGTCGCCCGGGTCATCGACAACACCACCCAGCCGCTGCGCACCGCGCGCCACGTGTTCGAAGAGGTTGAGGAGATCACCTTCGCGCTCAAGCGCACCCGCAAGGTGACGCTGGACTCGGAAAGCACCGATCCCGGTGAGCAGGCGCCGCGGCGGTCCGCGACCGACGAAGCCCCGCCCGCGACCGCACGGGTCTCGTCTTCGCGCGGCGACCGCGGCGCGGGCACACCGCACCGGGTCGGCGGGCACGAGCGGCGCTCGGCGCGCCCGATCGCCGCGAGGGACGTCGAGGGCCTGGCGGTGG
>NZ_AUWQ01000094.1 GCF_000455205.1 Mycobacterium sp. UM_CSW | reverse complement strand
GGGGCCGGCGGCAACGCCGGGTTCCTGTTCGGCACCGGCGGCGCCGGTGGCATCGGTGGGTTCGGCGAGCTCACCGGCGGGGCCGGCGGGGCGGGCGGCAACGCCGCCATCCTGTTCGGCACCGGCGGCGGCGGTGGCGCAGGCGGTCTCAGCGACACCGGCACCGGCGGTCAAGGCGGGGCCGGCGGCAACGGCGGCAAGCTGGTCGGCGGCGGCGGTACGGGTGGCGCCGGCGGCGACGCCCTCGGCACCGTCGGCGGGGACGGCGGCAACGGCGGCAACGCCGGGCTGATCGGCAACGGCGGCAACGGCGGTGACCCGGGGACAGGCGGAACCAAGGGCAACGGCGGCGCAGGCGGTGCCGGCGGGCTGCTCGGCCTGCCGGGGGTGAACGGAACGTAGCCGGCCCGTCACGGATCGATTCGTTGAACGCCGATACCGAGTCTGGCAACATCGGCTGCTACCAACGCCGCAATACCCGCCGGAGGAACCGTGACCGCGGGCAACATCATGATGGTCGCGCTGCTCGCGTGGGCCGTCCTGGCCCCGCCGGCCTTCCTGTGGCTGGGCGTCCTGCTCGAACAACGCCGTCGGCGCTGACGGACCCGAAAACGCCTTCGACTAGGGCTTGAACGGGTTGACCGCGAACTGGATAACGCGGTACGGCGCGCGCGCCCGGGCGCGGGTGTCCCATTGGCTGACAAAGATGCGCAGCTCGTCGAGGGTGGACCCGGGCGAGATGTACCCGCCATAGGGCTGCGCGAGCCGGTTGTCGTAGGGGGGCGGCAGGCTTTCGGCCGGATCGGGCCATTCGTCGTGCTGCACCACCGTCGTCACGGGCGCGGTGCCCAGCGAGGTCGGGTCGTCGGCCACCCGGACCTCCATGTTGCCGGTGCTGGCGTTGAAGTAGGACAGCACCGCCTTGCCGTCGATCTGCCTGATCGACATCTCACCCACCTGGTCCGGCCACAAGGGCGTCGGCGGCCTGCCCCATCCGCCGTCGGGTCCCGACGCCCAACCCTGCCACCGGGACCGGTCGATGAACGTCTGCGGCGTGGCCCGGTACAGCAGCACGGGATCTCGCCGCGTGAAGCTGTTGGCCACGATGTACACCCAGCCGCCCGGCGAGTCCGGGGTGGGGATCGGGTCGTAGTAGCCGCTGATCTGCGACTGCCGGCCACCCTGATAGGAACCCTCGCGGCGGGACCCGGCGACGGTCTGCCAGCCGCCGCGCGCCGGCTCGGCCATCACCAGCCGGGAGCTTTGCGGCTCAAGGTTTTTCGTCGTCGTGACCATCAGGTAGTTGCGCCGGTTGACCTGCACCACCCCGGCCGGCAGCTGAGAGTCGCCCGGCGGCGTGGGGTCGGCCAGCAGCGGCTTGCCGACTCCGGTGACGCCGGTGTAGCGCACCCCGGCGGGGTCGTCGACCGACGCGGTGTCGACGTGCAGCGCGATCGGCGAGTACCAGCCGCCGAACCCGACGCCCTGGCCGGCGAAGCTGTCGCCGCAGACCTGCAGCAGCTCGGTGGGAAACTCGACGAATTCACACAGGTCCGTCGCGCCGATGCCGTAGTCGCCCGTCGGGGTTCCGGTGCCGGCCGTCGGCCCGATCCGCACCACCTGACCCGGCGCCAGTGGCTGCAGGACGGGCTCCGGCGCCGGCGCCGGTGGATCGGCGCGCGCTTGCCAAACAGGCTGGGGCGCAACCAAACACAAGACGCTTAGCAGGGCGACCCGGGCCGAGCTCACCCGGGAACTATAGTTCGGCGGCCAGCAGCTCGGCGATCTGGATGGTGTTCAGCGCGGCCCCCTTGCGCAGGTTGTCCCCCGACACGAACAGCGCCAGGCCCCGCCCGTCCGGGACGCCCGGGTCGTGCCGGATCCGGCCGACCAGCGATTCGTCGACACCGGCGGCGGCCAGCGGCGTCGGCACGTCGACGAGCTTGACGCCCGGGGCGCCGTCGAGCAGCTCGCAGGCCCGCTCGGGCGACAGCGGCCGGGCGAATTCGGCGTTGATCGACAGCGAGTGACCGGTGAACACCGGGACCCGCACGCAGGTGCCGCTGACCAACAGGTCCGGGATGCCGAGGATCTTGCGGCTCTCGAAGCGCAGCTTCGCGTCTTCGTCCGTCTCCCCCGAACCGTCGTCCAGCAGCGAGCCGGCGAGCGGCAGCACGTTGAACGCGATCGGCGCCACATAGGTGTTCGGCGCCGGGAAGTCGAGTGCGCCGCCGTCGTACACCAGCTCCTCGGCGCCGTCGATGACGGCGCGCGCCTGGGTCGCCAACTCCTCGACGCCGGCCAGGCCGCTGCCCGATACCGCCTGATACGTCGAGGTCACCATCCGCACCAGTTGCGCCTCGTCGTGCAGCACCTTGAGCACCGGCATGGCGGCCATCGTGGTGCAGTTCGGGTTGGCGATGATGCCCTTGGGTCGTCGATGCGCGTCGCGCGCGAAGTTCACCTCCGACACCACCAACGGCACGTCTGGGTCCTTGCGCCAGGCCGAGGAGTTGTCGATCACCGTGACTCCGGCCGCGGCGAACCGCGGCGCCTGCACCAGCGACATCGTCTTGCCGGCCGAGAAGACGGCGATGTCGAGCCCCGATGGGTCCGCCGTCGCGGCGTCCTCGACCTCGATCTCCTGGCCGCGGAACTCCAGCTTGCGGCCCTGCGAGCGGGCGGAGGCGAAGAACCGCACGGTGGTCGCCGGAAAGTCCCGCTCGTCGAGCAGCCTGCGCATCACCTGGCCCACCTGGCCGGTGGCCCCCACTACACCGATCGACACCCCATTGGCACCCATATCTACCGACCCGTCCCCGCATATACCGTCGCCGACTCCTCGCCGCCGAGACCGAACGCCTCGTGTAACGCCACGACGGCCTTGTCTAGTTCGGTGTCGCGGCACAGCACCGAGATCCGGATCTCGGAGGTGGAGATCAGCTCGATGTTGACGCCGACGGCGGCCAGCGCCTCGCAGAAGGTCGCGGTGACGCCGGGGTGGCTGCGCATGCCCGCCCCGATCAGCGACACCTTACCGATGTGGTCGTCGTAGAGCAGCTGGGTGAACCCGATCTCGTCGCGCAGCGCGTCCAGCTTCTCCACCGCGGTGGGGCCGCTGTCGCGCGAGCAGGTGAAGGTGATGTCGGTCTTGCCGTCCTCGACCTTGGACACGTTCTGCAGCACCATGTCGATGTTGACGTCGGCGTCGGCGACGGCCCGGAAGACCCGCGCGGCATAGCCGGGGATGTCGGGCAGGCCGACGATGGTCACCTTGGCCTCGCTGCGGTCGTGCGCGACGCCGGTCAGGATGGGGTCTTCCATACCTATGTCCTTGATCGATCCCTTAACGATGGTGCCGGGCTTGTCCGAATACGACGAGCGGACGTGCACCGGAATGTCGTAGCGGCGAGCGTATTCCACGCAGCGCAGCATCAGCACCTTGGCGCCGCACGCCGCCATCTCGAGCATCTCCTCGAACGTCACCGTGTCCAGCCTGCGGGCGTTGTGCACGATCCTGGGGTCCGCGCTGAAGATGCCGTCCACGTCGGTGTAGATCTCGCAGACGTCGGCGCCGAGCGCGGCGGCCAGGGCGACCGCGGTGGTGTCCGAGCCCCCGCGGCCGAGCGTGGTGACGTCGCGGGTGTCCTGGCTGACCCCCTGGAAGCCGGCGACCAACACGATGCGGCCTTCGTCGAGCGCGGTGCGCAGCCGTCCCGGCGTGACCTCGATGATCTTCGCGTTGCCGTGGGTGCCGGTGGTGATCACGCCGGCCTGCGAACCGGTGAACGAGCGGGCCTGCGCGCCGAGCGATTCGATCGCCATCGCCACCAGCGCGTTGGAGATACGCTCACCGGCGGTCAGCAACATGTCGAGCTCCCGCGGCGGCGGGGCCGGGCACACCTGCTGAGCCAGGTCCAGCAGGTCGTCGGTGGTGTCGCCCATCGCCGAGACCACGACGACGACGTCGTTGCCCTGCTTTTTGGTCTCGACGATGCGTTCGGCGACGCGGCGGATCCGGTCGGCGTCGGCCACCGAGGATCCGCCGTATTTCTGCACGACGAGCGCCACTGTTGCTCTTTCGGTCCGTGTATAGGTCCACAACAGAATACGTGTGACGGCGAATCGTTTTTGCCGCCGTCGACCCGTCGGCGCTGATGAAGGGGCGCCCGCCCGTCCGCCGACCGGACAGGGCGGGCGCCTTCGCGGGCACCTGGCGCGGTCAGGTGCTACGACGAGACCGCCTGGATCGCCCAGAAGTCGCTCGCCAGGTGCGCCCTGTTGATCGGCGAGCTGTCCGAGGCGTCCTTGGACCCGGTCAGATACTGGTAAGGCATGTAGAAGTAGCCTTGGTCGCCCCAGCCGGGCCCCCACGAGTTGCGAACAATCAAGTGGCCCTTGGGATCCGAGTAGCCGACCGCGAGAACGGCGTGGCCGCCGACCGTGGCCTCGCCGTGTTTGGGCATCGGCATCACGCCCGTTTGCGCGACGGACTGCGACTCGAAACTCTGGTAGACGGTGAACCCGAACACGACCGCCAGGTTCGAGGCGATGGCGTCCTTGAGCTGACCCAACGTCTGGATCGCCTCGTACTGCACCGCCTTGTCCTTCGCCGCGGCGACGTAGCAGCGCTTCGGCGGCTTCACGGTGAACACGCCGATGTCGTAGGGCCACAGCGTCTCCGGGCATACGCCCTCACGGTTGACCACCTTGATGCCGTCCCGGATCATCGCGCCGGAGTCGCTGGACACGGTGCCTTCGAGCGCGCGTTCGTTGTAGTAGATGAACAACCGCGAAGGGACGAAATCGGGCAAGCCCTGTCGATCCCGCTCGTATTCCATCGCGGCGGCGATGGCATTTCCGGTGCACGATCCGAGCTGGCCCTGGTCGTACACCGGCGGCATCGACGGACGCAGGTCGTATGCGGGGGGCAGGGCGCCCTTGAGCCTGGGCATGTACAGCATGTCGCGGGCGTCCGGGAGCTGCGGGCGCCAGCCGAATCCGCGGACGTGGCTCCAGTCCTGCGGTGGCTCATCGCTTTTGACGCGGCCGGCCTCTTGCAACGTTGTCATCGAATCCTCCTGATCTGGGTGGTAGGTCGACGGTAGGGGCGGCGATCCGGGGTTGGCATGCGTAGTGGGCTACCTCATCTGTCGAGGAGCGGAGCGCTGCCGGGAACACAGGTAGCGCACTACGCGTGCCGCCGCGCCGCCGACGTGATGTGCTCGGATGAACTCGACCACCAGCGGAGGAGCCATGCGGAAGGCTGATGCCGCCCTGCGCAACCAGATACTGCACAGGGTGCACTCCGGAGAGAAGGTCGCCACGGTGGCGGCCGACAGCGGCATCAGCCGCTCGACGGTGTACCGGTGGAGGCGCGAAAGTCCGTGCGCGGCAACAGACCCGGCCTCGCCCGTCGAGGGCTATGTGGGGGACATCACCGGCCCGGGTATCACCGACAAATGGGGGGTGACCTGCACCGACCTGGGCGTGTGCGCGGTAGCTCCGAACGGCAAGCTGGTGTCGGTGTTCGGAGACACCTTCTCCGGCCTCGCCGTCGGGCAGGGTGACTGGCGCGCCCCCGTCGCGCTGATCGGCAGCGGGGACACGAACAACCAGATCCGCTACGAGAGCGCGGGCGGCGTCGACCCTGACTACGCCCAGCAATTGTGGCAGTACATCCACGACGGCCCGCCGTGGAAACAGGGCGGGATCAGCACCGTGATCCCGTCGGACGTGCTGGTCATCGGGCAGATGATGTACCTGCATGCCATCGTCAACCGTGGCTTCGGAAACGTGACCGGCACCGGGATCTGGGCTTCCGCCGACAACGGCGTCACCTGGCGAGCGATGGGCGCCAAGGCCACCTTTTCCGCGTCGGTGTGCGATGGCTGCGCACAGCTGTGGTCATGGGACTACGACCCCGACGATGGTTGGGTGTACATCGTCTCCACCGGCTTTCAGCGCGACAAGGGCATCATCCTGCGCCGCGTGCGTCCGGGCGATATCGGCAACAAGACCAAATACTCCGGCTGGGGCTGGGCCGATAACCAATGGGCGTGGGGCAACGCGCCCACGCCGATCACACCCCCGGGCGAGACGTGGGGCGAGCTGACCTTGCGCAGGCTCGATACCGGCACGTGGATCCTCGGCGGCTTCCTGTCCTCGGAGTACGCGCTGGGATACCGCACCATCGACGACCCCACCGCCAACCTCTACGAGACGGAAATCCAAACGCCGGTGATCGGGACGACCTGGGACGCGCAAGACCTGCCGAACAACCGGGTCGCGCAGCTGTACGGCGGATACGTTCTTCCCGGCTCGCGCCTGGACGTTCCGGGCGGCGTCGGGCTGGTGGTCTCCCAGTGGGACACGGCGACGGGCTGGCCCTACCGCGCGATGCAGTTCAGGGTGACGCTCAAGGACACGACAAAAGCGACGACGGCCCGCCGGGGACGAGCGGGCAGGTCCAGGCGGACCCAGCGACGGTGACGCCTCATTCACGGAGCGCATCGAGTTTTGGCGCCCAGCCCGCGCGCGGTAGAGTGCACAACGTGCAGCGGGTGCTCCTCCTCGGACGCCGCGACGGGGTCTGATCAAGACCGGCCTCCCGTCGCGGGAGTTCGCGATGCGCCGGTCTGAGTTTCCTTCTCATCCCCCGGAGCAACTATCGTGACCAATCCAGATTCGCCCGACGCCTATAAGTCGGCCCGCACTATCGTCAAACCCGCCGGCCCCCCCGGACCCGAACAACCCGCCTGGAATCCACAGCGCGGCTCGTCCATGCCGATCGGCCGGTATCGGCCCTTCGCCGAGGAAGTCGAGCCCATCCGCGTGGCCGACCGCACCTGGCCGGACCGGGTCACCACCCGCGCCCCGCTCTGGTGCGCGGTGGACCTGCGCGACGGCAACCAGGCGCTGATCGACCCGATGAGCCCGGCCCGCAAGCGCCGCATGTTCGACCTGCTGGTGCGGATGGGCTACAAGGAGATCGAGGTCGGGTTCCCGTCGGCCAGCCAGACCGACTTCGACTTCGTCCGCGAGATCATCAGCGACGGCGCCATTCCCGACGACGTCACGATCCAGGTGCTGACCCAGTGCCGGCCGGAGCTGATCGAGCGCACCTTCCTGGCGTGCGAGGGCGCGCCGCGGGCCATCGTGCACTTCTACAACTCGACGTCGATCCTGCAGCGCCGCGTGGTGTTTCGCGCCGACCGGGCCGCCGTGCAGGCCATCGCGACCGACGGCGCGCGCAAGTGCGTCGAGGAGGCCGCCAAGTACCCGGGCACGCAGTGGCGTTTCGAGTACTCACCGGAGTCCTACACGGGCACGGAACTGGAGTACGCCAAGCAGGTGTGCGACGCCGTCGGCGAGATCATCGCGCCGACGCCCGACAACCCGATCATCTTCAACCTGCCCGCCACGGTGGAGATGGCCACGCCCAACGTGTACGCCGATTCGATCGAGTGGATGAGCCGCAACCTGGCCAACCGGGAGTCGGTCATCCTGAGCCTGCACCCGCACAACGACCGCGGAACCGCCGTCGCCGCAGCCGAATTGGGCTACCAGGCGGGCGCCGACCGGATCGAGGGCTGCCTGTTCGGCAACGGGGAGCGCACCGGCAACGTGTGCCTGGTGACCCTGGGGCTCAACCTGTTTTCCCGCGGCGTGGACCCGCAGATCGACTTCTCCAACATCGACGAGATCCGCCGCACCGTTGAGTACTGCAACCAGCTGCCGGTGCACGAGCGTCACCCCTACGGCGGCGACCTGGTCTACACCGCGTTTTCCGGCAGCCACCAGGACGCCATCAACAAGGGCCTCGACCAGATGAAGGTGGATGCGGATGCCGCCGACACCGACGTCGAGGACATGCTCTGGCAGGTTCCGTATCTGCCGATCGACCCCAAGGACGTCGGACGCACCTACGAGGCGGTGATCCGGGTCAATTCGCAGTCCGGCAAGGGCGGCGTGGCCTACATCATGAAGGCCGACCACGGCCTGGCGCTGCCGCGGCGCCTGCAGATCGAGTTCTCGCAGGTGATCCAGAAGATCGCCGAGGGCACGGGCGGCGAGGGTGGCGAGGTGTCGCCCAAGGAGATGTGGGACGCGTTCTCCGAGGAGTACCTGGCCCCGATCTGGCCGCTGGAGCGCATCAAGCAGCGGGTCGACGCCTCCGAGGAGGACGGCGGCACGACGACCATCACCACGACCGTCAAGGTCAACGGGGTGGAGACCGAGATCGTCGGTGTCGGCAACGGCCCGCTCGCGGCGTTCGTGCACGCGCTGGGCACCGTCGGGTTCGACGTCGCGGTGCTGGACTACTCCGAGCACGCGATGAGCTCGGGGGACGACGCGCAGGCGGCGGCGTACGTGGAGGCGTCAGTCGGTGGGCGCACGGTGTGGGGCGTCGGGATCGCGCCGTCGATCACCACCGCGTCGCTACGGGCCGTGGTCTCGGCGGTGAACCGGGCGTCGCGTTAGTGCCGATCGCGAGCGCGGCGCCGGCGCCGGGCGCCGCGGGTCGGCACCATCCGGCCTAGGCGTCGGGCCTAAGTGTCGAAGAACGCGCGCAGCAGGCGGTCCACGAGCGCGGCCGGGTCATCGTCGGCACGTGGGATCGTGAGGTTGCTGAACACGTAGCCGTTGAGCAGGCGGCTCAGCTGTTCCATCTGCTGCGGTTCCGGGGCGAAGCCCGCCGCCTCGAAGATGAGGGTGGCCGACTTCACCGCCGCGGCCTGCAAGTCCTTGAGGAACGGCTGCAGCTCCGGACGGCGCGTGCCCTCCATGAACAGCTCGAACCGCGCCAGCGTGTAGCGGCGGGCCTGCTCGTCGGGATCGGACAGCATCCGCGTCAGCAGCGCCTTGATGCCGTCGCGGGTGAGCGACCCGATCGCGGCCTGCAAGGCCTCGACGCGCTGCCAATGCAGGTCGACGGTGCGCGCCGCCGTGGCTTCCAGCAGCGCCTGGCGCGTGCGGAAGTAGTTCGACGTGGTGCCCGCGGGCAGGCCCGCCCGCTCATCGACCTGACGATGAGTCAGCCCCCCGACGCCGGTGTCGGCGAGGATGCCGATCGCGGCGTCGAGGAGCTGAGCGCGACGCTCGGGATTGGGAGGCATCAGTCTTTGTAGCGCAGCCGCCAGAACATCGTCAGGAAGGCGGGATAGACCACGATCAACAGCAGGTAGCTGAACCACGGCCGAAACCACATGTACAGCGACAGGTCCTTGGTGACGTACGAGCACCAGATGTGCAGCGGGACGCTGCCAGCGATGTACACCAGCGACGCCGTGAAGAACGCACGATGCGGCTTGTTGGCAAACCGCACCCGCCGCCACACCAGGACGCCGGTGATGGCGGCATACGTCATCGGGACCAGCAGGATCCTGTCGGTCGTCAGGGTCATCGCGTATTTCAGCGTGAGGTCGTCGCCGAAGATCACCCGGTACAGGTGGATCAGCACACCGAGCGAGATGGTCAGCATCGCCGCTTGGCGAAAGAAATAACCGTGCCGACGGTAGGAAGCCCACCACGACTCGCGCTGTACTACATCTGTAGTGGTTGTCATAGCGTAGACGGTACTACTACAGGTGTAGTGACACAAGGGGGGTGGCTCAGAACAACGCGAGCTGCGGGTTCGTCGTGTTGATGTCGGTGAACTCCTCCATGCTGGTGCCCCGGGCGACGACGCCGACGCAGTCCATGAACTGTGCGTCGGACACCACCGGCACCCCCAGCTGTCGGGCGTGATAGCCCTTGCCCTGCTCGGGGGCGGCGTCGTTGCAGACCACCAGCGAGGTCTCCCCGTCCACGACGTCGCTGTAGGCCAGCCCGGCGTGCAGGATCCGCTCGACCAGCTCCTCGTGGGTGCGCGCCACCTCGGCGGCCAGCGCCACTCGCATGCCCTGGACCAGCGGCCGGCCGAGGACATACGGGCCCGGGTTGAGATACGGGCACGGCATCCGCGAGGCCAGCACCTTCAACGGGCGCAGCTCGTCGTGGGTCACCCGCCCGTTGGGCCATTGGCGCCGGGTCACCGGACGCACCGGCAGCCAGACGTCGCGTTCGCGCGCCCGCTCGAGCGCCGACTCCAGCACCCCGGTCAGCACCATCGCGTCGTCGAAGGCGTCGTGCGGCCGCTCCTGGACCACACCCCAATGCGCCGCGAGCGTTTCCAGCCGCAGGTTGTCGACTCCGAGGTCTAGCCGGCGCGCCAGCTCGACCGTGCACATGACGTTGTCGACGGGCAGTTCGGCCTCGGCAAGCTCCGCCTCGGCGGCCAGGAAGGAGTAGTCGAAGGCGACGTTGTGCGCCACCAGCGTGCGGCCGCGCAGCACCTCGACGAGGTCGCAGACGATGTCGCCGAACTGCGGCTGGTCCTCGAGCATGGCGGGGGTGAGGCCGTGCACGTGGGTGGGCCCGGGGTCCACCCCGGGATTGAGCAGGCTGACCACCGACTGCTCGACCCGGCCGTTGGCGTCCAGCCCCAGCGCGGCGATGCTGATGATCCGCGCCTGGCCCGGCCGAAACCCCGAGGTTTCGACGTCGATAACGGCCCAACCCCCGCCCGGCTCGCTGGCCGGCCGCCCCCAGGACACCCGGTTCATGAAGTGAGGATGGCACGCCGGACCGACATCACCGGTTCGCTGCGGATCGTGTCGTGCCAAAATCCACCAGGGCAACCCGCAGCGCCCGGCGCACAGCGCCGCGCTTGCGATCGCCCTAATAAACTGCGCGGGTGATCACCACCCGTGCACGCCTGGCGCTCGCCGCGGGGGCGAGCGCGCGTTGGGCGTCGCGGGTCACCGGTCGCGGGGCCGGCGCGATGATCGGCGGGCTGGTCGCGATGACCCTGGACCGCTCGGTGCTGCGCCAGCTGGGGGTCGGGCGGCGCACCGTCATCGTCACCGGCACCAACGGCAAATCGACCACCACGCGGATGACGGCGGCCGCCCTCGGAACCCTGGGCCCGGTGGCCACCAACGCCGAGGGCGCCAACATGGACGCCGGCCTGGTGGCCGCACTGGCCGCCGATCGGCGTGCCGGGCTGGCCGCCCTGGAAGTCGACGAGATGCATGTGCCGCACGTCTCCGATGCGGTCGAACCCAGCGTCATCGTGCTGCTCAACCTGTCGCGTGACCAGCTCGATCGGGTGGGCGAGATCAACGTGATCGAGCGCACGCTGCGTGCCGGCCTGGCCCGGCATCCGGACGCCGTCGTCGTCGCCAACTGCGACGACGTGCTGATGACCTCCGCGGCCTACGACAGCCCCCACGTGGTGTGGGTGGCCGCGGGCGGTTCGTGGGCGAACGACTCGGTCAGCTGCCCGCGCAGCGGCGAGGTCATCGTCCGGGACAGGGGGCACTGGTACTCCACCGGCGCCGATTTCAAGCGGCCCAGCCCGCAGTGGTGGTTCGATGACGACACGCTGTACGGGCCCGACGGCCTGGCCCTGCCGATGCGGTTGGCGCTGCCGGGCACGGTAAACCGGGGCAACGCCGCGCAGGCCGTGGCCGCCGCCGTCGCCCTGGGCGCCGACCCGGCGCAAGCGGTGGCGGCGGTTTCCCAAGTCGACGAGGTCGCCGGGCGCTACCGCAGTGTCCGCCTCGGGGAGCACGAAGCGCGGATCCTGCTGGCCAAGAACCCCGCCGGCTGGCAGGAGGCGCTGTCGATGGTGGACAAGCACGCGGCCGGGGTGGTGATCGCGGTCAACGGGCAGGTGCCCGACGGCGAGGACCTGTCCTGGCTGTGGGACGTGCGGTTCGAGCATTTCGAAGAGACCTCGGTCGTCGCCGCCGGCGAACGCGGCACCGACCTGGCGGTGCGGCTCGGCTATGCGGGCGTCGAGCACACGCTGATGCACGACACCGTGGCGGCCATTGCGTCGTGCCCGCCCGGGCGCGTCGAGGTCGTCGCCAACTACACCGCCTTCCTGCAACTGCAGCGAGCATTGGCGCGCCATGGCTGACTCGACCGTGCGGATCGGGCTGGTGCTGCCCGACGTGATGGGCACCTACGGCGACGGTGGCAACGCCCTGGTGCTGCGGCAGCGCCTGCGGATGCGGGGGGTGGCCGCCGAAATCGTCGAGATCACGCTGGCCGACCCGGTGCCGGAGTCGCTGGACCTGTACACGCTGGGCGGGGCGGAGGACTACGCGCAGCGGCTGGCCACCAAGCACCTGATCAAGCACCCGGGTCTGCAGCGCGCCGCGGAGCGGGGCGCGCCGGTACTGGCGATCTGCGCGGCCATCCAGGTGCTCGGGCACTGGTACGAGACGTCGGCCGGGGAACGCGTCGACGGCGTCGGCATGCTGGACCTGACCACCTCGCCGCAGGACCGGCGCACCATCGGCGAACTGGTGAGCGAGCCGCTGCCGGCCGGGTTGACACAACCGCTGACCGGCTTCGAAAATCATAGGGGCGGAACGGTTTTGGGGCCGGCCGCGGCGCCGCTGGGCGCGGTGGTCAAGGGCGCCGGCAACCGGGCCGGCGACGGCTTCGACGGCGCGGTGCAGGGCAGCGTCGTCGCGACCTACATGCACGGGCCGTGCCTGGCGCGCAACCCGGAGCTGGCCGACCTGTTGCTCGCCAAGGTGGTGGGCGAGCTGGCGCCGCTGCAGCTGCCCGAGGTGGACCTGCTGCGCCGCGAGCGGCTGACGGCCCGCTAGCCCGCCGACCTGGGCTCCAAGAATCCTTCAAGGATCCACCTAGGGCCACCGCCCAGCCTTTTCTCGAGTCCCCACCGAGAAAGGGAACCCCATGAGCAACACGAGAACCCGGCTCACCGATGCGGCGCGCATTGTCGGTCTCGCGGCCGTGCTGAGTGCGGCCGCCGGCTCGATGGTCGGGTTCGCGGGGACGGCCGACGCGGCCCCCGCCCCCACCCATGAGGGCATGCACGGCGACCCGGCCGCCGCCGCGCCCTACTGGCGCTACCAGCAGCAAAACCTCGATTGCGGCGAGATGGCCGTCGCCGACGTGGTCGGCCAGATCACCGGCCGCGAACCCTCCGAGGACGAGATCACCGGCGTGGCCGCAAACACCCCGAGCGTGAGCCACCCCGGACCCATCTACAAGCCCACCGGCAAGACCAAGAACTCGGACCTGCCGGTGCTGCTGGCGCACTACGGCATCGCGTCCGACGCCGTGCACACCAACATCGGCGCCCTTGAGCAGGACCTAGACCAGGGACGCAAGGTGATCGTCGGGCTCAACGACCGGATCATCTGGAACTCGGGCGGCGACCGCTCCCAGGAAAACCACTTCGTCGTCGTCACCGGCATCGACACCAAGACCAACCTGGTGCACCTCAACGACAGCGGCGCCGCGGCGGGCCGCGACGAGCAGGTTTCCATCGCCACCTTCGAGGCGGCGTGGAACACCAGCGACAACTTCGCCGTCGTGACCCGGTGACGACGCTCGCTTGACTTGCTAAGTCATCGAGCCGGTAAATCCGCAGGAGAAGTGCGAGTAAGGGCCTGCAAAATTACAGGCTCGCCGCAAAGCAGACGATCAGACCATCGCCCGGCGGCCGGTGAGCGCGCGGCCCAGCGTCAGCTCGTCGGCGAACTCCAAGTCACCACCCATCGGCAGCCCCGACGCGATCCGTGTCACCGTCAGACCGGGGATGTCGCGCAGCATCCGAACCAGGTAGGTGGCGGTCGCCTCGCCCTCGGTGTTGGGGTCGGTGGCAATGATCACCTCGGTGATGTCGACGTCGTCGACGCGCTCACCGATGCGGCTCAGCAGCTCGCGGATGCGCAGCTGGTCGGGGCCCACCCCGGACAACGGATCGAGCGCGCCGCCGAGCACGTGGTAGCGGCCGCGGAATTCGCGGGTGCGTTCGACGGCCTGAATGTCCTTGGGCTCCTCGACCACGCACACGAGCGAGCCGTCCCGGCGGGGATCGGCGCAGATTCTGCACCGCTCGTCGTCGGAGACGTTGCCGCACACCGCGCAGAACCGCACGCCGTCGCGGACCTTCGCCAGCACCGCGGTCAGCCGGTCGATGTCGTGCGGCTCGACCGACAACAGGTGAAACGCGATGCGCTGTGCGCTCTTCGGCCCGATGCCCGGCAGCTTGCCCAGCTCGTCGATCAGGTCCTGGACGGGTCCCTCAAACATGTCGGAATAACGTCTAGAGCCCCGGCAGTTGGGTGGGCGGCGCCGGCGGTTTGGCCGGCGGGGCGCCCATGGCACCGGCCAGCGCGCCCAGCCGCTCCTGCGCCATCTTGGTGACCTGGGCCGACGCGTCGCCCATGGCGCCGACGATCAAATCCTGCAGGGTCTCGATGTCGGCGGGATCGACGACCTTGGGGTCGATCTGCACGCCCACCACCTCGCCGCTGCCCTTGACGGTCACCTTGACCAAACCCCCGCCAGCCTCACCGTGCACCTCGGAGTTGGCGAGCTGTTGCTGGGCTTCCAATAGCTTTTGCTGCATCTGCTGCGCCTGGGCGAGCAGTTGCGACATGTCGCCTCCGGGTTGCATGACAATCCCCTCGCATCTTGGTCTCGAGTTGGTTTCGCCTGCGGGTGTCGGGCGATTCGGAACACCCAGCGTAGACCGCGCGACGTTACCTTTGCGCGGTGGACCTACGACTGAGCAGGCGTGTCGGAATCAAACTGGTGGTCGGCGTGCTGGTTGCCGCGTCGACGGCGATCATGCCGACGGCGACTGCAGTCCCGTCCAACATCGCCGGGATGGTCGTTTTCATCGACCCCGGCCACAACGGCTCGAACGACGCGTCCATCGGGCGGCAGGTGCCCACCGGGCGCGGCGGCACCAAAGACTGCCAGACCAGTGGGACGTCGACCAACAGCGGCTACATGGAGCACACGTTCACCTGGGACACCGCCCTGCGGGTGCGCGCCGAACTCAACGCCCTGGGCGTGCGGACCGCCATGTCGCGCGGCGACGACACCGGCCTGGGGCCGTGCGTCGATGCGCGCGCCGCCGCGGCCAACGCGTTGCACCCCAACGCGATCCTGAGCATCCACGCCGACGGCGG
>NZ_AUWQ01000093.1 GCF_000455205.1 Mycobacterium sp. UM_CSW | reverse complement strand
GCGTTTGGGCATCATCGCGGCGCGCTCGGCGCAGTAGTCGTGCGGCGGGTCGGCCTCGGGGCTGGGTATGCCGCCGACGGCGTAACACAGGCTGGGGAATAGCAGGGCGCTGCCCGGGGTGGTGACATAGGTGTGCCCGGCCGGGGACGTCAAAATCAGGGTGCCGTCGGCCAGTTGTTTTTCCGTCCAGCCCCAAAACGTCTTGATCAAATGATGGCATCGACTGGCTGAAGTACATTCTGAGCCCGGCGCATAAGGGCGGCGCAAAAACTAGCCGTCCGAGTTGGACCGAGCCGTACCTTCTCCATCGATTGTCTCGACCGTGACCTCGACCGTTGACATTGGCGGTAGATCAGCGCCCAACAGAAGAGCGCGCCGGTATTCCTCGGCTGCGTGTTCCATCCTGTCCTCGGTCTCAAAGAATCGCGCTTTTGCCTGGCGGAACTTGCCAACGGCCCGAAGCATCTGTTTCCGGGAGCGTTGCCGGGCGGCCTCGGACCAGTGCGCGACGTTGGTGTCTTCCTCACCGTTCACAGCAACGCCCTTTTGCCTATCCAGGAGCATCTAATCACCGCCACTGGTCCTGTTATCGCGTATCTCTAGGCGAGGGTCAAGACCGGTCCTGTCGGGTATCCGAGACCCAAAAGGAGGCGCACCGTGGAAAGCGGCATCCACCAACTGCTTACCGAGTTGGAGTTCCTCGAACGAGTCATAAGTCGCGCAGAGGTCGCCGTGGACGGTGCCCATAAGGCGCGTCGAGCGGCCGAGAGTACCTGTCAAAAAGCGGCTGCACTGCGCAAGAATGCCCATCGAATGCGCGGGCCCTCGGTTTTCGCCCAGCGCGAGACCTAACTCCTGGCAGATCACCGGGCGTCGAACGTCTGCATCCGAGCTTGAGTGCGGCAATAACACTTCAGGTTGGACGCGTGCGTGGCCCCGCCCCGGGCGTAGCGCAGCCGGCTGGCCGCCAGACCCTGACTGATCCGCAACGCCGCGCCCACCTCCGCGGCGACCGCCTCCATCGTGTCGATCGCCCACTCCTCGGTCTCCGCACACCGCGAGAGCCGATACCCGAACAACCGCCCGATCGCCTCCAACTGCGCCGCCGCCGCCCGGTTCTCCACCCAAGCAAACACACCGATCTCATCCAGCAGCGCCGCCGACTCCGCCGTCGACGACGGATAGCACCGCTCGATCATCTCGTCGAACCGGGCCATCACCTCGGCACGAGCCGCTTCATCGAACATACGTTCGAGTATGCCACCACCCCCCGACAAGAGTCGGCGACCCGCCCCTCGGCAGCCCGCGGCCGCCGGTGCAGGAATCCCATTACGGCCAGGGCGCGCACAGCGGCGCGCAGGCGGGCCCGCGCGGCACGTGATCCCCCTCGACAATGTCGTTGTGCTGCGGGCTATCGGGGAATCCGGCCGCGGGATACCAATAGTCGTGGCAGACGTTCAAGTCCCACCCCTCCCGCTGCATGGCGGCGATGGGGCCCCCAGGCGACATGTGGTCGTTCGGATCCGGGTGGCCCGGGCACCAGGTGAAGTGGTTGAGGGGCGCCGGGGCGGGTTGGGCCACGGCGGCACCTCCGGCGAGGCCGACGCCGGCCACCGCGAGGCCGCCCGAAAGGAGCGCCCCGGCAACGGCCTTCTTCAGTGTGTGCATGACGGCAGGCTAGCGACGGGCGCATGCGAAATTCTTGCGCTTACGGGCCCGGCCGCCGACTGACGAACTCGCGGCGCACACCGGAGCGCGGGTCGTCAAACTCGATGCGCTGCGCCAGCAACCGCAGCGGCGTGCTGAAGTCGTCCGGGGCCACATCGATGACGTTGGGGTACAACGGATCACCCTCGATCGGCACGCCCAGCGAGGCCATGTGCACCCGCAGCTGATGGGTGCGTCCGGTGCGCGGCGTCAGCCGATAGACGCCATCGGCAAGCAGCTCCACCAACGTCTCCGCGTTCGGCACACCCGGCTCGCAGAAGGCCTGCAAAACGCCGCGGCGCTTGACGATTCGGCTGCGCACCACTCGCGGCAGCACCAAAGCGGGGTCGACGGCGGCGCGCGCCAAATAAACCTTGCTGACCAAACCTCGGGAAAACATCGTCTGGTAGGCGCCGCGCACCTCGCGCCGGGTGGTGAACAGCAGCACTCCGGCCGTCAGCCGGTCGAGCCGATGCGCCGGGCTCAGCTCGGGCAACCCCAGTTCGCGACGCAGCCGCACCAGCGCCGTCTGCGCGATGTGCCGGCCGCGCGGCATGGTGGCCAAAAAATGCGGCTTGTCGACGACCACGATGTCGTCGTCTTGATGCAGCACCGGAATCTCGAAGGGCACCGGCACCTCGTCGCGCAGCTGGCGGTAGAGGTAGACGAAAGAACCCGCCGGCAGCGCCGTCGTCGCGTCAACCGGCGTGCCGTCGGCGTCGACAACCTCGCTGGCCGGCGCGCCGAACCGGGCGGTCAGCTCGGCCAGCACCGGACCGCCGAGCAGCCGCACCCGGGCGGGGCCGAGCCCGTCGCGCACGGGAAGGGGCGCCGGCCTCAACTGGGCCTCACTGGGGCCTCAACTCAGCGGTACCGGCTCGAGGATTTCGGCGCGCGCCTCGGGTGCGCTGGCGCGCAATTCGTCCGCCGACACGTCGTCGGGCTGGGCCTGCGACAGAATTTCGGCCTCCACCCGCGCGGTGTAGTTGGCGACCTCGCGGTCGACGTCCGCGGCAGACCACCCCAGCACGGGCGCCACCACGTCGGCAACTTCGCGGGCGCAGTCGACGCCGCGGTGCGAGTACTCGATGGAGATGCGCATCCGGCGCGCGAGGACGTCCTCTAGGTGCAGGGCCCCCTCGGCGGTGACGGCGTAGAGGGCCTCGACCCTCAGGTAGCCGGGCGCCTCCTTGATCGGGCTGAGCAGGTCGGGAGATTCGGCCGCCAGCTCCAGGACCTCGCCGATCAGCGACCCGTAGCGGTCCAGCAGGTGGCGCACCCGGTACGGATGCAGGCCCTTCAGCGTGCCGACGTGTTCGACCTGGTTGACCAGCGCGAAATAGCCGTCGGCGCCGAGCAGGCTGACCTTCTCGGTGATCGACGGGGCCACCCGGGCAGGAACGAACTGGGCCGCGGCGTCGATCGCGTCGGCGGCCATCACCCGGTAGGTGGTGTACTTGCCGCCGGCGATCGCGACCAGGCCGGGCGCGGGCACAGCCACGGCGTGCTCGCGGGACAGCTTGGACGTCTCCTCGCTCTCCCCGGCCAGCAGCGGCCGCAGCCCGGCGTACACGCCGTCGATGTCGGCGTGCGTCAGCGGCGTGGCCAGCACGGTGTTGACGGTGCCGAGGATGTAGTCGATGTCGGCCTTGGTGGCCGCGGGGTGGGCGAGGTCGAGGTTCCAGTCGGTGTCGGTGGTTCCGATGATCCAGTGGCTGCCCCACGGTATGACGAACATCACCGACTTCTCGGTGCGCAGGATGATCGCGACGTCGCTGACGATCCGGTCGCGCGGCACCACGACGTGCACGCCCTTGGACGCGCGGACCTGAAACCGCCCGCGCTGCTTGGACAGCGCCTGAATCTCGTCGGTCCACACCCCGGTGGCGTTGACGACGACGTGGCCGCGGACCTCGGTGATCGAGCCGTCCTCGGAGTCGCGGACCCGCACGCCGGTCACCCGGTCGCCCTCGCGCAGCAGCGCGACCACCTGGGTGGAGGACCGCACCACCGCGCCGTAGTGGGCGGCGGTGCGCGCGACCGTCATGGTGTGGCGGGCGTCGTCGACGACGGTGTCGTAGTAGCGGATCCCGCCGATCAACGACGTGCGCTTGAGGCCCGGGCTCAGCCGCAACGCGCCGGCACGGGTCAAATGCTTTTGCGCCGGAACGGATTTCGCGCCGCCCAGGCGGTCGTAGAGGAAGATGCCGGCGGCGGTGTAGGGACGTTCCCAGACCCGATGGGTCAGCGGGAACAGAAACGGCATCGGCTTGACCAGATGCGGCGCCAGCTTGGTCAGCGACAGCTCGCGCTCGTGCAGCGCCTCGCGGACGAGGCCGAACTCGAGCTGCTCGAGGTACCGCAGCCCGCCGTGGAACATCTTCGACGACCGGCTCGACGTGCCCGAGGCGAAATCGCGCGCCTCGACCAGCGCCACCTTCAGCCCGCGCGTGGCGGCGTCCAGCGCGCACCCCGAGCCCACCACGCCGCCGCCGATGACCACCACGTCGAACTGCTCGGCGCCCAGCCGCTCCCAGGCGACGGTGCGGTGCTGCGGGCCCAGCGCGTCGATTGGGTCGGTCACTGCGGGGACTCCTGTCCGGTTACTCGTCGGTAGGTGTGCGGTTCCCAGGCTAGTGGCTAATCCAGATCGTCGTGGGCCATCAGCCGGCGCGCGGCCTCGGTGATCGAGCCGGACAGCGAGGGGTAAACGGCCAGCGTCTGCGCCAACTCGTTGACGGTGATGCGGTTGGTCACCGCCACGGCGATCGGCAGGATCAGCTCGGAGGCGATCGGCGCCACCACCACGCCGCCGATCACCACGCCGGTGGACCGCCGGCAGAAGACCTTGACGAAGCCCTGCCGCAGGCCCGACATCTTGGCCCGCGCGTTGGTCCGCAGCGGCAGCATGATGATGCGCGCCGGCACCGAACCGTCGTCGATCATCGATTGCGGCACCCCAACCGCGGCGATCTCCGGCCTGGTGAACACCGTCGCGGCCACCGTGCGCAACCGGATCGGGGTGACGCCCTCCCCCAGCGCGTGATACATCGCGATCCGGCCCTGCATGGCGGCCACCGACGCCAGCAGCAACAGCCCGGTGCAGTCGCCCGCCGCGTAGATCCCCGGCACCGAGGTGCGCGAAACCCGATCCACGGTCAGGTAATTGCCCGGCCCGAGTTCGATGCCGACGCGCTCCAGGCCCAGGCCGCTGGTGTTGGGGACCGATCCGATGGTCATCAGCGCGTGGCTGCCCTCGACGGTGCGCCCATCCGTCATCGTGACCAGCACCCCGGCGTCGGTGCGGGTGACCGACTCGGCGCGCGCGTTCTTGAACAGCTGCACCCCGCGTTCGGCGAACGACTCTTCGAGCACCAGCGCGGCGTCGGCGTCCTCGTAGGGCAGCACCCGGTCGCGGCTGGCCGCCACCGACACGCGCACGCCCAACTCGGTGTAGGCGTGCACGAATTCGGCGCCGGTCACCCCGGAGCCCACCACGACCAGGTGCTCGGGCAGCGCATCCAGGTCGTAGAGCTGCCGCCAGGTCAGGATCCGTTCGCCGTCGGGTCGGGCGGTCGGCAGGATCCGTGGGCTGGCGCCGGTGGCGATCAGCACGACGTCGGCCTCGTGCTCGCTGGAGGTGCCGTCTGAGGCGGTGGCCTTGATGCGGTGCTTGGCCAGGCCGGGCGTGGGGTCGACGAGCTCGCCGCGGCCCGCGACCACCTCGACGCCCACGGCGAGCAGCTGGGCGGTGATGTCCGCCGACTGCTCGGTGGCGAGCCGTTTGACCCGGGCGTGGATCTGCGGCAACGAGATCTTGGCGTCCTCGAAGTCGATGTCGAAGCCCAGCCGGGGCGCTCGGCGCAGTTCGGTGCGCAGCCCGGTGGAGGCGATGAACGTCTTGGACGGCACACAATCGTCGAGCACGGCCGCCCCGCCGACGCCGTCGGAGTCGATCACGGTGACGTGCGTGGTGTCCGGATGGGAGGTGGCGGCGACCAGCGCGGCTTCGTAACCGGCCGGCCCTCCCCCGAGGATGACAATGCGGGTCACCACGGTCCCTAACCTATCCGGGTGGGCGGGACCCCGCGAATCGCTTGGGTGAATACCGCGCGAGCATGCGACGTCTAAGCTTTCCCCGTGCCGCTATACGCCGCGTACGGGTCGAACATGGATCCCGAGCAGATGCTCAAGCGCGCGCCGCACTCGCCGATGGCCGGAACTGGCTGGCTGCACGGGTGGCGGTTGACGTTCGGCGGGGAGGACATCGGCTGGGAAGGGGCCCTGGCGACCATCGTCGAGGACCCGCAATCGAAGGTGTTCGTCGTTCTCTACGACATGACGCCGGCCGACGAGATCAACCTCGACCGCTGGGAGGGCTCGGAGTTCGGGGTCCACAAGAAGATCCGCTGCCGGGTGGAGCGCATCTCGTCGGACACCACCACCGACCCCGTGCTGGCGTGGCTGTATGTGCTGGACGCCTGGGAGGGCGGCCTGCCGTCGGCGCGTTACCTCGGCGTGATGGCCGACGCGGCCGAAATCGCCGGTGCACCAGAGGATTACGTGCACGATCTGCGGACCCGCCCGGCGCACAACATCGGCCCGGGGACCAGCGGCGCCTAGGGTTTTCCCCGCGAGCGGCCGTGTCTGTACGGCGACACGCCGTCGGGGCCGGCATTTTGTGGCCCGTCGATAGCGGGTTACGCGGCTTTTTGCAGCTGAGTCTCGAGCCGGCGGACAAGTTCGCGGGGACGACATCTGACGTCTGAGGCGATGATGGGCACGACCAACCATCCCAGCTCCTGAAGGGCAGACGAGCGTCGCCGGTCCCGCAAAAATGCGTCCGGACCGCTGTGCCAGTCCACGCCGTCGTATTCGGCGGCGACGCGGCGTTCGGGCCACGCGAAATCGAGCCGCCAGATACGTCCCTGCAGATCCACGACCTCGTATTGCAGAACCGGCGGCGGTAACCCGCCGTCGATCATGACCAGCCGCGCCTCGCTTTCCATCGGTGACTCCGCCTTCGGGTTAGCCAACTCAAGCAGTTCGCGCACGGTGAAGATGCCGCGTCGGCCGCACTGGCGCACGGCCGCCTGCTCGAGACCGTCCCGCCCACACGTCTCGCTGCGCAGTGCCGCATCCAGTGTCGCCAGTGCCCTCGGCCGGGGCAGCCGACGCGCGACTTCAATCGCCGTCCAGGCCGGCGTCGTAGCCGGCCGATCGCCGACCACGGTCAATGGCGCGCCCTGGCGACGGTAGACGACCAAGCCATCGGTCGAGCGGAGCCGCCGTCCGTCGGGGTTCAGCACATGCAGATCCAGCGTCCGCTCCGTATCGAAGCCGTACGCCGCCGCGGCGGTACCCATGCACACCGCGACCGTCGTCCCAGCCGCCAAGTCCAAGCCGCGCAGACGCAAAGCGGTAGTCACCGCACCGTGGCCGTAGATGCCGTGCCAAACCCGTTGTAGCTCACCGTTGTTCAGCGCTGCCTCTAGCCCGCGACGTGTCAGGAATGTCAGCGCCTGGGCAGAGGTCACCACTCCGCCCTGCGCGTCGAGCAATCGGCTGAGCGCTGCGTTCATGCCGGGTAATCGTCGACGCGCCGCGCATGGCCGGCAACTCAGTCCTGTGCAGCGCCTAGAACAGGGCCGCCTGCTCGACGACGTTGACCATCACGCGCAGCCCGATCGCCAGGGCCCGCTCGTCGAGGTCGAAGGTCGGCTGGTGCAGGTCCAGCTGCAGTCCCTCGCCCGACCACACTCCGAGCCGGGCCATCGCGCCGGGAATCTCCTCCAGATACCAGGAGAAATCCTCACCGCCGCCGGACTGGCGGGTGTCGGCCAGCGCGTCGGGGCCGACGGCCTCGATCGCGTGGGTCAGGATCCGCGTGGAGATGTCCTCGTTGACCACCGGCGGCACGCCGCGGCGGTATTGCAGCGTGTGCTCGATCGCCAGCGGGGACAGCAGCGCGGACACGGTCTCGCGGATGACCTCCTCGAGCGCGATCCAGGTCTGGCGGCTCGCGGTGCGCACGGTGCCGGCCAGCACGCCGGTTTGCGGGATCGCGTTGGGGGCCACGCCCGCGTTCACCGCGCCCCACACCAACACCGTGCTGTTGCGCGGGTCGATGCGGCGCGACAGCACCCCCGGCAGCCCGGTGATCAGCGTGCCCAGGCCGTAGACCAGGTCGGCGGTCAGGTGGGGGCGCGACGTGTGCCCGCCGGGCGAATACAGCGTGATCTCCATCTGGTCGGCCGCCGAGGTGATCGGGCCCTGCCGGACCGCGATCTTGCCGACCTCGAGGCGCGGGTCGCAGTGCAGGGCGAAGATCCGCGAGACCCCGGACAGCGCCCCGGCGGCGATGGCGTCGATCGCCCCGCCCGGCATCAACTCCTCGGCGGCCTGGAAGATCAGCCGCACCCCGACCGGCAGCTCCGGCACGGAGCTCAGCGCCAGCGCCGTACCCAGCAGGATCGCGGTGTGTGCGTCGTGCCCGCAGGCATGCGCGACGTTGGGCATCGTCGACGCGTACGGCGCCCCGGTCAGCTCGGCCATCGGCAGCGCGTCCATGTCGGCCCGCAGCGCGATCCTGGGCTCGTGCTCGGGACCCATGTCGCAGATCAGCCCGGTCCCCGGCAGCAGCTTCGGCTTCAGTCCCGCATCGACCAGCCGCTCGGCGACGAACTGCGTGGTGGCGAACTCCTGCCGGCCCAACTCCGGGTAGCGATGGATGTGCCGGCGCCACTCCACCAGGTCCTGGTGGTGCGCGGCCAACCACGATTCGGCGGTGTCGACGAGGCTCATGCGCGCGCTCCGCCGGGTCTGCGCTCCTGCGCCGCCAGCACCCGGTCGCGCTGTTCGGGGGCCTGGGCGAGCTGAACCACCGTGCGCGCCAACATGATCGCGCCGTCGACGACGGCGCGGTCGGCGCTGGGGCCGGCGGCCGCCGCCGCGAAGGCGCGCTGGTGCACGGTGGCACCGCCCGCGTCGACCCCGACCACCGGATGG
>NZ_AUWQ01000092.1 GCF_000455205.1 Mycobacterium sp. UM_CSW | reverse complement strand
GAAAAACTCCTCCACACCAACGAGGAAGACGACGACGACGGCGATGACGAGGAAGACGAAAGCGACGCCTAGCGTCCCGGCCGCGAGTAGCCTCACAGCCACCGATCGGGGGCAAGGAGGCACCAGGTGTCGTATGTCCTCGCCACGCCCGAATGGTTGTCGGCTGCTGCCGAGGATCTGGCCGGGATCGGGTCCGCGGTCGACGCGGCGAACACGGCGGCCGCGAACTCCACGACGTCGCTGCTGGCGGCCGGCGCCGACGAGGTGTCGACGAGCATCGCCGGCCTGTTCGGCGCGCACGGCCTGGCATTCCACGAGATCACCGCGCAAGCGACGCAGCTGCACGAAAAGTTCGTGCTCACCCTGCAGGCCAACGCCGGTACGTATCTGAGCACCGAGATCGCGACTGCCGAGTCGCTGTTGGGGTCCCCGCTCATCCCGGGCGCGGCGGCGGGCACGCGGATCACGGTTCCCGGCGCGGGACCGCTGTACTACCCGAACTTCATCACCGAGCTGCCGTATCTGGGGCAGTTGCTCTATGCGGGCAGCATCCCGGGCCCCATTTCCGTGTCGATCCTGCAGGGGTACGACCTGCTGAACCACGCCATCGGCGAGAATTGGTTCCCCGGCACCACTTCCCAGGTGGTCAACTACCCGGCCAGCATCGGCCTCATCAGCGGGAGCCTGGCCGCTCCCGGCGTCAACGAGGCCCTCGCCATGGGGCAGCGGGCGCTCAACGACCAGATCTTCAATGCCTTCGCGAACGGCAGCGGTGCACCGGTGCGCATCGCCGCGCTGTCGGAGGGAACGCTCGTCGTCAACCGCGAATTGGCCGCCCTGGCGGCCGACCCGACGGCTCCACCGCACAGCGCCCTGCAGTTCGCCCTGTTCAACGGGCCCGAGACCGGCCTGTTCCACATCTACCTGCCGAACGGCGTGACCGTGCCCTTCGTCGACTACACGTCGCAGGGCCTGCCGAACACCCAGTACGACGTCAGCGTGGTGTTCGGCCAGTACGACTTTTTCGGCAACCCGCCCGACCGGCCCTGGAACATCCCGGCGTGGGTCAACGCGCTGGCCGGCGGGATCTACCACCACAACACCACATCGCTGGCCTCGATGTCGGACGCGGTGCAGGTGTCCAGCACGACCACTTCCCTGGGCGGCACCATCACCACCTACATGGTCCCGTCACCGACCCTGCCAATGTTGTTGCCGCTTCAGCAGATTGGCGTCCCGCAACCGATCGTCGACAACCTCAACTCGTTCCTGGAACCGATCGTCAACGACGGCTATTCGTCGCTGACACCGAACGCGGGGCCGTACTTCTCCCAGGGCGTGCTGCAAGGCTTGCCCCCGCTGCCGAACCTCTTCTGGTGACGCGAACGAACTACGCGGCCAACGCCGCCCGGATGCACACGGTCACGTACGGCAGCGCCAGACCGTTCGAATTCGCCAGCGCCGGATGGGTGGCCAGCAACTGGCGCACCTGGTCGAGCGTGCGGGTGCGGACCTCGGTCGGCGAGGTGATGCAGTAGCTGCGCGACGCCACCAGGTCGATCAATGCTTGCGGCGTAAGGTAATTCGTCCACTCGATCTGATGACGCTCGGGCTCGGTGAACGACGCCGACAGCGACACGTCGAAGCGGCCCCGGTCCCCGTCGGAGCCGATGATCTCGCCCAGCTCGCGCACCCAGCCCAGCCGCTCGTCGCGGGTGTTCCACACCAGGCCGAGCCGCCCGCCGGGCCGCAGCACCCGGGCCACCTCCGGGATGGCGCGCTCGGGATCAACCCAGTGCCACGCCTGGGCGACGACCACCGCGTCAACGCTGTTGTCCTCCAACGGAATCTCTTCCGCCGTGCCCAGCAGGGCCCGGGTCTCCGGCAGCGAGGAGCGCAGTACCTCGAGCATGTCCGGAATCGGGTCGACGGCCACCACGTCCAGGCCGCGTTCCACCAGCCGGGTGGTCAGCTTGCCGGTGCCCGCGCCCAGATCCAGCACGCGGCGCGCGCCGCGCGGGATCAGCCAGTCGATGGCCTCCGGTGGATAGGAGGGGCGGCCACGCTCGTACGCGGCGGCCGCCGAGCCGAACGAGAGGGAGCGTTCCTGGCCCGAGCGGATCACCGCCGGCCCCGATCAGCCGAGTCCGCCAAATCGAGCGTCTTTCGGATCAACTTGCCGACGGCCTCGGACTCCACCAGGAACCCGTCGTGCCCGCAGATGGAGTCGACGACGTGCAGCTCGGAGCAGCCGGGCAGCAGCTCGGCCAGCTCCTCCTGCAGCCGCAGCGGGTAGAGCCGGTCGGAGGTGATGCCCCCGACCACCACCGGCACCGGGCATCCGCGCAGGGCGCGCTCGACGCCGCCACGGCCCCGGCCGACGTCGTGACTGCTCAGCGCCTCGGTCAGGACGACGTAGCTGCCAGCGTCGAAGCGGGCCAACAGCTTGTCGCCCTGGTGCTCCAGGTAGCTCTGCACGGCGTAGCGGCTGTCCCCGCCGCCCTGCTTGTCGTTGGCGAAGCGGGTGTCCAGCTCGACCTCGCCGCGGTAGGTCAGGTGCGCGAAGCGGCGGGCGATGGTCAGCCCGGCGTCCGGCGACTGCCCGGTCTCGTAGTAGTCGCCGTCGTGCCAGTTCGGGTCGGCCTTGATGGCAGCGACCTGCGTGGCCTGCGTGCCGATCTGGTCGGCGGTGGCGCGCGCGCCGACCGCGAGCAGCAGCCCGGCCCGCACCCGGTCGGGGTGGCCGACGATCCACTCCAAAGCCCTTGCGCCGCCCATGGATCCGCCGACGACGGCGGCCACCCGGTCGATGCCCAGGGCGGCCAGCGCGGCGACGTCGGCCCTCACCTGGTCACGCACGGAGATCAGCGGAAACCTTGAGCCCCAGGGCTTTCCGTCCCGGGCCAGCGAGCTGGGGCCGGTGGAGCCGCGGCAGCCGCCGAGCACGTTGGTGGCCACCGCGCACCAGCGGTTGGTGTCGATCGGCGCTCCCGGCCCGGCCACGCCGTCCCACCAGCCGGGCGTGGGATGCCCCGGACCGGCGGGCCCGGTGATGTGCGAATCGCCGGTGAGCGCGTGCAGCACCACCACCACGTTGTCGCGCGTCGGCGACAGCTCGCCCCAGCGCTGCACCGCGATGCAGACGTCGTCGATTACGGCACCGCTTTCGGTGGTCAGCGAGCCGATGTGGACGAGGCCGATCTCGCCTTCGGCGGGCAGCGTCTGCGTCGGGACGTCGGAGATCGTCATGTCGAAACCCCTCAGAACGCCGCCACGGCCTGCGGGTCGGCCGCCCCGGCACCGATCTTGCGGGCCGCGGCGAAGCCGAGCTCCAGGTCGGCGAGGATGTCGTCGATGCCCTCGATGCCGACGGCCAGCCGCACCAGGCCGGGGCTCACGCCGGTGGACAGCTGCTCCTCGGGACTCAGCTGGGCGTGGGTGGTCGACGCCGGGTGGATCACCAGCGAGCGCACGTCGCCGATGTTCGCGACGTGGCTGTGCAGCTGCAGCGCGTTCACGAACGCCTTGCCGGCCTCGACACCGCCGGCCAGCTCGAACGCCAGCACGGCCCCGGTTCCCTTGGGCGCCAACTTCTTTCCGCGCTCGTACCAGGGCGAGCTGGGCAGCCCCGCGTAGTTGACCGACACGACGCCGTCATGGGCCTCCAAGAACTCGGCGACCCGCTGCGCGTTGGCGACGTGCCGCTCGACGCGCAGGCTCAGCGTCTCCAGGCCCTGCGCCACCAGGAACGCGTTGAACGGCGCGGCGGCCGACCCGAGGTCGCGCAGCAGCTGCACGCGGGCCTTGAGCGCGTACGCCGGCGGCCCCAGCTCGGCGAACACCACGCCGTGATAGCTGGGGTCGGGCGTGGTGAATCCGGGGAAGCGGCCCTGCGTCCAGTCGAAGGTGCCGCCGTCGACGATCACGCCGGCGATGGCGGCACCGTGCCCGCCCAGGTACTTGGTGGCCGAGTGCACCACGATGTCGGCGCCCTGGGTGAACGGCTGGATCAGGTAGGGCGTCGCGATGGTGTTGTCGACGATCAGCGGCACGCCGTTGGCGTGGGCGACCCCGGAAACCCCGGGCGTGTCGAGGATGTCGATCTGCGGGTTGGAAATGGTCTCACCGAAGAACGCCTTGGTGTTCGGGCGCACCGCGGCCTGCCACGAATCGAGGTCGTCGGGATCGTCGACGAAGCTGACCTCGATGCCGAGCTTCGGCAGCGAATAGTGGAACAGGTTGTAGGTGCCGCCGTAGAGCCGCGGGCTGGACACGATGTGATCTCCAGCACTCGCGAGGTTCAATATGGCGAATGTCTCAGCCGCCTGGCCGGAGGACAGGAACAGCGCGGCCACCCCGCCCTCGAGCGCGGCGATGCGTTGCTCGACGACGTCGGTGGTCGGGTTGCCGATCCGGGTGTAGATGTTGCCCGGGACCTCGAGCCCGAACAGCGCGGCGGCGTGCGCGGTGTCGTTGAAGACGTAGGACGTGGTCTGGTAGATCGGCAGGGCACGGGCGTTGGTCGCGGGGTCGGGACTCTGGCCGGCGTGGACCTGTTTGGTCTCGAACGACCAGTGCGCGGTCGGATCTGTTTCGGGGCTGGTTTCGTTGTTTTCAGAGCTCACGTGCGGTGTGCTTTCTTCTCAGAAGGGCATGAATTCGGGTATCGGGAAGTGCGCGGTCGAATTACCGACGGCAGACAAAACGACGCGAATGAGCTTGCTGAATGCGCATCACGTTTCCCCTCTAGTCAGGGGTCCGGTATGGCGGACCCGCGCTTGCCGCGCAGCCTGTGGCTACTAGACCTGGTCTTTCACCCGGGGCACCCCACCGCGGTTGGAGGGTTGCCGGCCAGCAAGCCGGGGCTTAGCGCTGGCGCTCATGACCGATGTGAAGCCTATCTCATAGCGGCTCGCCCATGCCAACAGAGATGCCAACAGAGATGCCAACACAGATGCCAACAGACCGGCTCGCCTGCGGGTCGACACCTGTCCAAACACCCTTGATAACGTGGCAACCAGAACGCTGAGAACCGATCCAATGATGCCGGGAGATGGACCGTGTGCGCCGAACAACCGACCGTCATCTACACGCTGACCGACGAGGCGCCGCTGCTGGCGACCTACGCGTTCCTGCCGATCGTGCGAGCCTTCGCCGAGCCGGCGGGCATCAAGATCAAGACCAGTGACATCTCCGTGGCCGCTCGGATCCTCGCCGAGTTCGGCGACTACCTGACCGAAGAACAGCGGGTGCCCGACGACCTGGCGGAGCTCGGCGAGCTGACGCAGCGGCCCGACACCAACATCATCAAGCTGCCGAACGTCAGCGCCTCGGTGCCCCAGCTGATCGCCGCCGTCAAGGAGCTGCAGGGCAAGGGCTACCAGATCCCGGACTTTCCGCAGAGCCCGAAAACCGACGAGGACAAGGAAATTCGCGCCCGGTATGGCAAATGCCTGGGCAGCGCGGTGAACCCGGTTCTGCGGCAAGGCAACTCGGACCGGCGTGCGCCCAAGGCCGTCAAGGAATACGCGCGCAGGCACCCGCACAGCATGGGGGCATGGTCGCCGGCCTCGCGCACCCACGTCGCCACCATGCGACACGGCGACTTCTACCACGGCGAGAAGTCGATGACGCTGGACCGGGCGCGCAACGTGAAGATGGTGCTGCGGACCAAGAGCGGGGAGACCCTCGAGCTCAAGCCGAAGGTCGAGCTGCGCGACGGCGACGTCATCGATTCCATGTTCATGAGCAAGAAGGCCCTGGTCGAGTTCTACGAGGAACAGATGCAGGACGCCTACGAGACCGGCGTGATGTTCTCGCTGCACGTCAAGGCGACCATGATGAAGGTCTCCCACCCGATCGTCTTCGGCCACGCCGTGAAGGTCTATTACAAGGAGGCGTTCGCCAAGCACCAGGAGTTGTTCGACGAGCTGGGCGTCAACGTCAACAACGGGCTGGTCGACCTCTACGACAAGATCGAATCGCTGCCCGCGACGCAGCACGAGGAGATCATCCGCGACCTGCACGCCTGCCACGAACACCGCCCTGAGCTGGCGATGGTCGATTCGGCCAAGGGCATCACCAACTTTCATTCGCCGAGCGATGTGATCGTCGATGCGTCGATGCCGGCGATGATCCGCGCCGGCGGCAAGATGTGGGGCGCCGACGGGCGGCAGAAGGACACCAAGGCCGTCAACCCCGAGTCGACCTTCTCGCGCATCTACCAGGAGATCATCAACTTCTGTAAAACCCACGGGCAGTTCGACCCGACGACCATGGGCACCGTCCCCAACGTCGGCCTGATGGCGCAGCAGGCCGAGGAATACGGCTCGCACGACAAGACATTTGAGATCCCCGAAGACGGCGTCGCCGACATCGTCGACCTCGACACCGGGGAAGTCCTGCTGACCCAGAACGTGGAAGAAGGCGACATCTGGCGGATGCCGATCGTCACCGACGAAGCGATCCGCGACTGGGTGAAGCTGGCCGTCACCCGGGCGCGAAACTCGGGCATGACGGTGGTGTTCTGGCTGGACACCGAACGGCCGCACGAGGTCGAGCTGCGCAACAAGGTCAAGAAGTACCTCAAGGAGCACGACACCGAGGGCCTGGAAATCCAGATCATGCCGCAGGTGTGGGCCATGCGCTACACGATCGAGCGCGCGATACGCGGGCAGGACACCATCGCCGCGACCGGAAACATCCTGCGCGACTACCTCACCGACCTGTTCCCGATCCTGGAGCTGGGCACCAGCGCCAAGATGCTGTCCATCGTGCCGCTGATGTCCGGCGGCGGGATGTACGAAACCGGGGCGGGCGGTTCGGCGCCGAAGCACGTCCACCAGCTGGTCGAGGAAAATCATCTGCGCTGGGATTCCCTCGGCGAGTTCCTTGCTCTGGGAGCCTGTTTCGAGGACATCGGCATCAAGACCGACAACCCGCGCGCCAAGCTGCTCGGCAAGACGCTGGACGCGGCGATCGGCAAGCTGCTGGAGAACAACAAGAGCCCGTCACGCAAGACCGGCGAACTCGACAACCGCGGCAGCCAGTTCTACCTGGCGCTGTACTGGGCCGGGGAACTCGCCGCGCAATCCGATGACGACGAGTTGCGCGAGCACTTCGCCGCGCTGGCCGAGGAGTTGAGCAAAAACGAGGACGCGATCGTGGCGGAACTCGCGGAGGCGCAGGGCGAGCCGGTCGACATCGGCGGCTACTATCGCCCGAACCCGGAGAAGACGACTGCAGTAATGCGGCCGAGCAAAACGTTCAACGAAGCGCTGGCGGCTTCGCAAGCCTCCTAGGGCTGAGAGCCGCGAAAAGAAGGTCGAACTCGATATGTCTGACGAATCCAAGATCAAGGTCAAGGGCCCGGTGGTCGAGCTCGACGGCGACGAGATGACCCGCGTCATCTGGAAGCTCATCAAGGACATGCTGATCCTGCCCCATCTCGACATCAACCTGGAGTACTACGACCTGGGCATGGAGCACCGCGACCGCACCGACGACCAGGTGACGATCGACGCGGCCTATGCGATCAAGAAGCACGGCGTGGGCGTCAAGTGCGCGACCATCACGCCGGACGAGGCGCGGGTTCACGAGTTCAACCTGAAGAAGATGTGGCTCTCGCCCAACGGCACCATCCGGAACATCTTGGGCGGCACCATCTTCCGCGAGCCGATCGTGATCTCCAATGTGCCGCGGCTGGTTCCGGGCTGGACCAAGCCAATCGTCATCGGCCGGCACGCTTTTGGCGACCAGTACCGCGCGACCAACTTCAAGGTCGACAAGCCCGGCACCGTCACGCTGACGTTCACGCCGGCCGACGGCAGCGAGCCCATGGTGCACGAGGTGGTGTCCATCCCCGAGGACGGCGGCGTCGTGATGGGGATGTACAACTTCAAGGACTCCATCCGCGATTTCGCGCGCGCCTCGTTCGCCTACGGCCTGAACGCCAAGTGGCCGGTGTACCTGTCCACCAAGAACACCATCCTCAAGGCCTACGACGGCATGTTCAAAGACGAGTTCCAGCGCATCTACGACGAGGAATTCAAGGAACAGTTCGAAGCCGAGGGCCTGACCTACGAGCACCGGCTCATCGACGACATGGTGGCGGCTTGCCTGAAGTGGGAGGGCGGCTACGTGTGGGCCTGCAAGAACTACGACGGCGACGTGCAGTCCGACACCGTCGCGCAGGGCTACGGCTCGCTGGGGCTGATGACGTCCGTGCTGATGACGGCCGACGGAAAGACCGTCGAGGCCGAGGCCGCGCACGGCACCGTCACCCGACACTTCCGGCAGTATCAGGCCGGCAAGCCGACGTCGACCAACCCGATCGCCTCGATCTTCGCCTGGACGCGGGGCCTGCAGCACCGCGGCAAGCTGGACGACACCCCCGAGGTGATCGAGTTCGCCCAGAAGCTCGAAGAGGTCGTCATCGCCACCGTCGAGGACGGCAAGATGACCAAGGATCTCGCCATCCTCATCGGCCCCGAGCAGGAGTACCAGAACAGCGAGGAGTTTCTGAACTCCATCGCCGAGAACCTGGAAAAGGCCCTAGCCGGCTGACTCCTCGCGGCCCGCGACCGGGCAGTGCTCCTCGATGAATTCGGTGATCACCCGGGTGATGCGCTCGGGCGCCTCGAACATCGGAATGTGTCCCACGCCGTCGAGCTTGGTGACCTGGTGACTGTCCTTGGGCAGCTGGTCGGTGAAATGCCGGCTGAACCGCGGGGACGGCAGGATCCGGTCCTTCTCGCAGATCACCAGATGGGCGGGGACGGCGTTCTGCGCGACCTCCCGCAGGCCGTGCAGCAGCAGCGCCTTGACCAGCAGCTGGAAGTAGGCCGGGCAGTGTGCGACGTCGTCGATGCAGCCGAGCAGTTGAGCGTCGCTGACGCCGTCGGGCTTGGCGCTGATCGCGTAGGTGGCCATTTGCCGGCTGAACGGCAGGCGCAGCACCTTGGGGCCGAACGCCCAGGCCGCCACCAGCAGGGGGATGCCCAGGACGAACTTGGCGATCACCTCGAACTTCGCCGGGGTCCACCGCGTCCAACCGCCGGCCGGGGCGATGCCGGTGACGCTGCGCGCCCGACCGCGGCGCTCCAGCTCGAAGGCGACCCAGCCGCCCAGCGAGTTGCCCACGATGTGGGCGGTCTTCCAGCCCAGTTCGTCCATCTGCTGCTCGACGTGGTCGGCGAGCACGTCGGACGACAAGAACCAGGTCCCGGCCTTCGGGCCGCCGTTGTGGCCGGCCATCGTCGGGGCGAAGACCTCGTAGCGGCCGGTGTCGGCCAGCTGCCGCGCAACGTCCTCCCACACCGCCTGCGACAGCAAGAACGGGTGGAGCAGCAGGATCGGTTCTCCGGAACCGAGATGGATCGGCGGACGGCTCCCCACGTTGCTCCCCATGGGTCCGACAGTAATGGCGGTACCGCCGGTACTGCAAACAACGGCCGGTCCGCGCGTGAAAAGATCGAGGAATCATGAGCACCGCTACCGGATCCAGCCGGCTTTTCTCCGGCGTGCAGCCCACCTCCGATTCGCTTCACCTCGGTAACGCGCTGGGCGCGATCACCCAGTGGGTGGCGCTGCAAGACGACCATGACGCGTTCTTCTGCGTCGTCGACCTGCACGCGATCACCATCCCGCAGGATCCCGAGGCGCTGCGACGGCGGACCCTGGTCACCGCCGCGCAGTACCTGGCGCTGGGCATCGACCCCGAGCGCAGCACGGTGTTCGTGCAGAGCCACGTGCCCGCCCACACCCAGCTGGCGTGGGTGCTGGGGTGCTTCACCGGCTTCGGCCAGGCGTCGCGGATGACACAGTTCAAGGACAAGTCCACGCGACAGGGCAGCGACTCGACCACGGTCGGCCTGTTCACCTATCCGGTGCTGCAGGCGGCCGACGTGCTGGCCTACGACAGCGACCTGGTGCCGGTGGGCGAGGACCAGCGCCAGCACCTCGAGCTGGCGCGCGACGTCGCGCAGCGGTTCAACAGCCGGTTCCCGGACACCTTCGTCGTCCCCGACGTGCTCATCCCCAAGGTGACCGCCAAGATCTACGACTTGGCCGACCCGACGTCGAAGATGAGCAAATCGGCGGCCACCGATGCCGGGCTGATCAACCTGCTCGACGATCCGGCGTTGTCGGCCAAGAAGATTCGCTCCGCGGTGACCGACAGTGAGCGCGAGATCCGTTACGACACCGAGGCCAAGGCGGGCGTGTCGAACCTGCTGACCATCCAGTCGGCGGTCACCGGGGTCGGCATCGACAAGCTCGTCGAGGGCTACGCCGGGCGCGGCTACGGCGACCTGAAGAAGGACACCGCCGAGGCCGTGGTCGAATTCGTGAGCCCGATCAAGGCGCGCGTCGACGAATTGATGGCCGACCGTGCCGAATTGGAGTCGGTGCTGGCGGCCGGGGCGCAGCGCGCCGAGGAGGTCGCCGGGAAAACCGTTCGGCGGGTTTACGATCGGTTGGGGTTCCTTCCGGTACCGGAATAGGGTTACGCATGAGCGAGCCGGCCAAGCCAGGCATCCTGGATCGGCTGCGTGCCCGGTTTCGATGGCTCGACCACGTCATGCGCGCCTATCAGCGTTTCGATGAGCGCAACGGTGGGTTCTACGCCGCCGGCCTCACCTACTACACGATCTTCGCGTTATTCCCCTTGCTGATGGTGGGTTTCGCGGCGTTCGGGTTCCTGCTGTCGCGCCGGCCGCAGCTGCTGAGCACGATCGACGACCACATCCGGTCCGCGGTGACCGGCGCGCTTTCGCAACAGCTGGTCGACCTGATGAATTCGGCGATCGACGCGCGAACCTCGGTCGGCCTGATCGGGCTGGCCACCGCCGCCTGGGCGGGCGTGGGCTGGATATCGCACCTGCGGGGCGCGGTGACCGAGATGTGGTGGGACAAGCGTATCGAGTCGCCGGGGTTCCTGCGCAACAAACTCTCCGACCTGCTGGCGATGGTGGGAACGTTCACCGTGGCGCTGGCCACCGTGGCGCTCAGTACGCTCGGGCACGAGGCGCCGATGGGCGCGGTGCTGAGATGGCTTGGTATACCGGAGCTTTCGGTGTTCGACTGGCTGTTCCGGCTGTTCTCGATAGTGATCTCGTTGTTCGTGTCGTGGCTGCTGTTCGCCTGGATGATCGCCCGGCTGCCCCGCGAGAAGGTCGACCCGGTCGCCTCGATGCGGGCCGGCCTGCTGGCGGCGATCGGCTTCGAGGCGTTCAAGCAGGTGGCTTCGCTGTATCTGAGGGCGGTCCTGCGCAGCCCCGCCGGGGTCGCCTTCGGCCCGGTGCTGGGCCTCATGGTGTTCGCCTACGTCACCGCGTACCTGGTGCTGTTCGCCGCCGCGTGGGCCGCCACCGCGTCCGACGACCCGCGGGCCAAGCACGTGGACCCCCCGCCGCCCGCGATCATCGCCCCGCGGGTGCAGCTGGACGAGGGACTGTCCACGCGTCAGACGCTGACCGCGGTGGGCCTGGGAGCCGCCGGGGCGTTGGCGTTCTCCCGGCTGGCCCGCCGGCTGCTCACGCAGGGAAAATGACTCCTGCTTTACACTCGGTACGCGAGCAGCTGCGCAGCGCGCGGTGACCTGCGTCACACAAGGAGCTACCTGTCCCATGAGTACGGGCGAATTCGAGTTCGTCATCGTTGGTGCGGGCTTCAGCGGCATCGGCGCGGCGATCCAGCTCAATCGGCTCGGCTACCAGGACATCGTCATCCTGGACCGCGAGGACGACCTCGGCGGGACCTGGCATGTCAACCGGTACCCGGGCCTCGCCGTCGACATCGCTTCCACCACCTACTCGTACTGGTTTGAACCCAACCCCTACTGGTCCCGCCTGTTCGCCCCCGGCCCCGAATTGAAGCGATACGCCGAGCACGTCGCCGACAAATACGACGTGCGCCGCTACATGCGGTTCAACACGGTTGTCGAAGGCGCGCGCTGGGACGAGGACGCGCACAGGTGGCGGGTGGAGTTGGCGGGCGGCGAAACGCTGACGGCGCGTTTCCTGATCACCGCGACGGGATTCCTGTCGCAGCCGCGTACCCCGGACATTCCCGGAATCGAGAGTTTCGCCGGCAAGGTCATCCACACCACGGCCTGGGACGACGACTACGACCTCGAGGGTCGCCGCGCGGCAATCATCGGAACCGGGGCGACCGCGGTGCAGTTGATCCCCGTGCTGGCCGGCAAAGTCGCCGACCTGACCGTGTATCAGCGGACGGCGATCCATGTGGTTCCCAAGATCGACTTCGCGATTCCCGCGTGGCTGCAGCGGGTGTTCGCCCGGGCTCCGAAGGTGCAGCGGCTCGTTCGGCATCTGACCGACTTCTTCTTCGAAATCATGATCGTGACGGGGGTGCTGCATTTCCGCACGTTCCGACGGCTGACCATCGTCGCCGCGGACCTGGCCAAGATCAGCCGGTTCGTCTCGATACGGGACAAGGAGCTGCGCCGCAAGCTGACGCCCGACTACGACTTCGGCTGTAAGCGGCCCACGTGGTCCAACAGCTACTACCGCACCTTCACCGAACCGCACGTGCACTTGGAGACCAACAGCATCGAGCGGATCGAGCCCGACGGCATCGTCACCGCCGACGGGCGCAAGACCGTCATCGACACCCTGGTGCTCGCCACCGGTTTCGATTTGTGGGACGCCAACTTCCCGGCGATCGAGATGATCGGCCGGCAGGGCCGAAACCTCGGAAAGTGGTGGCGCGAGAACAGGTTCCAGGCCTATCAGGGGATGTCCGTCCCGTACTTCCCGAACTACCTGAGCCTGGCCAGTCCGTACGGGTTCTGCGGCCTCTCGGTCTTCAACAACGTGGAGTACCAGATGCGGCACATGGACCGGCTTTTCGGTGAGCTGCAGCGGGTGGGTGCGACCGAGTTCGAGGTGACCGAGGAAGCAAACACCCGCTTCCTGGACCAGATGACCGAGCTCCTCGACGACACGATTTTCTACGCCGGCAACTGCGCCACCTCGCGGTCGTACTACTTCAACAGCAGCGGCGAAGCGAGTCTGCTGCGGCCGACGCCGACGGAAAACGCGGTCGAGGAAGCGTCAAGCTTCCCGTTGAGTGACTACGCGATCCGCTAACCCGCCAACCATTCGCCGCGCACCATGACGGCGCTCACCTCCGAGGCGCCGTCCAGCACAACCAGATTCGCGTCGTAACCGGCCCGCAGGGCGCCCACCCGCTCGAGGCCCAGCGCACGCGCCGGCGTCGTCGCCGTCATCGCCACCGCGGCGGCCAGCCCCGCATCTCCCGCGTCCGAGGCGGCCGCGTCGCGGAAGAGCCGATCCATGGTGGCGGTGCTGCCGGCGATCGTCGACGTCCCGTGCACCCGCGCGACGCCGGATACGACGTCGACCGGCACCGCGCCGAGCCGAAACGTTCCGTCGGCGCAGCCGGCCGCGGCTAGCGCGTCGGTGACCAGCGCGACGCGGTCGGGCCCAGCGGCCGCAACGACGGCGCGCGCCACCTCGGGGTGCACGTGCACGCCGTCGGCGATGAGTTCGACGGTCACCCCCGGGTCGCGCAGCAGCGCGAGGGCGGGCCCCGGTTCGCGGTGATGCAGCGGCGGCATCGCGTTGAACAGGTGGGTGCCGACCGTGGCGCCCGCGGCGATGGCCCGTTGGGTCTGCTCGTAGGTCGCGTCGGTATGACCCACGGCCACAACCACATTCGCGTCCAAGAACCGCCGGATCGCGTCGTCGGCGCCCGGCAGTTCCGGCGCCAGCGTGACCATCCGGATGGCGCCGCCGCCGGCGGCGAGCACGGCGTCGATCTCTCTCGCGTCCGGGTGGCGCATCCGGGTGGGGTCGTGCGCCCCGCACCGGGCCGGGCTCAGCCACGGCCCCTCCAGATGGATGCCCGCGATGGTGCCCCGTTGGGCGGCCGCGGCGAGCGCGCGGACGCCGGCGATCAGCTCGGCCGGCGCGGCGGTGACCAGGCTGGCGAGCGTGGTGGTGGTGCCGTGCCGCCTGTGAAAGTCTGCGGCCGCGTCGATGGTGTCGGGCGCGATGGAGGCCTCGGTGTAGGAGGCACCGCCGCCGCCGTGCACGTGCATGTCGACAAAGCCCGGCACCACAACGCAATCCGGGAAATCGCGGTCGGCCGGCCCGGGCGGCGGGCCGGCACCGCACGCCCGGATCCGCCCGCCGGACGTCTCGAGCCATCCCGGCCGGCAGACCTGCCCGTCGAAAACTATCGTCCCCGCCGAGATCAGTCCCATCGGCCGCCGTTTTCCCAGAAGTGCCTGATGTCCTCGAGCTGGCGCCCCTTGGTTTCCGGGGCATAGCGGTAGACGAAGCCGAAGGCGATCAGCGTGAGGACCACGAAAACCGCGAAAGTCCCCGCGCCGCCCAGCGAATGCAACAGTGTCAGGAAGACGGCGGCGATGATCGCGTTGGCCACCAGGTTGGATGTCAGCATGGTGCTGGAACCGATGGAACGCAGCCGCGTCGGGAAGCTCTCGCTGGCGTACACCCAGCCCAGCGAACCGAAACCCGCGGTGTAGCCGAAGATGAACAGCAGGATGCCGGCGAACCCGAAGACCAGGCCGGCGCCGCCCAGGCGGCCCTGGCCGAACACGGCCATCAGGACGAGGTCGGCCGCGATCATCATGGCTATGCCGCACAACAGGATTGGGCGCCGGCCCACCCGGTCGACCAGCAGCAGCGACGTGCCGACGGCCGCCAGCCCGGCGATCTGCACCAGTGCCGGCAGGGCCAGCAGCGCGAAATTGCCCGTGAAGCCCATCGCTTCGAATATCCGGGGGCTGTAATAGATGATCGCGTTGATGCCGGTGATCTGAATCAGGAAGCCGAGCGTGACCACGAAGACGGTGGCCCGCCGATACGGCGGTCGCAGCATCTCGGAAAAGCCGCCGCTGCCTTCGCTCAAGGCGGTTGCGATCTCGGCCAGCTCTGCGTCGGTGTTCGCGGTCGGCTCCGCGCGCAGCAGCGCGGCGCGGGCGTCGTCGACCCTGCCCTTGAGCACATACCAGCGGGCCGTGTCGGGCATCCGAATCAGCAAGGGCAGCAGCAGCATTGCGGGCAGGGCGGCAAGTCCCAGCATCCACCGCCAGGCGTGCGCGCCGGCCAGCAGGTAACCCGTCAGGTACCCGACGACGAGTCCGCTGACGATCGCAAGCTGATAGGCCGTCAACAGCGAGCCCCGCACCGCGGCCGGGGCCGACTCCGCCACGTACACCGGCACCACGACCACCGTCACGCCGATCGTCAGTCCCAGCAGGAAGCGCGCCGCCAACAGCATCGGCAGCGAGACCGAGAAGGCACCGAGAAGCGCGAACGCCGCGTAGGCGACGAGGATCGCCACCACCGATTTCTTGCGGCCGATCGCGTTCGCGAGCACGCCGGCGCCGAGCGCGCCGACGATCTGGCCGATCACCACCATCGTCGTCAGCAGCTCCTGCTGCCGGGTGGTGAGCCCGAAGTCTTCGGTGACGAACAGCTGCGCGCCGGCGATGATCGACAGGTCATAGCCGTAGATGAGGCCGACGCTGGCGGCGGTGAGTCCGAGCGGCAGCCCCCGCCGTGATCTCAACGGTGCTGCGGTCGGCGGTTCATTGAGCGTGCGACCATGATCAAACTAAACACGATGACGGTGCCGATCGCGGCGACACCCACCCGCACCGGCAGCGCGTCCGCTGACGGCATCAGCGGGGCGGCCTGGGCGCCTTGTCGGTCGGCGGCGCCGTCGTGTCGGGTGGGCATCAGCGACGGGTCGGGCTCGATCAGCGTGCCGACCTGAGTGCCCTGCGGCGTGGAAAACCCGTAATCCAGCAGGTGCGCCGCCTGCTCCCACGGCGCGATCGGCTGCCGCGTCCCGTGCAGCAGCACCGCCATCAGCCGCCGCCCGTCGTGGTTGGCCGCACCCACGAACGTCTGCCCGGCGTCGTCGGTGTAGCCGGTCTTGCCGCCCAGCGCGCCCGGGTACTTGTAGAGCAGCTGGTTGTCGTTTTCCAGCTCGTAGCCGGGATGGTCGCCGTGGCCGGGGAAGTCGAAGGTCCGGGTCGCGACGATGTCGGCGAAGGTGGGGTTCTGCCAGGCGTAGCGATAGAACAGGCCGATGTCGTAGGCCGACGTGCTCATGCCGGGGCCGTCCAGCCCGGACGGGGTCGCCACCCGGGTGTCGCGGCCGCCGAGCTTGGCGGCCAGCACGTTGATCTTGTCCAGCGCCTGCTGCATCCCGCCCAGCTGCACCGCCAGCGCGTGCGCCGCGTCGTTGCCGGAGTGCATCAACAGGCCGTGCAGCAACTGGTTGACGGTGAACACGCCGCCCTCGGTCACGCCGACCTTGGTGCCCTCGGCGGCCGCGTCGTCGGCGGTGCCCGCAACGGACTTGTTCAGCGGCAGCGCGTTGATGGACGCCATCGCGACCAGCACCTTGATGATGCTGGCGGGGCGGTGCCGGCCGTGCGGGTCCTTGGCGGCGATCACGGCGCCGCTGTCCAGGTCCGCCACCAGCCAGGCGTCGGCCGACACGTCGCCCGGCAGCGGCGGCGTCCCGGGTGCCGCGACGACGCCGCAACCGCCCAGCGCCTCGCCGCCGACCGGCTTGGGGGGCACCGCCAGCGGGATCGGCGGGTCACCGGCGGTCGGGACCTCCGAGGAGTCCACCGCGGGCGGGGTGTTCACCTGGTACGGGCAGTTGGGCGGCCCGGCGTTGGGGCCCGGGGGCGGTTCGGCGGACGCGAGCGGCGCAGCGATCGGCGCGGCGGCCAAGAAAACCACCGCTGCCAGGCACGACGCGGAACGTAACAGGCTCATTGTGATGAGCAGACTAGGCGATCCGGCACCGAAATTCCGGGAGCCGCGCTGTGACTGATGGGGCGGATGTTACAAAGCCGCCCGCCTGCCGGGGTGCGGCGCCGGCCCAGTACGCTGACACCATTCAAAGCAACGGGTTTTGGTCGAAATGGCGGCGCGACGGCGACGGTCCGCGGTCGCTGGAGCAACTGCTCAAACAGGTCGAGAAGGGCACCCAGGTTCGCAGTTCCGGGCACGAGCGAATCCTGGAAGAGCTGAAGTCGCATCGCGACAGCGCGGAGGGCGCAGACCTGAAGTCCGCGCTGACCTGGCTGTGCAACGCGCAGACCCGGCTGGGCAGCGACCCGACCACGGCCCATTCCCGCGAGGTGCTGCTGGCCGCGTACGAGGTCAAGCGGGTCCTCGCTACAGCCGGCCCGACTCCTCGCTGAGCACGCCGCGCAGGGTGGCCTCGATGGTGTCGAACTCGGGTTGGCCGCTGATCAGCGGCGGCGCCAGCAAAATCACCGAATCGCCGCGATCGTCCGTGCGGCAGTACATCCCGGCCTCGAACAGCGCCGCGGCCACCCGGACCAGCAGCGCCCCGCGTTCGTCGTCGGTGAAGGTCTGCTTGGTCGCCTTGTCCTTGACCAGTTCGACGCTGTAGAAGTACCCCTCGCCGCGCACGTCGCCGACGATCGGCAGGTCGTAGAGCTTCTCCAGGGTGGCGCGGAAGCTGGGCGCGTTCTGTTTGACGCGCTCGTTGAGGCCCTCGCGCTCGAAGATGTCGAGGTTGGCCAGCGCCACCGCCGCCGACACCGGGTGCCCGCCGAACGTATAGCCGTGCGGGAACATGGTTTTGGCGTCGTTGAACGGCTCGAACAACCGCTCGCTGGCGATCATCGCGCCCAGCGGCGAGTAGCCCGACGTCAGCCCCTTGGCGCAGGTGATCATGTCGGGCACGTAGCCGAAGTCTCCGATGTCTGATGAACAGGCGAACATCGACCCGATCCGGCCGAAGGCGCAGATCACCTCGTCGGAGACCAGGAGCACGTCGTACGAGTCGCAGATCTCGCGCACCCGCTCGAAATAGCCTGGGGGAGGCGGGATCGAGCCGCCCGCGTTCTGCACCGGCTCCAGGAACACCGCCGCGACGGTCTGCGGTCCCTCGAACTCGATCGCCTCGGCGATCCGGTCGGCGGCCCAGCGCCCGAACGCCTTGGGGTCGTTGGCGAACGGCTCGGGCGCGCGATAGAAGTTCGTGTTCGGCACCCGGAAGCCGCCCGGGGTCACCGGCTCGAACGGCGCCTTGTACTTCGGCAGGCCGGTGATCGCCAGCGCGCCCTGAGTGGTGCCGTGGTAGGCGACCGCCCGCGAAATAACCTTGTGCTTACCGGGTTTGCCGGTGAGCTTGAAGTACTGCTTGGCCACCTTCCAGGCGGTCTCGACGGCCTCGGTGCCGCCGGTGGTGAAGAAGATCCGGTTCAGGTCGCCCGGGGCGTAGCGCGCGAGACGCTCGGCGAGCTCGACCGCGGGCGGGGTGGCGTAGCCCCACAGCGGGAAGTACGCCAGCGTGCTCGCCTGCCGGGCGGCGACCTCGGCGAGTTCGGCGCGCCCGTGGCCGACCTGGACCGTGAACAGCCCGGACAGCGCGTCGAGGTAGCCCTTGCCGCGGTCGTCGAAGATCCTGACGCCCTCGCCGCGGGTGATGATCGGCGGTGCGATGCCCGTGCCGTGCCGGGCGAAGTGCAGCCACAGGTTGTCAGTCATCTCGTCCGCGAGCGTAGCCTCGCGATATGACCGCGGCCCAGCAGGTTGGCGAGTTCGAGGCGCTGCGACCGCATCTCATGTCTGTCGCCTACCGGCTGACCGGCACGGTGGCCGACGCCGAGGACATCGTCCAGGACGCCTGGCTGCGCTGGGACAAGCACGACAGCGAGATCAACGACCTGCGGGCCTGGCTGACCACCGTGGTGAGCCGGCTCGGCCTGGACCGGTTGCGGTCGGCCGCGCACCGCCGCGAGACCTACACCGGCAATTGGCTGCCCGAGCCGGTGGTCACCGGCTTTGACGGGGCGGACCCGTTGTCCGCGGTGGTGGCAGGCGAGGACGCCCGGTTCGCGGCGATGGTCGTGCTGGAGCGCCTGTCGCCCGATCAGCGGGTCGCGTTCGTGCTGCACGACGGGTTCGCCGTGCCCTTCGCCGAAGTGGCCGAGGTGCTGGGCACCAGCGAGGCCGCCGCGCGCCAGCTGGCGTCCAGGGCGCGCACGGCTTTGAAAAGGGAAGCCGCCGAACCGGCTCCGATATCCGGGCCGGCCGATCCCACCCACAACGAGGTGGTCGGCCGGCTGATGGCGGCCATCGCCGCCGGCGACCTGGAGGCCGTCGTCTCGCTGCTGCATCCGGGCGTGACGTTCACCGGCGATTCGAATGGCAAGGCGCCCACCGCCGTTCACGTCATTCAGGGATCGGACAAGGTGGCCCGGTTCATCTTCGGCCTGGCCCGCCGCTACGGCGACGCGTTCTTCACGGCGAATCAGCTGGCGCTGGTCAACGGCGAGCTGGGCGTCTACACCGCGGGCAGCCCCGGCGACGACGGGCACTGGGAGATGCGGCCGCGGATCCTGGCGATGACGGTGCGCGACGGAAAGGTCTGCGCGCTATGGGATATCGCTAACCCCGACAAGTTCACCGGCTCTCCCCTGGCCGGCCTGTCCTGAGGCCACGGCGAGGCCCAGGCGCAGCGCCCCGGCGGCTTCGGCGGCGGCTTCGGCGAACCGGCCGCCCAGGCCGACGAAGTTGAGGTACGCGTGCAGCAGATCCGGCTGCCGGCTGAGCGCCACCGGGACACCGGCGGCCCGCAGCTTGTCCGCGTAGGCGACCGCGTCGTCGCGGATCGGATCGAAACCCGCGGCTGCGATGTAGGCGGGCGGCAGGCCGGTGGCGTCGCCGTGCAGCGGTGACAGCCGCGGGTCGCGCGGATCGGTATGCGCCGGAATGTAATTGGCCAGCGCCCACCGCAGGTTCCGGTCGGTGAAGGTGGAGCCGCCGGCGAACAGGTCGTGCGAGGGCCGGCGGCCGGCGAGGTCCGTCGGGGGATACATCAGCAGCTGGAACGCCGGGATGGGGCCACCGCGTCGCACCGCCTGTTGCGCGGTCACGGCCGCCAGGTTGCCGCCGGCGCTGTCGCCCCCGACCGCGACGCGGCCGGGGTCCGCACCCAGGTCGGCGGCGTGGCGGTGCGCGTGCTCGAACGCGGCGATCGCGTCTTCGACGGCGGCGGGG
>NZ_AUWQ01000091.1 GCF_000455205.1 Mycobacterium sp. UM_CSW | reverse complement strand
CTCGGCCTCCAACGACGCAGCCTGGGCGCGAATCGTCGCACCATGGGCATCCACATCGCCAAACTGGTAATTGATGGTCATGTTCATGTCTCCTTGATTGAAAAGTTTTGGGGCAGAAGGTATTTCTGGCTAGCTGCCGAGGATCTGCTGGGAAGCCTGCTCTTGCTGCTCGTAGTTGTTCGCGTCGCGGATCAGCCCGTCGCGCACACCGTGCAGCATGTTCACGATGTTGCGGAAGGCCTGATTCATCTGCCCCATGGTGTCGTAGGACGTCGCCTGGGCCTGGCCACTCCAGCCGGCACCGGCGATGTTGAGCGACGACGCCCACATCTTGCGGGCCTCGTCCTCAACGGTCTGCGCGTGGACCTCAAACCGGCCCGCCATCGCCCGCATCTCATGCGGGTCGGTCATGAATCGTGTTGCCATTTTGGCTCCTTACCTCACTTGGATGGGTTCTGTCGGTGGCTGGTTCGCTTGTGCGGCGAGCCAGGACACCTCGAGTCAATTGATTTGTGCTGCCGTCACACGTTGGCCGACGAGTTTCCGTTGGTCGGCACGTATATGACCGCCGCCTGATACCCGGGGGGCGCATGGCCATTCGTCGGAAACGACGCGGGCACAGGGTATTTCGCCGCCGCCGGTGGGGCCGCCGGGGTTTCCCCGTCGTCCGAGTATCCGGCGGCTGGTGGACGCGACACGAACCTGAGGCGCGGTGCGTACTTGGCCGCCGCGATGGCCGCGCCGGCTCCGGCACCCGCGGCCGCGGCTCGGCCGAGCCCGCCGACCCCGCCGAGCGGCACCGGGAAACCCAGTCCGGCGGCAACTTCGTCGCCCGCCAACGGCAGCGCCGCCGGAGAAGCCATCGGCAGCGTCCCGAGCATCCCCGGCGAAGCGCCCGCTGCCGCGAGGCCCCAACTTTGCGGCACCGCCAATCCGCCGACGGAGGTCGCCGCACCCAGGCCCGCGAAGCCGCCCAAGCCAGGGATACCGCCTAAGCCTGCGCCGATCGGCCCCAGGGCTCCCGCCGCCGCACCCGCCGCGCCGGCCGTGTTGGCCGCGGCTGCGGATGCGAAGCCGATGTTCATCGGGCCACCGATGAGGGGACCGAAAACGGTGCCCAACATCGTCGACATCACCGACAAGCCCATCCACCCTGGCATCGCGCCGTACGAGGTGATCAGGCCGGTCGCGATGCCTCCGAGCGAGGAGTCGGACAAGATGCTCCCGAAGGGGCCCACGGCAGCGCCCGACGAAGAAGTTCCGCCCAGTGCGGAGGACAAGGGTGACGCGAGGCTGTTCAGCGCCCCGGTGATCGCCGAGGTCAATTGGGACAGCGTCTGCTGTGCGCCGCCAATCGCCGAGCCGGCCGACTGGGCGCTCGCGCCCCCCTGCGCCGCCAACCCGGCCAGGTTGGTGGTCTGCGGCGCCGGAGCGAAGGGAGTCACCGGCGCTGTGGCCGCCGCCGAACTCGCGGCATAGCCGTACATCGCCGCGGCGTCCTGTGCCCACATCTCCGCGTACTGGGCCTCGGTGGCCGCGATCGCCGGTGTGTTCTGTCCGAAAAAGTTGGTCGCGATCAGCATCATCAGGAGTGCGCGGTTGGCCACGATCTCCGGCGGCGGCACCGTCGCCGCGAAGGCCGCGGCATAGGCGGCCGCCGCCGCTTGAGCCTGAGTAGCCGCCAGCTCGGCCTCCGCGGCGGTCGCGCCCATCCACGCCACGTAGGGTGCGGCCGCGGCCGCCATCGCCATCGCCGACGGGCCGAGCCACGGTCCACCGGTGAGCGCCGAGATCACGGCGTCGTAGCCGGCCGCCCCAGAACGCAAATCGGCGGCCAACCCGTTCCAGGCGGCTGCGGCGGCCAGCATCGACCCCGCGCCCGGACCGGCATACATCCGCCCGGAGTTGATCTCCGGCGGTAGCGCCCCGTAATCCATGGTGACCCCGCTGCGCAGCTCAGAGGACCGCGGCCGCGTTGGCGGCCTCGGTGGCCGCGTAAGAACCGGCGCTGGTCGCCAAGGTGCTGACGAACAGCTCACGAATCGCGGCGGCCTGGGCGCTGACCTCCTGGTACAGCACGCCGTGCGCCGTGAAGTGCGCCGCCGTCAGCGCCGACACCTCGTCGGCCGCTGCGGGAATCACCCCGGTGGTCGGGGCAGCCGCGGCCGCGTCTCCGGCGGTCACGGCGGCGCCGATGTTTTGCAGTTCGTCGGCTGCGGACGACAACATCGCCGGCAGCGTGGTCACAAACGACATGTGCTCCTCCTAGCGGAAGCAGGTCGAGCCATCGGCCGGACGCCGTTACGCGGGGCCTGGTGCGACCGTGGATACCGGCAATGCACTTCATTCAGCAGAATACATACTAATCGAAGCATTAGTAAGGGAATTGGTCAACTTGTAGTACTTGCAGGTCGCGGACTCGCCGCGAGGAGGCTTCGCACAGACTGCCCACTGAGCCGAGGCTGAGGCCGGTGCCACGGCATGAAGCCGGGTCACGGCAGCGGCAAGCGCGTCACCCGCGCTTGGGGAAACGCAGCGCCGGTCTAGAACACCCAGGTCGCCGCGGGCGACGGCGCAGCTGCCTGGGAACGAATCGGCACGCGGGGATATCCAGGGCGCCGACTCAGCGCTCGTCCATCCACAGCCGCTCCGTCATATTGTCGAACGTCACCAGCACGACCGGGTCGGCCTGGCGCAACATCGCCGTCTGGCTCATCCTGGCCCGCACCGTCCAACCCTCACAATGCCGCAGCTCGACGATCAAATTCGCGACTGCGTCGACGCCGGCAACCGAACACAAGGTGGCCGGCACGGTGTGGAACATCTCGGGAAACACCGAGCCCGCCAACGCTTCCAGCTCGTAACCCACCATCTCGGCAAACGCCCTGTTGGCGAACAAAATGACGCCGTCCCGCGCCATCGCGAGCGAAGGAACCGGCAGCCGCTCCAACACCACCACGGCGGGCAACCGGCTCAAGATGTCCATCGGCGAATCGCCGGGACCTCCATTACGCCGCCGCTCGACCGCCGCGCTGGCGTCCATGCCAGGGCAGTCGCGCGGTGGGTCGGGTAAGACCGCGGTGGGCGGAGGCGCGTTTGACTTCGATGGCAGGCGCGTCGCCACATCCGGTTGTCTGGTCACGACCGACATATGTCCTCCTCACGGAAGAAAGCCGACCTGTGGCGGGCGTGTCACCGCGACGCCTGAGGCGCAATCGTGTACAGATACCGCCGATGCACCTGACCAGCCAAGTTTCATACTCTTTGGCATGGTAGCGGCCAAATTATCACACTTTGAGTCTTCCCGCGAAGTAAAGTGTGAATTAAAGTCAGGACGTCAGCTCCAGATCAGACCAGGCCAGACCAACGGAAGACTTTCGACGAACACAACGCCGCTCCAGGGGGGTGCACACGCCCGGCGTGCCATCGCCCCCCTCCCCGAAGGGACTGACTCGGTCGCGGAACTGCCTGGCCGCGCCGCGACGGTTTTTCGCGCGGCAACCGCGACAAGACAAGGCGGGGCAATGAATGAGGACGGCGAACGGCGAGCCGACGTGACGCGTCAGCGGATCATTGCCGCCGCCTCACGCCAGTTCGCCCACCGCCCGTACAGCGTCGTGAGCCTCGACGACATCCTGGCGGAAGCCGAACTGACCAAAGGGGCAATGTATTTTCACTTCCCCTCGAAGCAGGCGCTGGCGCTGACGATCATCGACGATCTCACCGAGCTGAGCCGTTCGTCGATCGCCGAGTTGCTTGACCGCAACATGTCGGGCCTGGAAACCCTGATCGAGTTCGTCTTCGCCCGTGCCGCTCAAGACACCCAGGACGACGTGGCGCGCGCCGGCGTCCGACTGCTCGACACGCTGGACAACCCGACCTCCCTGCCCCCGACGGTGTGGCAGTCATGGATCGAGTTCGTCACCAGCCTGATCCAAAAGGCAGCCGCCGAGGGCGACGTCATCGCCGAGCACGATCCCGAAGACATCGCCAAAATGTTGGTGGCACTGTGGGTGGGCATCCGCCGAACCAGCAATCTCGACAAACCAGCGGATTACCTCGACACCCTGCAAAGAATATGGACGCTGGCACTGCCCAGCTTCGCCAATCCCGATCGAATCGACTACTTCACCAAGTTCATCGAACGCCGCCAAGCGCTTGCGTGAAAGATGTTCTGCCGCAGACGCTCTCACGACGACCTGTCGGCAGAGCGTCTCCTCCACACCCCACCCGTGTTCGCATCGAGCAGCGGACGACGACTTGGGTTCCGAGTGTCGACCGGGGCCGACTCACGTCTCTGGCGTCCGGGGTCTGGGGATCTCCCAGCAACCATCCGCGGCCCGTCGTGGGCGTAACTTCGGGAGAAGCCGCGGTAAACGCAGGGTGTAAGGTCAGGGGCGGCCGCGGGATGAATTGAGGGTCACCACGCCGGGCAGGCCTGCAGACACTGCGTGTCGGCGGGGCCTATCATCGAAGGCATCGACGCGGCGGTGTTATTTTCTCGGGCCGAGAAGGTGTCCCCGCTGCGCGGCGGGCGCAAAGAGAACAGGCGGGGCGATGACTGATGACAGCGAACGGCGACCCGACAACACCCGCGATCGCCTCATCGCCGCCGCCGCACGCCAGTTCGCCCAGCTTCCGTACAACCTCGTCAGCCTCGATGACATCCTCGCGGAGGCCGAGCTGACCAAAGGGGCGATGTATTTTCACTTCTCCTCGAAGCAGGCGCTGGCGCTGACGATCATCGACGAACTCACCCAGCTGACCCGTTCGGCGGTCGCCGAGTTGCTTGAGCGCAACATGTCGGGCCTGGAGACCCTCATCGAATTCGTCTTCCTCCGTGCCGTTCAGGACACCCAGTACGACCTCTCCCGAGCCGGCATGCGGCTGCTCGACGCACTGGAAAACACGACGCCAGAGCCTCGCGCACTGTGGAAGTCCAGGAAAGACTTCGTCATCACCCTCATCGAGAAAGCAGCCAGGGAAGGCGACGTCATCCACCAGCAGGATCCCGCGGACGTCGCCAAAATGTTGATTGCCCTGTGGGTGGGTGTCCGCCGAATCAGCAATCCGGACCAACCCGAGGACTACCTCGATAACTTCAAGAAGGCGTGGATACTGGCACTGCCCAGCTTCACCAACCCCGATCGAATCGACTACTTCAAGAAGTTCATGGAGCGACGCCACGCACTCGCGGTGAGAAAGGTTTGCGCAGAACCGCTCTCATTTGAGGTCCCCGTGACCGCCGCGGCGCACGCCGGCGACTAGCCCACCACTGTCGATCGCGGCCTCTCTGGGCGCCGCGTGTCGGTCGCCTCGCGGATGTAGTTCCCAATCTGGCGCAAAGAACGATCGGCCTCCGGGACCATCGACGCTGCGATCTGGAAGACATGCATCTGGCCGGGCCACACCCGCAGCTGCACCGGCACTCCGGCCTCGGCGAGCCGCTGCGCGGCCACGCGAGCGTCGTCGAGCAGGACCTCGCAGCCGGATACATGAATCAACGTTCGGGGCAGACCGGCCTCGATGTGGTCGAGCGGCTCGAAGATCTCCTTCCAGCGCCCGTCCCCGACACGGCGCTGATCCGCTTTGGCGATCAGGTGGCGGAATGCGTCAAACGCTTTGGCGGAGAACATCGCATCGCGACTGTCGTTGGGGTGCACCGGTCCATCACGCGTCGCGATCCGCAGCAAAGGCGACATGCAGACGATGGCCGCGACGTCCTCACCCTCGGCGTGCAGCCGTTCGGCCAGCGCCAGTGACAGGTAGCCGCCCACGGAGTCGCCGGCCAAGACGATCTGGTCGGGGCCGTAACCTCGCGTGCGCAGCCACCGGTACCCGTCGTCGCAATCATCGAACGCCTCACCGATCGAGTGCTTGGGCATCATCCGGTAGTTCATCACCAGGACCGGGGCGTCGGCGTACTTCGACAACGCGGTGACGAGCCGGTCATGCGTGTTGGCGCCGCAGGTCAAGAAGCCGCCGCCGTGCATGTACAACACGACGCGCCGGCTGCCGTCGGCAGGCAGCACGCCGGCAGCGCGGACCAATCGGGCGGTGCAATGCGGCAACCGAATCGTCTGGCGAACGCTGCCCGGCACGGGTGCCACAGCCCGGGCGGCGAAATCGACGAGACCCCACGGCCACGGCGCGTTCGCCAGGTGGCTTCCAACAGTCAGAACCGGCCGGATGGTAAGCCGGGCGCAGAGCCACACAAGCCGGCCGGCGACACTCGGCTCATCCTCCACGACCTCCCGAGCGGCAGCTGAACACCGAGCGTCGAACATGATCGCGGTGCCCCGGCGAGTGGGTGCACGATCTCTAGGCGTTCGTTCTCCGTTTTGCATGGTCAGCCATCGGTCCGGTTCCTCCGGGCCTGCGGGGCGTCCCCGACGCGCGTCGGCTTTGTCATCGGTACGACGCTTGCCGCGCCTCGGCCCGCGCGGGAACCCACGCTCGGAACATCGAATTCGAGCCACGCGGCGACGGCGTCGAGAACCGGAGCCACGTCGGTGGCCCACCAGGTGTGGTGGTCTGGCGGGGTTTCACGCTTGCGCCACGAGCCGGCAGCATGGCGCAGCCAGGTCAGCACGATGGCAATGCGCTCGTCGATGGGCTCAGTGTGCTCGATGTCCGCTTCTGCTTCGTCGTGCGCGGCACGCAGCGCCGAACGCTCGCGAACCGAGAGACCGCCCGCTCTCAGCCGGTCAGCGACGACCGTGCCCAGATCGGTTCGCTCCACCAGAGAACTCGCCGTCAGGATCATCAGGTACTCGTCGACGAAGGCAGGCTGGCCCGGCCGCGCCCCGCCCCAATCCACGATGCCGGTAACCGGGCCGCGAATGCCGGCGACCCGAACGTTGGTGGGCGTGTAGTCGCCATGGGTCCAACTCACCGGCATGCGCCAGCCGACAAGGGCTTGACGTAGCACGGTGCCAAGCCGGTTCATGTCGGGAACCCGATGCGGATCCAGCCGCCGGCACGCGTCCGTCAGGGTCGCCAGGGGTTCGACGACCCATCGCCGCAATAAGCAGAAGTTGTCGACGACGGCGGGCGTCGCGGTTCCGCGGTGCAGGGGCGCGATGGCTCTGAGAGCCGCCGCGGTCAGCTCCTCGACACGGTTCGGGCGGCGCGCCAGAACCTCGGCCAGGTCCGTTCCACGGCGATACGACTCGACGGACACGGCCGCATTTGCGCGCTCGTCGAATGCCAGGATCCGCGGTAGCAGTTTGCGCCATTCGTCGTTAAGTCCTTGGTGGACAGCGAGTTCGGCGAGCACGCGCCGCTGCATGCGCAATTTCGCGGCTCTGAGCTGGCCACGCGCCACCTTCAATACCGCCGTCGGGGGTCCCTTCTCGGGACGCAGCAGGACCACAACCGTTTCGCCGACCAGCTCGGCCGGCGGCATGCTCAGCGCGACGTCAATGAAACCGATCGGCAGGTCGTTGACATCAATCAGCCGGTCGGGCGGGCGGGCATTGCCAGTCACGCCGTCACTTCGGCTGACATACCGACAGCCGGTCGCCCTGCAGCCTGTCGTGCCGCCTGGTACAGGTGCCCAGAAACACCCGAGCGGTGGTGACGCAGCACCGTCCGCAGCACGCGGATGCCATCGCGGATGGCATGCAGGTTCGATGCTCCGCTGCGACGCGGCAGTTCCACGCTGGGAACCTCCGCAATTCGCAACCCCGCCTGCATGGCCCGCACCGTCATCTCGGCCTCGATTTCGAAGCCGGTCGCCGAGAGGTGGAGGTGATCAAGATAGCGGCGGTCGAAAGCCACGAACCCATAGCAGAGGTCGGTCAAGTTGCCGTGGTACAGCGAGTTGAACACGGAGAGCAAAAACCAGTTGCCGAACCGGCGGAACCACGTGATGTCCAACGACGATCCGCCGCTGATGAACCGCGACCCCTTGACGAAGTCGTAGCCGTTCGCAATGAAATGCACGTAGTGCGGGATCTCGCTGGGCGACATGCTGCCGTCAGCGTCCATCATCACGATGATGTCACCGGTTGCGGCCAGGAACCCCGTGCGCAACGCGCTGCCTTTGCCGGGCCCCTGCTGCGGCACGACGCGGATGTCGGGCCGGGATCGGCGCGCGGTGATGAGCGTGACGTCGGTCGAATCGCCGTCGACGATGATGATCTCGGTGGCCTCGTCAGCGAGCTGCTCGAGCACCCAGCCGATGTTGCGCGCCTCATTCCGCACCGGAATGACCAGGCTGACCGTCGGGGCCGAAGGGCTCGATTTCGGGCGAGAGCGAGGACGTCGAGAGAGGGAAGTCTGGACTGAGTCTAGTGATGAAACGCTGGTCATCTTCGGGCCGCCAATCTCTAATGAAGTGCTGCGCGTCACCCCCTGGTGCGGGCCGTCGGCGTATACCGGCGATGCACTTGATTGGCGAGTTTACATACCATTGGATTACACCGCAAAAGATTTACTCAACTTTTGGTCTCTGACTTTCGGGCAGGGCCCAGGAGGTCAGGCGTGGCCGTCAGGCTGCAGCACGAAGTCGGCGACGATGTCGGCCATGGCGTCGATGGCGCCCCGAGACGTGACCTCATACCCGTGCGTGCTCAGCGTCGGCAGGCACAGCAGGGCCGCCCGCGGCGACAGCCCGTTGGCCTTGGAATGGGACGCGTCGGACTCGAACGCGCCCAGCACCGCGGCCTGCGGCTCCAGCCCCCGGTCGGAGGCGATGGCCATCAGCCGGTCGGCGACGTCCTTGTCGTAGACGCAGAGGGCATCGCTGTAGCCGACGATCGGACCGCCGGTGACGGTGGTGCCGTACTCCCGCTCGGTGGGTCCGACCTCGAGGGCGAGGTTGAGCGTGCCCGGCAGTGAGGCGCTGGCGTAGGAGCCGCCCACCCCGCCGATCTCCTCGTTGGTCGTGAATACCAGGTAGACGTCGTCGGCGGGCCGTTGTCCGCGCTCGCGCAGCAATTGCGCCGCGCGCAGCAGCGCGGTCACCGCGGCTCGGTCGTCGAGGAAGTAGCAGCCGACGTAGTCCGCGATCTCGACGAGCGTCCGCTTGCTCCGCTCGACGCACACCCGCGTGCCGGGCCGCACGCCCGCGTCGGCCAGCTCCTTTTCGGTGCGGCCGGTGAAGACGTAGACGTGCTCCCAGTCCAGCGCCTGATCACCCGCATCGGGTTTGGTCTGCCAGATCCGCGGGCTCTCCTTGGTGGTGTGTTCGGAGCCGAGCGTGAGCACCGCGGTGAGCGTCTCGTGCTCGCCCAGGACGGCGACCGGGCCGAGTCCGAAGTTCCCGGGATACATGGTGCCCAGTTGCGTCACGTGCAGCGAGCCGTCCGGCTCGATCCGCTTGACCAGCATGGACAGCTCGTCCATGTGCGCCATGACGCGCGTCGCGGTGCTGGGCCCGGCGATTGCGGCCGACCGGTGGGCGGCGTCGTCGGGGGGACCTCCCGCGGCGATGTAGCCGACCAGGTTGCCGGCGTCGTCGGTCCACATGTCGTCGACGACGGGTTCCAGCTCGCGGGCGCAGACGGCTCGGACCTCGTCCTCCTGGCCGCACGGCCCATAGGTCCACAGAAGTTCTTTCAGCAGCGCTTCGGTCGCATCGGGATCGCGGGGCGCCATCGGGTCCTCTCGCTCGTTGCTGGGTCGACAACTGGACCAGTACCCAAATCGCGCGTCGGCAACGCGGTGGCCGATCGCGGCCCCGCGCGGATCAGGGGTCGAAAAGTGGGTATGCGAGCTGCACGGTGCAAAGGAGACCAAAGTGACGAAAGATCATGGGTCGAGCGTCAAGAACGACAAGCAGTACGAGGGTCTGCGCAAAAAAGGGATGAGCAAGTCCAGGGCGGCGGCGATCTCGAATTCGCCCGGCGCCTCCAGCAGGGGCGGCAAGAGTTCAGGCAGCAGCCAAAGCAGCCGTAGCAGCGGTAGCGGCAGCGGTGGTAACCAGTCCCAGAAGAAGGCCGCAGGGCGCACGGGCGGCAAGAAGTCCAGCTAGCCCGATGACCCGGGGAGCGGAGCTCAGCGGGCGGTCAACTGGCTCGTGATATCGAGTCCGGCACCCGGGTCGTGGTGGTGGTCGGTGGTGTCCCGGCACTCGCCGTAGAGGATGATTTGCCCGCGGCTGTGGTCCGAGGGCAACAAGCTCATGTTTGCAGTCACACCGTTCTTGTTCAGGGTGGTGCCGTGGTAGTGCTGTCCCGGCGGAGCGCCCTCGCTCCAGCCGTGCGCGACCATCGCGGCGCGGATGTGCTGGAAGTAGGCATCCGGGTCGCCCTGCAACAGGAACCCGATCGTCACCCTGCCCTGATAGGGCGGATCGCCTTGGTCATTGCAGGAGGCGAACGAAAACCCGCCGTCGACGCCCTGCAGGTCCGCGGCGGCGACGATCTCCTTGGCCGGCTCGATCACCTGGGCCTTGGTCTGATCATCCGTTAGCGGGTGGGCGGAATCGTCAAAGGGGTTGGAAGAGCCCGAGGAATGCGGTTTCGGAAACACCAGCGAACACCCTCCTAGCAACATGACGGCGACGACTAACGCGGCAAGCCGTGCTTGCCGGGGCCAAATGCGTTGCCGCTCAGTGATGGTGTTGGTCATCGAAGACATGATCATCGGTAACAGATCCAGGCGCGCGGTCCCACTCGGGGTCGACGACGAGCCCGCCTATGCCCGGCCCGACCGGACCCAGGCCCGGGATGGTGACCTTGCCCGGCTGGTAACGGTGTTGGGCCGTCAGGCCGTCGGATTCCAGCGCGTCACCGTGGCCCGAGGTGATGTCGGCCATGCTGTGTAGCGCCTCGCTTCCGGGGTGGTAGTAGTACGAATGGTCATGCGGGTCAACGCCATCGGAGCCGGGCACCTCGGCCCGGAAGCGCACCGACCCGAATCCGTCGGCCGCGGGGTCGGCGCCCAGGCCGGGGGTCAAGCCGAGCACCTGACCGCCGAGGTTGTCCCGGTTCACGTAGTGGCTCAAGCCATTCAGCTCCCCGAGCATGCCGACCGGATCCGTCGACGCGTCCCCCACGTACACGTGCCCGCCGTCGAGATGGAAGCTCGCGGCGGTGGGTGCCAGGTCGGTGCCCGGGCAACCGATGAGCACCGCGTCGTTGGCGTGCATGTGGCCCAACGCGAACGCGTCGGCCACCGTGGTCGAGCCGTACGAGTGGCCCAACACGGTGACATGCTGGCCGGCCCCGAGGTGCGTGGCCCACAAACCGTTGACGTCTTGCGCCAGCGCCTGACTGCCGGTCCGCGCCAGCGCCGGGGTGGAAATCCGCTGGACGTCCTTGAAGTCGTTGGGGGCGTCGTATCCCATCCACGCGATCACCGCCGTGGGGTTTCTCGGGTCGGCGGCGTTGGCCTGGCCGTACAGGTTGAGCGCATCGTTGTGGCCGTCGTGCAGCCAGCCGCCCTTCACGCTGCTGCTGGTGCCCGGGACGATCACCGCGGTGTTCTTCGCCAGGTCGGGGTTGCCGATCGCGATCGCCGCCCGCCCCTTGCCGCCGAAAGCCATTGGGTCGTAAGCGAATAGGAATACCGGGTTGTGGCCATGGTCGGCGTCGCGATCGAGCCCCTGCTGGGTCTGATCGGCGTTCTGGTAGCGGGTGACGTCGGCGGCCGACAGGCCGTACCTCGCCGGATCGCGCAGCACGTCGGCCGGGGAGACGCCGTAGCGGCCGGCGATGTCGCGAATTCGGTTGAGATCGGCCGTCATCACCGCGATGTTGGCGTCGCTGCGCGCGAGCACCGGGACACCGTTGAGGTTGCCGACCTGATCCGGGTGCTCGGCGATGAGCTGCTGGCGCTCCCCCGGCGTCAACGACGTCCACCACCTGTTCACGTCCTCCGGACTCGTTCCCGGCGGCGGAATCTCGGGTTTGGCGTCCACCGCCTGGAGAACGTCGGGCTGGTAGCCGTCGGCGCGCAGGGTGCCCATCGCTGCGTGCAGGTAGTTCGAATAGCCGTCGCGTACCGAATCGATCTGTGCCAGAGCGGATTTGGTGTCGGCGATGGCTTCGTTTTCAAGGTCGGCGATGTGCAGCTCCAAGAGCTTTCTCTCACCCGCGGTGAGGTGGATGTCTTTCTCCGCCTCCACCGCCTGGCCGATCTCGTTGTCGAGCTGCTGCAGCTGCCCCTCCAGCGTCGAGATCAACGCGGCGCCGGTTCGCTGCGCCTCGGCCAACGCGGCGGCGATGTTTTCCAAGTCGGCGCCGATCTTGGGCAGCTGCAACGACTGCGCGCCCAGCGCCGTGGTCACCCGCTGCACCTCGGCGGAGTCGTTGATCGGGTGGTCGCCGTTCTGGTGGTTCCAGGCCGCATCGAAGCGACGGCGCGCTTCCTGGAACGAAGCGTCGGACTCAGCGGTGCACCGACCCGCTGCGTGAAACGCCTCCGCCAACTCGGAGATCTGCGCCGGGCGACCGACCTGGAGGCTCTGATTGATCAACCACGGATCTCCCCCGGCCTCGGCGATCAGGGCCGGCACGCTTATGTAGCGCAGCTGCACCGCACTGCCCGTCCGGAGTACGGGGGATCTGTATCGAAACGCATCGCGATCCCCTTTCCGAGCTGGTGACAACGCTACTACCGCGTCTCCAGTCGGACAGCTCGCCAAAGCGTGCCCGCAGCGGAAATTTGGGCTGTGCAGCGCGGCCCGAAATCGTGCTGACCTGCCCAAATGTGGTGGAGCTAAGCTTTTGCTCCACCGTCAGTCGGCGCGTCAACGAAGTGATCGGCATCCAACGCCGTGGCGTAATACATCGAAGATATCGACGCGAGCATCGCGACCCTCGAGTAATCGCGTTCAGTCGGTTCCTCGGGCAACGCCTGGGCGACGGCGACAGTCATGTCGGCATACTTTTGGGCAGTCTCGCGCCATTCGCGGATCCTGTCCGAATCAACAGCCATCCTCTTCAACCCCTCCCTGCGCACCCGCTGCGGACCGGACCCGCCGGGTGACGCCCATTGAAAGACAAAACCGGTGGTCAAACCTGGTGGAGCTAAGGGGATTCGAACCCCTGACCTACTCGATGCGAACGAGTCGCGCTACCAACTGCGCCATAGCCCCTGACCGCTAGCAGGCTACCAGCCGCGCGGCGAACCGCCGAACTGCCGGCGCTACTCGCCGACCGCGCGCGGCAGGTCCCTGGGCCACCCGAAGGTCCGCATCGGCATCGCGTAGTCCAAGTGCTCGAAGATCGGGTCCTCGTCGTCGATCTCGAGCACCACCGCGCCGGGCCGCCGCAGCCGCGAGGGCACCACGTCGTATTCGCGGTCGTAGGTGTTCTCCACGCCAAGCCGTGCCCGCGCCATCCGCTGCATCCGGCGGCGACGCACCCGCTCCTCGATCCGGGTCTGCCGACGCAGGTAGGCGAGGTACAGCAGGGTCACCGCGGTCGCGCTTCCGCACACCCACCAGGCCGTCGGCGTCACCTCGAACGCGGCAGTGGCCGAGCCGGTCAGCACGAGGGCCATCACCATCAGCACCCGCTTGCGAAAGGCGTACTTGCGTGCGCTGACCGCGGCTGCGGCTTTGGGGTCGAACCGGCGCCGCCGCGAGGCGCCCGCCGCGACGTACGCCCGCGGATCCTCGTCCTCCTCGCGGTCCGCCTCGGGCTCCAAACCCGAAGAGTCCTCGACGTATTCGTACCGGTCGTCCAGGTCCTCCTCGGTCTCGGAGTGCTCGGCGACGGGCTCGGTCTCGTCGGCATCGGCGTCCTCGACGTCCCCGGCGGCCTCGTCCGCCGCGGCCCCCGCCGGCAGCGCCCCGGAATCCTCGATGACGTCGACGTCCAGGTAGTCGGGCTCGGCCGCTTCGGTGGCCGCGGCCCGCACGACGACGGGACGCGCCACCTCCTCGGTTTCGGCGTCGTCCTCGTCGTGCTCGGGCTCGGCGAGCTCGTCGTCGACGGCGTCCTCTTCCGGCTTCCAGTCGGGGTCGCTGCGATGGCCCGCGGCGGGCCCACTGCGCCTGACCAGCCGGGAGCCGGCGCCGTTGAGCACCCGGGTGGCCAGCGCGACGTCGCTGGTGCGACGCACGGCGTCGCGTTTGCTGATCAGCATCGGAACAAGGACGAACAGCCAGAGCACCACGAGCGAGATCCACAACAGCGACTGCGGGATGCTTGGCATGATGACTTGCTCCTTACTGGACCCGACCCCCGCGAGGCTCGTCTGTGGCCGATGCGGCTGGGCCGAGGTGACCAGCACAATTACACACCTGTAATTTGCCTCTCACAAGCACCACATGTCACTCGTGTCGCGATAGCCACAGTTCACGCCCAACTCGCGTGACCGGAGCGGACCAGGGTCGCCGCGACCGAGCCCTGCACCTCTTCGACAGTGATCGCCATCAGCAGGTGGTCGCGCCAGGCCCGGTCCACCTCGAGGTAGCGGCGCAGCAGCCCCTCCTCGCGGAACCCCACCTTTGCCAGCACGGCCCGGCTCGCGGCGTTCTCCGGACGCACGGTCGCCTCCACGCGATGCAGCATGACGGGGCCGAAGCAGTGATCCAGACCCAGCGCCAACGCCGCCGTCGCCACCCCGCCGCCGGTCGCCGACCTGGGCACCCAGTAGCCGATCCACGCCGAGCGCAACGCCCCGTGGGTCACGTTGCCGATGGTCAGCTGCCCGCAGAAACGCCCGTCGAGCTCGATCACGTAGGGCAGCATGCGGCCCTTGCGGGCCTCCGCGCGCAGGCCGGAACACAACGCCGGCCACGCCGCGACCGTGTGCCGGATCGTCCAATCGCCATCCGTGCTGGGCTCCCACGGCTCCAGATGCGCGCGGTCGGCCAACCTGATCCGGCTCCACTGCGCGCCGTCGCGCATGCGCACCGCCCGCAACCGGACGACACCACCCGGGACCCGCAGCGGACCCACATCCGAGGGCCAACCCGGATGCCGGGGATTCGCGCGCAACAGGTTCACGAGCATGTGCAGTAGCTTCGCCTAGCCGCGCTGGGCCAGGAACGCGACGTCGACGATCTCGCCGGTGCGGATCTGCTCGGCGCCGCTGGGAACCACGACCAAACAGTTCGCCTCGGCGAGGGTGGCCAACAGGTGCGACGACGACCCCGGGGCCCCGCCCAGTGCCTGTACCAAATACTCACCGCTGTCCTGATCGCGCATCAACTGCCCGCGGAGGTACCCCTTGCGCCCGGCGACCGACGTGATCGGCGAGAGCGCACGGGCCTGCACGATGCGGCGCATCGGCTGGCGCTTGCCCAGCGACAGCCGGATCAGCGGCCGGACCATCACTTCGAAGACCACCAGCGCGCTGACCGGGTTGGCCGGCAGCAGGAATGTCGGAACACCCTCGCGGCCCAGCTGCCCGAAACCCTGCACGGACCCCGGGTGCATGGCCACCCGGACCACTTCCATCTCGCCGAGCTCAGACAGCACCGACCGCACCGACTCGTTGGCCGCGCCCCCGACCGCGCCGGCGATCACCACTACCTCGGAGCGGTTGAGCTGGCCTTCGACTACCTCGCGCAGCTCTTTCGGGTCGTTGCTGACGATGCCGACGCGGTTGACCTCGGCGCCGGCGTCGCGGCCCGCCGCCGCCAACGAATATGAGTTGACGTCGTAGACCTGCCCGTTGCCCGGGGTGCGCGAGATGTCGACCAGCTCGCCACCCACCGCGATGACCGACAGGCGCGGACGCGGATGCACCAGCACCCGTTCCCGTCCCACCGCCGCCAGCAGACCGACCTGCGCGGCGCCGACGATGGTGCCGGAGCGCACGGCGACGTCGCCGGGCTGGACGTCGTCGCCGGCGCGGCGCACGTAGGCGCCCGACGGGGCCCCGCGCAGGATCCGCACGCGCGACATCCCGCCGTCGGTCCATCGCACCGGCAGGACGGCGTCGGCCAGGGTGGGCAGCGGGGCCCCGGTCTGCACCCGGACCGCCTGCCGCGGCTGCAGCCGGCTGGGCGTGCGCGAGCCGGCCTCGATCGTCCCCATCACCGGCAACACCAGCCCGTCGCGCAGGTCCTCGTCGTCCGAGGGCCCGCCGAGGCTTTCGGCGCCCACCTCACCGACCCCCAGCACGTCGACGCTGCGCACCGCGTAACCGTCGATGGCGGCCTGATCGAACCCGGGCATGGGCCGCTCGGTCACCACTTCCTCGGCGCACATCAAACCCTGGGCCTCGGCAATGGCGACCCGGATCGGCCGCGGGGCCACCGCGGCGGCCGTTATCCGGGCCTGCTGCTCCTCAACAGAACGCACGAGCGCGCCTCTCTGACCTTGGCGGGCGGCGACCTTGATGGCGCCCGGCTACTGCTCGGTCAGGCCTAACCGCGCCACCAACCATCGCCGCAAATCCGGGCCATAGTCGTCACGATCCAATGCAAAGTCAACCGCAGCCTTCAGGTAGCCGCCGGGATTTCCCAAGTCGTGTCGGGATCCGCGATGCACGACGACATGCACCGGGTGGCCCTCCTTGATCAGCAGCGCGATCGCGTCGGTGAGCTGTACTTCGTTTCCCGCGCCGCGGTCGATGCGGTGCAGCGCGTCGAAAACGGCGCGGTCGAGCACGTACCGGCCCGCTGCCGCGTACATCGACGGCGCGTCGGAGGCCTTGGGCTTTTCGACCATGCCCTTGACCCGCAGCACGTCCGGATTGTCGCCGCCCGCAACGGGTTCGACGTCGAAAACGCCGTAGGAGCTGATCTCGTCCGGTGTCACTTCGATCGCGCACAGCACCGTGCCGCCGTGGTCGGCGCGCACCTTCGCCATCGTCTCCAGGACGCCGGTCGGCAGCACCAGGTCGTCGGGCAGCAGCACCATGACGGCGTCCTCGTCCGCCGCCAGCCTTGGCTCCACGCAGCTGATGGCGTGCCCCAGCCCGAGCGGCTCGGCCTGCACCACGGACTCCACCTTGATCAGCTGCGGCGCCCGGCGCACCTTGTCGAGCATGGCCTTCTTGCCGCGCGCCTCGAGGGTCCCCTCCAGCACCAGGTCCTCGACGAAGTGCGCGACGACGCCGTCCTTGCCCTCGGAGGTGATGATCACCAGGCGTTCCGCCCCGGCCGCGGCCGCCTCCTCGGCGACCAGCTCGATGCCGGGAGTGTCGACGACGGGCAGCAGCTCCTTGGGCACCGTCTTCGTCGCAGGCAAAAATCGCGTACCCAGGCCGGCCGCAGGGACGATCGCCGTGAAGGGGATCGGAACATCCGGGCGTGACATTGTTCAAACCATAACCCCCAGGAGGCACGCCACCGCGATGTGGCGGCGCGAAACCCCGGCCTGTCATGGTTGAGGGCATGCCAACCGCGACCAAGGCCGCGTTGCGCGAACGCCTGCTGGCGGCCCGGCGTTGCGTTGCCGACGACGTTCGCGCCGCCGAGGCGCGCGCGCTGCGCGAGCACCTGGAGCCGGTGGTCGAGGGCGGGACCACGGTCTGCGCGTACGTGCCGGTGGGCACCGAGCCGGGGTCGACCGAGCTGCTCGAGGCGTTGCTGCGCCGGTCGGCGCGGGTGCTGTTGCCGGTCGCGCGCACCGGCTCGGGCAAGGCACCGTTGCCGCTGCGGTGGGGTGAATACCGGCCGGGCGCGCTGGTCCCCGGACCGTGGGGGCTGCTCGAGCCGGCCGGGCCGCTGCTGGCGGAGTCGGCCCTGGCCGAGGCGGCCCTGGTGATCGTCCCGGCGCTGGCGGTCGACCGTCGCGGCGTGCGGCTGGGCCGGGGCCGCGGCTTTTACGATCGCTCGCTGGGCCTGCGAAACCCGCAGGCGCGGCTGATCGCGGTGGTGCGCGACGCCGAATTCGTCGACGAGCTGCCCGCCGAACCGCACGACGTGCCGATGACCCACGCGCTGACACCGGAGCGGGGCCTGATCGCGCTTCCCGAGGGGGAATGATCGCGATCACGTGGCGGTTCTAGCACTTGAGACGGTAGAGTGCTAATTCAACCCGTAATCATTCGGAGGTTTTCGTGCCGACATACAGCTACGCGTGCACCCAGTGCGACGACCGCTTCGACGTCGTGCAGGCCTTCACCGACGACGCGCTGACCACGTGCGAGAAGTGCCAGGGCCGGCTGCGCAAGTTGTTCAACTCCGTCGGCGTGGTGTTCAAGGGCAGCGGGTTTTACCGCACCGACAGCCGCGAGGAGCGCAAGAAGTCGACGAGCTCGTCCAACGGCTCCGGCGAGGCGGCGTCGAGTTCGGGCTCGAGCGAGAAGAACGGGTCCGACAAGAGCACGTCGAGCGACAAGTCGTCCAGCAGCGCCGCCCCGGCCACCGCGGGCGCCTCGAGCTAACCGGTTATCCACAGCGCCACCACCGACCGGAACGGTCGGCGCTCGGCCGCGCCTACCGTTGCGGCGTGGGCGAATCCTCGTTGAACCCCAACGTTTTCAGGCGCCTGTCGGCGTCGTTACGCCCCGACTGGACGCGCACCGTGCTGGCCCGGCGGGTGGCCGCCGGCGGGCTCGTCGTGCTGGCCGGCGTCGCGACCCTGCGGTCCAATCCCGACGGCGATTACGCCGAGGTGGTGGTGGCGGCGCGCGACCTGGCGCCGGGCGCCGCATTGACCACCGATGACGTCTTGATCGAAAAGCGTTCGGCCACAACGGTTCCCGACGGATCGAAGGCGGACCTCGCCGCGGTCGTCGGTTCGACGCTGGCCAGCCCCACCCGGCGCGGCGAGGTGCTCACCGATGTCCGGCTGCTCGGCAGCCGGCTGGCGGAGTTGACGGCCGGGCCCGGCGCCCGCATCGTGCCGCTGCATCTGGCGGACGGCGCCCTGCTCGACCTGGTCCGCGTCGGCGACGTCGTGGACGTGCTGGCCGCCCCGGCCACCGACCCGCCCGCGGGCGCTCCGCCGGCCAGCAGGGTGGTGGCCACCGACGCCGTCGTCGTCGTCGTGTCGGCCAAGCAGAAGGGCCAGGCCGCCGACGCCGACCGCGTAGTGTTGGTTGCGCTGCCGGCTCGCGTGGCGAACACGGTGGCAGGCTCGACGCTGGGTCAGACGGTGACGCTCACCCTGCATTGAGTATCTGGCCGCTGTTGGGCACGTGACCGATAGCAAACTCGGTCCAGACCAGAAAGGGCGTCCTCATGCTCAAGGGGTTCAAGGAGTTTCTCTCGCGGGGCAATATCGTCGACCTGGCCGTCGCGGTCGTCATCGGTACTGCCTTCACTGGATTGGTCACCAAGTTCACGGAGAGCATCATCACGCCGCTGATCAATCGGGTCGGGGTCAATCAGCAGTCCAACGTCGGCGCCCTGAAGATCGGCATCGGCGGCGGCCAGACGATCGACCTGAACATCCTGCTGTCCGCCGCGATCAACTTCGTCCTGATCGCGGCCGTCGTGTACTTCTTCGTCGTGCTCCCCTACAACACGCTGCTCAAGCGCGGCGAGGTCGAACAGGCGGACGACGCGCAGGTCATCCTGCTCACCGAGATCCGCGACCTGCTGGCGCAAACCACCAACGGGGACTCGTCGTCCGGTAGGCACGGGGGCTCTGTGGCCACGACACCGCCGCCCGAATACGGACCGCGTGCGGAGGCCGAATCGCGCTGACCCGCGCCTAGATCTCCAGGCTGGACAGCTGGCCGATGATCTGGGCGGCAAGCGGATTCAGCGTCGCCATCCCGTCACGCACCGCGTAGCGGGAACCCGCGAGGTTGACCACAAGTGTGCTCCCCGACACTCCGGCCAGACCCCGGGACAACCCGGCGTCGGTGATGCCCGCGGACAGCCCGGAGGCGCGGATGGCCTCGGCGATGCCCAGGATTTCCCGGTCGAGGATCTCGCGGGTGGCCTCGGGCGTGACATCCCGCGGGGTGACGCCAGTCCCGCCGACAGAGACCACCAGGTCCACGCCGCCGATCACCGCGGTGTTCAGGGCGTTGCGGATCTCGACCTCGTCGGCCGCGACCGCCACGACGCCGTCGACGACGAACCCCGCCTCGGTCAGCAGCTCGGTGACGAGCGGCCCGCTGTGGTCCTCCTCGTCCCCGTGGGCGGTGCGATCGTCGACGACGACGACCAGCGCCCGGCCCACTACCAACTCCGCACCCGCTTCCATGGGTGCAACGGTATATCCGAGCTCCGACAGGCCGGCCGCCGAGGGCTCATCGACTCTCATTACTGATCCGCCTTGCCGAGGGTGACCTGCACGGTGCGACTGCCGCCGCCGGGATCCTGAAACGTCAGCGATACCTTGTCGCCCGGCGCTTTTGAGCGCACGGCGGCGACCAACGCGTCGGCGCTGTTGATCGGGCGGTCGTCGACCTTGGTGACCACCACGCCCTTGGGCACTCCGGCGGTCGCGGCCGCGCCGTTCGCGATAACGTCGACGACCTTGGCGCCCGGGGTGCCCTTGTCGCTGGTCACCTGCACACCCAGCGACGCGTGCGTCGCCTTGCCGGTCGCGATCAACTCGTCGGCGATGCGCTTGGCCTGGTCGACCGGGATCGCGAAGCCGAGGCCGATCGAGCCGCTCTGGGAATCCGGCGAATCGGCGCCCAGGGTGGCGATGGCCGAGTTGACGCCGACCAGCTGACCCTGCATGTTGACCAGCGCGCCCCCCGAGTTACCCGGGTTGATCGCGGCGTCGGTCTGAATCGCGTCGAGCACGGTGTTCTGGTTGCCCGACTCGCCCGTCGTGGACACCGGCCGGTTCATCGCGCTGATGATCCCTGTGGTCACGGTGCCCGACAGCCCCAGCGGCGAACCGATCGCCACGACCGGCTGGCCCACCCGCAGGTCCGACGAGGAACCCATCGTGATCGGTGTGAGGTTCGAGACGCCCTGCACCCGGATCACGGCGATGTCGCTGGTGGGGTCGGCACCGACCACCGAGAACGGCGCGGTGCGGCCGTCGGAGAAGGTCACGGTCGTCTTCGGTGGCGGAGCGCCCGGCGGCGCACCCGGCGGCCCACCGGGACCGCCCGGCTTGACCGCGGCCGCGACCACGTGGTTGTTGGTCAGGATCAGCCCGTCGGCCGACAGCACGACGCCGGAGCCCTCCTCGGACTGGCGACCCATGTCGGTCTCCAGCATCACGACGCTGGGCACCACCTTGGCGGCGACCTGTTCGACGCTCCCCGGCGGCATGTTCGCGGCCGGGACACTGGGAGCGCCCGCGAATATCCTGCCTCCGTTATTGCCCGCGGAGTGCGTGCTCAGCTCGACGGCCGTGGCCGCGGCACCACCGATACCGGCCGACACCACCGCGATCGCCAGCGCGCCCGCGGTCAATAGCCCTGCGCGGGAACGCTTCTGGGGAACCGGCGGGGGCCCCGGGGGCATCGGCGGCAGCATGTGAATCGGCCCGGTGCCGGTGCCCGGCGGAATGGACCCCGCCCCGGTGCCCCCGGGGATCGGGCCCGGCCCGGTGCCCCCGGTGAGCGGAACCGGCCCGGTGCCGCCGGGGACCCGGCCCGGCCCGGTGCCGGCGAACGGCTCGTAGGGCCGGCGGTACTGCGCGGACGGCTGCGACGGCTGGGCAGGCTGGGACGGCTGATAGCGCCAGTCGAACTGCTGGTTGTACGGCTGCTGCCCCTGGGCATACGCGGGGGGCACAGGCTGATTAGGCCCCGTACGGTATCCCGGCTGCTGCGGCGGTGGCGAATACCTCGGGTCATTCGTCATGTCGCTACGTCGCTCTTCCTCTATCTCGGCGTTATCGGCGTTCGGGCTCTTCGGCTCGACGTGGCTAGGTTCTAACCCTAGCCGCAGAACTACCTTGCCCGCGCGGACTGAGAGTCCACTGAGATAACGTTCGCCGAATCCCGAGAGTTCTCCGCACTCCTCGCGAGCGGCACGGCCGGTTCTGTCTTGGCTTCCGCACCGAGATTCGCTTCCGCACCGAGATTCGCAGTATCGGCATCGGCCGGCGGGTATCCCGAAACCGGCACCGGGCGGCCGGGAAGCAGCACATAGATGGATGTGCCCGGGGGTTGGCCTCCCGGCACGGTGTCCTCGACTCGGAGCAACCCGCCGTGGCTCTGCACCACCTTTTTGACGATCGCCAGCCCCAGCCCCGAGCCTGGCATCGCCCGCGCCGTCGTCGACCGGTAGAAGCGCTCGAACACCAGGCGGCGCTCGTGCACCGGGATGCCCGGGCCCTCGTCGGAGACCACTAGCTCCGCGTGCGTCGGGTCGAGTTGCCTCAGCCTGACGCCGACGCGCCCACCGGAGGGGCTCCATTTGGCCGCGTTATCCATCAGGTTCAGCACCGCGCGCGACAGACCCGCGGCGTCGCCGTAGACCTGCCAGCCGATCGCCTCGACGTCGAAGCGAATGTCGTTGCGCCGCCGCCTGACTCGCTCGAGGCTGCGATCGATCACCTCGGACATGTCGACGACCTCGTGCACCACCTGACTGGCGTCGTCGCGGGTGAGGTCGACCAAATCGCCCACCAGCGTGGACAATTCCTCGATCTGCGCGATCACGTCCGTCCGCAGGTCGACCATCTCCTGGTCGGGCAGCCGCGGCGCCCCCGGTTCCATCGAGGCCATCAGCAGCTCGACGTTGGTGCGCAGCGAGGTCAGCGGGGTGCGCAGTTCGTGGCCGGCGTCGGTGACCAGCCGCGCCTGGCGCTCCCGCGATTCGGCCAGCGCTCGCAGCATCAAGTTGAAAGCCTCTGTGAGCCTTGCCAATTCGTCGCTGCCGAACACCGGGATGGGCCGCAGGTCGTCGGTGCGCGCCACCCGCTCGGCGGCTTCGGTCAGCCGGGCCACCGGACGCAGCCCGGCGCGGGTGACCATGCCCCCGGCCACCGCCGCGACCGCGACGCCGACGCCGCCGACCATCAGCAGCACCCAGCGCAGCTTGGTCATGACCGCCTCGGTGGGCTTGAGGCTCTTGGAGATCAGTAGTGAACTGCCGTTGGGCAGGTGGATGGCGAGGATTCGCTGATCCGAGGCGGTGCGGCGGGACATGAAGAGCTCGCCGTTGATGACGGCCTTCTCGGCGGTCCCGACGGGCAGGATCTGGCCTGGCTGGTTGGCGGTGTAGATGGACCGGCCTGGGTTCACCAGCATGGCGTTGACGTCCGAGTATGCGGTGCCCTCGATCGCCTTGCCCGGGTCGGCGGCCAGCGAGCCGCTGGCGATCAGCAGCTGCGCCCGGCTCTGCAGTTGGTTGTCGATGTCGTTGTAGAGCGCGGCCGAGATCACGGCGTACACGGCGAACGACATCAGCACGACGACCATCGCGACCATCGACATCGCCAGCAGCATCACCCGCCACCGCAGCGACAACGAGCTGGTGGGGCGCAGCGGTGCGCGCCGGCGCCGACGGAGCCGGATCATCGTTGGTGCTGGCTCATCACGGTGGCGTCTCCCGAAGGACGTATCCCACCCCTCGGACAGTATGGATCAGTCGCGGCTCACCGTCGGCTTCCGTTTTGCGGCGCAGGTAGCCGACGTAGACCTCCAGCGCGTTGCCCGAGGTGGGAAAGTCGAATCCCCAGACCTCCTCGAGGATGCGGCTGCGGGTGAGCACCCGGCGCGGGTTGGCGATCAGCATTTCCAGCAACGCGAACTCGGTGCGGGTCAGGCTGATGCAGCGCTGCCCGCGGGTGACCTCGCGGGTCACCGGGTCCAGGCTCAGGTCGGAGAACGTCATCGCCACCGACTCGGCGGCGTCGTCGGGCTTGGTGCGTCGCAGCAGCGCCCGCATGCGGGCCAGTAGCTCTTCGAGGGCGAACGGCTTCGGCAGGTAGTCGTCGGCGCCGGCGTCCAGGCCCGCGACCCGCTCGGAAACCGAATCGCGGGCGGTGAGCACCAGGATCGGCAGGTCGTCTCCGGTGCTGCGGAGCTGACGGCACACCTCGAGGCCGTCCAGACGCGGCATCATCACATCCAGGACGAGGGCATCGGGCCGGTCGCTGGCGATCATGTCGAGGGCCTCGACCCCGTCGTGGGCGAGCTCTACCGAATAGCCATTGAACGAAAGCGACCTGCGCAGCGACTCGCGCACCGCGCGATCGTCGTCGACGACAAGTATGCGCACGGCCACTAGTTTCGTCCTAGCGCCTGAGAGCGGGCTGAGAGGCGCGCCGGGTATTTGCCGAGATTAGCGCTTGTCGAGATCGATGAGACCGAGGCGGGCCGCCTTGAGTAGCCGGCGGGGCACCTTGTGCTTCTGGCCTGCGACGTTCACGCCGACGAGTTCGGTCTTCGTGGCCTTCCACTGCGAGCGCCGGCTTCGGGTATTCGCGCGCGACATCCTGCGCTTGGGTGTGGCCATGGTCGGGCCTAACTCCTCGTTCGGGCTTGATGGGGCATGTCGCGGGGCGTGGCCGGTGAGGCCGAACGTGCGACGATTGCCTATCAGGATAGTCGGTGGCCTGCTGGTCGCCAAAACGGCGCCCGCCGTCGACCGGGCGTCCTTGACGCGGCACCGCGGGTACCCGCTAACCTACCGAGTGGTTGGTTGGTTCGCGGTCACCGGTATGCCCACGAATGGAGGACACGCATGGCCTCTGCTTCCGGCGCTGTCCGCATCGCGAACTGTTCGGGCTTCTACGGCGACCGGCTTTCGGCCATGCGCGAGATGCTCACCGGCGGGGACGTCGACTACCTCACCGGCGACTACCTGGCCGAGCTGACCATGCTGATCCTGGGCCGCGACCGGATGAAGCACCCGGAGCGCGGCTACGCCAAGACCTTCCTGACGCAGCTCGAGGACTGCCTGGGTGAGGCCCGCGACCGCGGGGTGCGGATCGTCGCCAACGCCGGCGGCCTCAACCCCGCCGGGCTGGCCGACGCGATACGGGCGCTCGCCGAGCGCCTGGGCGTCCCGGCCCGCGTCGCGCACGTCGAGGGCGACGACCTGTTGCCCCGCGCGGCGGAGCTGGGCCTGGGCACGCCGCTGACCGCCAACGCCTACCTCGGCGCGTGGGGGATCGTGGACTGCCTGAACGACGGCGCCGACGTCGTCGTCACCGGCCGGGTCACCGACGCCTCGGTGATCGTCGGGGCGGCGGCGGCCCACTTCGGCTGGGCCCCCTCCGACTACGACCGGCTCGCCGGCGCCGTCGTCGCGGGCCACGTGATCGAATGCGGCGTGCAGGCCACCGGCGGCAACTACTCGTTCTTCACGGAGATTCCGGACCTGACCCACGCCGGCTTCCCGCTCGCCGAAGTCCACGCCGACGGCTCCTCGGTCATCACCAAGCATCCCGGCACCGGCGGACTGGTCAGCGTCGACACCGTCACCGCGCAATTGCTCTACGAGATCACCGGCGCCCGCTACGCCAATCCCGACGTCACCGCCCGCATGGACACCGTCGAACTGACCGCGGACGGCCCCGACCGGGTGCGCATCAGCGGCGTGCGCGGCGAACCGCCGCCGCCCACGCTGAAGGTCTCGCTGAACAGCATCGGCGGTTTCCGCAACGCCATGACGTTCGTGCTGACCGGCCTGGACATCGAGGCCAAGGCCAACCTGATGCGCCGGCAGCTCGAGTCCGCTTTGACGGCGAAGCCGGCGGAACTGCAGTGGTCGCTGGCGCGCACCGACAAACCCGACGCCGACACCGAAGAGGCCGCCAGCGCCTTGCTGCACTGCGTGGTCCGCGACCCCGACCCCGCCAACGTGGGACGCCAGTTCTCCTCTGCGGCAGTGGAACTGGCGCTGGCCAGTTATCCTGGCTTCCACGTGACGGCCCCGCCCGGCGACGGCCAGGTCTACGGCGTGTTCACCCCGGGCTACGTCGACGCCAAGGAGGTCCCGCACGTCGCCGTGCACGCCGACGGCGCCCGCGTCCACATTCCTTGCGCCACCGACACTTTGGAACTGGCTCCCGCCGCACCCCCACCGCTGCCCGAGCCGTTGCCGGCCGGTCCGGTGCGCAGGGCGCCGCTGGGCCGCATCGCGGGGGCCCGCAGCGGCGACAAGGGCGGGTCGGCCAACGTCGGCGTCTGGGTGCGCACCGACGACCAATGGCGTTGGCTGGCCCACACCCTGACCGTCGAGAAGCTCAAGGAGTTGCTGCCCGAGGCGGCCGACTTCGACGTCACCCGGCACGTGCTGCCCAACCTGCGCGCGGTGAACTTCGTCATCGACGGCATCCTGGGCCAGGGCGTCGCCTACAACGCGCGATTCGATCCGCAGGCCAAGGGGCTGGGCGAATGGCTGCGCGGCCGCTACCTAGACATCCCGGAGAGCCTCTTGTGAGTATCTGGACCACCCCCGAGCGCGAACAGCTGCGAAAGACGGTGCGCGCCTTCACCGAACGCGAGATCCTGCCGCACGCGGACGAGTGGGAGCGCACCGGCGACCTGCCGCGCGACCTGCACCGCCGGGCCGGGGCGGCCGGGCTGCTGGGCGCGAGCTTTCCCGAATCGGTCGGCGGCGGTGGCGGCGACGGCGCCGACGCGGTGGTCATCTGCGAGGAGGTGCACCAGGCCGGCGCCCCCGGCGGCGTCTTCGCGTCGCTGTTCACCTCGGGGATCGCGGTGCCGCACATGATCGCCTCCGGCGACGCGCGGCTGATCGACACCTATGTCCGGCCCACGTTGGCCGGCGAGAAGATCGGTTCGCTGGCCATCACCGAGCCCGGCGGCGGTTCGGACGTCGGGCACCTGCGGACCAGCGCGGTGCGTGACGGCGACCACTACGTCGTCAACGGCGCCAAGACCTACATCACCTCCGGGGTCCGCGCCGACTACGTCGTGACCGCGGTGCGCACGGGAGGCCCTGGCGCCGCAGGGGTTTCGCTGCTGGTGGTCGAGAAGGGAACGCCCGGTTTCGAGGTGACCCGCAAGCTCGACAAGATGGGCTGGCGGTCCTCCGACACCGCCGAGCTGTCCTATACAGACGTGCGGGTGCCGGCGGCCAACCTGATCGGCGCGCCGAACAGCGGATTCGCTCAGATCGCCCAGGCGTTCGTGTCCGAGCGGATCGGCCTTGCCGCGCAGGCGTATTCGAGCGCCCAGCGGTGCCTGGACATCACGGTGGCCTGGTGCCGCGACCGGGAGACGTTCGGCCGGCCGCTGATCTCGCGGCAGTCGGTGCAGAACACGCTGGCCGAGATGGCCCGCCGCATCGACGTGGCGCGCGTGTATGCCCGCAATGTGGTCGAGCGCGAGCTCGCGGGCGAGACGAACCTGATCGCGTCCGTGTGTTTCGCCAAGAACACCGCCGTCGAGGCCGGCGAATGGGTGGCCAACCAGGCCGTGCAGCTGTTCGGCGGCATGGGCTACATGGCCGAATCCGAAGTCGAACGCCAATACCGGGACATGCGGATCCTGGGCATTGGCGGGGGAACCACTGAGATCCTGACCGCACTGGCCGCCAAAACACTGGGATTCCAATCGTGATTGCACCGCCTTCTCCTCATCGCTCCGTCCCCCGCAAGCGGGAGGTACCCCCACTGCGTCGTCGGCGGTGGCTGTGACCGTCCTGCAGTCCACTCTCGACCCCAACTCCGCCGCGTTCACGGACGCGGCGTCGACCGCGGCCGAACGGCTCGAGGAGATCGACGCCGAGCTGGCCAAGGCGCTCGCCGGCGGGGGCGCGAAGTACGTCGAGCGCCACCACGCCCGCGGCAAGCTCACCGCCCGGGAACGCATCGAGCTGCTCGTCGACCCGGACTCGCCGTTCCTGGAGCTCAGCCCGCTGGCCGCGTACGGCAGTGCGTTTCAGATCGGCGCCAGCACCGTCACCGGCATCGGCGTGGTGTCGGGCGTGGAATGCCTGATCGTCGCCAACGACCCGACCGTCAAGGGCGGCACCAGCAACCCGTGGACGCTGCGAAAGATCCTGCGCGCCAACCAGATCGCCTTCCAGAACAGGCTGCCGGTGATTTCGTTGGTGGAATCCGGCGGGGCCGACCTGCCCACCCAGAAGGAGATCTTCATCCCCGGCGGGCAGATGTTCCGCGACCTGACCCGGCTCTCGGCGGCCGGCATCCCGACCATCGCGCTGGTCTTCGGCAACTCGACCGCCGGCGGCGCCTACATCCCCGGCATGTCCGACCACGTGGTGATGATCAAGGAACGCTCGAAGGTGTTCCTCGCCGGTCCCCCGCTGGTCAAAATGGCCACCGGGGAAGAGTCGGACGACGAGTCGCTCGGCGGTGCCGAAATGCACGCCCGCACTTCGGGGTTGGCGGACTACTTCGCCGTCGACGAGCTGGACGCGATCCGCATCGGGCGGCGCATCGTGTCGCGGCTGAACTGGGTCAAACAGGGGCCCGCGCCCGGGCCCATCACCGAGCCGCTGTTCGACGCCGAGGAACTGATCGGCATCGTGCCCGCCGACCTGCGCATCCCCTTCGACCCGCGTGAGGTGATCGCCCGCATCGTCGACGGTTCGGATTTCGACGAGTTCAAGCCCATGTACGGGTCGTCGCTAGTGACCGGCTGGGCCCGGCTGCATGGCTACCCGCTCGGAATTTTGGCCAACGCGCGCGGGGTGCTGTTCAGCGAGGAGTCCCAGAAGGCCACCCAGTTCATCCAGCTGGCGAACCGCTCGGACACGCCATTGTTGTTCCTGCACAACACCACCGGCTACATGGTCGGCAAGGACTACGAAGAGGGCGGGATGATCAAGCACGGCTCGATGATGATCAACGCCGTGTCCAACTCGACCGTGCCGCACATCTCGCTGATCATCGGCGCGTCCTATGGCGCCGGACATTACGGCATGTGCGGGCGCGCCTACGACCCTCGATTCCTGTTCGCCTGGCCCAGCGCCAAATCCGCGGTGATGGGCGGCGCACAACTCGCCGGCGTGCTGTCGATCGTGGCCCGGGCGGCCGCCGAAGCCCGCGGGCAACAGGTCGACGAGGAGGCCGACGCCGCGATGCGGGCCGCCGTCGAGGGCCAAATCGAGGCCGAGTCCCTCCCACTGGTGCTCTCCGGCATGCTCTACGACGACGGCGTGATCGACCCCCGCGACACCCGCACCGTGCTGGGAATGTGTTTGTCCGCCATCGCCAATGGCCCGATCAAAGGGACGTCGAACTTCGGCGTCTTCCGGATGTGAGCCCCATGGTCACTCGAGTGCTGGTCGCCAACCGGGGCGAGATCGCCCGGCGGGTGTTCGCCACCTGCCGTCGGCTGGGCCTGGGCACCGTCGCCATCTACACCGACCCCGACGCCGCCTCGCCGCACGTCGCCGAGGCCGACGCCCGGGTGCGGCTACCCAACACCAACGACTATCTGAACGCCGAGGCGATCATCGCCGCGGCCCGCGCGGCCGGCGCCGACGCGGTCCACCCCGGCTACGGATTCCTCTCGGAGAACGCTGAATTCGCCGCCGCCGTGCAGGCCGCCGGCCTGACCTGGGTGGGTCCGCCGGTGGATGCGGTGCGCGCGATGGGCTCCAAGATCGAGTCCAAGAAGCTCATGGCCGCGGCCGGTGTTCCGGTGCTCGAGGAACTGGACCCCGACACGGTCACGGACGCTCAGCTCCCGGTGCTGGTCAAGGCGTCGGCGGGCGGCGGCGGTCGCGGCATGCGGGTGGTGCGCGAATTGTCCGCCCTGGCGGGCGAAGTCGCGGCCGCGCGGCGCGAGGCCCAGTCGGCGTTCGGCGACCCGACCGTGTTCTGCGAGCGCTACCTGCCCACCGGACACCACGTCGAGGTCCAGGTCCTCGCCGACACCCACGGCACCGTGTGGGCGGTGGGCGAACGGGAATGCTCGATCCAGCGCCGCCACCAGAAGATCATCGAGGAGGCGCCCTCACCCCTGGTCGAACGCACGCCGGGCATGCGCGCCAAACTGTTCGACGCGGCCCGGCTGGCCGCCGGCGCGATCGGCTACACCGGCGCCGGCACGGTCGAGTTCCTCGCCGACGACGACGGTGAGTTCTACTTCCTCGAGATGAACACGCGCCTGCAGGTCGAGCACCCGGTCACCGAGGAGACCACCGGGCTGGACCTGGTCGAACTGCAGCTGGACGTCGCCGCCGGTGGTCGCCTACCGGCCGAACCCCCGGTGGCCCAGGGGTATTCGATCGAGGCCCGGCTCTATGCCGAGGACCCCGCGCAAGGCTGGCAGCCGCAGGCCGGGCCGGTGCACGCGATCGACGTGCCGGCGGTCCGGGCCGAGTTCGGGGCGCTAGGCCACCGGACCGGGATCCGGCTGGACTCCGGGATCGTCGACGGATCGGTGGTGTCGATCCACTACGACCCGATGCTCGCCAAGGTCATCTCCTACGCCCCGACGCGGCGGCAAGCCGCGCTGGTGCTGGCCGACGCGCTGGCCCGCGCCCGCCTCCACGGCGTGCGCACCAACCGCGAACTGCTGGTGAACGTGCTGCGCCATCCAGCGTTCCTCGACGGCGCCACCGACACCGCGTTCTTCGACACGCACGGCCTGGCGGAACTGTCCGCACCGCTGGCCGACGACGCCACGATCCGGCTGTCCGCCGTCGCCGCAGCCCTTGCCGACGCCGCGCACAACCGAGCCACCGCGAAGACCTCCGGAGTCCTCGGGTCTCTGCCCAGCGGCTGGCGCAACCTGGCTTCGGGCTATCAGGCCAAGGACTACCGCGACGACGGCGACACCGAGCACCACGTCGAATACCGCTTCACCAGAACTGGTTTGACGCTGCCTGACCACCCTTCCGTGGGGCTGATCTCCGCCGCGGCGGATCGGGTCGTGCTCGCCGCCGACGGGGTGGAACTCACCTTCGCGGTGCGGCGGTACGGCCCCACCCTTCAAGACGTCTACGTCGATTCGGCCCGCGGGCCCGTTCACCTGGTCGCGCTGCCCCGCTTCCCGGAGCCGGGCTCGACCGTCGAAAAGGGTTCCCTGGTGGCGCCCATGCCCGGCAACGTCATCCGCGTCGGCGCCGCCGTCGGCGACACCGTCGCGATCGGCCAGCCACTGATCTGGCTGGAGGCGATGAAGATGGAACACACCATCACCGCGCCGTCGGACGGGGTGCTCGCCGAGCTCAACGTCGAAACCGGTCAACAAGTCGAAGTGGGCGCCGTCCTGGCAAGAGTGGAAGCGCCCGAAGCAGAAGGAGATTCACAGTGACCGACAGCAGCTTCATCGAAAACGAGGAGCGCCGGGCGCTGCGCAAGGCGGTGTCCGAGTGGGCGTCCAACTACGGCGCCGAGTATTACCTGGAGAAGGCCCGCGCGCACGAACACACCAACGAATTGTGGTCCGAGGCGGGCAAATTGGGCTTCCTCGGGGTGAACCTGCCCGAGGAATACGGCGGCGGCGGCGCCGGCATGTATGAGCTGTCGCTGGTGATGGAGGAGATGGCGGCCGCGGGCAGCGCGCTGTTGCTGATGGTGGTGTCACCCGCTATCAACGGCACCATCATCAGTAAGTTCGGCACCGAGGAGCAGAAAAAGCGCTGGATTCCCGGCATCGCCGACGGGACCCTGACGATGGCCTTCGCGATCACCGAGCCCGACGCCGGGTCCAACTCGCACAGGATCACCACGACCGCACGCCGCGACGGTGGCGACTGGATCCTCAAGGGCCAAAAGGTTTACATTTCCGGCATCGACCAGGCGCAGGCGGTGCTGGTGGTGGCCCGCACGGAGGAAGCGAAGACCGGCAAGCTGCGCCCGGCGCTGTTCGTGGTGCCGACCGATGCACCGGGTTTCACCTATACCCCGATCGAGATGGAGCTGATCAGCCCCGAGCGCCAGTTCCAGGTCTTCCTGGACGACGTCCGGCTGCCTAGCGATGCCCTCGTCGGAGCCCAAGATGCCGCCATCGCACAGCTTTTCGCCGGGCTGAACCCCGAGCGGATCATGGGCGCGGCCAGCTCGGTGGGCATGGCGCGGTGCGCGCTGAGCAAGGCCGTCGACTACGTCAAGACGCGACAGGTCTGGTCCACGCCGATCGGGGCGCACCAGGGACTGTCGCATCCGTTGGCGCAGTGCCACATTGAGGTCGAGCTCGCCAAGCTGATGATGCAGAAGGCCGCGACGCTCTACGACAACGGCGACGACGGGGGCGCGGCCGAGGCCGCCAACATGGCCAAGTACGCCGCGGCCGAGGCGGCCACCCGCTCGGTCGACCAGGCCGTGCAATCGATGGGCGGCAACGGGTTGACCAAGGAGTACGGGGTGGCGGCGATGCTCGCCTCGGCCCGGCTTGGACGGATCGCCCCGGTCAGCCGCGAGATGGTGCTGAACTTCGTCGCGCAGACGTCGTTGGGCCTGCCCCGGTCGTACTGATGGACGCCGTCGTCGAATACTCGGTCGACGGGCATGTCGCCCGGCTGACGCTGAATTCGCCGCATAACCGCAACGCGCTGTCGACGGCCCTTGTCGATCAACTGCATCGGGGACTCCGCAACGCTGCCACGGACCCACACGTGCGGGTGGTCGTGCTGGGCCACACCGGCGGCACCTTCTGCGCCGGGGCGGACCTGGGCGAGGCAAGCGACGGCGACCCATTCGAGTTGGCCGTCGCGCGGGCCCGCGAAATGACCGCGCTGCTGCGCGCCATTGTCTCGTCGCCGCTGCCGGTGGTCGGCGCGATCGACGGGCACGTCCGCGCCGGCGGGTTCGGGTTGGTTGGCGCCTGCGACATTGTGATCGCCGGGCCGCGCAGCACCTTCGCGCTGACCGAGGCCCGGATCGGTGTGGCGCCGGCGATCATCTCGCTGACGCTGCTGCCTAAGCTGTCGGCGCGCGCAGCGGCGCGCTACTACCTGACCGGCGAGACGTTCGATGCGGCCGTGGCCGCCGAGATCGGTCTTGTCACCATCGCGGCCGAAGACGTGGACGCCGCGGTGGCGAAGGTCATCGCCGACGTGAGCCGTGGGTCGCCGCAGGGCCTCGCCGCGTCGAAGGCGCTGACCACCGCCGCAGTCCTGGACGGGTTCGACCGCGACGCCGACCGTCTCGCCGAGGAATCGGCCCGGCTGTTCGTCTCCGACGAAGCCCGCGAAGGCATGCTGGCGTTCCTGCAGAAGCGCCCACCCAGTTGGGCAAACGTCTAACGGGGCGGCGCGACCTGCGGCAACAAGCCGCCAGGCCCGAGCTTGACCTGGGACGAACGTTGCAGTTTAGCCAACCCCCTTGCAGCAAAACTTCTACGTCGTACGCTCGTGGATGATGAGCAACTCAGCGCAGCGTGACGCCGGCGAGACGCAGGCCGCGCGCGACGTACCGTCCCGCGCGGCCGACACGGATCGCATCCAGGTCGCGCAGTTGCTCACCTATGCGGCCGAGCAGGGCCGCCTGCAGATGAAGGACTACGAAGACCGCCTGACGAAGGCTTACGCGGCGACCACCTATGAGGAGCTCGACGAGCTCAGGGCCGACCTGCCGGGCACGATGCTAAGCCCCCGCCGGGGCGGCAAGCCCAACCCAGCGCCGTCGACATTGCTGCTCGCCCTGATGAGCAATTTCGAGCGGCGCGGCCGGTGGAACGTCCCGAAGAAGCTCACCACCTTCACCTTTTGGGGCACCGGGGTGGTGGACCTGCGTTACGCGGACTTCACCTCCACCGAGGTCGACATCCACGCGATCTCGATCATGGGCGCGCAGAACATCTTGCTGCCACCCGAGGTCAACGTCGAGATCCACGGCCGCGGCGTGATGGGCGGCTTCGACCACACGGTACTAGGCCAGGGCACGCCCGGCGCGCCGAAGGTGAACATTCGCGGCTTCTCGCTCTGGGGCGGGGTGGGCATCAAGCGTAAGGCCCGCCGGCCCCGCTAAACGCGTTGCGTCCCAACCGCTCTGAGCGCTTCTAGCCCGGAATGTAATCGAACTTGTCGGGATTGGGGCCCCTGCGGCCTGCTTCCCCCTTGTCCAATGCCGTGATCGCGTCCATGTCGGAGCCGTCCAGTTCGAAGTCGAACAGCTCGAAGTTCTCCCTGATCCGTTCCGGCGTGACCGATTTCGGGAAGATGATGTCGCCGCGCTGAACGTGCCAGCGCAACACCACCTGCGCCGGCGACTTGCCGCGCGCGTCGGCGATGCGGTTGATCACGGGGTCGCCGAGCACCTTGCCCTGGGCGATCGGCGACCACGCCTCTGTGACGATGCCGTGATCGCGCCCGTAGCCGCGAACCTGCTCGTTGGTGAAGTACGGATGAACCTCAATCTGGTTGACCGACGGGACCGTTTCGGTTTCCGCGGCGAGGCGCTCCAGATGCTCGACCTGGAAGTTCGACACGCCGATGCTGCGAGCGCGGCCGTCTTTCGCGAACTCCTCGAGGACCTTCCAGGTGGAGACGAAGTCCCCGCCGTAGAGGGTGGGCAGCGGCCAATGAATGAGAAACAGGTCCACGTAATCGGAATCCAGGGCCTCCAGCGTTTTGTCGAATCCGCGGCGCGCATCGTCGGGCTTGTGGAAGCCGTTGTTGAGCTTGCTGGTAACGAAAACGTCGGCGCGGTCCAAGCCCGCGTCGCGGATCCCTTGGCCGACTTCCCTTTCGTTCCCGTACATTTCCGCGGTGTCGATGTGGCGATATCCGATGTCGAGGGCGCGCTTGACGGCCGCAGCCGTCTCGTCCGGCTTGATCTGGAACACGCCGAAGCCCAGCTGTGGGATGCGCACACCGTCGTTGAGTTCGATCGTTGGAACGTTGCTCATGCGTCTCCTTACCTCTTCGCACCTCTCCGCCCGACTACCCGGTCGGGGAAGTATCTATTCCACTGAAGGGATTTACCGACGCCGCCGCGACCGCAGGTAGTCGCCCACCACGGCGGCCCCCAGGCCGTCGACGTCGGGCACCACGACGCGGCCCTCGACGCGCCGCGCGACCTGGTCGATGAACCGGGCCAGACCGGGGTCGTCGCCCAGCCGGAAGATCGTCACCTGCGCGCCGAGCCGCGCCATGTCGTCGAATCCGCGCACCGTGTGGGCGATGGTCCGCGGATGCGGCGGGTAATCAAAGAACACCGCCGAACCGTCGCCGTCGAAGTCCTCCAGGTGAGCGGTCGGCTCGCCGTCGGTCACCACCAGCACGACGGGCTGTGCGTTGGGGTGCCGGCGCAGGTGGCGACCCGCCAGCGCCAGCGCATGATGCAGGTTGGTGCCCTGCTCGTAGACACCCTCCAGGCCGGTCAGCTCGGCGGCCGTCACCGTCCGGGCGTACCGCCCAAAGGCAATGATCTGCAAGGCATCCGAGCGAAAACGCGTGCACACCAGGTGATTGAGCGCGAGCGCCGTCTGCTTCATCGGCAGCCAGCGATTCTCCATCACCATCGAAAACGACGTGTCGACCAACAGCGCCACGGCGGCCTGGGTGCGGGTCTCGGTCTCGGACACCTCGACGTCGTCGACCGTGATCCGCAGCGAGACAGCGCCGTCCGCCCCCTTGACCGGAGCGGTTCCCGCCCGCCGCAACACCGCGTTCGTCAGCGTGCGTGGGATGTTCCACGGCTCGGTGTCACCGAACTGCCAGGGCCGCGTCGCGCCGGTCAACTCGCCCGCAGCGCCCGCGCGCCGATGGTCGCGCTCGCCGTGGCGACCCGAAAGCTGTTGCGCCACATCGCGCAGCGCCGTCTCGCCGAGCCGGCGCATCGCCTTCGGAGAGAGCCGCCACTGGCCGTCGGAACCACGGTCCAGGAAGCCCTGATTGACCAGGGCGCGTTCCAATTCGGCGAGTGTGCGCGCGTCGATGGCCGCCTCGTCGCCGAGCTGGCGCGCCAGCGCGTCCAGGTCAACGTCATCCATGGTGGCGCCCGGATAGCTTTGCGACAGCTGCTCGGCCAGCTGCTCCAGCTCGGCGATGTCCGAGATCGCCTGCGTCCCTTCGCCCATGCCAAACGGGTTGTCGCCGGAGAACTGCTCGGAGCCGGTCCAGTCCTCGCCCGGCCGCGCCGCCTGCAGATGGGCGTCGAGTCGGCCCAACGCCTCCATCAACGCCGGTGAACCAAACGCCTGCTGCGCCAACGCATCCAGCTCGGCACGCTGGTCGGGGCTCAGGCTGTTGCGGAAGCGTTGCGCCGCCGCGGCGCGCTTGGCCAGCGAGTCCAGCAACTCGTCGACGTTGCGCGGGTTCTCCGGGAAGAACTCGCCGTGCTTGTCCATGAAGTCTTCGAAGTCCTGCTGGGTGTCCTGGCCTTTGGCGTGCTTGTCCAGCAGTTCGTTCAGGTCGTCCAGCATCTCGTTGACGCGCTGGCGATCTTCGTCGGTGGCGCCCTCCAGGGCCTGCTTCATCCCGGCGAAACGCTGGTCCAGCATCTCGCGGCCGAGCAAATCCTTGATCTGCTCGTATTTTTGGCGTGCCTCGGCGCTGCGCCAGTCATAGTCGGAAAGCTCCTGGACGGCCTTGGCGGGCGACGCCGGAAGCGCGTCCAGCTGCAGCTCGCCGAAGCGGGCGTCGTCGTCCAGCGCGCGGGCCAGCTCCTTGCGCTCGGCCAGCACGGCCTCGTCGAGCAGCTTCTTGATCTCCTGTAGGGTGCCGTCCAAGTTGTTGCGGCGCAACAAGTCCCGTCGGCGCTTGTTCGCCTCGGCCGCCAGCCGATCGGCGCCGGGCATGTTCTTGGTGCCGCGGCGCAGCAACTCCGAGAGCGCGCGCCGCGGCGAGGTGCCGGCCATGACGTCCTGCCCGATCTGTTCGAGCGCCTCGCGCAGATCTACCGGCGGCGCCAGCGGGTCGGGCCCGCCGGTGTACGCGGAGTATCGCGACGAATGGCCTCTCGAAACAGGTTTAGCCATAAACGGTTTGGCCCTCCCCGGACACCTTGTCGATCCGCTTGGCCAGATACAACGCCTCGAGCGCCAACTCCAATGCCGCCGCCCGCTCGCCCTCGGATTCGGCGTGCAGCTTGGCGGCGATCTTGTCCACGACGGGCAAGTTGGGCACGGCGGCCAGCACGTCCTTGGCCGACACCCGCTCGCCCGTCGTGACCGCGGAGCCGCCTTCGACCGCAGCCACCAACGCGCCGACGTCGATGCCGCCCAGCACGCGGGCCGCGGTGTCGGCGGTCGCGCGGCGCAACAGGTGCTCCAGCACGGCCTGTTCGCGGCCCTCCTCGCCGGACTCGAATTCCAGCTTGCCGCGCAGCACGTCGATGACCGTGCCCAAATCGACCACCCGGGCCACCGGGTCGGTCTCCCCCAGCACCGCGCCGCGGTGCCGGGCGGCGGCGGCGACGGTCTCGGCCGCCGCGATCGCGAACCGCGCCGACACCCCGGATCGCTGGTCGATCGAGTTGGACTCGCGCAGGTATCGGGCGAACCGCGCCATCACCTGCATCAGATAGTCGGGCACCTGCGCGGACAGGTGCGCCTCCTGGACGATCACGCCCACCTCGGCGTCGAGCTCCAGCGGGTAGTGGGTGCGGATCTCGGCGCCGAACCGGTCCTTGAGCGGGGTGATGATGCGGCCGCGGTTGGTGTAGTCCTCGGGGTTGGCGCTGGCGACCACCAGCACGTCCAGCGGCAGGCGCAGCGTGTAGCCGCGGACCTGGATGTCGCGCTCCTCCATGACGTTGAGCATGGACACCTGGATGCGCTCGGCCAGGTCGGGCAGCTCGTTGACCGCGACGATGCCGCGGTGTGCGCGCGGGATCAGCCCGTAGGCGATGGTCTCCGGGTCACCGAGGCTGCGGCCCTCGGCGACCTTGATCGGGTCGATGTCGCCGACCAGGTCGGCGACGCTGGTGTCCGGTGTGGCCAGCTTCTCGGTGTAGCGCTCGCTGCGGTGCTTCCACGCCACCGGCAGGTCGTCGCCCAGGGTCGCGGCCCGCCGGATCGACTCGGGCGTGATCGGCCGGTACGGGTGCTCGCCCAGCTCGGCGCCGTCGATGACGGGTGTCCACTCGTCGAGGAGCCCGACCAGCGCCCGCAGCAGCCGCGTCTTGCCCTGGCCGCGTTCGCCCAGCAGCACGAAGTCGTGACCGGCGATCAGCGCGCGCTCCAGCTGGGGCAACACGGTGTCGTCGAAGCCCAGGATGCCGGGCCAGACCTCGTCCCCCTCAGCCAGCGCGGTCAGCAGGTTTTCGCGGATTTCCTGTTTGACTCCCCGCTCGCGGTGGCCGGCGGCGCGCAGTTCGCCGACCGTGCGGGGCATGTTGCTCGGTGATGGCACCACTCCACGCTACGCGTAACCCGCTACGGCCACCCGCTAAGCGGCCTAGTGCGCGAAGTGACGGGCCCCGGTGAGGTACAGGGTGATGCCGGCGTTGGCCGCGGCCGCGGTGACCTCGTCGTCGCGCACCGATCCGCCCGGGTGCACCACCGCCTTCACGCCCGCGGCCGTCAGCGTCTCGAGGCCGTCGGGGAACGGGAAGAACGCGTCCGAGGCCGCGACGGCGCCGCGCACCCGGTCGCCACCGCGTTCGACGGCCAGCCGGGCCGCGTCGACGCGGTTGACCTGCCCCATGCCGACGCCGATGGTGGCGCCGTCGGCGGCGATCACGATCGCGTTGGACTTGACCGCGCGGCAGGCCCGCCACGCAAACACCAGATCGGTCAAGGTGTTCGGGTCGGCCGGTGACCCGGTCGCCAGGGTCCAGTTGACCGGGTTGTCGCCGTGCGCGTCGAGCTGGTCGCGCTGCTGCACCAGCAGTCCCCCGCTGACCGGTCGCAGCTCGGTGCCGCCGGCCAGCGGCTCGGAGGCCACCAGCACGCGGATGTTCTTCTTGCGCGTCAACGCCTCGACGGCGCCCGGCGCGTAGGCCGGCGCCACGATCACCTCGGTGAAGATGGTGCTGACGTATTCCGCCATCTCGACACTGACCTCGGTGTTCGACGCGATCACGCCGCCAAAGGCGCTCAGCGGATCGCACTCGTGGGCCTTGCGGTGCGCGTCGGCGACCGACACCGACGAGATCGCGATCCCACAAGGGTTGGCGTGCTTGATGATTGCCACGCACGTCTCTTCGTGGTCGAAGGCGGCCCGCCACGCCGCGTCGGCGTCGGTGAAGTTGTTGTAGGACATCTCTTTTCCGTGCAGCTGCTCGGCCTGGGCCAGGCCCGGCCAGGCGCCGGGGTCGCTGTAGAGCGCCGCCTGCTGGTGCGGGTTCTCGCCGTAGCGCAGCATCGTCGTGCGCCGCCAGCTGCCGGCGAGCCACTGCGGGAACGCCGTAGGGGGATGCTCGGGTGCCAGCGTCGACTCCATCCAGCCGGCTACGGCGATGTCGTAGTCCGCGGTGTGTTGAAACGCCAGCGACGCCAGCCTTTTGCGCTCGGCGAGGGTAAATCCGCCGTTGCGCACCGCCGCGAGGACGCCGTCATACCCGAGCGGGTCGACGACGACCGCCACGCTGGGATGGTTCTTGGCGGCCGCCCGAACCATCGACGGGCCGCCGATGTCGATCTGCTCGACGCATTCGTCGATGCCCGCGCCGGAATCGACGGTCTCGCTGAACGGATACAGGTTGACGACGACCAGTTCGAACGCCGCGATCCCGAGCTCCTCGAGCGCCGCCGCGTGCTCGGGCTTGCGCAGGTCGGCCAGCAGCCCGGCGTGCACCCGCGGGTGCAGCGTCTTGACCCGCCCGTCGAGCACCTCGGGGAAGCCGGTCAGCTCCTCCACTGGCGTGACCGAAATTCCTTTGTCGGCAATGGTTTTCGCGGTGGAACCGGTGGAGACGATCTCCACGCCCGCCGCGCTCAGGCCCTCGGCGAGCTCGATCAGCCCCGTCTTGTCGTACACGCTGATCAACGCGCGGCGAATCGCCCTTCTTGACTCGTCGCTCATCCTATGCTCGCCTTTCGTCCGGTCCAGGTCACGCCGCGGGTTGCGATCGCGGCCACCACATCCACCAACAGTCGCCGTTCGATGACCTTGATGCGCTCATGCAGTGTCTCTTCGTTGTCGCCGTCGAGCACCGGAACGGGCTCCTGCGCCAATATCGGCCCGGTGTCCATACCGGCGTCTACCAGGTGCACCGTACAGCCGGTGACCTTCACACCGTAAGCCAGCGCGTCGGGCACCGCATGCGCCCCGGCGAAGGCCGGCAGCAGCGCCGGATGGGTGTTGAGCGTTCGGCCGCAGAATCGTGAAAGAAATTGCGGCCCAAGTATTTTCATGAACCCCGCGGAGACGATGAGATCCGGCGAGTGCGCGGCAGTCGCCTCGGTGATGGCCGCATCCCAGGCCGTGCGGTCGGGGTAGTCGCCGAGGCGGACCGTGAACGCCGGCAACGACGCCGCCGCCGCGACCTCGGTGGCCCGACATTCGCGATCCACGCCGACCGCGACTATGCGCGCCGGATAGTCACCCGCGGCGGCTTCGATGAGCGAGCCCAGCAATGAACCGGTGCCGGACGCCAGCACCACCACCCGCGCCGGCGCGCTCGGGGGCACGTGAAGCGGTTGGGGCACAACGGGGAGCCTAGTCGGGCGACGATGCGCGCCGGCACGGCGCGCTGAGAAGCCCGACAATCAGACCTAGTCGGAGGTATCGCCGCGCCGACTCTGCGTCCAGCGCTATATCGCTCGGCGTGTCGGCGCGCTCAGCGCAGTCTCGATCACTCCGGGCGCGGAGCCTCGTCGTCCTCGGCGGCCGACTCGCGGGCCGGCTCGTCGTCCTCGCTGATCGTCGGCTCCTCCTCGACGGACTCGCCGGCCGGCTCGTCGTCGATCTCGTCCTCCGGGTCCTCGAACAGCACCGGCTCCTCCACCGGTGCGGCTCTCGGTCGCCGGGGCCTCCTGAGCCGGATGGGGCGGATCCCGCCGGCCATCACCACGGTTATCCAGCCCACCACCGCGAACCAGAAGAACACGCCGATCAGCAGGGCCCCCTGGTCGACGCCGACGTCACCGAAGTTGCCCAGCCGGCCGCTGCCGCCGTAAGCCAGCAACGACATCACCAACGCGCCGGCGACCGATGCGACCAGCAGTTTGGCCAGCGCCGGCAGCACCGGCAGCGCGTGCCGGGCGCATTGTTGTCCCACGGCAACACCGGACGAGGCGCCCACGATGAGCAACGCGACCCAGACCGGACCCAGTGGCGGCGTGGGAGCCGCGGCCAGGATCGGCAGCGCGGGCATGTCACCGCCGAACACGGTGAACGGACTGAACGTCGCGAAACCGAGGTGTGCCGAAGACCCGACCGCAATCGCCGACGTGCCGACGATGACGTTCGGTGCGTACAGCACCGACAGCACCGTGAGGCTGAACTCTCCGAATATCGAATCGGTGATCCCGTAGAGCTCTTGCATCGTCGACCAGTGCACGACCAGCGAGCCCGCGGTCACCAGGCCGGAAAGCCCGAGCAACGCCAGCACACCGGCCACCGCCGCGCGCAGCGAATCACCGAGCCAGTTGGGCAGCGGCGATGCCGCCAGCGCGCGCCGGCCCACCCGCGACCACACGCCGATCCCGGCGCCGATGGCGTGCACCACCAGCACGCTCGCGAACGCCCGCAGGGCGCTGGGCGTCTGCAGCTCGGTGATCACCGACGACGCGTCGTGAATGACTGCGAGCGCGATCGCCGCCATCAGGAGCGGCCCACCCAGCGCGGAGGCGATCACCCACCGGACGACCAGCCATGACGAAGAGGGAGAGGTCGCCCTTGCGCTGGTGCGCGCGGTGCCCCACACCATCAACAGGGCCGGCAGCAGCGGCAGCACGCCCAGTTCGCGGCCACCGATCGAGATCGGCACCTGGTGCACTCCGAGCCACATGCTGGCGATGGCGCCCGGCGCACCCGTCATGTCGCTGTTGGCGATCAGCAACTGCAGCAACGTGACCGCGGCGATGATGCCCAACGCCACCACGGCCGGCGCGAACGCCACCCGGACAAGGTCGCGCGCCTGGCGAGCGCCTGCCGCCCGGTTGTCCGCGCTTTCCGACACCCTTGTCACTCTTGGCGCACGTGCCCGACTACGCGCGAGAGCGCACGTTTAGGCCGGTGCCGCCGGCCCGGACGACGGCGACTGCTGCTCCTGGCCGCCGGTGTGGCTGGATTGCTCGGCCGGGGCCGAACCCGCCTGCGACTCGTTGGACGACGGAGGCGGGCTGAAGCTGGGAAAACCGGTGGGTGGCGTCGACGGTCCCTGCTGATGCTGCGCGGTCGGCTGCGGACCCGACTGCGGCGAGGGCTGTGCACCGAAGCCGCCGGTCGACGTGGGGATCGCCTGCTGGGTCACGTCCTGGCTCGACGGATAGCCCCCGTACTGCGCGCCGTACCCGGACGGCCGCGGCGGCTCCTGGTGTCCCGCTTGCTGCTGCCCGTAGTAGGACGGTTGCTGTCCGTACTGCCCGTATTGGCCGTATTGGCCGTACTGGCCGTACTGCGCGTACGGGTCGTACTTGGGCCGCGGGGCGGGTGCGGTGATGACGCCGGCGTCCAGCAGCAACGCACCGATGGCGGCGATCGCCTGGAAAATGCTGCAGGCCACCAGAGGCCACATCGCCCAGCCGATCGCGAAACCGGCGGGCGTGTTGACGGTCTCGGTGATGGCCAGGAGCGCACCCAGCGTCGCGATCACCGCGACGATTCCTACGTAGCTCTTGGCCTTGGGCAGCAAGCTGATTGCGGCCAGCAGGGAAGCCAGCACCGCGACGATGACCGCGGTGCCGGCATCGCCGGCGCGTCCACCGCCCGGGCCCAGGTCGGCGCCGATGGTGAACGTCGGGCCGAAGTTCAGCAGATACACCGCGATGCCGAGCACCACGACCGCGATGTTCAGGATCCGCGGAAGCTTGCTTTCGCCGTCGTCGGTCTTGGCGAACGACGGTGTGCTGCCCGCGTAGGAGCCGGCGGGCTGCTGGGGTTGATATCCGGGGCTACCGGGCGAGTAGGTCATGACTCCTCCTGTTGCTTCCCGTGGTCTTGAAGTGTCTCGGCGGTGTCACATTCAAGCGCGACGCGGTGCCGCTGGGCGCGCCGCTTCGAAACACCTTCCCCATGTCGCGTAGCGGCGCGATCGATCACCCACGCTAGCGCACGTCCGGACGGGCGCGCCGGGACGCCGCGCCCCGGTAGCTTGCCCCGCATCGGTAGAACACGTTCTAATCCTGTGCATGGATTACGGGCTCGTGCTTTTCACCAGCGATCGTGGCATCTCCCCGGCGGCCGCCGCCAAGCTTGCCGACGACAACGGCTTCCACACCTTCTACGTGCCGGAACACACCCACATCCCGGTCAAGCGTGAGGCGGCCCATCCCACGACGGGCGACGCGTCGCTGCCGGACGACCGCTACATGCGCACGCTAGACCCATGGGTAAGCCTGGGCGCGGCATGCGCCGTCACCTCCCGGGTGCGGCTGTCGACTGCCGTCGCACTGCCCGTCGAGCACGACCCGATCACGCTGGCGAAAAGCATTGCCACCCTTGACCATCTGTCGGGGGGCCGCGTCAGCGTCGGCGTCGGGTTCGGGTGGAACACCGACGAGCTCGCCGATCACGGGGTGCCGGCCGGCCGCCGGCGCACCATGTTGCGCGAGTACATCGAGGCGATGCGTGCGTTGTGGACGGAAGAAGAGGCCGCCTACGACGGCGAATTCGTCAAGTTCGGTCCCAGCTGGGCCTGGCCGAAGCCGGTGCAGCCGCACATTCCGGTGTTGGTGGGCGCGGCCGGCAATGAGAAGAACTTCAAGTGGATCGCGCGCAGCGCCGACGGCTGGATCACCACGCCGCGCGACTTCGACATCGACGAGCCGGTCAGGCTGCTGCAGGACACCTGGGCGGCCGCGGGGCGCGACGGCGCCCCGCAGATCGTCGCGCTGGACTTCAAGCCGATCCCCGAGAAGCTGGCGCGCTGGGCCGAGCTGGGGGTGACCGAGGTGCTGTTCGGTTTGCCGGACCGCCCCGAAGACGAGATCGCCGCCTATGTGGAGCGGTTGGCCGGCAAGCTGGCCGCCGCGGTCTAGCCAAACCCCAGCGGCTCGCACACCCGAGCCGATACGATTTGCTCCTTCACGTCCGGATCGTGACGTGCTGGGAGGTGTCCCATGTCGTTCTTGATCGCGACGCCGGAACTGGTGACAGCGGCCGCAACGGATCTGGCGAATGTCGGGGCGACACTCGGCACGGCCAACGCGGCCGCCGCGGCCACGACAACCGAACTGCTGGCGGCCGGCGCCGACGAGGTGTCGGCAGGCATCGCGGCGTTGTTCGGCGCGCAGGGCCAGGCCTATCAGGCGCTCAGCGCCCAGGCGGCCGCCTTCCACGCCCAGTTCGTACAGCTGCTGAGCGCCGGCTCCGCCTCGTACGCGGCCACGGAGGCGGCCAGCTCGTCGCCATTGCAGGCCGTCGAGCAGGAAATCCTCGGCGTGATCAATACGCCCACCCAGGTGCTGTTCGGCCGCCCGCTGATCGGTAACGGCGCCAACGCCGCACCTCTCAGCGGGGCGGACGGCGCGCCCGGCGGATTCCTGATCGGTAGCGGCGGCAACGGCG
>NZ_AUWQ01000090.1 GCF_000455205.1 Mycobacterium sp. UM_CSW | reverse complement strand
CCGATGGTGGCGACCCGCGGCGCCCGGCTACGCCGCGCTTGCGATCGCCACGGCCGCTTTGACCTGCGAGACCGGCGGCGGGTATTGTGGTAGCTCGTGCCTGGCGGCTTACGGCGCCTGACGTAAGGAAGCGGATGCCGGGCTAATTCGCATGTCCACGACGTATCGGAACGAACTCCGTGCTGAGCGCTTGCGACACACCCGGCCGCGGGGTACACGAGTTAGTCCGAGGCGGGGCAAAACTGCAGTACACAGACTTAATAGCTGAGCCATAACGCAAACTTCGACACAGAAAGCCTCCTAGATGCCAACCATTCAGCAGCTGGTCCGCAAGGGTCGTCGGGACAAGATCGGAAAGGTCAAGACCGCGGCTCTGAAGGGCAGCCCGCAGCGCCGTGGCGTATGCACCCGCGTGTACACCACCACCCCGAAGAAGCCGAACTCGGCGCTTCGGAAGGTCGCGCGCGTCAAGCTGACGAGTCAGGTCGAGGTCACGGCGTACATCCCCGGCGAGGGGCACAACCTGCAGGAGCACTCCATGGTGCTGGTGCGTGGTGGCCGGGTTAAGGACCTGCCCGGTGTTCGGTACAAGATAATCCGCGGTTCGCTCGACACCCAGGGCGTCAAGAACCGCAAGCAGGCTCGTAGCCGCTACGGCGCCAAGAAGGAGAAGAGCTGATGCCGCGCAAGGGGCCCGCGCCCAAGCGTCCGCTGGTCAACGACCCGGTCTATGGGTCGCAGCTGGTCACCCAGCTGGTCAACAAAGTTCTGCTCAAGGGGAAGAAATCGCTCGCCGAGCGCATTGTTTATGGAGCGCTCGAGCAAGCGCGGGAAAAGACAGGCACCGACCCCGTGATCACGCTCAAGCGCGCTCTCGACAACGTCAAGCCTGCCCTGGAGGTGCGCAGCCGCCGCGTCGGTGGTGCGACCTACCAGGTGCCCGTCGAGGTGCGTCCCGACCGGTCCACCACGCTGGCACTGCGCTGGCTTGTCAGCTTCTCGCGGCAGCGCCGGGAGAAGACCATGATCGAGCGGCTGGCAAACGAACTCCTGGATGCCAGCAACGGCCTCGGGGCCTCCGTCAAGCGGCGTGAGGACACCCACAAGATGGCCGAGGCCAACCGCGCCTTCGCGCACTATCGCTGGTGATCGCCGCCCGCGATGATGCGGGAGGCCAGAAAGACAGCAACCAAGCAATCGAAAGAGTGGGAAGACTTCTGTGGCACAGAAGGACGTGCTGACCGACCTCACCAAGGTCCGCAACATCGGCATCATGGCGCACATCGACGCCGGCAAGACGACGACGACCGAGCGCATCCTCTACTACACCGGCATCAGCTACAAGATCGGTGAGGTGCACGACGGCGCCGCCACCATGGACTGGATGGAGCAGGAGCAGGAGCGGGGGATCACCATCACCTCCGCGGCAACCACCTGCTTCTGGAACGGCAACCAGATCAACATCATCGACACGCCCGGCCACGTCGATTTCACCGTCGAGGTCGAGCGCAGCCTGCGCGTGCTCGACGGCGCCGTCGCCGTCTTCGACGGCAAGGAGGGCGTCGAGCCGCAGTCCGAGCAGGTCTGGCGGCAGGCCGACAAGTACGACGTCCCCCGCATCTGCTTCGTCAACAAGATGGACAAGATTGGCGCCGACTTCTACTTCTCCGTGCGCACCATGGAGGAGCGCCTCGGCGCCAACGTCATTCCGATCCAGCTGCCCGTCGGCTCGGAGGGTGACTTCGAGGGCGTCGTCGACCTGGTCGAGATGAAGGCCAAGGTGTGGCGCGGCGAGACCAAGCTCGGCGAGACCTACGACACCATCGACATCCCGGCCGAGCTGGCGGAGAAGGCCGACGAGTACCGCACCAAGCTGCTCGAGGCGGTCGCCGAGACCGACGAGGCGCTGCTGGAGAAGTACCTCGGCGGCGAGGAGCTGTCGGTCGCGGAGATCAAGGCCGCGCTGCGCAAGCTCACGATCAGCTCCGAGGCCTACCTCGTGCTGTGCGGCAGCGCGTTCAAGAACAAGGGCGTGCAGCCCATGCTCGACGCCGTGATCGACTACCTGCCTTCGCCGCTGGACGTGCCGCCGGCCGTCGGGCACGCGCCGGGCAACGAGGACGAGGAGGTCGTGCGCAACCCGTCGACCGACGAGCCCTTCTCGGCGCTGGCGTTCAAGGTCGCCACGCACCCGTTCTTCGGCAAGCTGACCTACGTCCGGGTGTACTCGGGCAAGGTCGACTCCGGCAGCCAGGTCATCAACGCCACCAAGGGCAAGAAGGAGCGGCTGGGCAAGCTGTTCCAGATGCACTCCAACAAGGAGAACCCGGTGGAGACCGCCTCGGCCGGCCACATCTATGCCGTGATCGGGCTGAAGGACACCACCACCGGCGACACCCTGAGCGACCCGAACCACCAGATCGTGCTGGAGTCGATGACCTTCCCCGACCCGGTGATCGAGGTGGCCATCGAGCCCAAGACCAAGAGCGACCAGGAGAAGCTCTCCCTGTCGATCCAGAAGCTCGCCGAGGAGGACCCGACCTTCAAGGTGCATCAGGACGTCGAGACCGGCCAGACCGTGATCGGCGGCATGGGCGAGCTGCACCTGGACATCCTCGTGGACCGCATGCGCCGCGAGTTCAAGGTCGAGGCCAATGTAGGCAAGCCGCAGGTGGCGTACAAGGAGACCATCCGTCGCGTGGCGGAGAAGGTCGAGTACACCCACAAGAAGCAGACCGGCGGCTCGGGCCAGTTCGCGAAGGTGCTGATCAACCTCGAGCCGTTCCACGGCGAAGACGGTGCCACCTACGAGTTCGAGAACAAGGTCACCGGTGGGCGCATCCCGCGCGAGTACATCCCGTCGGTGGACGCCGGCGCGCAGGACGCCATGCAGTACGGCGTGCTGGCCGGCTACCCGCTGGTGAACCTCAAGGTCACCCTGCTTGACGGCGCCTTCCACGAGGTCGACTCGTCGGAAATGGCGTTCAAGATCGCCGGCTCGCAGGTGCTGAAAAAGGCTGCCGCGCAAGCGCAGCCGGTGATTCTGGAACCGATCATGGCCGTCGAGGTCACCACGCCCGAGGACTACATGGGCGACGTGATTGGCGACCTGAACTCCCGCCGTGGCCAGATCCAGGCCATGGAGGAGCGGGCGGGTGCGCGCGTCGTGAAGGCGCACGTGCCGCTGTCGGAGATGTTCGGCTACGTCGGCGACCTGCGGTCCAAGACTCAAGGCCGGGCGAACTACTCCATGGTGTTCGACTCGTACGCCGAGGTTCCGGCGAACGTGTCGAAGGAGATCATCGCGAAGGCGACGGGCCAGTGAGTTCGAAGGCGACGGCGAGTGAGCGAAGCTCACGAGTGAGGAGCCGAGCAATCAGCTTTAGCGCGCACGAGTAAGCTGGCCCGGTTAACACCGCGGCCGAAACCCAGAAAATCAACACTGCTTAACAAAGCACCAACAAGTCGGAGGACATAACAGTGGCGAAGGCGAAGTTCCAGCGGACCAAGCCCCACGTCAACATCGGGACCATTGGTCACGTTGACCACGGCAAGACGACCCTGACCGCGGCTATCACCAAGGTCCTGCACGACAAGTACCCGGACCTGAACGAGTCGAAGGCGTTCGACCAGATCGACAACGCCCCCGAGGAACGTCAGCGCGGTATCACCATCAACATCGCGCACGTCGAGTACCAGACCGACAAGCGCCACTACGCGCACGTCGACGCCCCGGGTCACGCCGACTACATCAAGAACATGATCACCGGCGCCGCCCAGATGGACGGCGCGATCCTGGTGGTCGCCGCGACCGACGGCCCGATGCCGCAGACGCGTGAGCACGTGCTGCTTGCCCGTCAGGTCGGCGTGCCCTACATCCTGGTCGCGCTGAACAAGGCCGACGCCGTCGATGACGAGGAGCTGCTCGAGCTCGTCGAGCTGGAGGTCCGCGAACTGCTGGCCGCCCAGGAGTTCGACGAGGACGCCCCCGTCGTGCGGGTTTCCGCGCTCAAGGCGCTCGAGGGTGACGCCAAGTGGGTTTCGTCCGTCGAGGAGCTCATGGACGCGGTCGACGAGTCGATTCCGGACCCGGTCCGCGAGACCGACAAGCCGTTCCTGATGCCCGTCGAGGACGTCTTCACCATCACCGGCCGCGGCACCGTGGTCACCGGTCGTGTGGAGCGCGGCGTCATCAACGTGAACGAGGAAGTCGAGATCGTCGGCATCCGCCCGACCAGCACCAAGACGACCGTCACCGGTGTGGAGATGTTCCGCAAGCTGCTCGACCAGGGCCAGGCCGGCGACAACGTCGGGCTGCTGCTGCGTGGCATCAAGCGCGAGGACGTCGAGCGCGGCCAGGTCGTGACCAAGCCCGGCACCACCACGCCGCACACCGAGTTCGAGGGCCAGGTCTACATCCTGTCCAAGGACGAGGGCGGCCGGCACACGCCGTTCTTCAACAACTACCGTCCGCAGTTCTACTTCCGCACCACCGACGTGACCGGTGTGGTGACGCTGCCGGAGGGCACCGAGATGGTGATGCCCGGTGACAACACCAACATCTCGGTGAAGCTGATCCAGCCCGTCGCCATGGACGAGGGCCTGCGGTTCGCGATCCGCGAGGGTGGCCGCACCGTCGGCGCCGGCCGGGTCGTCAAGATCATCAAGTAAATCTCGCTCAGCGAAGCCCGGGCTCCCATGTGGGAGTCCGGGTTTCGTGCATTCGGGTCACGGCAACGCCTTGGATCGCGTTACCATCGGCGTCTGTTGTGTCCGTGTCGAATAACCGGTCGATTGTGACCGCAGGCCGTTCGTGGAGGTTGAAAGTGTCGTTCGTGGTTGCGGCGCCCGAGTACGTGGCGGCGGCGGCGAAAGATCTGGCGAACATCGGCTCGACGATCGGCGCGGCCAACGCCACCGCCTGGGCGCCGACGTCGCAGGTGCTGGCGGCCGGTGCCGACGCGGTCTCGGCGGAAATCGCCGCCCTCTTCGGCGCGCACGCCCAGGCCTATCAGGCCATCAGCGCCCAAGCGGCGGCCTTCCATCAGCAGTTCGTGCAGCTGTTGACGGGCGGCGTGACGCAATACGCCCTGGCGGAGGCCGCCAACGCCTCGCCCCTGCAGGCCTTGCTGGACATCGTCAACGCGCCCAGCGAGGCGCTGACGAATCGCCCGCTCATCGGCGACGGCGCCAACGGCGGCCCGGGCCAAAACGGCGCGCCCGGCGGCTGGATCCTGGGCAATGGCGGCAACGGCGGCGCCGGCACCGTTGCCGGAATGAACGGCGGTAACGGCGGCCCGGCCGGGCTGATCGGCAACGGCGGGGCCGGTGGCGCCGGCTTCGCGCAGCTTTTCGGCAATGCTGCCGGCACCAATGGCGGAGCCGGGGGGCACGGCGGGTGGCTGTACGGCAACGGGGGCGCCGGTGCGGCCGGCGGGGCCGGCGGCAACGGGTTTACGTCAGGGGGCGGCGGGCACGGCGGCAATGGCGGCGCCGGCGGCCGCGCGGGATTGTTCGGTGGCATCGCCGGGAACGGCGGAGACGCCGGACGTGGCGGCAGCGCATTCCAATCGGCCGTCAGCGCAACCGGCGGGGACGGCGGCGACGGCGGTATCGGCGGCATGGCCGGGCTGCTCGGCGCAGGCGGGCATGGCGGGAACGGCGGCAACGGCGGGGTAGGCAACACAGGTAACCCGGGGGTAAACGGCGGATCCGGCGGCGACGGCGGGCAAGGCGGCTTCGGTGGGCTGTTGTTCGGCGTCGGCGGGGCCGGCGGAAACGGCGGCATCAGCCTGGGATTGAACGTGGCGAACCAACTCGATGGCGGGTTCGGCGGTTTCGGTGGTTACGCCGGGCTGTTCGGCGATGGCGGCGCCGGCGGGGCGGCCGGCGCCTACCTGGGTGGCGGCGGCGGGCTCGACGGGCTGGGCGGTTACGGTGGGAACGGCGGGCTGCTGTTCGGCACCGGCGGCCAAGGCGGATCGTCCGGGACGGGATTCGGCGGCAACGGCGGCAATGCCTGGATCTTCGGCAACGGGGGCCACGGCGGCGTGGCCACGGGCACGTTCGGTTCCGGCGGATATGGCGGCAACGGTGGCTTTCTGATCGGCAACGGCGGTGCCGCCGGCGCGGCCACCGGCGCCCACGGCGTGGGCGGCAACGGCGGTGGCGGCGGAGTCATCGGCAGCGGCGGCGACGGCGGGTCCGGCACCGGCCTCGACGGCAACGGCGGAGACGGCGGCAACGCCGGCTACATCGGCAACGGCGGCGCGGGCGGCAACGGCACCCAATTCACCGGGACGGCCGGCTTCGGCGGCGCCGGCGGCAAGCTGTTGGGCGCGCACGGTCCGGCCGGCGCCGTACTGCCGTAAATCCGGCGCATCCGGCTCCCTCGATTGCCAAAACTGGAGGCGGGTCGCGCGAGTTACTATAGATTCAGCCTATTGCGTCCGTGTCTAACGACCGGCGATTGCCCTTATTGAGTGGCCTGCCCTGGAGGTTCGGATGTCGTTCGTCTTCGCGACGCCCGAATACCTGGCCGCGGCGGCATCCGACCTGGCGAACATCGGCTCGACCATCAGCTCCGCCAACGTCGCCGCATCGGGCCCCACGTCGGGGGTCCTGGCCGCCGGCGCCGACGAGGTGTCGGCGAGCATAGCCGCGCTGTTCGGCGCCCATGCGGAGGTCTATCAGGCACTCAGCGCCCAGGCGGCGCTGTTCCACCAGCAGTTCGTCGACCTCATGAGCAGCGGCGGGGCGCAATATGCGCTCGCCGAGGCCACCAACGCGTCGCCGCTGCAGACCCTCGAGCAAGGGGCGACGAGCGCGCTCAGTGCGCCCGCCCAGGCGGCGGGGGTCGCCATCCAGGCCGCCACTGGCGCCAGCGGGTCCCCGGCGGCCGCCGCCGGTGTCGGACCCGGCGCGTTCGGTGCCGGCGGTAGCGGCGCGGCCGGGCAGCTGATCAGCAGCGTCGGCGCCGACCCCGCCGCGGCGGCCGCCGGAACCGGCGGAACCTTCAGTCCCGGCGGGGCCGGCCTCACGGGCAGCCTGGTCGCCGGCCAGAACTTCGGCGCCGCTCCCGCGGCCGGTGGCAGCATCGCGCCGGCCGAGTCCGGCGGTGTCGTCGAGACCGCCGCCGCCGAAGACCTCGGCATCGGCGAAACCCCCGTGGCGTCCGCCCCGGCGGTCACCCCCCTGGCGGGCCTGCCGACGCCGGGATCCGCCGCCCCCGCCGCGGCTGCCCGACCCGGCACCCCGGCGTACTCTCCTGCCCCGGCCGGGGCGTCCGAACCCGCCGAGGAGTGACCGGCGCTCGAGCGCGCTTTGCGAGCGTCCCGCTGGCGGCGGCGTTAATCTGACACGGACTTCCCAGCGAGGCGAGGAGAGACACGTGTTGGCGCGCTACCTGAAAGCACAGTTGATCGTTTTGCTGTGCGGCGGCCTGGTCGGGCCGATCTTTTTGGTCGTCTACTTCACCATGGGGTTCGGCGACCTGCTGCAGTGGATGCTCTACGTGGGCCTGCTGATCACCGTCGCCGACGTGGTGATCGCGATCGCGCTGGCCAACTTCGGGGCGAAGTCGTCCGCCAAGAACGCGGAGCTCGAGCAGAGCGGCGTGCTGGCGCTCGCCCAGATCACCGGGCTCACCGAGACCGGGACGTGGATCAACAATCAGCAGGTGGTCAAGGTGCACCTGCACATCTCCGGGCCCGGGTTCCTGCCGTTCGACAGCGAGGACCGGGTCATCGCCCACCTCACCCGGCTCGGCAACCTCAACGCCCGCAAGGTGGTGGTGCTGGTCAACCCCACCACCCAGGAATACCGCATCGACTGGGAGCGAAGCGCTTTGGTCAACGGGCTGGTGCCCGCGCAGTTCACCCTGACCGAAGACAACCGGACCTACGACCTCAGCGGGCAGGCCGGCCCGCTGATGGAGATCCTGCAGATCCTGAAGGCCAACAACATCCCGCTGAACCAGGCGGGCGACCTCCGGTCGAATCCGGTGGTGCGCCAGCAGATCCAGGCCGTGGTGCGCCGCGCGGCCGCACAACAGGCGCCGGCACCCCAGCCCGCGGCGGCCGGCGGTCCTGCACCGGCCGGGACGCCCGCGCAACCGTCGATCGCCCAGCGGCTCCAAGAGCTGGAGACACTGCGCGCCAGCGGCGCGCTGACCGACCAGGAGTACAACAGCCGGCGGGCCCAGATCATCTCGGAAATCTGAACCGGAGCCGCACTAGAACACGTTTCAGTTCCGCTGCTAGCCTGTCCTCGTGGCTGCACAGGTTGGATCACTGCAAGGACGGGTGGCGTTCGTTACCGGGGCCGCCCGGGCGCAGGGACGGTCGCACGCAGTGCGGCTCGCCCGGGAAGGCGCGGACATCATCGCGCTTGACATCTGCGCGCGGGCCTCGGACACCCTGAGTTACACGCCGGCTACGCCCGAGGATCTCAGCGAGACCGTCCGCCTGGTCGAAGCCGAGGGCCGCAAGGTGCTGGCCCGGGAGGTCGACATCCGGGACGACGCGGCGCTGCGGCAACTCGTCGCCGACGGCGTCGAACAATTCGGCCGGCTCGACGTGCTGGTCGCCAACGCCGGGGTGCTGGGCTGGGGCCGGGTCTGGGAGCTCACCGACGAGCAGTGGGACACCGTGATCGGGATCAACCTGACCGGCACCTGGCGCACCCTGCGCGCGGCGATCCCGGCGATGATCGAGGCCGGCAACGGCGGTTCCATCGTCGTCGTCAGCTCGGCGGCGGGCCTGAAGGCCACGCCCGGTAACGGCCACTACGCCGCCAGCAAATTCGGGCTCACGGGCCTGACCAACACCCTGGCGATCGAGCTCGGCGAATACGGCATCCGGGTCAACTCCATCCACCCCTACTCGGTCGAAACCCCGATGATCGAGCCCGAGGCGATGATGGAAATCTTTGCCAAGCACCCTCGTTACGTGCACAGCTTCCCGCCAATGCCGATGCAGTACAAGGGATTCATGACGCCCGACGAGGTGTCCGACGTCGTCGTCTGGTTGGCCGGCGACGGGTCGGGCACACTGTCGGGCACACAGGTCCCCGTCGACAAGGGCGCATTGAAGTACTGACCGGCGATCGTGGTATGAACTCCACGTGACTGAAAAAGGCATCGTGATCGTCGGCGGCGGATTGGCCGCCGCCCGCACGGCCGAGCAACTGCGCCGGTCGGAATACGCCGGCCGGATCACGATCGTCAGCGACGAGGTGCACCTGCCCTACGACCGCCCGCCCCTGTCCAAGGAGGTGCTGCGCAAAGAGGTCGACGACGTGGCCCTCAAACCGCGCGAGTGGTACGGCGAGAAGGACATCACGCTGCGGCTGGGGTCGGCGGCCACCGCGCTGGACACGGCCAAGCAGACGGTGACCCTGGCCGACGGGACGACGCTCGGCTACGACGAACTCGTCATCGCCACCGGGCTGGTGCCGCGGCGCATCCCGGCGTTTCCGGACCTGGACGGCATTCGGGTGCTGCGCTCGTTCGACGAAAGCATGGCGTTGCGGGAGCACGCGTCCGAGGCGCAGCGCGCCGTCGTCGTGGGCGCCGGTTTCATCGGCTGCGAGGTGGCGGCCAGCCTGCGCAGCCTGGGCGTGGACGTGGTGCTGGTCGAGCCCCAGCCGACGCCGCTGGCCGCGATACTCGGCGAGCAGATCGGCCAGCTGGTGGCACGGCTGCATCGCGACGAGGGCGTCGACGTCCGGCTCGGCCTCGGGGTGGCGGAGGTGCGCGGCGAGGGGCATGTGGACACCGTGGTGCTGACCGACGGCACGGAGCTCGCCGCCGACCTCGTCGTGGTCGGCATTGGCTCGCGACCGGCGACCGAGTGGCTCGAGGGCAGCGGCGTCGACGTCGATAACGGCGTCATCTGCGACGAGGCCGGACGCACCAGCGCGCCGAACGTGTGGGCGCTCGGCGACGTCGCCTCCTGGCGCGATACGACGGGACACCAAGCGCGCGTGGAACATTGGAGCAACGTCGCCGACCAGGCCCGGGTGGTGGTGCCCGCGATGCTCGGACAGGACGTGCCGTCGGCCGTGGTGGTGCCGTATTTCTGGAGCGATCAGTACGACGTCAAGATCCAGTGCCTGGGGGAGCCCGAGGCCACCGACACCGTGCACCTCGTCGAGGACGACGGGCGCAAGTTCCTGGCGTATTACGAGCGCGACGGGGTGCTGGTCGGGGTGGTCGGCGGTGGGATGCCGGGCAAGGTCATGAAGGTCCGCGCGAAGATCGCCGCCGCGGTCCCCATCGCCGAGGTGCTGGGCTGACGCTTCCCAAGGTCGCGATACTCGACGACTACGCCGGCGTGGCCTTCGACCTCGCCGACTGGTCGCCGGTGCGGACGCGTTCGGACGTAACGGTTTTCGACCGGCACCTGTCCGAGGCCGAGGCCGCCGACGCGTTGCGGCCCTTCGACGTGATCTGCACCATGCGCGAACGGATGGCGTTGCCACGCACGCTCATCGAGCGGCTCCCGAACCTCAAGCTGATCACCATCGTGGGCAGGAGCCTGCCCAACCTGGATATGGCCGCGGCCACCGAGCGCGGCGTGCTGGTCGCCCACTCGGACTTCGCCAACCCGCGGTTCACCGCGGTTCGCGACGCGACCCCCGAACTGGCCTGGGGGCTACTGATCGCGACGGTGCGCAATCTGGCCGAGGAGCATCGGCGAATGCGCGATGGGGGATGGCAGTCGACCACCGGTATGACGTTGTCCGGCAAGACGCTTGGGCTGCTCGGCCTGGGCCGAACCGGCAAGCGCATGGCCGAATACGCGAAAGTGTTTGGCCTGCAGGTGATTGCGTGGAGCCAGAACCTCACCGAGGAGGCCGCCGCGGCGGCCGGTGCCCGCCGGGTCGAGAAGGCGGCCCTGTTCGCCGAGGCCGACGTGGTCTCGATCCACCTGGTGCTCTCCGAACGCACCCGCGGGCTGGTCGGCCAACCGGAGCTGGGCCTGATGCAGCCGCATGCCTACCTGATCAACACCTCGCGCGGCCCGATCGTCGACGAGGCCGCGCTGATCGACGCGCTGCGAACCGGCCGCATCGCCGGGGCCGGGCTCGACGTCTACGACACCGAACCGCCGCCGCCCGACCATCCGCTGCGGGCGCTGACCAACGTGACGCTGTCCCCCCACTTGGGGTACGTCACCCGCGAAATGCTCGGCGCCTTCTACGCTGACACCATCGAGGCCGTCGTCGCCTGGCTGGACGGGGCGCCCGTCCGGATCGCCAACCCCGAGGCTCAGAACTCGCCGAGGTAGAACCGGGCCCCCTGATCGTCGGCGCATTCGGCGGTCACGCCGTACGGCTGGCGGGCCGGCTCGGCGAGTACCGTGCCGCCGGCCTCGCGCACCCGGGCGACGGCCGCGTCGATGTCCGACACCGTCCACATCGGCACGGTCGTCGGGGCGGCGTTGCCCCCGGCGGCGCCGGCCATCGGGTGGGTTCCCACCACCTGCCAGCCGTCGGCCACCCGGCCGGGCTCGAAGCTCCATCCCAGCACCCGGCCGTAGAAGTCGCGGAAGCCCGCGGAATCCGGCACCTCGTAGGTGACGTAGGACAGCTCGCCCGGCCCGGACCCGTTGAGCTCCGGACGCTTTCGCCCGGCCGCCGGTTCGAACACCGCGAACGCCGCCCCCTGCGGGTCGGTGGCCTCGAGCACCACGCCGTCGTCGGTCCGGCGCACTTCGCCCGCGACCCCGCCCGCCTCGGTTATCGCCGTGCGGGCGGCCCACACGTCGGTGACGGCGTAGCAGCAGAATAGGGTGGGCTTCCCGGGTTGCGCCGAAATGCCGGTCGGCAGATCGGTATTGGTGACCCGGTGGGATGCCGGGTCGTACGTCCAGCCCAGGACGTGGCCGTAGAAGGCGGCCGCCCGATCGGCGTCGTGACTCCACACCGAGACGTAACCGACGTCGCCGTGCCGGATGCCCGCGGGGTCCTTAGCGGGTCCGGACAGCATCCAGCGGTGCCCGAACGGGTCGATGACGGTCGCGTTGCGGCTTCCATGGCTTTCGTAGCTCTCGCGCTGGACGGTGGCGCCGTGTTCCCGCGCCTTGGCCAGGGCGGCGTCGGTGTCGCCGACGTGCAGCATCAGGCTCACCGAAACCGCGTCGGGCGCAGGGGCCTTCAGCCCGAGCTCGGGATACTCGTCGGCCAGGTAGAGCACCCCGCCTCCGATCGCGATCTCCGCGTGGCCGATTCGGCCGTCGTCCATCACGATCGGTTCACCGACGACGACGGCGCCGAACGCGTCGGCGTACCAGGCGATCGCCGCCCGCGCGTTCGCGACGCTCAGGTAGGGCAGCGCCGCCGGGTGCGGGGCGATCTGAGTCGCAATGCCGCTCATGACAACTCCTTCCGGTAGGGACATCGCGGATTCCAGCCGCCGGCGCAGCCGCGCGGCGAAACCCGGATCTGGTTGCACCGGAAGGTCGTCGGCGCGCAGCACGTCCAGCGGATCGTCGTGCCGACTCATGGCGTGCCTCCTTCCGGATACTGTTCTTTGAAGGCCCGGCGGGCCCGGACCAGGAGCGCCTCGGTGGCGTGCACGGTGCGCCCGATCAGCTCGGCGCACTCGCCGACCGAGCAGTCGTCCATGTAGCGCAGCACCAGCACGGCGCGGTGCGGCTCGGCCAGCCGGGCCAGCACCGCCTCGGCGACCATGCGGTCCAACTCGGCGTCCCAGTCGTCGACCGGGTCCGCCGGCTCCGGCGGTTCGGGGACCGGCACGGTCAGCCGGTGCGCGCCGCGCCGATAGTGGTCGGCCAGCTTGTGGCGTGCCACCCCGAGCAGCCACGGAATTGACACCGGCGGCGGATCGCTCTTCCGCGCCGCGTCCATGGCCGCGAGAAACGTCTCCGACGTCAGGTCCTCCGCCGTCGCGCGATCACCGCAGCGGCGGACGAAGTACCCGTACACCACGGGCAACGCCTCGTCGTACAGCTCGAGCAACGCGCATCGAGCGTCGGACCTCGGATCCGCTTCGGCGCTCACATGTATATAGTCGCCGCGGCGGGCCGAACTCCGACGGGGCGGAGGAGAAAAACTACTGCCAATTCACCGGCGGGCCGTGCGGATGGCATTCGGCGAGGACGGCCGCCTCGCCGCCCGGCCAGCTGCGGGCCCGCACCAAAAACCGGATCGGCGTGCCCGGCCCGTCGCGCGCCGGCTCCAGCGTCAGGTGCGCGAACGGTGACCGGGCGTCGGCCCGCCGCCCGAGCGCCTCGATCCCGGCGCGGACCGCGGCGCGCTCGTCGTCGGACAGGTACTGCCAGGTGATCGAATGCCACAGCACCGTCAGCGCGCCGGCGGCGAGGGTCATGCCGGCCACCGCCTCGGCCGCCGTCCGGCGCTCGAGGGCCGCCGGGACGGTCCGGGCGACGGCGATGGCGCCGCGCAGCCGGCGCAACCGGGCGTCCTGGTCGGGCCAGACGTAGCTCAACGCGGTCACTTCCCCCTCGGCGCCGGTGACGTCGATGGGCGCGATGTCGTAGCCGTTTCGCTCGACGATGCGCAGGGCGCCGTCGGGCGGCAGGGCGCCGCGCCAGGCGTCGTCGATGGTGACCGGCGAGTCGGACGGCCCCCATCGGCCGCCCCTGAGACCGGATCCGTAGCGGTAGTGGTAGTGGTCGGCGCGCATGTTCAGGCCCGCGCTCGATCCGATCTCGAAAAGCCTTATCGGCAAATCGAATCCGCGATTGAGCCGTAGCAGTCCACCGATCAGCGCGGCGGACCGGCCCACCTCGTTGGTCTGCGGCGGCTGATGGAGCGCGGCGCGCAACGCGTTGGTGTTCTCCGCCGCGGTGCGCAGGATTTCGGGCCAGGCCTTCGCCGCGTCCCAGGCGCCGCCGGTGCTGGGATACCAGCGGCGCAATTGCGGCGCCCGGCCGTCGAGCACCAACCGGTGCAGCCCGCCGAGCAGCCGCAGCGGCACCGCGTGGCGCGAGGGCGCGTCCTCGTGGCCGGACAGGACGGTCGCGAAGACGCCGCCCGCCTCGACGTCGCCCGCCACCAGCTCGAAGAGCTCCCCGTACATCGGCGAGCCGGAGCCCGCGCAGAACCGGCCCTGCGAGCGCAGCATGTGCAGCAGGTGCTCGGCGCCCCCGCTCATCGGTCCAGCCGTTCCAGCCCGGCGCCGACGACGTCGAACGCGTTGCCGAGCGCGGTGGGCAGCGGGACGGATTCGTCGGCGAGCCAGTGCTCGTAGGCGCTCAGCGCGACCCCGAGCATGGTCCAGGCGACGGTCTGCGGCAGCGGGTCGGTGGTCTTGACGCCCAGCCGGTGGGCCACGAAACCCGCCATCACCTCACGCCAGCCGGCGTACATCGTCATCGAATACGCCTGCAGCTCCGCGGTTTCCAGGATGACCCGCATGCGCTGACGGTGCCGGACCGTCTCGCACTCGTCGAAGGTGTTGAACGCCAACAGCGCCCCGCGCAACGCCTCGTCGAGGGGCACCCGCGCGTCCACGTTGTCGAGCAGCTCCCGCAGGTGCGCCAGGTGGGCGTCGAAATCACCCCAGAGGATCGCGTTCTTGGAGGCGTAATAGCGAAACAGCGTGCGGCGCGCGATGCCGGCCGCGTGCGCGACGTCGTCGACGCTCACCTCGTCGAATCCCCGGGCCGCGAACAACTCGAGGGCGACGTCGGTGATGTGCCCCGGGGTCGTCGAGCGGCGCCGGCCCACCCGCGGCTGCGGCATGTCAGACCCGCCCTTCCATTGCGGCACTCGATGCCATATTGTGTCCAGAACGATCCATCCTTGTCGAGTCCCAACGGGAGGAAAAGTTCCATGGAGCACGAAAACGAGACCGAGACCGAGCTCGTCACCGAGACCCTCGTGGAAGAGGTGTCCATCGACGGGATGTGCGGGGTCTACTGATCCGCGTGTTCGATCCCGACCGCGGCTGGCGGTTGCACCCGCAGGTGGCGGTTCGGCCGGAGCCGTTCGGCGCGCTGCTGTACCACTTCGGCACCCGCAAGCTGTCCTTCCTGAAGAACCGCACCATCCTCACGGTGGTGCGGTCGCTGGCCGACCATCCCGACGTCCGGTCGGCCTGCCGTGCCGCCGGCGTGGACGACGCGGGGCAGGGACCGTACCTGCACGCGCTGGGTGTGCTGGCGGAGTCAAACATGTTGGTAGCCAAGGAGGCCGAATGAGTGTCGCTGTTCCGCGGCTCATCGAACAGTTCGAGCGCGGCCTGGACGCCCCGATCTGCCTGACGTGGGAGCTGACCTACGCCTGCAACTTGGCGTGCGTGCACTGCCTGTCCTCGTCGGGCAAACGGGATCCGCGGGAGTTGTCCACGCGCCAGTGCATGGACATCATCGACGAGCTGGAACGCATGCAGGTGTTCTACGTCAACATCGGCGGCGGCGAACCCACCGTGCGGCCCGACTTCTGGGAGCTGGTCGACTATGCGACCGCGCACCACGTCGGCGTGAAGTTCTCCACCAACGGCGTCCGGATCACCCCGCAGGTCGCCGCCCGCCTGGCCGCCAGTGACTACGTCGACGTCCAGATCTCGCTCGACGGCGCCACCGCGGAGGTCAACGACGCCGTGCGCGGCGCCGGCTCGTTCGCGATGGCGGTGCGCGCGCTGGAGAACCTGGCCAGTGCAGGCTTCAAAGACGCGAAGATCTCGGTCGTCGTGACCCGGCACAACGTCGACCAACTCGACGAATTCGCCGCCCTGGCAAGCCGTTACGGCGCCACCCTGCGTATCACCCGGCTGCGGCCCTCCGGTCGGGGCGCGGACGTGTGGGAAGAGCTGCACCCCACCGCCGCCCAGCAGGTCCAGCTCTACGACTGGCTGGTCGCCAAGGGGGAGCGGGTGCTCACCGGCGACTCCTTCTTCCACCTCGCACCGCTCGGCTCATCCGGCGCCCTGGCCGGTTTGAACATGTGCGGCGCCGGCCGGGTCGTGTGCCTGATCGACCCGGTGGGCGACGTCTATGCCTGCCCGTTCGCCATCCACGACCGCTTCCTGGCCGGAAACATCCTGTGCGACGGGGGATTTGACAACGTCTGGAAGAACGCACCGCTGTTTCGGGAGCTGCGGGAACCGCAGTCGGCCGGGGCCTGCAGCAGCTGCGGGCACTACGACAGCTGCCGGGGCGGATGCATGGCGGCCAAGTTCTTCACCGGCCTGCCGATGGACGGGCCCGATCCCGAATGCGTGCAAGGCCATAGCGAGCAGGCCCTGGCGCGTGACCGCACCACCCCGCGGCCCCGCGCCGACCATTCCCGGAAGACGAGTGGGCCGGTGCTCCTGAAACTCTCGCGACCCCCGGCGCGGCTGTGCAACGAAAGCCCCGTCTAGCCATGGCCGACCAATGGTTCGAAACGGTCGCCATCGCCCAGCAGCGCGCGAAGCGGCGGCTACCGAAATCGGTTTATTCGGCGCTGCTTGCGGGCAGCGAAAAGGGCATCACCGTCGCGGGCAACGTCGAAGCGTTCAGCGAACTCGGATTCGCGCCCCATGTCGTCGGCGCCCCGGAAAAGCGCGACCAATCGACTACCGTTATGGGGCAGGATATTTGGTTGCCGGTGGTCATTTCGCCAACCGGCGTCCAAGCGGTCGACCCGGACGGCGAGGTGGCCGTCGCACGGGCGGCGGCGGCGCGGGGAACGGCGATGGGACTTTCGTCGTTCGCCAGTAAACCGATCGAAGAGGTCATCGCCGCCAACCCCAAATTGTTCTTCCAGGTCTACTGGCTCGGCGGCCGCGACGCCATCGCGGAGCGCGTGGAACGCGCGCGCCAGGCCGGTGCGGTCGGCCTGATCGTCACCACCGACTGGTCGTTCTCGCACGGGCGCGACTGGGGCAGTCCGAAGATCCCCGAAGAGATGAACCTGCGGACCATCCTGCGCCAGTCTCCGGAGGCGGTCTTCAAGCCCCGCTGGTTGTGGAAGTACGGCAAGACGCTGCGCCCGCCGAACCTCCGGGTGCCGAACCAGGCGCGCCGCGGCGAGCCCGGCCCGCCCTTCTTCGCCGCGTACGGCGAATGGATGGGCACGCCGCCGCCGACCTGGGACGACATCGCCTGGCTGCGCGAGCTGTGGGGCGGACCGTTCATGCTCAAGGGCGTGATGCGCGTCGACGACGCCAAAAGGGCTGTGGATGCGGGTGTTTCGGCGATCTCGGTGTCGAATCACGGCGGCAACAACCTGGACGGCACCCCGGCCTCGATCCGCGCCCTGCCCGCGGTGGTCGCGGCGGTGGGGGACCAGGTCGAGGTGCTGCTCGACGGCGGCATCCGCCGCGGCAGCGACGTCGTCAAGGCGGTGGCGCTCGGGGCGCGGGCGGTGATGATCGGGCGCGCGTACCTGTGGGGCCTCGCGGCCGGCGGGCAGGCCGGGGTGGAGAACGTCCTCGACATCTTGCGCGGCGGCATCGACTCGGCCTTGATGGGCCTGGGGCGCTCCTCGGTTCACGACCTCACCCCCGACGACCTGTTGGTGCCGGACGGCTTCGCGCGGGCGCTCGGGGTACCGCCGGCATAAATCTGGGCCTAAATCTGGGTATGTCGGGTCTCTTTACGGGGATTGAGCATGGGCCGTTTTCACCAACAGCGCGAAATGGCCCTCTAGCGTGAAACGACGGCGGCGAAAATTGTGGTACTTGCGAGGCAACCGTGACGAACGAGCCATCAAATTCGACCGCTTGGTGAACAGCCCAGAAAAAAATAATTTTGTAGGGTCAACAATTGGTGCACGCCAGGTGAATTCGTCCTACCATCAGCCAGTGCCCGTACTCGGCGAATTAGCAACGATGGCGTCGAGCCAGCTATTCGGCACCTCGCCGGCATTAATGGTCCCGGTGGGATCGACCGAACAACACGGTCCGCACCTCCCGCTGGACACCGATACCCAGATCGCGACGGCGGTCGCGCGGGGGGCCAGGGCCCGCCTGGAACAGGACTGGTTGGTCGCGCCGGCCATCGCCTACGGCGCCAGCGGCGAGCACCAAGACTTCGCCGGAACGATCTCGATCGGCACCGAGGCCCTGACGACGCTGCTGGTGGAGTACGGCAGGTCAGCGGCTTGCTGGGCCCCGCGGCTCGTGTTCGTCAACGGGCACGGCGGCAATGTCGGCGCGTTGCGCGGCGCGGTGAGCGCGCTGCGGGCCGAGGGCCGAGACGCCGCCTGGTGCCCCTGCGTCGCCGCCAGCGGCGACGCCCACGCCGGCCATACCGAAACATCGGTGTTGCTCCATATCTCGCCGGCCGACGTGCTGACCGACCGGTGGCTCAGCGGCAACCGGGCGCCGTTGGCAGACTTGCTCCCGTCGATGCGCCGCGGGGGCGTCGCGGCGGTCAGCCGGGTCGGGGTGCTGGGCGACCCCACCACCGCGACGGCCGCCGAGGGCAAGCGCATCTTCGCCGAGATGGTCGACGACTGTGTCCGTCGGATCGCCCGGTGGTCGCCCGGGCGTGACGGGAAGCTGACATGACGGCAACGCGATTGCCGGACGGGTTCGCCGTCCAGGTCGACCGCCGCGTGCGGGTGCTCGGCGACGGTTCCGCCTTGCTGGGTGGCTCACCGACGCGCCTGCTGAAGTTGGCCCCCGCCGCCCAGAGCATGCTTTCCGACGGCCGGCTGAAGGTCCGCGACGACGTCAGCGCCCAGCTGGCCCGCACCCTGCTCGACGCCACCGTGGCGCACCCGCGCCCCGCGGGCGGCCCGTCGCACCGCGACGTGACCGTGGTAATTCCGGTGCGGGACAACGTTTCCGGGGTGCGCCACCTGGTCAGCTGTCTGCGCGGATTGCGCGTCATCGTGGTCGACGACGGTTCGTTCCCGCCGATCGAGCCGGAAGACTTCATCGGCGCGCACTGCGACGTCGAGGTGCTGCGCCACCCCCACAGCAGGGGTCCGGCCGCGGCGCGCAACACCGGGCTGGCCGCCTGCACGACTGACTTCGTCGCGTTTCTCGACTCCGACGTGACGCCGCGCCGTGGCTGGCTCGAGGCCCTGCTCGGTCACTTCTGCGATCCGACCGTCGCCCTGGTCGCGCCGCGCATCGTCGGCCTGTCACACAGCGAGAACGTGGTCGCCCGCTACGAGGCGGTGCACTCGTCGCTGGACCTCGGGGAGCGCGAGGCCCCGGTGCTGCCCCACAGCACGGTGTCCTACGTTCCCAGCGCGGCGATCATCTGCCGCCGCTCGGCCATCCGTGACGTCGGGGGCTTCGACGAGACGATGCAGTCCGGCGAGGACGTCGACCTGTGCTGGCGGCTGATCGAGGCGGGCGCTCGGCTTCGCTACGAGCCGATCGCCCAGGTCGCCCACGATCACCGCACCGAGTTACGGGATTGGCTCGCGCGCAAGGCCTTTTACGGCGGCTCGGCGGCCCCGCTGTCCGTGCGTCACCCGGACAAGACGGCCCCGGTGGTGATCTCCGGCTGGGCGCTGATGGCCTGGATCCTGGTGGCGCTGGGGACGAGCCTCAGCCAGCTCGCCTCGATCGTCGTCGCCCTGGTGACCGGCCGGCGGATCGCCAAGGCGATGCGCGGCGCCGAGACGTCGCTCGTGGACGTCCTCACGATCGCGACCCGCGGCCTGTGGTCGGCGGCGCTGCAGCTGGCGTCGGCCCTGTGCCGGCACTACTGGCCGCTGGCCTTGGTCGCGGCGATCCTGTCGCGCCACTGCAGACGCGTCGTGCTGGTGGCCGCCGTCATGGACGGCGTGGTGGACTGGCTGCGCCGCCGGGACGCCACCGGCGACGAGGCCGAACCCATCGGGCTGCTGACCTACGTGTTGCTCAAGCGCGTCGACGACCTGGCCTACGGCCTCGGGCTGTGGTGGGGTGTGGCCCGCGAACGCAACGTGCGGGCGCTCAAGCCGCAGATTCGCACATAGCGGTTTCGACGCCCCTTGACCGCAGCCGCTCCGCACAGCGATGTGCTGATCGTGGGCGCCGGCAGCGCTGGTTCGGTTGTCGCCGAACGCCTTTCCGCCGATCCCGCCCGCACCGTCACCGTGCTGGAGGCCGGCCCCGCGCTGGCCGACCCGGAGTTGCTGGCCCTGACCGCCAACGGGTTGCAACTGCCGATCGGCGTCGGCAGCCCGCTGGCCCGGCGCTACCTGACCACGCTGACCGATCGGCACGCCCTGAAGCTGCCGATCGTGCGCGGCGCCACGGTCGGCGGTTCGGGTGCGATCAACGGCGGCTACTTCTGCCGCGCGCTGCCGCGCGACTTCGACCGCGCCGGGGTGCCCGGCTGGGCATGGTCGGATGTGCTCGAGCACTTCCGCGCCATCGAGACCGACCTGGATTTTGACGGCCCCGCTCACGGCCGGGCCGGGCCGATCCCGGTGCGCCGAACCCGCGAAATGACCGGTACCACGGAAGCTTTCATCGCGCAGGCGGAGCGCGCCGGGTTCGGGTGGATCGACGATCTCAATGATGCTGGGCCGGAACTGGTTTCGGGGCTGGGGGCGGTCCCGCTCAATATCGTCGACGGCGTGCGCACCGGATCGGGTGCCGCGTATTTGTTGCCGGCGCTCGGGCGGCCCAACCTGACGTTGCTGGAGCGGACCCGCGCGGTGCGACTGCGTTTCGTGGGCGCCACCGCGGTGGGTGTCGAGGTGATCGGCCCGCAAGGCCGGGCGACGGTTTCCGCCGACCGAATCGTGTTGTGCGCCGGCGCGATTGAGTCGGCACACCTGCTGATGCTTTCCGGCATCGGCGACGAAG
>NZ_AUWQ01000089.1 GCF_000455205.1 Mycobacterium sp. UM_CSW | reverse complement strand
GCGATGATGCCCAAACGCCGCCGCACCCGCGCCCAAGACCGCGCCTCCCGGGTGGCCACCGAACGCCGCCACAACCGCGACGCCCGCCTGGCCCGAAAAGCAGAGCAGCCCAGCTACTTTGGTCCCGCCCCACCCGCCGAAGGCGACGACGACCCGCCACCCTTCTAGGAAGCGGCGATGGCGAACAGCCGCCAGTCGCCCGGCCCGCCGTACGCTTAGCGGGTGCAAGAGGCGACCAAAGCCGACATCCTCGCCGCGCTAGATGACAGTGGGAAGCGGTTTGTCTCGATGGTCCGGGGGCTCGATGCGGATCGCGCCGCGCGACCGGTGCCTGGCCTCACCTGGACGGCCGCGGAGACTGCGGCGCACGTTGTAACTGTGCTCGGCAGGCTGCTTGGCGATCGTCGACGTGCCGCCACAAACGAGGGGGTTGCCGAGCTGAATGCGACCTGCCTCTCGGAGTACACCGACCGAGACATCAACGATATCGCCGACGGGCTCGAGGCAAATCTGCGTGCGGTGATCGACCACGTCTACCCCAAAGTCGACTTCGACCGTCTGTATCCCTTCCACGGAGGATCGACAATCTCTGCCGGCGGTGGGGCTCGATGGATCTTGTGCGAGCTGCTCGTCCACGGCTACGACATCGCCGTTGCAACGGGAGACGAGTGGGTGATACCGGCCGCGGAGGCGTCCATGGCAATTCGTGGCCCCGCTGAGTCGATGAATCGGCTGGTTGAGAGCAAAACCTCTACCCGGCATCGCGTCCATCTGGGCAAAGCCGACACTGTCGAATTCGTCGCAGCGTCCGGATCCCTGCCTGCCGACGACGAGCCGATCGACGTGGAACCCGGCGAGTTGCTCCTGGCCTACTTCGGAAGAATTGAAGTGTCCGATCCGCGTTTGGCGGTGGTTCTCGCTGATCTGCCGCACCTCTAACTAGGTCGGGGCCGCGCGGTCGGCACCCGCCCGGCGGCGTCGGCGGCACCGCCGGCACCGGCGGCGGCCCGTAGCACCGAGGAGAAACCATCCCCGACCGTTTAACCGCGTGAACGCTTCCGGACCGGGTAGCCCGCGGTCATGGAAATCACGGTCACCTTCGTCGGCAACGCCACCACGTTGATCACCGCCGGCGGGCTGACGCTGTTGACCGATCCGAATTTCCTGCACCGGGGCCAGCATGCCTATCTGGGCTACGGGTTGGTCTCCAAGCGGCTCAGGGAACCGGCGTTGAACATCGACGAGCTGCCCGCGGTCGACGCGGTGGTGCTGTCGCACATGCACGGTGATCATTGGGACCGGGTCTCGCAGCGGGGCCTCGACCACGGGCTGCCGATCGTCACCACCCCGCACGCGGCCAAGCGGCTGCACCATCGTGGCTTCGGGCACGCGCTGGGTTTGTCGACGTGGCAGCGACACACGATCACCAAGGGCGGCAACACCGTTCACATCACCTCGCTCCCCGGTCGGCACGCGCCTCAGTGGAGCCGACGACTGCTGCCGCCGGTGATGGGCACCATGCTCGAATTCGTCGCCGACGACGGCTCGGCGCGTCGGCTCTACGTGTCCGGCGACACGCTGCTCGTCGAGGAGCTCAAGGAGATCCCCGAGCGCTTCGATTCGATCGACGCCGGTGTGCTGCACCTGGGCGGGACGCGGCTGCCCGCCGGCCGGCGGCTTCCGTTCGGTCTGACAGTGACCATGGACGGCCGCCAGGGCGCGGAGCTGGTCGCGCTGCTGGCGCTGCCGAAAACGATCCCGGTGCACTTCGACGACTACGGCGTGTTCGCGTCGCCGCTCGACGAGTTCATTGCCGAGATGCGGCTTCGCGGCCTGGGCGACCGCGTCATCGAAGTGGACCGCGGCGCCTCGGTGACCCTGTGAGCGGTCCGCCACCCACCTGCAAATTCTTCGCTGGCCACCGCCCTCGGTATATGTTCGTGTCATGCGATTCGCGAACGGAACAGTGCACGCCAAGGGCCTCGACGTGCAATGTTTCCGCGTTGGTCGCGGCGCGGTCAGCGCAACTTTGCTGGATGGTTTCCCGAATAAGGGATGTGAGATGTCATGGACTTTCTAGCGCTGCCGCCCGAGGTGACATCGGCGCTCGTGCATGCCGGTCCCGGGGCGGCCTCGCTGATCGAGGCGTCCGCCGCCTGGCAGCGCATCGGCAACGAGTTGGACAGCTCGGTCAGCACCTATACGTCGGTGCTGTCGTCGCTGATGGACGCGTGGGACGGCCCGTCGGCCGCGAAGATGGTTCAGGCCGTCCAGCCCTACATCACCTGGCTGCGGGACACCGCCCAACAGGCCGACCAGCTGGCCTCCTCGACGCAGGCCGCCGCGACCGCGTTCAACTCGGCGCAGTCGGCGGTGGTCCCGGTCGCGACGGTGACCGCCAACCGGACGCGGCTGGCGCAACTGATAGCCACCAACCGGTTCGGCGCCAACCTGCCGGCCATCGCCGCGACCGAAGAGCAGTACCAGGCCATCTGGGCGAACAACTCCGCGGCGCTGACGCGCTATCAGGCGGCCACGGCGCAGGCGCTCGACCTGCAGCAGTTCACCACCCCGCCGGCGATCACCGACCCGGCCGGGACGGCCGCGCAGGCCACCGCCACGTCCGCCGCCGCCGCCACGCCGGCGCAATCGATCGGGGACTTCTTGGAGTCGATCGTCGGCACCCCGTTCGGCTTCGACCCCAACGTGGGCTGGTTCGGGCTGGCCAACACCTACGCCAACCAGTTCATCTCGTCCGGTTTCCCGATCAACCTGCTCAGCTACCTCGCGCAGAGCACCTCGGCCCAGGCGCTGCAGAGCGTGGGCGGCGACATCGGCCAGGGCCTCTCGGAGGGCGAGTCGGCGCTGGGAGCGGCGGGGGCCAGCTTGTCCGATGCGGTGAAGTCGCTGGGATCGGCGCCCACCGGGGCGATGGCCGTCGGCGTGTCGATGGGCAAGCTGACCGCGCCGCCCGCCGTGGTGGGGCTGCTGCCCGCCTCGCAGACGCCGGTGCAGCTCGCCTCGGCGGCATCGCCGCTCGACGGCGCCGACGCGGGGTTCCCCATGATGCCGCCGCTGATGCCCCCGCCGGTCTCGGCGGGCAGTGGCTGGCGCAAGCGGAAGCAGAACAAGCTCGAAGACCTCCAGGTGGGCGCCGAAGTCAAGGGCAAAGTGATCCGCACACCGCCGTCGGCCGGATGACATGGACTTCGGGACGCTGCCCCCAGAAATTAGCGCGGCGCTGATCCACTCCGGACCGGGTGCGGAGTCGTTGATCGAGGCGTCCGCCGCGTGGGAGCGGTTGGGCATCGAGCTGGAGGATTCGCTGCCCGGCTACGGCTCGGTGCTCTCGGCGCTGGGTGAGGCATGGGGCGGCCCGTCCGAGGCCGCGATGGCCCGGGCCGTCGACCCCTTCCTCGCGTGGCTGGCCGCCACCGCGCAGCAGTGCGAGCAGGTCGGCTCCTCGATCCAGACGGTGGCCGCGGCATTCGAATTGACCCGGCGGACCGTGGTGTTCCCGGTTCAGGTGGCCGCCAACCGCACCCGGCTGGCGCAGCTGATCGCCACCAACTGGCTGGGGACCAACTTCGCGGCGATTGCCGAGACCGACGCCCAGTACGAGGGCATGTGGGTGAACAACTCGGCGGCGATGAACCGCTACGCGGCGACCTCGGCACAGGCCACCCGGCTGCCGCAGTTCTCGTCGCCGCCCACGATCGTCAGCCCGGCGGCGGCGGCCGCGCAGGCCGCCGCCACGTCCGCCGCCGCCACCACCCCGGCGGCATCGACGCCGCTGGGGGATTTCTTGACGAACGTTCTCAGCACGCCCTTCGGCTTCAACCCCCAGAAGGGCTGGTTCGGCCTGGCCAATACGTATGCCGACCAGTTCATCGCCGGCGGAATCCCGATCAACCTGCTCAGCTACCTGGCGCAGCTGAACGCGGCCCAGACGCTGCAGAGCGTCGGCAGCGACGTGGGCCAGGGGCTGGCGGAGGGCGAGGCCGCGCTGGGCGGGGTCGGAGCCGGTCTCGCCGACGCGGTCAGGGCCGCCGGATCGGCGCCGACGGCTGCGGTGGGCGTCGGGGTTTCGATCGGCAAGCTGACGGCGCCGCCCGCGATGGTCGGGCTGTTGTCCGCGTCCAAATCGACGTTGCAGCTGGCCGCGGCGGTGTCGCCCCTGGCCGCGGACGAATCCGGGTTCCCCTTCATGCCGCCGCCGATGATGCCGCCGGTCGCGCCGCGCGACAAGAGCAAGCGCGGGGGGCGCGACTACGACGACCTCGAAATCGGGCTGGAGATCAAGGGGACCTTCATGACCCGCCCGCCCTCAGCGGGCTGAGTCGTCAGCGGTCTCCGCCAGGGTGAAGTAGTTCTCTTCCTCCTGCACGAAGTGCAGGCGCAGCAGCGCGTACAGCCCGTACAGGCAGGCGAGCAGGTCGTCGACCTGGTCGGCTCCGATGGAGCCGGTGGCTTGGGCCAGCTCGACCTGCGCGCCGATCCGGTCCGACAGCCGTTGTATCTCGGCATGGGTCCGGCTCATGGTCGCGGTGGCCTCGCCGGTGCCCAGGGGGTGCGCCAGCGCGGGGTAGAGCTCGGTTTCCTCGGCTCGCTCGTGCGGCAGGACGCGATCGACAAGTAACTGATGTGCGCGCGTAATCGCTTGCAGCGCGGCCTGATCGGGCGCGGCGGCCAGGCGGTCCGCCCCTTCGCGCAGCAGTCCGATGGCGTCGCGCAGCTCGTCGTGTTCGGCGTCGAAGCGGCGCAGCATCTGTTCGGTCTGCGCGGGCAGGTCGACCTCGGTGGCCGGGTTGCCGCGCAGGGCGCGCAGCGCGTTGAGGATGACGGCGACGTCGATGCCCTCCTGCAGCAGCGCGCCCGCGGCGGGCGGCAGCCAGCCCAGCGCGGCGACGACCATCGCGATCAGCGACAGGCACATGCCGACGACGGCGCTCTGCACCGCGATGCGCCGCGACCACCGCGCGATGTCCATCGCGTCGGCGAGCCGTTCCAGCCGGTCGGTGGTCAACACGACGTCGGCGGCCTCCGAGGAGGCGGTGGCGCCGCGCGCGCCCATCGCCACCCCGACGCCGGCCGCGGCCAGCGCGGGCGCGTCGTTCACTCCGTCGCCGACCATGACGGTGACCGCGCGCTCCTGCTCGGCGCGCACCGCGGCGACCTTGTCCGCCGGGCTCTGTTCGGCGTAGACCTCGTCCAGCCCCAACACGGCGCCGACCTCGCGGGCGGGCCCGGCGCGGTCGCCGGTGAGCATCACCAGTCGTCGCAACCCGGCGGCGCGCAGCCGCCGCACGGTGCGCGGGGCGTGGCGGCGCAGCGGGTCGCGCAGCAGCACCGCACCGGCTGGTCGCCCGTCGATGCACACCCACGCGATCGCGGCCGTGTCCAGCAGGGCCCGGTTGACGGCGGCCCGCGCCCATTCCGTCGAGGTGTCGCCGGCCAGCTTGCCGACCTGGATGCGCCGATCGCCGACGGTGGCGGTGACTCCGCGCCCGGGTTCTTCGACCACGTCGGTGGGCAGGTCCAGCCGCAGGCCGCGGGCCAACGCCTCGGTGACGATCGCCTCGGCCAGCACGTGTGGGGACAGCTGATCGACCGAGGCGGCCAGCCGCAGGATCTCCACGGCGTCGCGCCCCGGCGCGGCCGCGACGTCGATGACGACGGGTCGCCCCATGGTCAGCGTGCCGGTCTTGTCCATCACCAAAGTCGTTGCGCGCCCGAGGTTTTCCAACGCAGCCCCGCTGCGGATCACCACGCCGTGACGCGAGGCGCGCGACAGCCCGGAGACGATCGCCACCGGCGCCGCCAGCAGCAGCGGGCACGGCGTCGCCACCACCAGCACCGCCACGGCCCGCACCGGCGACCCGCTGGCCAGCCAGGCCGCGCCGGCGACCGACAGCGCCAAGGGCAGGAACCACGCGGCGTAGCGGTCGGCCAGCCGCACCACCGGTGCGCTCTGTGCCCCGGCCTCCGCGGCCAGCCGCACGATCTGCGCGTAGGTGCTGGCCTCGGCGGTGGCGGTAGCGCGCATCTCGAACGCGCCGCCCGCGTTGACCACGCCGCTGCGCACCGGTTCGCCCGCGCCGCGCTCCACCTGAAGCGGTTCGCCGGTCAGCACCGACTCGTCGAGCACCGCCGCCGCGCCGACGATGCGCCCGTCCACCGGGACCACCTCGCCGGGGCCGACGACCAACAGGTCGTCGATCGCCACCTCGTTCAGCCCGATCGTGGTCACCGTGGATCCGGCGCGCCGTCGGGCGAACCGGGGGGCGTGCTCGAGCAGGGCGCGCAGGTCGTGGGACGCGCGGCGCTCGGCCGCGGCCTCCAGCGCCCGGCCGCCGGCCAGCATCACGGCGATCAGCGCACCGGCGAGGTACTCGCCCACCAGCAGCGTGCCGATCAGGGACAGCACCGCAATCAGGTCGACCCCGAACCGGCCGCGGCGCAGCCCGGCCACCACCCAGACCACCGCCGGGACGAGGCCCACCGCCGTGCCCGCGATCCAGCACGCGTCGGCGACGTCGTGCGCGCCCACCAGCCAGGCGATCCCGCCCGACACCAGCGCGCCGACGCTGCCCGCGACCAAAATCGCAGATCCCCTTCCGCCCACACCATTCCCTTCGGAGACGGGTCTGCGGCCAGCCTGCACCGGCCTCGCCTCGTTAAATAGGGCCGGGTGTCCGGCGAACTAGGGACTCAGGTCACTAGAAAGGCCGGCCAAGTTCCGGTGAACATTGCTGGCGTGACTGGCTTTTCTGCACGGGGCTCGCTCCCGATCTCCACCATCACCGGCGACCCGGTGGCGCGCGTCGCCGCCGACGCCACGGTCGCCGACGTGGCCATGGCCATCGCGGACTGCGACGTCGGGGCCGTCGTGGTGGGCGACGACGAGCGGCCCGTGGCACTGGTGAGCGAGCGTGACGTCGTCCGCGTGGTGGCGGCCGGGAAGGATCCGGCTCGGGTCCCGGCCGCCGCGGTGGCCAGCACCAAGCTGGTGTGGTGTGACGCCGACGCGACGGTCGATGACGTGGCGGCCCGGATGATGGACCACTACATCCGCCACGTCCTGGTGGAGCGCGACGGCGCGCTGGCCGGGATCGTCTCGGCGCGCGACCTGCTCGGCGTCTACGGCGCCTAGCCGGTCGCCGCCGCCGCGCGGGACTCGATCATGCGGTTGCGGACGATGTGTTCGACGAGGATCGGAACGAACGTCTGCACGGGGGCGTCGACGAATTGCCGGGCGGCCTGCTCGCACCACTCTTTGATCTGCGCGGTGCGCTGCTCGTCGCCGAGCCCCTCGTGGCGGGCCAGCTTGTCGGCGACCTCGGCCACCGACCGCGCGACGGCGGAAGTGCTTGCGGGCACGGCGTCGGGGTCGGCCACCCCGGCCTGCTGCAGTTCCCGACGGGCGGCCTCCTCGGCGGCGTCGGGCCGGATGACGTGCAGCGTGAGGTGGTGACCGTCCTCGCCGAACAGGATCACACTGGTCGGCTCGTCGCTGGTGAAGCCCAGCAATTCGACTGTGTGGCCGCCGATCTCGACCAATTCCGGCGTCTCGTGCCAGCCGTTGCGGCGGTAGCCCACCATCACGACGCGGCCGAGTCGGTCGGACACCGACGCCAGTAAGTCCGGCAACTCGTCGACCAACCGGGTCGACCGCGGCCACCAGGCGCCGTCGAGATGCTCCGACGCGGACCGATAGGGCTTGAGCTGCAAGCGATTCTCGTGCTCCACGCGACCACGGTACGACCAAAGCGACCCGCCCGCGACTCGGGCGCCGCAGGTAACCGCGGTGTGTACCGGACGTGAACGGCGGGTAGCGCCAACCGGTTTGGCGATCGACAACTTCACCAAGACGACTTAAGCCCCTGTCGCAGTCGCGCCGCCCTGGTGATGATTACCGCATGCGAACCGCCTACCACGAGCAGCTCGACAATCTGGCGGCACAACTGGGCGAGATGTGCGGCCTGGCCGGGGTGGCGATGAAGCGCGCGACCCAGGCCCTGCTGGAGGCGGACCTGGACGCCGCCGAGCAGGTGATCCGCGGCCAGGAGCGGATCGTGTCGATGCGGGCGACGGCCGAAAAGGAGGCGTTCGGGCTGCTGGCCCTGCAGCAGCCGGTGGCGGGCGACCTGCGGGATATCTTCAGCTCGATACAGATCATCGCCGACACCGAGCGAATGGGCGCGCTGGCCGTGCACGTGGCCGACATCGCCCGGCGCGAGTACCCCAGGCAGGTGCTCCCCGACGAAGTCCGCGGCTGCTTCGCCGAGATGGGCAAGGTGGCAATCGAGTTGGGCGCCAGCGCAAAACAGGTGCTGATTTCCCGTGACCCGCAGCAGGCCGCCCAGCTTCGCGAACAAGACCAGGCGATGGACGACCTGTACAGCCGGTTGTTCTCCGTGCTGCTGGATCGCGAGTGGAAGCACAGCATCTCGGTGGGCGTGGAGGCGGCGTTGCTGGGCCGCTTCTACGAGCGCTTCGGCGACCACGCCGTGGAAATCGGCCGCCGCGTCATCTTCATGCGCACCGGCGCGCTGCCCGCCGAGGATGGAACGCGATGACCGCCACCACTGCGGCCGTCGCGGCGCCGCTGACGGCCAAGCGGGTCGCCGAAGCCCCCGTCGAGGCGGTCCTGGAATGGCTGGGCAGTTCGGCCGCCGGGCTGTCCAGCGCCGAGGCGGCCGCCCGCCTGGCGCAGCACGGCCCCAACGCCGTGCGGACCCATCACGTCAACGCGCTCGCGGTGCTCGGTCGCCAACTGCGCAGCGCGGTGCTGATCCTGTTGGCCGGCACCGCGGTTGTGTCGTACTTCCTCGGCGACAGCATGCAGGCGGTCATCATCGGCATCATCCTGGCCGCCAGCATCGGTTTGGGCTTCGTCAACGAATATCGCGCCGAGCGGGCCGCCGCCGACTTACACGGACGCGTGCACCACAACGCCCTGGCGCGCCGCGACTCGAAGTTCGTGACGGTCAGCGTCACCGACCTGGTGCCCGGCGACGTGATCCGGCTTTCGCTGGGCGAGGCCGTGCCCGCGGATGTCCGGCTGATCGAGGTCACCGGCCTGGAATGCAACGAAAGCATCCTGACCGGGGAGTCGACCGGCTCGGAGAAGTCGCCCCTGCCGACGCCGCCTGGCGCCGCGCTGGCGGAGTCGGCTGACTTGGCCTTCATGGGCACCATCGTCAGCGCCGGGGAGGGCGTCGGCGTGGTGTACGCCACCGGCAAAGATGCCGAATTCGGGCGCATCGCAGCGGGTTTGGACCAGCGTCAGCCGGAGACGGACTTCCAGGTCGGGCTGCGCAAGTTCTCCTACCTGCTGCTGCAGGTCGCGATCGCGCTGATGGTGATCATCCTGGCCAGCAACCTGCTGCTGTCCAAGCCGATCATCGATTCGGTGCTGTTCTCGCTGGCCATCGCGGTGGGCATCACGCCCCAGCTGCTGCCCGCGGTGGTCAGCACCAGCCTCGCGACCGGATCGCGGCAACTGGCCAAGTCGAAGGTGCTCGTCAAACGGCTGGTGTGCATCGAGGACCTGGGCGACATCGACATCCTGATCACCGACAAGACCGGCACCCTGACGGAGGGCCAGATCCGCCTGGTCGACGCGATCGACCCGGCCGGCGCGCACGCCGACCCGGTCCGGCGGCTGGGGTTGCTGGCCACCGACGTCGACCCGGATTCCGGTGGCGTCAGCGCCAATCCGCTCGACGCCGCGCTCTGGGAATCCGCGGGGGCGCAGGACTTGGTGGGCGATGCGGTGCGCCGCGTCGCGATCCTGCCGTTCGACCACGAGCGCCGTGCGACGTCGGTCCTGGTCGACGACGGAGGGAAACGCCTCCTCGTGGTCAAGGGCGCGCCGGAGCAGGTGCTGGCCCGATGCCGGGCGGCGTCGCCGGCGGCCGACGAGACCCTCGCGGCCCTGTTCGCCGCCGGGCGCCGGGTGGTGGCCGTGGCGCTGCGGCCCGCGGGCGAGCTGAGTGCCGTCACCGCCGACGACGAACGCGATCTCGCGCTGGCCGGCTTTCTGGTCTTCGCCGATGAACCCAAACCCGCCGCGCGCCAATCTCTTTCGCAGCTGGCCGCGCTGGGCATCGAACTCAAGATCGCGACCGGCGATAATCCGCGTGTTGCCGAAAAGGTATGCGCCGAGCTAGATTTGGCGTCCAAGGGCACCGCCACCGGGGCCGACCTCGAGCCACTCGACGACGACGCCTTCGCCGAGGCCGCCCGCAACAACACGATCTTTGCCCGAATCTCGCCCGAGCAGAAGGCGCGGTTGATCGTCTCGCTGCGCCGGCACGGGCGATCGGTGGGCTTCCTCGGCGACGGTGTCAACGACGCGCTGGCCCTGCATGCCGCCGACGTGGGGATCTCCGTCGACAGCGCCACCGACGTCGCCAAGGACGCGGCCGACGTGGTGCTGCTGGAGAAGGACCTCGGCGTGCTGGCCACCGGTGTCGCCGAGGGCCGGCGGATATTCGCCAACACCATCAAGTACGTGCTGATGGGCACTTCAAGCAACTTCGGCAACATGTTCAGCGCGGCCGCCGCGTCCGCGTTGCTGCCGTTCCTGCCGATGCTGCCCAGCCAGATCCTGCTCAACAACCTGCTTTACGACAGCTCCCAGCTCGCGATCCCCACCGACCGGGTCGACGAGGAACAGCTGCATGCGCCGTCGCACTGGAACGTCGCCTTCATCCGCCGGTTCATGCTGATCTTCGGGCCGATCAGCTCCCTGTTCGACTTCCTGACGTTCGGGTTGATGCTGGGCGTGCTGCACGCCGGCGTCGTCGAATTCCGCACCGGCTGGTTCGTGGAATCGCTTGCGACGCAGACGCTGATCATCTTCGCGATCCGCACCCGCAAGGTGCCGTTCTTCCGCAGCCGGGCCAGCGTCCCGCTGACCGTCACCAGCCTCACCGTGGTCGCCGTCGGGGTGGCGCTGA
>NZ_AUWQ01000088.1 GCF_000455205.1 Mycobacterium sp. UM_CSW | reverse complement strand
GCAACCTCAACCTCGGCGGCGGCAACGTCGGCAACCAAAACCTCGGCAGCGGCAACAAGGGCGACACCAACCTCGGCAATGGAAACACCGGCAACGCCAACGGGGGCAACGGCAATTTCGGCAACCAGAACCTGGGCAGCGGAAACGTCGGCAGCACTAACGTCGGGAGCGGAAACTTCGGCAGCGGAAACGTCGGCAGCGGAAACATCGGCAACAACAACGTTGGCACCGGAAACCTCGGCGGCGGCAACATCGGTAACGGGAACAACGGCGTCGGCAATATGGGCAGCGGCAACCGCGGCCAGGGCAACATGGGCTTCGGGAACCGGGGCAACAACAACGTTGGCGCCGCCAACTCCGGTAACCACGACTTCGGTTTCGGCAATACGGGCAACAACGACATCGGGTTTGGGCTCACGGGTGACAACCAGATCGGCTTCGGCGCACTGAATTCCGGCAGCGGCAACCTCGGCTTCGGCAACTCGGGCACCGGGAACATCGGCTTCTTCAACTCGGGCACCGGAAACGTCGGCTTCTTCAACTCGGGGACCGGCAATTTCGGCTTCGGCAACGGCGGGGACACCAGTACCGGTTTCTGGAACGGTGGTTCGGTCAACACCGGCTTCGGCAACGGCGGCGCCGAGAACTTGGGATGGGGCAACGCCGGCCTCGCCAACGTGGGTTACGGGAACGCGGGCGACCTGAACATGGGCTTCGGAAACTCCGGCGCCGTCAACACGGGCAGCGGAAACTCGGGAGCGTTTGACACGGGTGACTTCAACTCGGGATCCAATAACACGGGCTGGGCGAACGTGGGGAACACCAACACGGGTGGCTTCAACTCGGGAAGCCTGAACACCGGCTTCGGTAGCGTCGTCACCCAGCTGGGGGTCACAAGTTCGGGCTTCGGCAATGCCTCTGGTTCCTCCGGCTTTTTCAACTCGAGCTCCAGCTCGTCGGGCTTCTTTAACACCGGAGTCGCGTTCAACTCCGGTTTCGAGAACACGGGCGTCTTTGGCGCCGGCATCCAAAACTCGGGCGACTTCAATGCGGGCATCGCGAACTCCGGCTTCGAGAGCGCGGGCATCGCCACGACTGGGGACTTCGACGGGGGCATCGCCGACTCCGGCATCGAGAGCTCGGGTTTCTTCAACAGGCGTGACGCGCAGTCGGGCTTCTTCAACTAAAGGACGTGTGATGAGTTTTTTGGTGTTGCCGCCGGAGGTTAATTCGGCGAATTTGTACTTGAGCGGTGCGGGGCCGGGTCCGATGTTGGATGCGGCGGCGGCGTGGGAGGGTTTGGCGGGTGAGTTGGGTTCGGCGGCTTCGTCTTTCGGTTCGGTGACGTCGGGGTTGGTGGGGGTGGGGTGGCAGGGTCCGGCGGCAATGGCGATGGCGCGG
>NZ_AUWQ01000087.1 GCF_000455205.1 Mycobacterium sp. UM_CSW | reverse complement strand
GCGCTTGCGATCGCCACTTAACCCGTTTCGCCGTAGATGCTGGTGACCCAGATGTGGGTGAGTGTGTCGACGACGCGGTCCTCGTCGACGGCCGGTTTCTCCGCCGCCAGCGCGGCCATCATCGTGCGTTCGTTCATCTGGTTCAGCGACGTCGCGAGGTCGACGGCGGGAATGGTCTCTGGGGCGGCACCGCGCGCCCGCTCCGCGGTGATCATCGCCGCGGTCTGGTCGATCCATTTCTGCATGAATCCCAGCCACACCGACCGGAGCTCGGAGCTGGTGGCCAGCGCCTCCGTCGCGGCGCGCGCCAGCGTCCGGTGCGTGCTGAACGCCGTGTAGAACGCCTTGATGCCGTTGCGCCACACGCGGCGCGGATCCTCGGGGAGGCGCTGCACGGCGCCGTCGAACTCGGAGTCGGCGCGCGCGATGACCGGCTCGAGCAGCGAGAGCAGCACGTCCTCCTTGGACTTGAAATAGAAATAGAAGGTCGGCCGGGAAAGGCCGGCGCCCTTGGCCAGGTCGTCGACCGAGATGCCGCTGAACCCCCGCTCCTCAAGCAGCCGCTCGGCGGTCGCCAGGATCGCCTGCTCACGGTCGTCACCCGAGGTGCGCAGGGCGCGGCGACCGCGGAGGGCGCGGGTTGTTCCGGCGGTAGTCACGGCCGCCACTTTACATGGGGTCGAAAGTTTCGACACACTGTTGACCACCTCAACACTGTGTTGATAGCGTGGCCCCATGACTGAGCACCTCGACGTCGTCATCGTGGGGGCCGGCATCTCCGGCGTGAGCGCCGCCTGGCACCTGCAGGACCGCTGCCCGACCAAGAGCTACGCCATTTTGGAGAAGCGCGCGGCCATGGGGGGCACCTGGGATTTGTTCCGCTACCCGGGCATCCGTTCCGACTCGGACATGTACACGCTGGGCTTCCGCTTCCGTCCGTGGACCGAGCGCCAGGCCATCGCCGACGGCGGGCCCATCCTCGACTACGTCAAGGGCACCGCGGTCATGTACGGCATCGACAAGCACATCCGGCTCAACCACAGGGTGGTCAGCGCCGACTGGTCCAACGCGGAGAACCGCTGGACGCTGCAGGTCGAAAACAACGGCGTGCCAAGCACAATCACGTGCACGTTCCTGTTCTTGTGCAGTGGCTACTACAACTACGAACAGGGGTTCGCGCCGAAGTTCGCAGGCTCGGAGGATTTCCAGGGCCCGATCATCCACCCGCAGCACTGGCCCCAGGACCTCGACTACACGGACAAGAACGTCGTCGTGATCGGCAGTGGCGCGACCGCGGTCACCCTGATTCCGGCGATGGCGGAGTCGGGTGCCAAGCACGTCACGATGCTGCAGCGGTCACCGACCTACATCGTCTCGCAGCCGAAGCGGGACAAGTTGGCCGAGCGGCTCAACCGCTTGTTGCCGGAGAAGCAGGCGTACACCGCGATTCGCTGGCGGAATGTGCTGCGCCAGGCGGCGCTTTACGCCGCCTGTCAGAAGTGGCCGCAGCGGATGCGAAAGATCCTGCTCGGCTTTGTGCAGCGCCAGCTTCCCGAGGGGTACGACGTGCAGAAGCACTTCGGCCCGCATTACAACCCGTGGGACCAGCGGCTGTGCCTCGTCCCCAGCGGCGACCTCTTTCGCGTCATCCGGAAGGGCAAGGCCGACGTGGTCACCGACACCATCGACCGATTCACCCCGACCGGCATCCGGCTCAACTCGGGTCAGGAGCTGCCCGCCGACATCATCATCACCGCAACGGGTTTGAACCTGCAGCTGTTCGGCGGCGCGACCGTGACCATCGACGGGCAGCCGGTGGACCTGACCAAGACGATGGCCTACAAGGGCATGATGCTGTCCGGGCTGCCGAACATGGTCTACACCGTCGGTTACACCAACGCATCGTGGACGCTGAAGGCCGACCTGGTGTCCGAGTTCGCCTGCCGGCTGCTGAACTACATGGACGACAACGGATTTGACACCGTGGTCGTTGAGCACCCGGGTTCCGACGTCGAAGAGCGTCCGTTCATGGAATTCACTCCCGGCTACGTGCTCCGCTCGCTCGACGAGTTGCCCAAGCAGGGTTCACGCACGCCATGGCGGTTGAACCAGAACTACGTGCGCGACATCCGGCTGATCCGCCGCGGCAAGATCGCCGACGAGGGCCTGCGGTTCGCCAAAAACCCCGCGGTCGTGTCGGTTTAGCCCGCAGCCGCGGTGACGACGATGCCGTCGTCGTCGCTGTAGGCGATGTCGCCGGGCGCGAAAGTCACTCCGCCGAGGCTGATTTCGATGTCGCGCTCGCCGGCGCCGGTCTTGCCGCTCTTGCGGGGATTGGTGCCCAGCGCCTTGATGCCGATATCGATGCCGCGCAGCGCGGCGGCGTCACGCACCGCGCCGTTGATGACCAGCCCGGCCCAGCCGTTGGAGCGGGCCAATTCGGCGATGACGTCGCCGACGAGCGCGGTGTGCAGCGAACCGGAGCCGTCGATCACGAGTACACCGCCGTTGCCCGGCCCCGAGAGCACCGACTTCAGCAACGCGTTGTCCTGGAAGCAGCGCACGGTGCTGACGGGCCCGGCGAATTCCGAGCGGCCGCCGAACTGGCGGAATTGAAGGTCGCAGCTGCGTACGTCGGGGCCGATCACATCGACGAGGTCGGCGGTCGGCCGAAATGAAACCGCCACCTCAGCGGCGCCGCAGCTGCCGGATCAGCAGGATCGCCAGCAGGCTGAGCGCAACGGCCACGATCAGCGGCACCGGGGATTGGCCGGGTGCGGCCGGCGGCGCCTGGGGTGCGACCGGGTTGTTGGCGCCCTCCACGGTCGACTTTGCTTGTGCGGCAGCGTCTTTGGCGGCAGCGGCGAGTTCACCGTTGGTCTCGATCCGCTGCTGTATGCCGAGGGGCGGCGCAGGCGGCGCAGCTTTGGCGGGGGCCTTCTTGGCGGGCGCTTTTTTGGCAGCCGCCTTTTTCGCCGGGGCCTTCTTCGCAGGTGCCTTTTTAGCGGGCGCTTTCGCCGCCTTCTTGGCGGCCTTGGCGGGAGGTTTCTTCTCCGGTGGTGTCGAAGCGCCGTCGGGTTCGCTGTTGGGTTGGTCCTGCGGGTCTGCCATGCGGCCGCTCCTTTGCAGCTCTCTAGAGTTCTTTCGCGCGGGCCGGGTTGCTCGCGTCCCATCATGCCAGGAGGCGCGGGACGGCCTCGCTGGCCAGGGCGCTCAGGGTCTGCGGCGCACCGCCCACCAGCCGCCGGCGGCGACCAGGGCCACGGCCGCCACCGCGAACGGCCATGCCGGAACGCCCCCACCGCCGTCGGGACCCGCCGTGGGCGGTCCGGGCGTTCCGGTGCCGGGGACCGTCAGCCGAAACGACCAGGACCCCGACACCACGTGGCCATCCGCGGAGGTCACGCGGTAATTCACCGTGTAGGTGCCGGCCGGGCCGAGCGGCCGCACGCCGACGCCGACGACCGCGCCCTGCACGCTGGGTTCCCCGCTCGACCACTGGTTGCCGTCGGGTCCGACGACCGTCATCGCCGCGAACGTCGTCTGCAACCGCTCGTTGAACGTCGCGGTCACCCGGGCCGGACCGGTCGTCAGAACCGCATTGTCCGCGGGGTCGGTGGACAACCGCGCCGCGTGCGCCGACGCCGGGTGGGCGGTGCAGATCGCGGTGGACATCATGGCGGCCAGCAGCAAGCCTGCCCAGGCGGCGAGCGCCCGGCGCGTCATGCCCGGCGGCGGACCACGGCGAGGGCTACGCCCAGGACGGCCAGCGCCAGCGCCGCGCCGCCCAGCATGCGCGCGGTGGTGTCCGATGACCTCGGCGGCGCGGCCGCCGCAGGGTGGTGGTGCTCGTGCGGTGACCCGGCCGTCGCGCTGAGCGTCAACGCGGGTGCCGGGTGTTCCGGCTCACCGCCGCCGGGCAGCGGCGGCTGGTCCCACTTCACGACCGTGCCGTCGGAATACGTCTGGGTGGCCGGGAAGCTGACGGTGTCGGAGTCGGGCAGTTGCACCGAGATCCGGAACAGCGCGAATTGGTCCGGTGCGATCCCGGCGTTTGGAGCGGCGGTCCAGGTCACCGAGCGGACGGTGCCGGCCGCCGCGTCGCGGTCCAGTCGGGCCGTCCATCCGGGAACGGCTTCGGTGCTCGCCACGGCCACGTTAGGCAGGCCGACGGTCAGCGCGGTGGTCGCCGCACCCGTATTGGATTCGTTGGGCACCTGGAAGGTGACGATCGCCATGGCGCCGCGAACCGGGTTGTCGCTGCTGGCATGCACGTGCGCCCACGCCGTCGGGATGCCCGCCGCCGAAGCGAGATAGAGCGCTGCGACCGCGATCAGGACGCGTGCGGCCTTCACGTCAGTCCGAGGCGCGCCATCAGGTCCGCCTCGATGCCGTCGAGCTGCGACGAGATCGCCGCGTGCGCCGCCCGTCGTCGCGCGGCCGGCATGTTCTCCGCGGCGGTGACGGCCGCCGAGAGGTCGCTGAGCCTTTCGGTGATGGCGCTGACGAACTGCTTGGTCTCGGCGTCCTTGGGCTTCTTTTCCTGCACCACCCGCAGCGACTTCTCCGAGCCGGCGATCCGGGCCGACAGTTGGGCGCCCTGCCCGGAGAACTGGCCGATCTGCGCCAGCGGGACGCCCAGCTGATCGGCGCGCCGCTGGTCGATGACTGCGCGCGCAGCCATGGCGCCGCGGTAGATCAGCGGCGTCAGGATGGGCGCGAGCAGCCGAGATACGGTCAGCACCCGGCGGATCCGAGTCGGCGACAGCAACTTGCCCTCCCGTGCGGTCTTGAGCTCGGCCTCGGCGACCTTCAACGCCGTGCGGTCGCTGTCCCGCTGCGATTTGATCTGTGCCTTGAGGGCCTTTTCGGCAGCGCGCCGGTCGGCCTTGAGCCGGCGGGCGTCGTTCTTGGCGGCCAGCTTGGCCTCGAGCTTGGCGCGGGCCTTGATCGCTCGGGCCTCGGCGCGACGCGTCGCGCGACTCTTTCGCTTGCGGAACAGGCCCATTGCCGGCCGCCTCCCGATAATCTCGCTGGCTTCGTCGTCCATCGCTCGCGTGTGCGCGATCCGAAAGCCAACCCTAATCGGCATGCGCCGACGGCAGCCGTTCAGGTCGGGGCCGTGCAGCCGGCCGGGCCCGAGCGTCGGCTAGGCGTCCAGGTGTTCGGCGCGGCGCAGCTCCTTGACCCGCTCCACGACGTCTTGCTGTGCCTGCGGGGACAACCCGACCGCGGCCAGGGCGATGCGGCGCACACCGTCATCGCGCATCGTCGCCAGCCAGGACAACTCCTTGTCGAGCTTCTCGTAGTACTCGTCGTCGGTGAAGTAGGCCGGCTTGATCCGGAAGAAGTTGGCCAGGGCGGCCATGGTCGCCGACGAAGGGTTGGTGCGGTTGCCCGAACGTAGCTGGGACAGGTAGGGAGCCGACATCGTGATGCCCTCCGCCTTGAGTGCGGCGATCACCTCCGCCGAGGTGTGCGGCCCGCGCCCTGGTGGATACACCGTGTCGAACAAGCGATTCAGGCGGGCGGCGAACGTCGTGCTCATCGATATGACCTCCACTTGGCTGTAGAAGTGAACTATTGCCGAGGTGTATTTGCTGATCATCGTACCGGCGGTTTGGGGCCGCATCCAGGTGCAAACCCCGAGTGGTTGGGTACCGGCATTGCTGACAGCTGCCGAATACCCACTTGACGAGCGTCTAACTAATTCGCTGGGGTGTCCACTAAATAACCGAAACTCACAGGTTATCCGCAGCGTTCGGGGTCTGGCCGGGCGTGGCGGGCGCTCGGCACCACGGAGGGACGCGCGCCTCGACCGAGGCTGCTAGGCGATTGCACGGCAACCAGCGCGCAACGCCCGCCCGTCGCCGACAACCTTTGCTGTCAAGTCGGTGACACGCCCGCAAAACGGGCCGTGGGTGCACCTAATGGCCCCCGGAAGGTACCCCTGGGGCGTTTTCGGGGTCGCGACAGCGTAGGGAAGTGGCGCCGACGGCACTCTAGCCGACGTCCGGTGACCCCCCGGCGGGTGCGGCCTCCTTGCGGCGCCGCCGCAGAGTTTGCGCCGCGCCCACTGTGGCGGCGACCAGCACGGCGGCGACGGTCACCGCGATGGCCACCGAGCGCAGTCCCAGCGCGGTGTCGAACAGCATCCAGAGGCCGAACATCAGGAACAGCAGCCCGGCCACGGCATGCAGCAGCTGCTGGGGAAGACGCCGATGCAGCAACGTCCCAGCCGCGATCGCCAGTCCGTCGGCAAGAACCATCCCCAAGGTGGAGCCGACCCAGACGCCGGTCCAGTCGTGATCGCTGGCCAACGAGACGGTCGCGAGCGACGTCTTGTCGCTCAGCTCGGCGAGCACGAAGGACGACACCACGGTCAGCAGCGCGAAACGGGATTCCCCCTTCGTCGAGACCGTCTCGCCGCCGGCCGTCCCCTCGCGCCAGGCCCACAGGGCGAAGATCAGGAACGCGATCGCCGACGCGAACGCCATCGGGCGTGCGGGGAGGGTGGTGCCGAGGAAATGGCCGATCCCCACGGTCACCCCGTGCACCAGGCAGGCGGCGATCGCCACGCCGGTGAGCACCACCCACCATCGGTAGCGCAGCGCGAAGGTCATGGTGATCAGCTGGGACCGGTCGCCGAGTTCGGCGAGGAAAACCACCCCGAGGGTTAAGAGCGTCGCGGCGAGCATGGCAGGCGACCTTTCGACACGTGTCGGTGACTGACGGGTCACCGAACATCGGTCGAAGGTCTCGCCCACCGGACCCGAGGACCGGTTCGCCGGCCGGGCTATGCGCCAGTATGTCGACTCGACGATTCGGGGCTACTCCCCTTCGCTAACGGTTCACAGGCTAGCGGGTGGGTCGGGCCAGCGGAAGAAAGGTGGCCGATTTCGGCCAGCCGTATTCTGCGATTTGAATTCCCTTACGCGGCAAGCAGCATCGCCAGGATCGCCGTGTCCGGATGGCTGATCGGGTCGACGCCCACCCGGCTCACCATCGATGTGATGGTTCCGTCGGCCTCCGCCTCCACCCACGCGGCGCGGTGCTCCAATCCCAGGTACGGCAGTCCCGGCAGCAGCACACACCCGGACGCGGCCCCGTTGCATTCCGGCAACGAGGGCGTGGTTTCCGACGGCGGATGCAACATCAGCAACGCCGGGGGCTGATGGTCCGCGAAATACCCTGGCTGGATGGCGGATTCGCCGAAGACGGTGCCCTCGGCCAGCACCAGGCCGACGGTGCCCGGCTCGGGTTCGTCGGGCAACTCCTCGCGGGCACCGAACACCGTTGTGGTGGAAAGCAATCCGGGCAGCGACGCGACCCGGACCGCTACCATCAGCAGTTGGGCCCATTCCTTGGTCGAATCGGGCCAACGCCCGGAGATCACAAACCCCTTAAGGGCACCGCGGGCATGAAAGGGTGCTATCCCTATCGGTCGATCCGACCCGGTTTCCATCTCGACCTCCGCGCGACGCCTCGTTTCGAATAACCACGCTGGTAGCTCGAATAATTAAGCATGCCTGCGCCTTCGGCGCCTTGCAACCCGACACGGTCACTGGCGTACATATTTTCAAAGTGCCCAAATTCACGCCCGATAAACGACGGGAGCGCCGCGCAATCCGCGCGACGCTCCCGCCGTTTCGAGATGAAGTCAGCCGGCGATCAGTCCCTGGGTCTTGGAGGTCGCGGCCGCATAGCGGTCCTGGACATCCGCCCAGTTCACCACGTTCCAGAACGCCTTGGCGAAGTCAACCTTGACATTCTTGTACTGAAGGTAAAAAGCGTGCTCCCACATGTCGAGCAGCAGCAGCGGCACGATCCCGAGCGGGAAATTCGACTGGTGGTCGTACACCTGGAAGATCAGCAGCTTGTTACCCAGCGTGTCCCAGCCGAGCGCCGCCCAGCCCGACCCCTGCACGGTGGTGGCAGCGGCATGAAACTGCGCCCGGAAGTTGTCGAATGACCCGAACGCGTCGTCGATCGCCGCGGCGAGCTCTCCGGTCGGCTTGTCACCGCCGTTCGGGGAAAGGTTCTTCCACCAGATGGTGTGGTTGACGTGACCACCCAAGTTGAACGCCAAGTTCTTCTCGTTCAACAGGATCGCGGCGTGATCTCCCTTGGCCCGCGCCTCTTCGAGTTTCTCCAGGGCGTCGTTGGCGCCTTTGACGTAGGTGGCGTGGTGTTTGTCGTGATGAAGTTCGTTGATTTGACCGGAGATGTGCGGTTCCAGCGCACCGTAATCCCAGTCCAAGTCCGGCAAGTTGTATACAGCCACTGCATTCCTTTCTTCGGTTATCGTCTTGGCGCTCCTGCGCGGGGCTGCCACGCGGCGGCCAGCCGTAATCAACCCTGCTCCATGACCGCGCGCGCCGCAAGAACGGCCGCTAGCGAGGGGTACCCGGTGGGCGTTGGTTCAAGACAAGACGATGACGACGAGGACGGCGAGCAGCGCCAGCGCGACCAGGGCGGCGCGCAAGGCGGCGACGCTATAGCTGTGATTGCAGGCAGGCGAGCCGGAATACGAGTTCGACGGGGCCGGGGAACCCGGACCAAACGAATGCGTGGCCATCAAGCGCCTTTCACCTGCACGTCCACCTCGCCCAAGTGAGGTGAGTCACAACGATTTTTCGTGACGGTGATCATAACCCCTCACACTGCGGTTGGAAAACGCACTGGGTAACCGCGTGCCGGAGAAGTGCACAGCGGGCGGGCACCGGCGATCGCGGCG
>NZ_AUWQ01000086.1 GCF_000455205.1 Mycobacterium sp. UM_CSW | reverse complement strand
TGGGGTGGCGCCGGTTCGGTGGCCTGCCAGGAGTTCATCACCCAGTTGGGTCGTAACTTCCAGGTGATTTACGAGCAGGCCAACGCTCACGGCCAGAAGGTGCAGACGGCGGGCAGCAACATGTCCAGCACGGACAGCGCCGTCGGCTCCAGCTGGGCCTAGCTCGCAACTTCAGGCGCGGCAGCACACCAGGTTTCGGTGTGCTGCCGCGTCCTGCGGTTTCCGTAACTTCGACCACTTCTGAGGCTATTGATGGACCAACAGAGCACCCGCACCGACATCACCGTCAACGTCGACGGCTTCTGGATGCTTCAGGCGCTGCTCGACATTCGCCACGTCGCGCCGGAATTGCGCTGCCGCCCGTTCGTGTCCACCGACTCGAGCGACTGGCTCAACGAACACCCCGGAATGGCGGTGATGCGTGAGCAGGGCATCGTGGTCGGCGATGAGGTGCACGAACAAGTCGCGGCTCGAATGCGGGTCCTCGCCGCGCCCGACCTCGAGGTCGTGGCCCTGCTGTCGCGGGGGAAGCTGCTCTACGGAGTCGTCGACGACGAGAACCAGCCCCCCGGCTCGCGCGACATCCCCGACAACGAGTTCCGCGTGGTGCTGGCCCGCCGCGGCCAGCACTGGGTGTCGGCCGTTCGGGTGGGCAGTGACATCACCGTCGACGACGTCGCCGTCGCCGACAGCGCCTCGATCGCGTCCTTGGTGATCGACGGTCTGGAGTCGATCCACCACGCGGAGCCCGCGGCGATCAACGCGGTCAACGTGCCGCTGGAGGAGATGCTGGAGGCGACCAAGTCCTGGCAGGAATCCGGCTTCAACGTCTTTTCCGGGGGAGACCTGCGGCGCATGGGCATCAGCGCCGCGACGGTGGCCGCCCTGGGCCAGGCGCTGTCGGACCCCGCGGCCGAGGTCGCCGTCTACGCGCGCCAATACCGGGACGACGCCAAGGGCCCCAGCGCCTCGGTCCTGTCGCTGAAGGACGGTTCGGGCGGCCGCATCGCGCTGTACCAGCAAGCGCGTACGGCGGGTTCGGGGGAGGCGTGGCTGGCGATCTGCCCGGCGACCCCGCAACTGGTGCAGGTGGGCATCAAGACCGTGCTGGACACGCTGCCCTACGGCGAGTGGAAAACCCACAGCAGGGTGTGACGTGGCCGCGAAACATAAACTTTACCAACGCTTTTGCCGACAACATGCGGTCGGGATGCGAAGACGGCATACTTCTCTAGAATCATCACAGCAAATCTTCAACGCAGTGTCACCACAACTCCTTAGCGCAAGGCGAGGCAGATGAAATCCGAAATGGTCAGGCTGTACCTCTCAGGGGGCCTTAGCGCCTCGGCGAGTGAGGCGTCCGGGGCGTTCGAGCGCCTGGCGACACGGGGTTACACATTCAACATGGCAGGGGGTGCAGGGCGATGACCGCAGTCGGCGTAGCTGATGCCCTACAGGCAGACATCGAGGGAATTGCACAGCCTCGGGCGGTAGTCGTCGGCGTCATGGCCGGCGAGGGTGTCCAGATCGGCGTCCTGCTGGACGCCAACGCCCCGGTCTCGGTGATGACCGACCCGCTGTTGAAGGTTGTCAACAGCCGGCTGCGGGAACTCGGCGAGACCCCGCTGGAGGCCACCGGCCGCGGCAGGTGGTCGCTGTGCCTCGTCGACGGCACTCCGCTGCGGGCCACCCAGTCGCTGACCGAGCAAGACATCTACGACGGTGACCGGCTGTGGATCCGGTTCCTGCCGGACACCGAGCACCGGTCGCAAGTCATCGAGCACATCTCCACCGCGGTCTCGGCAAACCTGAGCAAGCGGTTCGCCGCGATCGACCCGGTCGTCGCGGTCCAGGTGGGCGCCTCGATGGTCGCGATCGGCGTGACCGTGGCGTCGGGTCTGCTCGGCTGGTGGCGTTGGCACCACAACTCGTGGCTGCCCACGGTGTACTCGTCCATCATCGCCGCGATCGCGTTGACGGTGGCCATCATGCTCGCGATGCGGGCGAAGACCGACTCGGATCGCCTGGTCGCCGACATCATGCTGCTGAGCGGCCTCGCGCCGCTCACGGTGGCCGCGGCCTCGGCCCCGCCGGGCGGCGTCGGCTCGCCGCAAGCGGTGTTGGGCTTCGGCGTGCTGGCGGTTGGCGCGTCGCTCAACCTGCGCTTCACCGGTCGGCGGCTGGCCATCTACACCGCGATCGTGACCATCAGCGCCGTGGCGGCGATCGCCAGCCTGGCGCGCATGGTCGCGAACACCAGCGCGGTGGCCAACTTCAGCTGTGTGGTGCTGGTCTGCGTGCTGGGCTACCAGTCCGCGCCCGCGCTGTCCCGGCGGTTGGCCGGCATCCGGCTGCCCGTCTTCCCGTCGGCCACCAGCCGGTGGGTGTTCGAGGCGCGACCGGACCTGCCCACCACCGTGACGCGTGCCGACGGTGGCGCCCCGGTCCTGGAGGGGCCTGCGTCCGTTCGGGACGTCGTGCTGCAGGCCGAGCGCGCCCGCTCGTTCCTCTCGGGCCTGCTGTTGGGGCTCGGCGTGCTGATGATCGTGTCGCTGACCGCGCTGTCGGACCCGCACACGTTCCAGCGCTGGCTGCCGCTGATCCTGGCGGGCTTCACCGCCGGCTTCCTGATGCTCCGCGGCCGCTCGTACGTGGACCGGTGGCAGGCGATTACCCTCGCCGCGACGTCGGTGCTCATCGTCACCGCGATCGTGGTGCGCTACGCGCTGGGGTTGCAGTCTCCGCTGGCGGTGTCGATCAGCGTGGCGATCCTGGTCCTGCTGCCGGCCGCGGGCATGACGGCCGCGGCGGTGGTGCCCAACACCATCTACAGCCCGCTGTTCCGCAAGTTCGTGGAATACATCGAGTACCTGTGCCTGATGCCGATCTTCCCGTTGGCATTGTGGCTGATGAATGTCTATGCCGCGATCCGTTATCGCTAGCAGCAAGGTGTGGCGCGGTCGCGCATCCCGCGCGACCGTCGCCGCACTCCTGCTGACTTCAGGTGCACTAGCCGGTCTGCCACCCGCCTACGCGATCTCACCGCCGACGGTCGATCCAGGGGCGGTGCCGCCCGACGGTCCGCCCGGGCCGCCGGCGCCGATGAAGCAGAACTCCTACTGCACCGAGGTCGGCGTGCTGCCCGGAACCGACTTCCGGCTGCAGCCCAAGTACATGGACATGCTGAACCTGCAGGAGGCCTGGCAGTTCGGCCGCGGCGCAGGTCAGAAGGTCGCCGTGATCGACACCGGCGTCACCCCGCACCCGCGGTTTCCGCACCTGATCCCGGGCGGCGACTACATCATGTCGGGCGACGGGCTGTCGGACTGCGACGCGCACGGCACCATCGTGGCGTCGATGATCGGTGCGGCCCCGGCCAGCGGTGCGGCGACGCCGCCGGCGGCACCGCGCAAGCCGGTCACGATTCCCACCACGGAGCCGCCCCCGAAAGCGCCACCGCCACAGACGGTGACCTTGTCGCCGTTGCCTCAGACCGTGACGATGGTCCCCGCGCCGCCCCCTTCGGAATCACCTCCGCCGGGGCCGTTCGGGGCACCGCCGGCGGCGCCCGCGCCCGCGGGTCCGGCCGGGCCCCCGGCGGCGGGACCGGCCGCGCCCGGGCAGGCGCCGTCGGCGAACCACGGCGGCGGGACGGTCACGATACCCAGCTATTCCGGAGGCCGGCATGTGATCGGTGTCGACAACCCGGTCAACCCGCTCCCACTCGACCCGCCCAAGCCGCCGCCCCCACCGCCGGCGCCCCCGGCACCGGCGTCGGCGCCTGACGCGTACAGCGGGATCGCCCCGGACGTCGACATCATCGCGATCCGCCAGTCCAGCCAGGCCTTCGGCCTCAAGGACGCATACACCGGCGACGAAGACCCGCAGACGCGGGCAAAGATCGACGACGTCGAGACCATGGCGCGGGCGATCGTGCACGCCGCCAACCTGGGCGCCACGGTCATCAACATCTCCGACGTGACCTGCATGAGCTCGCGCAACATCATCGATCAGCGCTCGTTGGGCGCCGCCGTGCGCTACGCGGCGGTCGACAAGAACGTCGTCATCGTGGCGGCGGCGGGCGACACCAGCAAGAAGGACTGCAAGCAGAACCCGGCCTTCGACCCCATGCAGCCCAAGGATCCCCGCGATTGGGCCGGGGTGGGCACCGTGGTGACGCCGTCCTGGTTCAGCGACTACGTCCTGACGGTGGGCGCGGTCGACAACGACGGCCGACCGCTCACCCAGGGCGGTCAGGGCCAGGGTACGACGAGCGTCGCGGGACCGTGGGTGGGAATCGCGGCAGCGGGGACCGACGTCATCGGCCTTTCACCGCGCGACGACGGCTTGATCAACGCGATCGACGGCCCGGACAACTCGCTGCTGGTTCCGGCCGGCACCAGCTTCTCGACCGCGATCGTTTCCGGGGTGGCCGCCCTGGTCCGCGCCAAATATCCGCAGCTATCGGCGTATCAGGTCATCAACCGGTTGGAGCGCACCGCCCGGGCGCCGGCGCGCGGGGTGGACAACCAGGTCGGCTACGGTGTCATCGATCCGGTGGCGGCGTTGACGTGGGATGTACCGGAAGGTCCAGCAAAGCCGCCACAGCAACTGTCGGCACCGTTGAACATTCCTAAGGCGGCCCCGCACCGGGATATGGTGCCAGTATGGGTGGCAGCCGGAGGGTTGACCGCCGCATTACTGATCGGCGGCGCCGTGTTCGGTATAGCAGTGTTCATGAAGCGAACACGGAAGCAGCAATGAGGTCGGAGCAGCAATAGGTATGAAGGCGCAGCGAAGTTTCGGATTGTCTTTGTCGTGGCCGCGGGTCACCGCGGTGTTTGTCGTCGACATCCTGATCCTGTTGGTGGCCAGCCACTGCCCGGCCTCCTGGCAGGGCGAGCACCACATCGCGTTCTGGGTCGGAGTCGGCCTGGCGGCGGTGGTCACGCTGCTGTCCCTGGTCACCCACCACGGCCTCACGGTGACCTCGGGCCTGGCCACCTGGCTGTGGGACTGGTCCGCCGACCCGGGCACCGCGCTCACGGCGGGCTGCACGCCGGCGATCGACCACCAGCGCCGGTTCGGCCGCGACAAGGTCGGCGTACGCCAGTACGACGGCCATCTGGTGAGCGTGATTTCGGTGGACGGCGGGGAGGACGACGCGTCCGGCCGTCATCGGCACCGGAACACGGCGGCCATCCTGCCGGTGCACGCGGTCGCCGAGGGCCTGCGCCAGTTCGACATCCACCTCGACGGCATCGACATCGTCACGATGAAGGTGCGCCGCGGCGGCCCCGAATCCCGGGCGGCCGAGAAGTCCAAGCTGGACGACTGGGGACCCGAGGAGTGGGGCGTGGTGAGCGACCAGCCCACCTCCTACGTGCGCCGCACCTGGCTGGTGCTGCGGATGAACCCGCAGCGCAACGTCGCCGCCGTGGCCGCCCGCGACTCGCTCGCGTCGACCCTGGTGGCGGCCACCGAGCGGCTTGCCCAAGACCTCGACGGGCAAAACTGCGTGGCCCGGCCGTTGACCGCCGATGAGCTCGCCGAGGTCGACAGCGCAGTGCTGGCCGACCTCGAACCGACGTGGAGTCGCCCCGGCTGGCGGCACCTCAAGCACTTCAACGGGTTCGCCGCGAGCTTCTGGTTGACGCCGTCGGACATCACCACCGAGACGCTGGAAGACCTGCTGCTGCCCGACGTCGGCGCCGCCGTCGTCACGATCCGTCTGAACACCAGCGCCGGCCGCCCGCAGCTGTCGGCCTGGGTGCGCTACCACAGCGAGCGCCGCCTGCCCAGGAGCGTGTGGTCGGGACTCAACCGGCTCACCGGCCGCCAATTGGCGGCGGTACGCGCCAGCCTGCCCGCCCCGGCGGCCCGCCCACTCTTAATCGTCCCCAGCCGTCCGTTGCTCGACGACGACGATCTGGTGCTGTCGGTCGGTCAGGAGCGGGAGAGCGCAGCGAGCGTGTCTGCGGCGCAATGACGCGCTCGCAATCCACCGCAGAAGACGCCCGCAATGCAATGGTCGCCGGGCTTTTGGCGTCCGGTATTTCGGTCAACGGGCTACAGCCCAGCCACAACCCGCAGGTGGCTGCGCAGATGTTCAACACCGCCACCACACTCGACCCGGGCATGTGCGACGCCTGGCTGGCGCGGATGCTGGCCGGCGAGCAGAGCCTCGAGGTGCTCGCCGGCGCGTGGGCGGCGGTCCGGACGTTCGGTTGGGAGACGCGCCGCCTCGGCGTGACCGACCTACAGTTCCGGCCTGAGGTCTCCGACGGGCTGTTTCTGCGACTGGCCGTCACCAGCGTCGAGTCGCTGGCGTGCGCATACGCGGCCGTGCTCGCCGAGGCGAAACGCTACGAGGAAGCCGCGAAGCTGCTCGACGGCGTCGAGCCCCGGCATCCGTTCGACGAGGAAGTCGTCAACTACGTGCGGGGTGTGCTGTACTTCCGCACCGGGCGCTGGCCCGACGTGCTCGTCCAATTTCCCGAGGGCAAGACCTGGCGGCACCCCGAGCTGAAGGCCGCGGGTGCCGCGATGGCGACCACCGCGCTGGCCTCGCTGGGCGTGTTCGAGGAGGCGTTCCGGCGCGGCCAGGACGCCGTCGAGGGCGACCGGGTGCCGGGGGCGGCCAACATCGCGCTGTACACCCAGGGCATGTGCCTGCGGCACGTCGGCCGCGAGGAGGAGGCCGTCGAGCTGTTGCGCCGGGTGTACTCCCGCGATCCGAAGTTCGCCCCGGCCCGAGAAGCGTTGGACAACCCCAACTATCGGCTGGTGCTGACCGATCCGGAGACGATCGAGGCCCGCACCGACCCATGGGATCCGGACAGCGCGCCGACGCGGGCACAGACGGAGGCCCTGCGCCACGCCCAGGAGGCCGCCAAGTATCTGGCGGAGGGGGACGCCGAGCTCAACGCGATGCTGGGCATGGAACGCGCGAAGCGGGAAATCAAGCTCATCAAGTCGACCACGAAGGTCAACTTGGCCCGGGAGAAGATGGGTCTCCCGGTTCCGGTGACCTCGCGCCACACCCTGCTCCTGGGGCCCCCCGGAACCGGCAAGACGTCGGTCGCGCGGGCCTTCACCAAGCAGCTCTGCGGGCTCACCGTGTTGCGCAAGCCGCTGGTGGTGGAGACGAGCCGCACCAAGTTGCTGGGGCGGTACATGGCCGACGCCGAGAAGAACACCGAGGAGATGCTCGAGGGGGCGTTGGGCGGAGCCGTCTTCTTCGACGAGATGCACACGCTGCACGAGAGCGGGTACCACCAGGGCGACCCCTACGGCAACGCGATCATCAACACGCTGCTGCTGTACATGGAGAACCATCGCGACGAGCTGGTGGTGTTCGGCGCGGGTTACGCCAAGGCGATGGACAAGATGCTCGAGGTGAATCAGGGTCTGCGGCGGCGCTTTTCGACCGTCATCGAGTTCTTCAGCTACACCCCGGACGAGCTCGTCGCGCTGACCAAGCTGATGGGCCGGGAGAACGAGGACGTCATCACCGACGAGGCCGCCGACGCGCTGTTGCCGTCGTACACCAAGTTCTACCTCGACGAGAGCTACTCCGAAGACGGCGATCTGATTCGGGGCATCGATACGCTCGGCAACGCCGGCTTCGTGCGCAACGTGGTGGAAAAGGCGCGCGACCACCGGAGTTTCCGGCTCGATGACGAAGACCTCGACGCGGTGCTCACGAGCGGCGAGTTCAGCGAGGCGCAGCTGCTCCGGTTCAAGGAGTTGACCGCCGAGGACCTCCTCGAGGGCATTCGCACGGCCGTGGCCGAGAAGAAGCCGTCGTCCTAAACCGCTCGGGCGGTTCCGACTGGCAAACGGCCGCAATTGCTTTCGGCGGCCCCCGCGCGGATCTTGATGCCCGCCGCGGTCCGGGACCGCCGTCGGGTTCTATGAGCTTTCTATTAATTTTCGGTGGATGAGCGGTTCGCATTGCCGGGCGTCGGCACCGGTGCCACCATGATCCTCAATGCTCATCGCCGAGCACAGTTTCCCCGCGGAAATGGGTCTTAAGAAGGGGATTTAGGTCTATCGTCGCAAGACGCCTAGAAATCAGGCGGCTTTTGCCCCACGCATGGTCTCGCCGGGGGTCTCGTCCCGATTCGGGCAACCATGGCGCACTTCCGTGAGCGCCCTGGCCACGACGGGAGGTGGGCGTACTGGCCGAATTGACTGTTAACGCATGAGAACAACGACCGTTTCTTTCCGATCCGGTCGTGGCGCGCTGGCCGCCGTTTGAATCGGCAACACCCGACATCGCTCGGCGGCCGCCTGCCTGTAGCCGGGTCGGACTATCCGCTTTCAAAGGAGAAGTCCGATGTATTTCTTTGTAACACAACGGAAATCACTGCGCAACGCGACCATGCTGGCCGCCGAAACCGTGACGGCCGGTTAAGGGGGTGGCGGCAATGGATTTCGGAGCACTGCCACCAGAAGTCAACTCGGCCCGGATGTATGCCGGGCCGGGTTCGGCGCCGATGATGGCCGCCGCGACGGCCTGGGCCGCGCTCGGTGCGGAGCTCGGTTCGACGGCGGCCTCGTACGACTCGGTCATCACCGGGCTGACGAGCGAGGCGTGGATGGGGCCGGCCTCCGCGTCGATGGGCGCCGCCGCGGAGCCGTATGTCCAGTGGATGACCAGCACCGGGGCCCTCGCCCAGCAGGCGTCCGCCCAGGCGGCGGCCGCGGCGGCCGCCTACGAGGCGGCGTTCGCCATGACGGTGCCGCCGGCGGAGGTGGCGGCCAACCGGGCCCTGCTCGCGGCGCTGGTTGCGACCAACTTCCTCGGGCAGAACACCCCGGCGATCGCGGCAACCGAGGCCCAGTACGGCGAGATGTGGGCCCAGGACGCGGCGGCGATGTACGGCTATGCGGGGAGCTCGGCGGCGGCCTCCACGCTGACGCCGTTCGACCCACCGGTCCAGACCACCAATCCGGCAGGGCAGGCCGCCCAGGCCTCGGCGGTCACCCAAGCCACCGGCACCGCGGCGGGCACCGGCTCTCAGACGATGGACCAGCTGTTGTCCGCGATACCGACTGCGCTGCAAGGACTCTCGTCACCGGTCTCGGCAGCAGCGAACCCCGCGGCCAGCATCCCCGGGGCGGGATTCCTCGACGCCATCCTGAATTTCCTGGACGGGGCGGACGGCAACGCGATCGGCACCTTCTTGAACTCCTCGTTCGTCAACGGGTTCGTCTCGGCCGGGTACGTGAGCCCCGCCATCATCGAACCGGCAGTTACGGCCGGGATGTCGGACATCAACGCGGTGGCGGTCTCCGCGACGCCCGGGGCCACCGCGCTGCCACCGATGGGCGCCGGCGCCGGGAACCCGGGCTGGCTGCCCCTGCTGACGCCCGGGGCCGCCCCGGCAGGTGTAGCGGGCGACTTGAGCGGAGCGGTTTCGGCCGGCACCAACCAGGCGAATCTGGTCGGGCGTCTGTCGGTGCCGCAGGCCTGGACGGCGGCCGCCCAGGTGGAGAACCACGCGGGGGCGACGTTCGCCGGGGGTGGCTGGACCAACGCCGTCGGCCCGGGCGCCGGCGCGGTGCAGGCCGGCCCGGGGCCGATTCCCGGTATGCCGGGCATGCCCGCCGCCACGGCCGGGGGTGGCTACGGCCACGGCCCGCGATACGGCTTCCGCGTGACCGTGATGCCGCGTCCCCCGGCCGCCGGGTGACAACGGGCTTGTTGCGAGCGTGTGGCAGTTGGTTTGACTGATCTACCGTCCGGGTGCCACGATGGCCTGTGCAAGCACCTCGCTAGGTGAGGCGTCTGCACGGATACAGGCCACTGACCTCGAACGTCGAAAGACGCCCAGGGTCAGGACAGCTCTTCCCGGCTTAAGGGTTGAGCCCAAGTGGCTTCCGGCTCAGATCGGATACGCCGTGTGGTGCCAAAGCTCTGTCGAGAGGGGTGCGGTCTCCGGGAGTTTCAGCCCGGGCCCTTCTCCCCGCTGTGTGTGACGCAGGCAAGTTCAAGGCATCCCCGTGTGCCCAGGCTGTGAGGAGGTGAGAGCGAAATGAGTCTCGACGATAGTCCGTATTCCAAATCGACCATTTCGGTTCGATCCGGCCCCGGCCCCTTTCTGACCGTCTGAACGGCTAACCCCGACAGACCTCGTACAGGCGCGTCCGCCTAGCGGACCGCGTCTGTCGAATTGCGCTGAAACCAGCCACAATTGCCGGCCGGCACGGGTCACCCTCATTCCGCGAGGAGTAGTCCGATGTCGCTTGTCTTCGCACGTCCGGCGGACTTCGCCGTAGCCACAACACAATTCAGCACCCACGCCACCCGCGCGGCCCATTAGGGGAAGGGGCCAACGATGACCGCTGCACTCGATTTCGCACTGCTCCCACCGGAAGTGAACTCCGGCCGGATGTACTCCGGCGCGGGCTCGGGCCCGATGCTGGCTGCCGCGTCGGCCTGGCATGGGCTCGCCGCCGAATTGCGCTCCACCGCAATGTCTTACGGCGCGGTGCTGACCGCGCTGACCGGTGAAGAATGGCACGGCCCGGCGTCGGTGGCGATGGCCGCCGCCGCCGCTCCATACGCGGCCTGGCTGGGCACGACGGCCGAGCAGGCCGAGCAGACCGCTGCACAGGCCGAGGGCGCCGCGGCGGCCTACGAGGCCGCCTTCGCCGAGACGGTGCCGCCGCCCGTCATCGCGGCCAACCGCGCCCAGCTGATGGCGCTGATCGCCACCAACATCCTCGGTCAGAACACCCCGGCGATCGCGGCGACGGAGGCCCAGTACGCCGAAATGTGGGCCCAAGACGCGGCCACGATGTACGGCTACGCCGCCTCGTCGGCGGTCGCCGCCCAGCTGAGCCAGTTCAGCGAGCCGCAGCAGACGACCAGCCCCGGTGGGCCTGACGCGCAGGCGGCCGCGGTGGCCCAGGCCATCGCCACTCCGGCCGGGGCGCAACAGGGCACGCTGGCACAGCTGATGTCCGCGCTGCCCTCCGCGCTGCAGGGGCTGGCGTCGCCGGCATCGGCGCAGACGCCGGCGTCGGAGATCGTGGGGCTGTTGACGGGATCCGGGTCGGGATCCGCCACGCTGGACGGCCTTTGGGCACAGTGGGGACCCAACGCCAACATCTGGAACACCGCCTTCTCGTCCGGGTTCTACATGCCCAGCAACACGCTGGCCCCATTCCTGGGCCTGCTGGGCCAGGGGGCCGCCGCAAGCGACGCGGCCGACGCGGCGGGGCAAGCGATCGGCGAGGCGGCGGCGGGTCCTGCCGTCGAGGGCGTCGGCAATGCCGTCGCGGCCGGAATCGGCCACGCGCCGATGATCGGTGCGCTGTCGGTGCCGCCGAGCTGGACCGCGCCCGCGCCGCTGGCCGGCCCCCTGGCCTCGTCGCTCGGCGGAACGCCCATGGTGGCGCCCCCGGCCATGGCGGCCGGCATGCCCGGATTGCCGATCGGGGCCACGGGTGCGCAACCCTACGGGCGCGCCGTGCCGCAATACGGCTTCCGTCCTACCTTCGTCGCGCGACCCCCGGCGGCCGGCTAGAGCTCACCTCACACGGGTTACTCGCGCGGATTGAGCTTTCCGCAACCTCGCGATCATGGCTCGTGGGCCTTGTCCGGGGCGATGAGCACCGCAAACGGCCGCATCCGGCTCACAGCAAACTTCCAGCAGCAAATCAGCGTTCCGCCAGCGGCAAATGCGTACGCTAGGTGAAATTCAGGGGAGCACCAGATGACGAAAAACTATCCACTCGGCGAAGGAGCCGCTGAGGATGGCAGGGCCCAGGCGAGCGCGCGTGAGCAAAGGATGCGGACGGCTCAGAGCAACCTGGCGAACGCCGACGGCGCTGTCGGCCCGACCTGGGATTAATTGAATTTCACAAGAATCACGGTGGGCGCTCGAGCCAACCCCCGCGACGAGCGCTGGCGAACTCGAGAACTAATGGCATTAAGACAATTCATACTTGTCGAATATGTTAATTGCTTAACCGTGTGGAATAGCGGCGGATGCGGGCGCCTAATTATTTGGGCCTCGTTAGCAACGATTAACGGCCGGCACTCGACGGTCGGCTAGTCTATTCTGCCAACAACACGGCAAACTTCAGTCCCATTTCTGGCTGGTTGCTGGGAATCGGCTACTGATAACCTGGACAACGCCTTTTGCGGCGACATGTGTTAGCTGACCAGCAGCATTCTCACAGGCATATTCGAGTAGTGACACTTGTCGTTTACTTTACTATTACATCCCTGGAACGCACCACGAATACGTTCCGATCACGATGATCGCTACATTAGGCAGCGCCGCCTGAACGCCGGGCGGATCGCCGCCGCTGAACCATTTCGATTAGGAGTGTGGAACCCTGTCGTCCTCATACACGTCCAATCAATGCGTGAATTCAGCAGCGGATTCCATGGATTCCATTAGAGCTGCCGCGCGGTTGCGGACGGGCCGGAAAGCCGCGCCTACCATGGCGGCCACTCAAGGGGAGCGGAGTAAATAGATGTTGGATTTCGGGGCGCTACCACCGGAGATCAACTCGGGGCGGATGTATGTCGGCGCGGGGTCGGGGCCCATGCTGGCGGCCTCGGCGGCCTGGGACGAGTTGGCGACGGAACTGCAGTCGACGGCCGCCTCGTACGGCGCGACGATCGAGAGCCTCGCCACCGGGCCGTGGACGGGGCCTTCCTCGATCGCCATGGCGGCCGCGGCGGCTCCCTACGTGGCCTGGATGAGCGCGACCGGCGCGCAGGCAGAGGAGGCCGCCAGCCAGGCCAAGATCGCCGCCGGCGCGTACGAAACCGCCTTCGCGGCCACGGTGCCGCCGCCGGTGATCGCCGCCAATCGTGCCCTGCTGATGGCGCTGATCTCCACCAACTTCCTGGGCCAGAACACCCCGGCAATTGCGGCCACCGAAGCCCAATATGCCGAGATGTGGGCCCAGGACGCCGCCGCCATGTACGCCTACGCCGCCTCGTCGGCGACCGCGTCCCAGCTCACCCCGTTTACCGAGCCGCCGCAGACCACCAACGCCGCGGCCGCGCCCGCGCAGGCGGCGGCCGTGTCCCAGGCCGGCGGCGCGAGCGGCTTGAACATCGGCACGCAGCTGTCCCAACTGATCAACTCCCTTCCGACCGCGCTGCAAAGCCTCGGCAGCGGCCTTCTGAATTCGCCGACGACCGGATCGACCAACCTGCTGTCGGGGCTCGCCCTGCCGCAGTTGGTCAACCTGCCGCCGATGTCGTCGTGGCCGGCCGGCCTGGGAACCGACCTGGCGAACTGGAACACCATCTGGTCGGCCCTCACCGGGCCCTACTCCCTGCAGGGATGGACAGCCATACCCGGCGGACCCTTCCTGTCGTTCGGGCAGGCCTATGCCTGGGGTCAGAACGGGCAGGGGGCCGCCGCCTACCTGGCCGGCCCGAAAGCCATCAGCGGGGCATTGGCGCCGCTCACGCAAGGTGCCAGCGCGGTGAAGCCGATGCTCAGCTCCGCCGTCGGCGCCCAGGGCGCCATGGGCAAGGCGGCCCTGGTCAGCGGCTTGTCGGTGCCGCAGGGCTGGACCGAGGCCGCGCCCGCCATCAAAACGCTCGCCCAGGTGCTACCCGCCAATGCCGCGGCCGCGCCGGCCGCGCTCGCGGGCGAGGAGGGCGTCTTCAGCCAGATGGCCCTGTCCAGCCTGGCCGGACGCGCAATCGGGGCCGCCGCCTTCCAATCCGCCGGCAGCGGCGGTGCCGCCGCCGCCTCGTTGGGCGGTGTCGTCGCGGCCGACCCGGCGGCGGCCACCATCATCGTCATCCCCGCGCTGGAGGACTGACGGCCATGACCGAAACCAGGCAAGGGGAATAGACGATGTTTTACGCAGCATTTCCACCCGAGTTCAACTCGGGAAGGATGTACGCCGGCCCCGGTTCGGGCTCGCTGCGCGAGGCCGCCGCCGCCTGGGACGGCCTGGCCAGCGAACTGCAGTCCACCGTGTCCTCCTATACGTCGGTGATCGACGGCCTGACCAGCGGCGCCTGGGTGGGCCCGTCATCGGTCAGCATGGCCGCCGCGGTCACGCCCTATCTGGCCTGGATGCAGGGCACCGCCGCGCAGGCCGCCGAAGCCGCCGCCCAGGCCACCGCCGCGGCCAGCGCCTACGAGACGGCGTTCGCCGCCCACGTGCCCCCGACGGAGATCGCGGCCAACCGCACCCAACTGGCCCAGCTGGTGGCGACCAACGTCTTCGGCCAGAACACCCCGGCGATCGCGGCGACCGAGATCCAGTACGCCGAGATGTGGGTCCAAGACGCCGTGGCCATGGACACCTACGCCAGCTCCTCGGCGGCCGCCTCCGACGTCACGCCGTTCACCGAGGCGCCGCAGATCACCAACGCCGGCGGGCTGGCCGGCCAGGCGGCGGCGCTGACCCAGGCCGCCGGCACCTCGGCCGGCAACGCGTCGTCGATCGTCTCGTCCCTGTCGTCGTCGCTGACGACCGCGGGTGGCCCACTCTCGTGGCTGCTACAGACCGGCGCCAACCTGAGCACGTCCTACACCACGACCGTCAATGGCCTGCTGAACGGCCTGTTCGGGCCGACCGGGGCCACGACAATCATGGCGCTGTACAACGCGGTGAAAGTCCCGGTGGGCTTGACCACGCAGTTCAACGACATCGGGCTGCTGATCAACTTCCCGGTCTCGCAGTGGCTCAAGTTCGCCCCCCCGGCCGCGTATGCGGCGCTCCCGAAAGACGCGCTGGGTGCCGGGCTGGGAGCGTTGGGCTTCGGCCGGGGCACGCTCTACAACGCCGTCTCGGCGGGCATGGGGAACGCCGGCACGCTGGTCGGTCACTTGTCGGTCCCGCCGAGCTGGGCCACGTCCACCCCGGCCATCAGGACCGTGGCCGCCGCGCTGTCGGCCGCCGGACCCGACGCGGTGCCGGCCGCCGCGCTCGGCGAGGGCGGACTGCTCAGTGCGATGTCGGTGGCCGGGATGCTGGGCAGCGCGTTCGGCGCCGGGGCCCCCAGCGCGCTGAGCGGCGCCGGCGTGCGCGGCCGCATCAAACCGCTCAAGGACCTCAAAGACGCCCACTCGCCGGAAAACCTCAAGCGGCTGGTCGCGCAGATATCCGAAAAACCCGAAAGCGTGCAGCACCACAACGTCGATCAAGACGGCCTCGACGCGCTGCTCGAACAGCTGGCCAAGAAGCCCGGCATTCACGCCGTGCATCTCAGGAAGGGCGACCGGCCCCAGGTCGTACCGTCCGATGCGCAATCGGGTTAGGGCGCAACCGAATTGGGAGAGTGACGAATGAAAAGACTGCTAACGCTCGCCGGCGCCGCGACCATGATGATCGGCCTCGCCGTGCCCGCGCACGCCGACCCGCCGCCGCCACCCCAAGGCGACGACGCGGGCTTCCTCGCCGCGCTGCACCAGGTCGGCATCAGCTATTCCAGCCCGGATGCCGCCGTCGCGTCCGGCAAAGCGGTGTGCACGTGCCTGAACAACGGCGAATCGGGCCTCGAGCTGGTCCACGACGTGAAGACCCACAACCCCGGCATGGACATGGAGAACGCATCCAACTTCGCGATGATCGCCGCGAAATTCTATTGCCCGCACCAGCTTTCCAAGGCCTAGCACCAAGTTGCCCGTCGGTGTCCGCGGCGTGACCACGAGGCGACCCGATCGGGTGCGATCCACCTGCCGTTCACCTAAGCGTGCTTAGCTGCCGCCGACCGCTGGGGGAAGGAGGTGGGGTGTCATGCAGACATTGAGCGTCGCCGAATTCGCCCTCCGACTCGGCGTCGGCGTGGGCTGTGGTGCCTTGATCGGGCTGGAGCGCCAGTGGCGGGCCCGCATGGCCGGGTTGCGCACCAACGCGCTGGTCGCCGGCGGAGCGACCCTGTTCGTGCTCTATGCCGTCGTCACCGAGGACACCAGTCCCACCCGCGTCGCGTCCTACGTGGTGTCGGGAATCGGGTTCCTCGGCGGAGGCGTGATCCTGCGCGACGGGTTCAACGTCCGCGGCCTCAACACCGCCGCGACACTCTGGTGCTCGGCGGCGGTGGGCGTGCTGGCCGCTTCGGGTCACCTGGTGTTCGCCGCGATCGCCACCGCGACCGTCGTCGCCATCCACCTGTTCGGGCGCCCGCTCGGGCGGCTGATCGACCGCGACGACGTCGTCGAAGAAGACGAGGGCGTGCAGCCCTACCTCGTCCAAGTCGTCTGCCGCCCGAAATCGGAGAAGTACGCCCGCACCGAGATCGTGCAGCACGCCAGCGGCAACGACATCACGCTGCGCGGCATCCACACCGGGCATGCCGCCGACGACGAGATCACCCTGACCGCGCACCTGCTGATGGACGGCCACACACCGGCCAAGCTCGAGCGGCTGGTCGCCGAGCTCTCGCTGCAGCCGGGGGTCCGGGCGGTGCAGTGGTACGCCGGGGAGAAGGCGCAGGCGGACTGAGCCGACCGGGAGCGGTCAGGGGCGGGCCTGCAGCTCCGGCGCAGCGGCGGCCAGCAGTTCGGCGCGGCTGCGGGTCAGCGGGGGATAGATGCGCCGGGTGTTGATGGTCTGCTTGGTCGCCTTGGCCTGGGGCCCGGTCGACGCCACTGCCCGATCCCATCCCTCGGTGTAGACCGCTCCGGCGGGTCCGAGGTCGAGAACTGTGACATACCAAGGGATTCGAAGGGCAAGCATCGGCTGATCGAACAGGTCGCTGATGACGTTGTAGCCGGCGTAGCGGCCCATCGGGCGCCCGTGTTGGCAGGACATCACCGACAGGTGCTCGTCGTCCATCCGGGCGGCGGCCACGTCGCCGGCGGCGAAAACCCCGGGCACCCCGACCACCCGGAGGTAGTCGTCGACCCGTACCCGGCCGAACCGGTCGAGGGGCACCCCGAGCTGCTCGGTCAGCGAACTCGCCCGCATGCCAGCGCACCACACCACGGTGGCAGCCGGCAGCCGCTCACCCGAGGACAGCGTCACCTCCCGCTCGGTCACCGCGACGACGCCTGCGCCCGTTCTGATCTCGATGCCGTTGTCCGACAGGGCCCGTTCGATAACCGGACGCGCCGACGCCCCCATGTCGGAGCCCACCGCCCGATTGCGATCGACCAGAACCACCCGGGGGACAACGCCTCGCCGAGAGAGCAAGGCGCGCAGCCGCATTGGCATCTCGCTGGCCGCCTCGATGCCGGTCAGTCCGGCACCGACCACGACGACGGTGGCCGCCGCCGGCGTCGGCGGCTCGTCGGCAAGCTCGCGCAGGTGCCGCTGCAGCGCAAGGGCGCCGTCGTAGGTGTCGACGTCGAAACCGAACTCCCGCAGCCCCGGGATCTCCGGCTTCACCACGCGACTGCCCGACGCCAGCACCAGTCGGTCGTAGCCGTACGCGGCGCCGGTCGACGTGGTGATCGTGCGGGCGCCGGGGTCGATGGCGGTCACCTCGGCGGCGACGTGGGCGACGCCGACCGGGTCGAGCAGGTCGGCGAGCGGAATCCGGCAGGGCGTCAGGTCGCCTTCGTAGTTGCGCACCCGGATGTCGTGGAACGGCTTGGCGCTCACCACGGTGATGTCGACCGTGCCGGCCGGCACGGCCAGCTCGTCCAGCCGCCGCGCGGCGCCGAGCGCCGCCCACAGACCGGCGAACCCCGACCCGATCACCACGACAGCGGTCAAGTGCTCAACACCTCATTGGTACGGGCCGTTACCGGCGTTGGCCGATGGTCGTAATCTATCCGTGTGCATGCTGTCACCGGGTTCTGGTTCGCGCTGCCCCCGCAGCTGCGGGATCCGGTGCTGTTCGCCATCCCGTTCTTCCTGCTGCTGTTGACGATCGAATGGACCGCGGCCCGCAAGCTGCAACACACCGAGGCAGAAGCGCGGCCGGGATCCGGCGCGTATCTGACCCGCGATTCCTGGACGAGCATCTCGATGGGCCTGGTCTCGATCGCCACCAGCGCCGGCTGGAAGGCGCTGGCGCTTTTGGGTTACACCGCGATCTATGCGTATCTGGCGCCGTGGCACCTGTCGCCGGCCAAGTGGTACACCTGGGTCGTCGCGCTCGTCGGCGTCGACCTGCTGTACTACGGCTACCACCGGATGGCGCACCGGGTCCGGCTGGTCTGGGCGACGCACCAGGCCCACCACTCCAGCCAGTACTACAACCTCGCCACGGCGGTGCGCCAGAAGTGGAACAACAGCGGCGAGGTCTTGATGTGGGTTCCGTTGCCGCTCTTGGGACTTCCCCCCTGGATGGTGTACTTCAGCTGGTCGCTGAACCTGATCTACCAGTTCTGGATCCACACCGAGCGCATCGACAAGCTGCCGCGCCCGTTCGAATTCGTCTTCAACACCCCGTCGCACCACCGGGTGCACCACGGGATGGACCAGCTCTATCTGGACAAGAACTACGGCGGCATCCTCATCCTCTGGGACCGGATCTTCGGCAGCTTCCAGCCCGAGCTGTTCCGCCCCCATTACGGCCTCACCAAGCAGGTCGACACCTTCAACATCTGGAAGCTGCAAACCCGCGAATACGTCGCCATCGCCCGCGACTGGCGATCGGCAAAGCGCCTGCGTGACCGGCTGGGTTACGTCTTCGGCCCGCCGGGGTGGGCGCCGCGCGCGGCGGGTCTGGCCGCCGACGCTGTGCCGCTGGTCACGCCGGGGTAACGCCGGCGCTCTCAAGTGCGAAAAGATGAGCGAGGGGTGAGATCAAGCCGTAACGTCACCCTTCGGGCCGGCATTTCACGGAGGGATCGGAGCTCAACATGCGCCGCCTGGCACTGCACGCCTTCGCCGCCTCGGCTTCCGTCGTGGCAGTCGCATCGTGGCTGCCGCCCCTGCCCGCCAAGGCGGACCCCCCAGTCGTCTTTCCGGGGATGGAAATCCACCAGGACAATCGCCTGTGCACCCTGGCCTACGTAGACCCTGCCCTGAAGATCGCGTTCACCGCGGGGCATTGCCGCGGCAGCGGCGTCGTCTACGACCGCGAACACAACGTCATCGGGCGTCAGGCCACGTTCCGCGACAACACGCCCAGCGGCACCACCGTGGCCACCGATCAGACGATCAACGACTACGAGGCGATCGTCCTGGACAGCGGGGTCACGGCCAACAACGTCCTGCCGGGCGGGCGGCCGCTGGAATCCAACCCCTCCCTGGCGCTTCAGCCGGGCCAGGCCGTGTGCCACTTCGGCGTGGTCACGGGTGAGACCTGCGGGACGGTCGAGAGCGTCAACAACGGATGGTTCACCATGTCGCACGGTGTCCAGAGCCAGCGGGGCGATTCCGGGGGACCGGTGTACCTGGCACCCGCCGGCGGCCCGGGGGAGATCGTCGGGATCTTCAACAGCGTCTGGGGCGATCTGCCCGCGGCGGTGTCGTGGCGGGCCACCTCGGACCAGGTCCGCCAGGACCTCGGGGCGTCGCCGCCCAACCCCCGATAAGTCAGCCGGCGGGATCGAGCACGAACACCGGAATCGAGGGCGCCCCGGCGAGCAGCTGCTCGTCGGTGGAATCCGGCGTCAAGCCGCCGACATAGTCCTTCACCTGCCAATACCAGCGGCCCAGGTAGCGCCTCAGGACTTCGGGCTTGGCCGCATCGGCCACCTCGCTGACTCGAGCGCGCCGCCGGCGCCAGCGGGGGCCCACCTCGACGACGCCCGCCGCCCGCACGTTGCGGGCCCACTGCGTGTTGCCGCGCGGTGAGACCAGGTAGTCGACGCCGTCGATCGTCAGCAGGTTGATCACCACCACGCGCGGTTTTCCGCTCTTGCGGCCCCGGACGTGCAGGGCACGGGTCCCGGCGATGCTGATGCCCAGCTCGGCGAGCGAGCGGATCACCGCGTTGGCGGCGCGGGCCACCCGATTCGGTTGTTCGTAGCGCGTGGCCATGGTGCGTCCTCTCTCACGGGATCCGAGAGCGGTGCTCTCTATGCGGCACACGCTGCCACAGGCGCCGCCAAAAAGCAAGAGCGGTGTTCTCGGTTGTGTCAGACTGGCCGCGTGGGCAAACGCCAGGAATCGCGGGAGCAGATCGAGGCGCGAATCATCGAACTCGGCCGCCGCCAACTGGTGGAGGGGGGCGCCGCCGGGCTGTCGGTGCGCGCCATCGCCCGCGACCTGGGCATGGTGTCCTCGGCGGTGTATCGATACGTGGCCAGCCGCGACGAGCTGCTGACCCTGCTGGTGGTGGACGCCTATACCGACCTGGCCGACACCGTGGACCGGGCCCGGGAGACAGCGGGCGAGGCGTGGAGCGACGACGTCATCGCCATCGCACGGGCGGCGCGGGAGTGGGCCGTGGCCGATCCCGCCCGCTGGGCGCTGCTGTACGGCAGCCCAGTGCCTGGGTATCACGCGCCCGCCGAGCGCACCGTCCCGGCCGGCACCCGCGTGGTGGGTGCCCTCTTTGACGCGGTGGCGGCGGGCATCGCGACCGGAGACATCCGTTTGACGAATGATCTTGCACCGCAACCGATGTCGTCGGATTTCGGACGCATTCGCGACGAGTTCGGATTTCCGGGAGACGACCTGGTGATCGCCAAGTGCTTCCTGCTGTGGGCGGGCGTCCTGGGCGCCATCAGTTTGGAGGTGTTCGGGCAATACGGCACCGACACCCTGACCGACCCGGCGGCGGTGTTCGACACACAGATGCGGCTGCTGGTGGACGTGCTGACCCAGCACTGAGCCGCCGAATTAGAACGTGTTCATCGCGTCGCCGGGTGGCCGACGGGGCCGCGTACGGCAAAGTCCTCCCGCGCCCTTTCTGGCGGCCGACCGGCTGGGCTATCCTGCGAGACGATGACCCTTCCCACCCAATCGCCGACGCAGATCGCCTGGGTCACCCCCGACCTGGATGCCACCGAAACCGCCCTCACCGGCCTATTAGGCGTTCGGAAGTGGGTGCGGATACCCGAGGTGCACTTTGCCCCGGATAGCTGCAGCTACCTCGGCCGGCCCGCCGATTTTGTCGCCAGCATCTCGCTGAGCTATCTCGGGGACATGCAGCTGGAGCTGATCTCACCGGTCCGCGGGGAGAACATCTATAGTGACTTTCTGCGCGAATCGCCGCCCGGCCTGCACCACATCTGCACCGAAGCGCCGAGCCCCGAGGGATTCGACGCCTTCCTGGCGGAGGCCGCGGCAAAGGGGGCGCCGGTCGTGCAGCAGGGCGTGATGCCCGGCGGCATCAAGTTCGCCTACGTGTCGGCGCCGCAGGCGGGGGTGCCGTATCTGGAAATCGCCTACGTCCCACCCGAGATGAGGGCGTTCTACGACTACATCAAACGGGAGCAGCAGTGACTCGCGCCGACGACGATGCG